>JAXKGN010000005.1:0-177107 GCA_036550355.1 Collinsella sp.
AATCGCACCTGCCGATTCACCAATCATCAGTTTTCCCTTTGCCAATTCTTTCTTCAACAGCTCATCCGTTCCCGTTTTACGGAGCTGGTCTATAAGGAAAAAAGAATTTCCGCCGGTAAAATAGATCACATCCGCATCTTCAAAAAGAGACTTTATGGTTGAATAAGCCTCCGTTGAAATATCAATTTCAGTTACGATTGCTCCCAACTTTTTGAATAATTTTCGAGCCGAGCCGACATAACCGGTGTAGCCTTCACGCAGCGAGGCTGTTGGGATAAATGCGACTTTTTTATTTTCAATTTCTTCCTTTATCAGACTTCCTACACTTGAAAAGTGCGAACATAAAAACAGTTTCATCAGTATTCTCCTTTATATATAAATTCTTATTTGTTGAACTAAGCCGTGTTTACCATACGCTCCGATGAAAGAACGCCCCGATATAGTGAAATTTTGCCGTTTTCCTGCGTACGTGCGTACACACTCCACAAGAATTCTAAGGGGCCTCCCCCCTTAGCACACGGACTTTGGAACAAAGTCTAGTGTGTTACGCCTTGCCAGAGGTGTACAGACTCCCGGTGCGCACGTACGTAGCAATTGCCATCAATGCGCCATATAGGTGGCGATCAAGTTCGCACAAAGCGACCTTGATCCCGCAAAACAAAAGGCAGGATATCATCACCACGATGATACCCTGCCTCTGTTCGTTCCTGTTTACCGTTCCGAGTAGTCCTTCCGCAGAATTTCCGATAAACAAAAAACGTACCCGAACCCTCTCTCGTAAAGAACCGGGTTCGAGTACGAACTGAATGGTGGAGCAATAAAAACCACCACAAAGGTGCCTGTCCCCTTTGTGGTGGTTTTGGGCTTGGCCTAGAGCGTGTGGCCGTAGGCGTTGGAGGCCTTGATGGCGGCGGCGAACTTTTCGTCGGTGAAAGGTTCGGGGTTTCCCTGCTTCCATTCGTTGGTGGCATGCGCGTGCTCGCATAGGGCAGGGATGTCGGCCTCGGAAAGCCCGACCTGCTCAAGCGTCACGGGCAGCCCCATCTGCTTGTTAAAGGCAGCGTAGCGCTCAAGGTTCTCGGTGTCGCCCGTGTAGGCGAACAACACCAGCACGCCCAGGCTTACGACTTCGCCGTGTAGGTAGGAGCCCTCGCGCGGAATGCTGCAGGTGGCGTTGTAGAACGCGTGCGCTACGCTCGAGTTGTAGTAGTAATCGTTCTGGTTGGTCAGGTTGGAAACGTAGCCCGTGTTGACCACGATGTCGAGCGCGATTTGCCTGACGGCCTCGCTCGACAGGTCCTGGCGTACGTCCTCAAGACCCTGGACGCCATAGGTAAACAGTGGCTCGGAACAGGTGTGGGCGAGCGCCAGGCCAAGACCGGCGGTGTGCTCCAGGTTGCCGGCGCTCGTGGCGTACTCGACCTCGGGCTGTTTAGACAGGGCATCGCCCACGCCGGCCCAGAAGTACTCTGCCGGTGCCTCGGCGATGATCTTGGGGTTGATGAAGATGTGCGCCGGTCTGTTGGGGTACGAATAGCCCTCGAGCGAGCCGTCGTCGTTATACACGACGGCAATGGCGGTCGCGGCCGAGCAGTTGGAGCAGATCGTCGGCACCGTAAAGACGATCTTCTTGAGCTCGATGGCCGCCGTCTTCACGGTATCGAGCGCCTTGCCGCCGCCACAGGCAATGAGCACGTCGGCTTCCTGGCAGGCAGGGGAGTTCACGACCTTGGCGATATTGGCACGCGTACTGTTGGTACCGTAGACGCGCGTCTCCAGAATCTCGACGTCGGTACCTGCCAGCGCAGCTTCGATACCGGGAAGTGCTGCGGCCAGTGCCCGCTTGCCACCGATGATCGCGACCTTTGTCGCGCCGTACTCCGCCAGTGCGGCGAGCAGCTCGTCAAAGCAATCCTCGCCAACGGTGTAGTCGCTCATTCCAATCGTGCGCATAGCAACCTTCTTTCGTTCGATAGAGTGCTTTCAGGTATTTTGCTCCTAGAGCAGGGCTGTAATAGCGAGAAATTTCAAACGTATAAAACCAGTGTTGAGGGTTTTTAGCCGGCGCGGAACGTGCTAGCATACTCCGCATAAGCGTTGATGGGGACGAGTAGTCGGCCGTCCGCATGCTACAGAGAGCGGGGAGCGCTGAGAACCCGTGCATGCGACCGATGAAAATCACCCCGGAGCTGCGGTCCCAACGGACGTACCGCGCAGGTTCGTCTTAGTAGACATCGCCGAGATGGTCGTCGATACAGGCCAGCCGAGTAACGGATGCGAGCGCGCGAATACGCGGGCGAGGGCATCTAAGCTGGGTGGTTAAGCGAAGAGCTTTTGCGGGCGTGCAGCCCGTTTTGTGGCGCTTCGTCCCAGCTTGCAGGGACGGGCGCTTTTTTGGTGCCCAACGGGCGTGCGCGCCCATGACAAGAAAGGGGTACCGTGGCAAACGAGTACAAGCAGACGATGAATCTGCCCAAAACCGGATTTCCCATGCGTGCCGGTCTTTCCAAGTCCGAGCCCAAGCGACTCAAGGACTGGCAGGACAACAAGGTCTACGAGCAAGTTTTAAAGAAGAACGAGGGTCACAAGAAGTTCGTGCTGCACGACGGCCCTCCGTACGCCAACGGCCCGATCCACATCGGCCACGCCATGAATAAGATCTCCAAGGACATGATCAACCGTTACTGGATGATGCAGGGCTATGAGGTTCCCTATGTCCCCGGTTGGGACTGCCACGGTCAGCCGATCGAGCACAAGGTCGAGGAGAAGCTCGGCACCGAGAAGTTCAACCAGACCTCCACGGCTAAGATCCGCGAGCTTTGCAACAAGTTCGCTGTCGAGAACATCGAGCTGCAGAAGGCCGGTTTCCGTCGTCTGGGCGTGCTCGGCGACTGGGATAACCCCTATCTGACGCTCTATCACCAGCACGATGCCGCCGACATCGAGGTCTTCAAGGCCATGTTCGATAAGGGCATGATCTATCGCGGCCACAAGCCGGTTCACTGGTGCAAGCACTGCCACACCGCGCTGGCCGAGGCCGAGATTGAGTACTCCGACGAGACGAGCCCCTCCATCTTCGTGCGCTTTGAGATGACCTCCAAGCCCGCCGGCCTCGAGAACTTCGACGGTCCGGTCGACTTTATCATCTGGACGACCACGCCGTGGACCATCCCCTCTGACCAGGCCGTTTCCCTTAAGCCCGGCGCCGCCTATGTCGCCGTTGAGCACGATGGCCGTGCCGAGGTCATGCTCGAGGACCTGGCTCCCAAGTGCTGCGAGGAGTTTGGCTGGGAGTACACCCCGGTTATGGTCGCCGGCAAGCCCTATGTGGTTCCCGCTGAGACCTTCCACCACATCCACTACAAGCAGCCGATCTTTGACGGTGTTGAGGGCGTGGCGCTGCTGGCCGATTACGTCGGTGTCGACGACGGTACCGGTATCGTCCACAACTCGCCTGGCCACGGCGTCGACGACTACTTCGCCTGCCTCAAGGAGGGCATCACCGACATCTGCATGCCGGTCGATGACGACGGCAAGTTCTACACCGGCGAGGAGTTTGGCACCGGTGGTCCCTTCAGCGGTATGGATACCGATGAGGCCAACCCGCATATCATCGAGTTCCTGCGCGAGCGCGGCACCCTGGTTCTCGAGAAGAAGATCACGCACAGCTATCCGCACTGCTGGCGCTGCAAGCACCCGGTGCTCTTCCGTGCTACTGACCAGTGGTTTGTCTCGATGGACAAGACCGGTTTGCGCGAGCAGGCTGGCAAAGAGGTCCGCGAGAACGTCAAGTGGTATCCGGCCCACGCGGCCAACCGCATCGGTGCCATGGTCGAGCAGCGTCCCGACTGGTGCATCAGCCGTCAGCGCAACTGGGGCGTGCCTATCCCCAGCTACACCTGCGCCGACTGCGGCGAGAAGGTCATGAATGATGCCACGCTCGACGCCGTCATCAAGCTCTTCCACGAGAAGGGCTCCGACGCCTGGTTCACCGACGCTCCCGAGAGCTACCTGGGTGAGGCCTGCGTCTGCCCCAAGTGCGGCGGCCATCACCTCAAGGCCGATAAGGACATCCTCGACGTGTGGTGGGATTCCGGCGTCTCCTGGAAGGCCGTCTGCGAGTATCGCCCCGAGCTTGAGTACCCGGCTGACATGTATCTCGAAGGCTCCGACCAGCACCGCGGTTGGTTCCAGAGCTCGCTGCTCACCTCTGTGGGCGCCAACGGCCATGCTCCGTACAAGGCAGTCGTCTCGCAGGGCTTCACGCTCGACGGTCAGGGCCGCAAGATGTCCAAGTCGCTCGGCAACGTCATCGACCCCAACAAGGTCTGCGACGAGATGGGCGCCGACATCATCCGCCTGTGGGTCGCCTCGGTCGACACCAGCTCCGACGTTTCCATCGACCACGAGATTCTCGCTCGTACGTCCGATGCCTACCGCCGTTTCCGCAACACGCTGCGCTTCCTGCTCTCCGAGCTCGAGGGTCAGTTTGAGCCCGAGACTGACGGTGTCGCCTTTGCCGACCTGCTGCCGCTCGACAAGCTCATGGTTGCCCGCCTGACCCAGGTCCAGGCCGAGGTCGACGACGCTTACTCCTGCTACGAGTTCCCGCGCGCCTACCGTGCGCTTTACGACTTTGTGGTTACCGAGCTCTCCAACGTGTACCTCGACGCCCTGAAGGATCGTCTGTACTGCGAGAAGCCCGGCTCGCTCGAGCGCCGCAGCGCTCAGACCGTGCTCGCCGAGCTCTTCTCGATGCTCATGCGCGATCTGCAGCCGATCTTGTCCTACACCGTCGACGAGGCCATGGCCTATGCGCCCGCCGGCTGCGTCGATCACCAGAAGTACGCCGCGCTGCTCGATTGGTACAAGTCGCCTATCACGGTCGACGAGGCCAATGAGTTTGAGGGCGTGCTCGAGGCTTCGCTCGAGCTCCGTAGCGCCGTGACCAAGGCCCTTGAGGATGCCCGTTCTGCCGGCACCTTCACCAAGAGCCAGCAGGTTCGCGTCAAGGCGGTCGTTCCCGTCGAGATGTATGCGCTGTTGACCGGCGACAAAGCCGTCGACCTGGCCGAGTTCTACATCGTCTCCGATGTTGAGCTGACCCAGGGCGAGGAGCTTTCCGTTGCTATTGAGGCTGCCGAGGGCGAGTGCTGCGACCGTTGCTGGAACTATCGCACCACTGTCGGCGAGTACAACGGCCACGCGCATATCTGCAAGCGCTGCGCTGACGCTTTGTAGGTTACGGCGTTCGTAGAACGCCGTAACCTACCGACGCTGCGCGGGCCGCATTTGGACAATCTGACGTTCAATTTCAAGGGCGCGACCGAAAGGTCAGCGCCCTTTCATTTCACGTCACCTTGTCTCAAATGCGACCTGCTCGCTCATTTATGCTCTACCTGCGGTGTTTCCGTTCTTGGGAGATTTGTCGCTTCTTGCTTGCGTCAATGTATGATTATCTACTGCGTTAAACGGAATTCGATTGTTCTTGAGGGTAGGGGATTTCTTTGGGTCGTGGTGCGGATATGACGCCGCCTTTGCGTTGGCGGTTAGGTGTTGCTGGTGGGGTAGCGCTCGTTGTGTTGCTTGTTGACCAGCTGACCAAGCTTGCGGTTCGTGCCGTGGGCGATGCTCTGCATGTGACCGTTATCCCCGGCGTGATCGATTTTCTGTTTGTTCGCAATATCGGAGCCGCCTTTAGCATGGGCGAGGGGCATGGCATCGCGTTTGCCGTGCTGGCGTTGGCAGTCATTATCGCTATTGCCGTGTACCTCGTTCGTGCACCCCAGCTCGCCCATCTTGAGGTTGTGGGCATGGCCATGGTTGCGGGCGGCGCCGTCGGCAACGCTATCGATCGCCTGACCATGGGCTTCGTGACCGATTTTATTGCCACCACCTTCATCGACTTCCCCGTTTTTAATGTAGCCGATATCGGCATTACGGTCGGCGTCGTGCTGGCGCTCATCGGTTACATGTTTTTGAGCCCCGCCGCTCGCGAGGTCGATGCGACCGCCGAACTCAACGCTCGTGATGAGGCTCGCGCCAAACGCAAAGCCAAGCAGCGTGGGGAGCGTGCCCGCAAGATTCGCGAAAGGAATGAGCGCTAATGGCCGACATCCATATTCTTGTTGCCGACGATTCCGCTGGTCAGCGTCTTGACGCCTATCTGGGCGCCAACGATGGCTGTCCCACACGCTCTGCCTGCGCGCATCTGATCGAGGGAGGCGCCGTTGCCGTCAACGGCGAGACCTGCCTGTCAAAAAAGTATGCTGTGCGCGCCGGCGACCGCATCTCGGTCGACTTGCCCGAGCCGCACGATCCGACCGACGTGATTCCCGAGGCCATTCCCCTCGATATCCGCTACGAGGACGACTACCTCATCGTGCTCTCCAAGCAGCGCGGCCTGGTGTGCCATCCCGCCCACGGCCACGAGAGCGGCACCCTTGCGAACGCTCTGGTCTACCACTGCGGCATCGATCATCTTGGTACCGTGCAGGGTGAGGACCGCCCCGGCATCGTGCATCGCCTGGATCGCGATACCTCGGGCCTTATGCTCGCGGCAAAAGACGACGACACCCAGCGCGCGCTTCAAAATCTCATCCGCACGCGCACGCTCGACCGTCGCTATATCACGCTCGTTCACGGGCACATCGCCATGGATGAGGGCACTATCAACACTGGTATTGCCCGATCGACGCGCGACCGCGTGAAGATGGCGGTTTCCGATGACCCCTTTGCGCGCCAGGCCATCACGACCTTCAAGGTGCTCGAGCGCTTTGATTCCACGCGTTTTGACGACGGCTATACGCTCGTCGAGTGCCACTTGTTTACGGGCCGCACGCATCAGATTCGCGTGCACATGCGCCATATCAACCACGCCTGCGTGGGCGATCCGCTCTACGGCAAGTGCGACGCGCGCGCCGATCAGGGTCTGACCAGGCAGTTCCTTCATTCCTGGCGTGTGGCGTTCGACCATCCCGTGACGGGAGAGCGCATTGAGTGCCGTGATGAGCTGCCGTGGGACCTTGCCGCGGTTCTGGATGACCTGGCCCCGCGTTCGCTCGGCCGCACTGCCGCCGGTGACGAAATTGTCCCGCAGCTCGGTCTGCTCGAAGCCTAGCCAGTATTAGGTGGTTTCTTGAACTCGGTAAGCCTGCGGTAAGATATACGATTGTTTACGTAACGCGTTGCTGGGAGCCTGCATGCTCGCCTTTTTACAAACCAACACACCCATCGTGATCTTCAACCAGATTGTCGTCACGCTGCTCACGGTCTGCTTTCTGTACCAGGTGGTCTTCTTTGTCATCGGCGCTCTTCGTGGCGAGGTCGCGCCTCCCAAGGCCAAAAAACTCCACCGCTATGCCTTCTTTATCGCGGCGCATAACGAGGAGGCTGTGATTGCCAACCTCGTTCGCTCCATCAAGGACCAGGATTATCCGTCCGAGCTTATCGAGGTCTTTGTGGTCGCCGACGCCTGCACCGACAACACGGCGCAGCTCGCGCGCGAGGCGGGCGCTGTCGTTTATGAGCGCAATGACCTTGCCCGCAAGGGCAAGAGCTGGGTCATGGACTTTGGCTTCGACCGCATCCTTAACGAGTATCCCGATACGTTTGAAGGCTACTTTATCTTCGATGCCGATAACGTCATCGCCCGCGATTACGTGTCTAAGATGAACGATGCCTTTGACCAAGGTTTCCATGTGGTCACGAGCTATCGCAACTCCAAGAACTTCGGCAGCTCGTGGGTCTCGGCAGCTAATGCCACCTGGTATCTGCGTGAGGCACGCTTTCTCAACAACGCGCGTAATATCTGCAAGACGTCTTGCGCCGTCTCGGGTTCGGGCTATCTCATTTCTGCCAGCGTGATCGAAGGCATGCACGGCTGGCAGTTCCACACGCTGACTGAGGACATTCAGTTCACCACGTTCTGCGCCATCCATGGCATTCGCATCGGTTATGCACCGGCGGAGTTCTTTGACGAGCAGCCCGTGACGTTTAAGGCGTCCTGGAAACAGCGTATGCGTTGGACCAAGGGCTTCTACCAGGTGTTCTTTACCTACGGTAAGCATCTTGTCAAATCGACCTTCCGCTATCATCGCTTTGCCGCCTACGACATGTTTATGACGATCGCCCCGGGTATGCTGCTATCGCTGATCTCGATGCTCGCCAATGCCACGTTTCTCGTCGTGGGCGGTCTTTCGCACGGCTTCCTGGCTACCGAAGTCGAGATGCAGGCGTGCGCCGCTTCGCTCATTATGACCTTCGCCATGATGTATCAGACCTTCTTTATCCTGGCGCTGCTTACGACCATCTTTGAGTACAAGCACATTCACTGTGCGCAAAAGTGGCGTCTGGTGACCAACCTGTTTACCTTCCCGATCTTTATGTTCAGCTATATCCCCATCACGGTGGCTGCTCTGTTCCTGAAGGTCGACTGGGTGCCGACGCAGCACGCCGTAAGCGTTACCCTCGACGAGGTCATGCAAGGCGCCAAATAACTACGATCAAAACCACCACAAATGGACAGTACCTTTGTGGTGGTTTTTGCGTTTGAGCTGCTGCCCAAGGAGGTGTTCGATAATCTATATCCCGTTTTGGATTTGCATCTTTGTTGGCGCGGCGATTGATGCCCGTGAGCGGCGGTTTCCCAATGAACTTGCCGGTGCGTGTGCGGTGGCGGCGTTTGCGGGCGTTTGGCTCGACAAGGGTGTTAACACGGCGCTTGACCACGCCGGTCTTGCGGTCATCGTCTACCTTGCCCTTGTGCTTACTGAGTCACTCTGGCGTCGTGCTCGCCACATCCCCGGCATCGGCATGGGGGACGCCAAGGCGCTCTTCGCGCTTTGCACGCTCGACCCTATGGGCGGCATCGTGGCATTTGCCATCGCGCTCCTGGCCCTTGCCTCCGCCTGTCTCATCGCAAAATCGCGCTCCCTGCCTTTGCTGCCGTTTTTGGTGCCGATATTTGCCATAATCGAGGTTGTGGGTAGTACGCTGTAACCGTTTGCGCGCCCTTTTTAAGGAGCATGCCATGGCAACCAATCAACAGACAGCCGCCATTAAGGCGCGTATGGATCGCATTCCCGCGGCGTTGTCGCCCGAGTTGGTCGGGCGTATCGCTGCCGACCGCGCCTCGGGTGTCGTCAATCCCTATCGATGCGGTGACGACCAGGTCATCCGACGTGTCGATCGAGCCACAGACGAGGGCACGCTCATGCGTCCGGCCTTTATGCGCGATACCGAAAAGATTCTGCATCTGCCCGCATACACCCGTTATGCAGGCAAAACGCAGGTCTTCAGTTTTCGCAGCAACGACGACCTGTCGCGTCGCGGTCTGCACGTGCAGCTTGTCTCGCGCATCGCTCGCGATATTGGACGTGCCCTGGGGCTCAACTGCGATCTGATCGAGGCGATTGGCTTAGGCCACGACTTGGGTCACACGCCCTTTGGCCATGCCGGTGAGCGATTCCTCAACGATATCTATCACGATCGCACGGGCCGCTATTTTTTCCATAACGTTCAGTCGGTCCGCGTGCTCGACGTGCTGTACGGCCGCAATGTGTCGCTCCAGACGCTCGACGGCGTACTGTGCCACAACGGCGAGTACGAGCAACGTGTGTTTGAGCTCTCGGATATGGGCTCCTTTGACCAGTTCGATCAGACGGTTGAGGATTGCATTGCCACGGGTTATAGCGCAATCGAGCACCTGCGCCCCATGACGCTAGAGGGCTGCGTGGTTCGCATCTCGGATATCCTTGCCTACGTGGGGCGCGATCGCCAAGACGCCATTGCGGCGGGTCTGCTGTCACCCGACGCCTTTGACGATGACCTGGGCGGGGCATACAACAGCTGGATCCTTACGCATGCCTCCATCGATATCGTCGAGCACAGCTATGGTAAGCCACGCATCGAGATGAGCGAGGACCTGTTTGAGGAGATCCGCCGAGCCAAGCGCGAGAACTACGAGAAGATCTATAGCAAGGGCGGCATTGAAGGCGACTCCGAAGCGGAGCTGCGCGAGGCCTTCGAAAAGCTCTACGACCGTTGCCTGCAGGATATAAACGAAGGCGACGAGTCTTCGTATATCTTTAAGCACCACATTTCTCGCATTGAGCGGCAGCTTTTCTACTACGATCGCACCTATGCCTGGCAGAACGACAAGGATCAAGCGGTGGTGGATTACATCGCGAGCATGACGGACGGCTATTTCTGCGAGCTCACGAGCAAGCTGTTCCCGGGATTGAAGTTTCCGCACCGTACCTATATTAACGAACAGTAGTTCGTATTTATTCGGTATACTATTGGTGGAAAACGTTTTTGATTGACGCACAGGATGGCTATGGACGACCTTTTTTCTGCCTCGACGCGCGAGCGTTCCTTTAAAAATGCGCCGCTTGCGGTGCGTATGCGCCCCAATTCGCTCGACGAGTATGTGGGCCAGCAAAAGGCCGTCGGTAAGGGCTCGTGGTTGCGTGCCGCGATTGAGCACGACGTGCTGTCGAGCGTGATTCTGTACGGGCCGGCCGGTACGGGCAAGACGACACTGGCCCACATTATCGCCAACCATACCAAGAGCGAGTTTGTCGAGGTCAGTGCCGTGACAGGCACCGTGAAGGACCTGCGCCGTGTGATCGACGAGGCCAAGACGCGCCTGAATACGTACGACCGCCGTACCATTCTTTTTATCGATGAGATTCATCGCTTTTCCAAGTCGCAGCAGGATGCCCTGCTGCATGCAGTTGAGAACCGTACCGTCATTATGATTGGCGCCACGACGGAGAATCCGTACTTCGAGGTCAACTCGGCATTGCTCTCGCGCGGTCGCGTGGTGGAACTTGAGCATCTTAAAGACGAGGATATCGCCACGCTTATTGAGCGTGCGCTCGAGGCGCCGCAGGGTTTGAACGGTAAGTTCTCGGCCGATGAGGATACGGTTAAGACCATTTGCACGCTGGCAGCGGGTGACGCTCGATCGGCGCTCACGACGCTTGAGCTTGCGAGCGAGATTGCCGTCACGCGCCCCGATACCGAG
Source organism: Collinsella sp. (assembly GCA_036550355.1). Taxonomy (GTDB): domain Bacteria; phylum Actinomycetota; class Coriobacteriia; order Coriobacteriales; family Coriobacteriaceae; genus Collinsella. The sequence goes on from JAXKGN010000005.1 coordinate 11,033, forward strand.
GGAACGCCCGCGCCGGCGGCGGGGGAGCGCTATCCCATCACTGTTGACGACGTGAAGATTGCCAATCCGCGCCGTGGCTTTTCGTACGACAAAAACGGTGACATGCACTACGACATCATCAGTGCGTTTATTAAGTCTATGCGCGGTAGCGACCCCGATGCCACGATTTATTGGCTCGCGCGCATGATTGACGCGGGGGAGGATCCTAAGTTTATCGCTCGTCGTATTATGATTCAGGCTTCTGAGGATGTTGGCAACGCCGACCCACAGGCGCTTTTGGTGGCACATGCCGCGTTTAAGTCTGCCGAGGTCATTGGCTATCCCGAGTGCCGTATTAATCTGGCTCAGGCTGCTCTCTATGTGTGTTTGGCGCCTAAATCCAACGCGTGCGAGGCTTCGATCGATGCGGCGTTGGCCGATATCCATTCAAGTGGGCTCCGCGAGGTGCCGAGTTATCTGCGCGATCGTCATCGCCCGGGCAGCGACGAATACGGTGTGTACAAGTATCCGCATGATTATCCCGAAGGCTGGGTCGATCAGCGATATTTGCCCGAAGGGCTGGAGCGCGGCGCGTTCTGGCAGCCTGCGGGCCGCGGCTGGGAAGAGTGGCGTGTAGAGCAAAGCGAGCGCGACCGTAGCGGCAATGCGCCCAAGTAGGTCCTTGGGACCTCACACATTCCCTTTGAGTATCTTTCCCCTTCTTTGGGGTACCATGAAAAGCGTCTGTATTTCGATTCCTTCGGGAGGCTTGTATGAGTCCCATTCAAATCGCCCTGCTGCTACTCGCCGTTGCCGGTGTGTGGGCTGTTATCGAGCTCGCGCTCACACTGCGAAAAACCCGCACCGTCGTCGACTCGCTCGACAAGACGGTGAGCGACCTTAACAACACCATCGCCGAGGCTCAGCCCGTGGTAGCAAAGCTCGATGGCGCTGTCGATGAGCTCACCCCTGCGCTGTCGCAGGTTGAGCCGCTCCTCAAGTCGAGCAAGACCGCCGTCGACGCCTTGACCTCCAACCTTGTAGAGGTTGAAGCTGTGGTTCGTGATATTTCCGAGGTTTCGGGCAGCATGGCCGATGCCAGCAATGTTGTGTCGAGCGTGACCGACTCTGCAGCCGGTGCCGTGCAGAAATTCTTTAACAAGGTGAAGGCTCCCGCGGCCGACGCCGAGCGCACGCTTTCCGCTGCCGCCGAAGCCGATCAGCCGACCGAGCGTGTCCTGATTGGCGAAGCCGGGGACGATGCCGCTGCTGGTGACGATGATGCGCAGAAGCCTGCTGCTAAAGCAGCCCAGTATTACACCTATACGCCCGCCGAGACCTCCGAGGAGTCCTGCGATGAGTAGCGAAGCAACTTGCCCCATCACGCTGACTGTTGCCGGGGATCCGCGTCTGGCACGCCTCGTACGTATGACGGCCGCCAACGTTGGTGCGCTGTGCTCCATGTCCGTCGATCGCATCGAGGACATTCGTATGGCTGCCGAGGAAGCCTTTATCTTTGGCTGCACGGCCGTTGATTCCGATGACATTTCGATCAAATTCGACGTCGACGAATCGCATGTGGGCATGACCTTTACCTTTGGCGATCAGGCGACTGTCGATGAGGATGACCAGGCTGCCGTGTATGCCGAGCTCATTCTGGCGAGCGTGTGCGATTCCTACGAAAAGACTGCGGCGCCCCTGACGCTTTCCCTCGACCTCAAGGCGGATATCTAATATGACCGAACGTTCCCGGAGCGGTAAGACCGCTTGGGACAAGGAGAAAACCCGCGAGCTGTTTCGTCGCTACAAAGAGACCGGTGATCCGGACGCACGTGAGCAGCTCGTCATGTCCCATATGAACCTGGTAAGGTTTCTTGCCAACAAATTTAAGAACCGCGGCGAGCCGCTCGACGACCTCATGCAGGTCGGCTATCTGGGTTTGCTCAAGGCTATCGACCGCTTTGACCCCGAGCGCGGACTCGAGTTCACGACGTTTGCCACGCCTACCATCCTGGGCGAGATTAAGCGTCACTTCCGTGATAAGGGCTGGAGCGTGCGCGTGCCGCGCCGTTTGCAGGAGCTTTCTGCCAAGGTTAACCAAGCTACCGACAAGCTCACTAACGAGCTGCAGCGCTCGCCTAAGGTTGAAGAAATCGCTGAGTACCTGGGTGTGACCGTCGACGAGGTGCTGGAGGCCATGGAATCGTCTTCGGCCTATACCTCGGTGCCCATCGAGGCTCCTGGCGCGTCCGATTCCGATGATGCCCCCTCGATTCTCGACCGCTATGCCGATGACGACAACGAGCTCGATTTTACCGATGACCGCCTGGTGATCGAGGAAGCCATCCGCGATTTCTCGCCGCGTGAGCGTGAGGTTATCGAGCTGCGCTTTGTGAAGGGCATGACCCAGATCGAGATCGCTAAGAAGTTGGGTATCTCTCAGGTGCAGGTTTCGCGCCTGCTGCGCCGTACCCTTAAGAAGATACAGGACAAGATCGACCCCGACGGAGTGATGGTTCGTTCATGATTGAGCACCCCCAACAAACCGACCGCACGCTGCGCGATACTCGTATTCTGACGCTTCGCATTTGGGCTGTCGTCGGCTGCATTGTCATCGCCGCCGTCATCTTTAACCTTATGGGTATCTTGGCGCCGGTTATCGAGTTTCTCGCTGTCGGTTCCATCATCGCTTTTGTGATGTCGCCGATCACTAACTGGCTCGAGCATCACGGCGTCGGTCGTGGCATCGGTTCGCTCATCGCGCTGATCGTGGTTGTGGCAGTGCTCGTCGGCGTCGTCTGCATCCTGTCCCCTATTTTGCTCGGTCAGATTATGGAAGTCCTGAGCCGTCTGCCTGAGCAGCTTCGCGTTGCGGGCGGTGATCTCAACGAGATGATTTCGCACGCTAAGACGCTCAACAACACGCCGCTCAAGGAGTACTTGGACGATAATCTGTCCTCGCTGGTTACTGTGGCGTCCAAGTACGTATCGCAAATCGCCGCTGAGCTCGGTCGCGGCGTGTTCCCGCTGATCACCAACACGGCCTCGCAGCTGTTCGTAATCTTCCTGGGTTTGGTGCTTGCCTACTGGCTTGCCTGCGATTATCCCCGTATGCACCACGAGGTCTGTACCATCATCGGACAGGAAAAAGAGACCTCGTACCGCTTTATGGTCGCGATTCTTTCGCGCTCGGTCGGCGGTTATATGCGCGGCATGGTCGTGACGTCCATCTGCGGTGGCATCCTCGCCTTTATCGGCTTTACGCTCATTGGCCATCCCTACGCGGCACTCATGGCCATCTTTACCGGCATCATGCACTTGGTCCCGGTTGTCGGTCCCTGGGTAAGCGCGGCGATCGCCACGGTGCTCGGCTTTATGTTCAGCCCCATGCTGGCGTTGTGGACGCTCGTTGTGACCATGGTGGCTCAAAACGTCACCGATAACGTCATTTCCCCCAAGGTCATGCAGAGTTCGGTGCAGGTGCATCCCATCATGAGCCTGACGGCCCTCGTTATTGGTTCGGCACTTATGGGTCCCATCGGCATGGTCATCGCCATTCCGCTGTGCGCGGCCCTCAAGGGCATTTTCGTCTACTACTTTGAGAACGAGACCGGTCGCCAGCTCGTGGCATACGACGGCGCTGTATTTAAGGGCACGCCATATCGCGATGCCGAGGGCAACCCGGTCGCCGCCTACGACGCGCTTGGAGACGATACGTTCATTTACGAGTCCGAGCTCATCGGCAACGAGACCGCGCCCGAGGCCCAGGCGATGCCCAAGCCCGAGCTCGAGAATCCCTGGATCAAGCTCTCGGGCCTGCAGCCCGATGCGACGAGCTTTTTCAAGAATCCCTTCGCCAAGGACGATGACTCTAACTCGGACGACGATACCAAAACCGGCATCGACGGCTCCATGGACGATTCGGATTCCAAATAGGCACCGCTAGCGTTTCTTGAAGTTGTAAATGACAAGAAACGCGAGCAAAGCGATTGATAAGGGGCCGGCTACATAGAAAAAGAGAACGTCAATTGCGCGTAGAGTGTAATAGGCTTTATCGCCGGACATTACTGCATACAATACGTAGCCAAATGCTGGTTGGTTTGCGTACCAGCAGGAGAAAGCCAAAAGCGCTAAAAGTGCTACAATCAGAAGTGCATTCAGGACAAATCGTTTGCTTTTCATCGATCGCTCCTTCCGGGTGAATCTTATATGTAATTATACAGTAGCCTTTTTCAAAGCATCGCATACTCCTAAATAACGTGCACTTTCGCTGTAGGGTCGGCTTTATGTCGGCCCTCTTTTTTGCACTTGCGCGGCGGGATGGTAATATCGTTACGTTTGAACTGTTTCGATGTGAAACCGAGGAGATTCCCTCTATGAGTGCTGACTACCCGTCAATGACTACGGCCGAGATCCGCTCCAAGTTCCTCAACTTCTTTGAGGAGCGCGGTCTTAAGCTCTATCCTTCTTCGTCCCTTGTTCCCGACGACCCCTCGCTGCTGCTTGCCAACGCCGGCATGAACCAGTTTAAGGAGTACTACCAGGGCAAGAAGGCCATGAAGGAGATCGGCGCGATCTCCTGCCAGAAGTGTGTCCGCACCAACGACATCGACTGCATCGGCGAGGACGGCCGTCACCTCTCGTTCTTTGAGATGCTCGGTGACTTCTCCTTTGGCGGCGTCTCCAAGCAGCAGGCTTGCGCTTGGGCCTTCGAGCTTATCACCAAGGAGTTCAAGCTGCCGCTCGACCGCCTGTACTTCACCGTCTTTACCGAGGACGACGAGACCCACGACGTGTGGCGCTCCCTGGGCGTTGCCGAGGATCACATCTCGCGCCTTGGCGAGGACGACAACTTCTGGGCCGCTGGCCCCACCGGTCCCTGCGGTCCGTGCTCCGAGATCTACTTTGACATGGGCGAGGAGGTCGGCTGCGGTAGCCCCGACTGCAAGCCCGGCTGCGACTGTGACCGCTTCCTTGAGTTCTGGAACCTCGTGTTTACCCAGTACGACCGCCAGGAGGACGGCTCCATGCCGGAGCTGCCGCACCGCAACCTCGATACGGGCATGGGTCTGGAGCGCATGGCCGCCATCATGCAGCACAAGACCGCCAACTACGACGGCGATCTGATGCAGCACCTCATCAAGCTCGGTGAGAAGATCAGCGGCAAGACCTATGACGCCGACGATTACTCCGGCGCCAGCCGCTCGCTGCGCATCATCGCCGATCACTCCCGTGCCGTCGACTTTATGATCTCGGACGGCATCCTGCCCGGTAACGAGGGCCGCGAGTACGTCCTTCGCCGCCTGCTCCGCCGCGCCGTGTTCCACGGTCGCCTGCTGGGCATCGAGGGCGCCTTCCTGACCAAGTTCATCGACGAGGTCAACGCTCAGATGGGCGAGGCCTATCCCGAGCTGCTCAAGAACGTCGCACTCGTCAAGGGTATCGTCGCCTCTGAGGAGGAGCGCTTCTCCACGACGCTCGACAACGGCCGCGTCTACCTGGACGAGGCCCTGGCAGCGCTTGCCGATGGCGCCGTGCTCCCGGGTGATGTCGCCTTTAAGCTGCACGACACCTTTGGTTTCCCCATCGACCTGACCGTCGAGATTGCCGGCACCGCCGGCCACGACGTCGACATGGACGGCTTTACCGCTTGCATGGAGGACCAGAAGGCCCGTGCTCGCGCCAATGCTAAGGGCGACGCCTGGGGCAGCTTCAACGATGTGTGGGTCGAGCTTTCGGACAAGGTCGCTGCGTCCGAGTTCGACGGCTACGACAATGACGTCATTGAGGGCGCCAAGGTTGTGGCCATCGTGCGCAACGGCGAGTCCGTCGAGTCCGCTGCGGCGGGCGAGGATGTTGAGGTTGTGCTCGACCGCACCCCGTTCTATGCCGAGATGGGCGGCCAGCAGGGCGATGCCGGCGAGCTTTCCGCCGAGGGCGTTTCGCTGACCGTTTCCGATACCAAGAACCACAACGGCCTGTATGCCCACGTTGCGCACGTCGCCGAGGGCACGCTGACCGTTGGTGCTACCGTGACCGCCGCGCTCGACGCCGAGCGCCGTGGCTTCCTGCGCCGCAACCACACCGCCACCCACCTGCTTGACGCCGCGCTTAAGCACGTCCTGGGCGAGCATGTCTCTCAGGCCGGCTCGCTGGTGACGCCCGAGCACCTGCGCTTTGACTTCACGCACTTTGAGGCCCTGTCCTCCGAGCAGCTCAAGGCTGTTGAGGACCTGGTCAACCAGCAGATTTTTGCATCTAAGCCGGTCGTGACCCGCGTCATGGGCATCGACGAGGCCAAGGCCGCCGGCGCCGTCGCCCTGTTTGGCGAGAAGTATGGCGACGTCGTCCGCGTCGTTTCCGTGGGCGCCGAGGACCAGCCGTTCTCCCGCGAGCTCTGCGGTGGTACGCATGCTGCCAACACTGCCGAGATCGGCCTATTCAAGATTATCTCCGAGTCCTCCACGGGCTCGAACGTCCGCCGTATCGAGGCCGTTACCTCTAAGGGCGCCCTCGACTACATGGCCGACCGCCTGGCACTCGTTGACGCCGCTGCCGCTGCGCTCAAGTGCCGCGTTGACGAGGTTCCCGCTCGTGTGGAGAACCTGCAGGCCGAGCTGCGCGAGACGTCTAACAAGCTCAAGAAGGCGCTGACCGGTGGCTCCTCCGACGCTATCTCCAGCGCCATCGAGGGTGCCGTCGAGCTCGACGGCTATAAGCTCGTCGTCGCTGAGCTCCAGGGCCTTGAGGCTGCTGACCTGCGCAACGTCTGGGATACCGTGCACCAGAAGGTCGCCGGCCCTGTCGCCTGCGTCGTTGCCAGCGTGACCGAGAAGGGCACGCCTGCGTTGCTCGCTGCTGGCTCCGATGACGCCGTGAAGGCCGGTTTCCACGCCGGTAACGTGATTAAGCAGATTGCGGGCCTGGTCGACGGTCGCGGTGGCGGCCGTCCCAACATGGCCCAGGCCGGTGGCAAGAATGCCGCCGGTATCGCCGATGCCCTCGCGGCCTCCAAGACCGCGCTCGGCGCCTAAGTAGTCGCTGTGGTCGCGCTCGCGCTGGACATAGGGGAGACCAGGATCGGCATCGCCGTCTCGAGCCGTGATGGCAAGATGGCGATGCCCGTCAAGGTGCTCCCGGCCGCCGAGGTCACTTGTATGGCTAAGACGTTCCGTTACCTGGTCGAGGACTATGAGCCCGACATCCTGGTAAGCGGGCGTCCCCTGACCATGGCCGGCGAGCCTGGCCCCCAGGCCGAGCGCGTTGCCGCCGTAGCGCAAAAGATCGCCGACGAGCTCGATCTTCCGCTGGAGTTTGAGGACGAGCGCCTGTCCTCGCAAGAGGCCAAGCGTATCCTGCGTGAGCAGGGGCTTAACGAAAAGCAGATGAGGGGCAAGATTGACATGATCGCCGCCAGCCTGTTCTTGCAGACATGGCTCGATCGTAAAAATGAGGAGGTTCAGCATGCCTAGCGCTTCCGATCCGCGCCAGCAGAGTCGTCAGGGTCAGTCCGTGCCACGCCCTGCTCAGCCTGGCCAGCGCCCGGCGCAGCCGACGCAGCGTTCGGCTCAACCTACTCGGCGTACTGCTCAACAGCCCGCCGCTCGTCCCGCGCAGCCCGCGGGCGGTTCCCGCTTTAAGCAGCAGGCTCCTGCCCAGCGTACGCAGGGACAGGCACCGCAATCACGCTCTCACGCACATCATACTCATGGCTCGCACGGCGTTGCTCCGGCCACGCGCTCGAGCTATAACACGCGCGCTCGCCGTGGTGCCCAAAAGAAAAGCTCCCCGGTGCCTATGATTATCGGTGGCGTCGTCGCCGTGCTTGCGCTTGTCGCGATCGTTTTCTTTGTCGTGCCAGCTGTCAAGGGCTTTTTTGCTGGTGAGGATGCGAAAGTCACTGCTGGCCAGCAGGTTACTATCACTATTCCCGATGGTGCCTCGGGTGACAGCATCGCTTCGATTCTCTCCGAGAACCATATCGTCGAAAATCCCAAGGATTATTACGCGGCGGTCAAAAAGCTCAACGCCGACATGTCGCTCAAGCCCGGCACCTACTCGTTCACCACGCTCATGGACGCGACCAAGGTCGTTCAGCAGCTCATGGAGGGCCCCAATGCGAGCTCCGATGCACTGACTATCCCAGAGGGCCTGACGGTTGACCAGGTCGCCGATCGCGTGGCCAAGGCATATGACAGTATCTCCAAGGAAGACTTCCTCAATCAGGCAAAGGCCTCCAACTATGTGAAGGACTATAGCTTCCTTGAGGGCGCTGCAAACGATTCGCTCGAGGGCTTCCTATTCCCCAAGACCTATTCGTTGGGTAAGAAACCGAGCGCCGATGATGTGATTCGCGCCATGCTCGATCAATTCAACACCGAGTACAAGTCGCTCGATTTTGCCGGCTGCGAGGCCAAAATCAAGGAGCGCTACGGCGTGGAGATGTCTGATTACGACATCATCAATCTCGCTTCCATCGTTGAGCGCGAAGGCCTCAACGCCGAGCAGCGCGCGCATGTCGCCTCGGTGTTCTACAACCGTCTTGCCGGCAAGCTCGACGGTCTGCGCTACCTCAATAGCGATGCGACCATGATGTATGTTACCGGCGGCGAAGTTACCGCCGCCGACCTGCAGAGCGATAGTCCCTACAACACCTATAAGCATGAAGGGCTACCGCCCACGCCCATCTGCTCTCCGTCGCTCGAGGCACTCAAGGCAACCCTTGAGCCGACCGACTCCGATGACCTGTATTTCTACATTACGCAGGACGAGGAGTTTTTCTCGCAGACCTACGAAGAGCACCAACAGTCTTGGAATTAAACATGAGGATTTTTAGCCCCAAACGATATGTTGCCTCGGTCGACCGCATCGACCTCGATGCCCTTTGGGCCGACGGCAAGCGCGCTATTTTGCTCGACCGCGATAACACCTTGGTGCCGCGTGATACCGAGCAGGTTCCCGCTGCGGTCTCCGCTTGGCTCGAAGCCGCTCGCTCTAAGGGCTTTAGGCTGTGTATGGTGTCGAACAACTGGCATCGCGACCAGGTCATGAGCTCCGCACGCGAGTTGGGTCTCGAGGCCATCAGCCATGCCATGAAGCCCGCGCCGTTTGCTCTCAAGGCCGGACTTAAGCGCCTGGGTGCCACGGCCGATGAGGCCGTGCTGATCGGTGATCAGCTGTACACGGACGTGTGGAGCGGTAACTTTGCCGGCGTCGATACGATCTTGGTAAAGCCGCAGGCCACGCAGGACCTGTGGTATACGCAGATCTTCCGTATTTTTGAGCGCCGGGCCCTGCGCGACCTTCCCTGCGAGGAATAGGTTTCGTCATGTCCCAGCACACCAAGCACGGCTGCGACCATATCTTCTTTATCGGGTTTTTGGGTGCGGGTAAATCGACGCTCGCGCGCAACGTGGGCACCATGTTCAAACGTCGGTTTATCGATACCGACCGCCTGGTCGTGCGTCGCTGCGGCAAATCGGTTACTGAGATTTTTGAGACCGAGGGCGAGGAGCGTTTTCGCGAGCTCGAAACCTCGGCGCTCCGTTCGCTCCAAAGCGAGCGCAGCCTGCTGGTTTCGTGCGGTGGTGGCATTGTCGAGACGTCGGTCAATATCGAGCTCATGCACCAGATGGGTACCTGTGTGTACCTCGAGGGTGACTTTGAGGATTCGATGCGCCAGATCCGCCGCTCCGACACGCGTCCCGATTTCCGCTCGCCCGAGCACGCGGCGCTGCTCTTTGAGCATCGCCGTCCGTTGTATCGTCAAGCTGCCGATCTTACCCTTGATATTCGCAACAAGTCCTTCGAGGACGTTTCCTACCTTTGTGCCGAGATGCTTTTGGAGCGTGGACTGCTATGATTCGCCGTCAACTTATCAATTTCCAAAACCGCAGTGTCGATGTCCGCGTCGGATTGGGCGCGTTCGAGGAGCTGTCGCGCATGTTTGCCTCGGCTGTGGGCAAACCCAAGCGGGCGATGGTGGTTTGGAACAGCGCTGTGTCCGATCGCTTTGGCGAGATCGTTGAGCACGCACTGGTCGATGCGGGCTTTGCCGTCTCGCAGCTGCCGCTCGAGGTCTCGCCTGATGGCGCGACCTTGGCTGACGCCGATACTGTCTTTGGCGCACTGTCGGCTAACGGTATTACCTGCGATGACCTGGTTGTTGCCGTTGGCGATGCCGCATCCTGCTCGGTTGTTTGCTGGTGCGCCAACCAGTGGTGCGGTCGTACCGAGTGCGCACTGCTACCGACGACCTTCGACGCTATGCTCACGGTCGCTACGACGATGGAGCCGCTCGTCGCTTCGGGCGACCGCTCGCTGCCCGCCATCGCGGTGCGTCCCGAGCCCGGTCTGGTCGTGTGCAATCTGGACCTTGTTCGCGAGGCCAACCCCGAGGACCTTAAGCTTGGCTATGCGGTGCTCGTGGGCACTATGCTCTCGAGCAGCAAGTCGCGTTGGAATCAGTTTACCGAGACCGTCCCCGAGATTCTCGCTGGCGAGGAAGTCGCGCTTGTCAATGCCGTTCAGTGGTCTCAGACTGCCCGCAAGGACGTACTGATGGCCACGAACCCGAGTGCCCGCCATGCGCTCGATTTTGGCAAGACGGGGGAGCGTACCCTGCGCGCCTGCTTGGGCGATGCCGCTTCGCAGGTCCCTGCCTACCAGCTGTTGTCCGAAGGTATGCGCTTTGAGGCGCGCCTAGCACATGATGCCTGCGACTTCGATATCGATTACGTCTTTGAGGTCGATGACTGCCTGGAGGACTTTGGTATCGAGGAGTTTGCCTTCGATCTGGAGCCCGCCGCATATATCGAGGAGTTCCGCAGGCAGCAGTTTGTCCGCTCGAACCGCAGTATGTTGCCGCTGCCCGCGGCACTTGGCGCCATTCGTCTAACGAGCGTTGAGGACGAGGTTCTTGAGCGCCATGCTCATGCCTACTTGGCTTCTCGCAAAGAACTTCTCTAAGTTTTATTGACATCCATCGTCTTTCGTATCATGTTGAGGTGCGGGTTTTCAATCGGTTGCGGATCGCGTGCGAATCCGTCTTTCGATCGGGACCCGTCCCGCTTTTATGAGGACAACAAGAAAGGAATCTGCATGTCTGAGTTTGCTGCCGGTCCTGCCGGTCGTATCGAGCGCGTCCGTGCCCTGATGGCTGAGCGCGGCTACGACGCCATCGTCGTGCGCGACGAGGCCAATCTCCGTTGGCTCACGGGCGTGAAGGGCGTCTTCGATTACACCTTCGAGTTCCCTCACGCCGCGTTTATTACGGCCGATCAGTGCCTGTTCCACACTGACTCGCGCTATCTCAACAGTTTTGAGGAGAACACGCCCGCCGGCAGCCTCTGGGTCTACGACATGGACGAGGGCACCATCCCCGGCTGGGTCGCCGGCAAGATTGCGGCCAACAAATGCCGCGTCTGCGCCGTCGAGGATGACATGCAGATTAACTTCTACCAGGGTATTCAGCGTGGTCTGGAGGACCGCTCCGTTGCCTGCATGCTGCCGCTGATGCATGACGACATCCGCAAGATGCGTGCCATCAAGGATGCAGAGGAGATCGAGCTCATGCGCCACGCGCAGTCGATTACCGATGCCGCCTTCCAGCACATGCTCGGCTTTATTAAGCCCGGCATGACCGAGAAGCAGGTCCGCAACGAGCTCGAGAACTTTATGTTCGCCAACGGCGCCGACAGCCTGGCCTTTGGCTCCATCGTCGCGAGCGGTCCCAACACCGCCAATCCGCATGCCGTCCCGAGCGACCGCGTGATCGAGAAGGGCGACTTTGTCCTCATGGATTACGGTGCGGGCTACTGCGACTACCGCTCCGACATGACGCGCACTGTCGTGATGGGCGAGCCCACCCAGGAGCAGCTCGACCTGTACGCGCTCGTGCGCCGCACCCATGAGGAGTGCGTCGCCGCTATCCATCCGGGCGTCGAGGGCAACGACATTTTCAAGCTTTCCAAGAAGATTATTGGCGATGCCGGCTATGGCGATTACTACAACCATGGTCTGGGCCACGGCGTGGGCATCGACATCCACGAGCTGCCTAACTTCAACCGCAGCAAGAATATCATCGAAGTCGGCTCGGTTATCACCATGGAGCCCGGCGTGTACCTGCCCGGCGTGGGCGGCGTGCGCCTGGAGGACTACGGCGTCGTCACCGAGAACGGCTACGAGCCCTTCACCAAGACCCCGCACGACCTGCATATTATCGATTGCTAAACCATCCATTTGGGTTTTTGGAGGCGGGGCGTCCGGATCGATTCGGGCGTCCCGCGTTCTCTTTTTATGCGCTCGCCGCAGCCGCCGTCTGCAAGTGTATAATTTCGCTCGTATGTAATTTGGACGTTTGTGCGTCTAGCCAATAACAAGAAAGGTCGCTATGCCTACTATCTCTACCGCCGACTTCAAGAACGGCCTCGGTCTCCGCATTAAGGACAAGGTCTACACCATCGTCGAGTTCCAGCACGTCAAGCCGGGCAAGGGCGGCGCTTTCGTGCGCTACAAGACCCGCGACATCAAGAGCGGCCGCGTCGTCGAGAACACCTGCAACGCCGGCACCAAGTTCGAGAGCGTCATGCTCACCACCCGTGAGTTCCAGTACCTCTACAACGACGGCGCCGACTACATCTTCATGGATAACGAGTCCTACGAGCAGGTTCCCGTTCCCGAGGATATGGTGGGCGAGAACGCCAAGTGGCTGCGCGAGAATGACACCTGCCAGCTGCTCTTCGCCGACGACGAGCTCATGGGCGTGACCCCGCCGATGTTCATCGAGACCACCATCGTCCAGACCGACCCGGGCTTCAAGGGCGATACCGTCCAGGGTTCCACCAAGCCGGCCACCATCGACACCGGCGCTGTCATCCAGGTCCCCATGTACCTCAACGAGGGCGAGGTCATTAAGGTTGACACCCGCGACGGCAAGTTCGTCTCCCGCGTCTAGCAACCAACTCTTCTAGGAGGACTCATGCCCCAGGAAATCAAGATTGACGGCATCGGCATTTCGCCCGATGTTCTGACCGCCATCGTCTCGCGCGCCGTCACGGATGTCGAGGGCGTCGCCTCCGTGGGCGTCAAGGACCTTGCCACCAACCTTGTCTCCATGATGCTTTCGTCCAAGGCCCCGGCTTCCGAGCCGGCGGTCGAGGCCGAGGTCATCGGCGACAAGCTCGCGCTTACCGTGCGCGTCGTGGTGTTCTTTGGCTATCCGTTCAAGAAACTCGCCGAGGCCGTTCGCGCCGCCGTGGTCGCCGCCATCGATGCCCAGGTGGGCGTCGAGGTCGAGCGCGTTGACGTTTGCATCGACGGCCTCGTTTTCCCCAAGGAGTAACCTTTGAGCCTTAAGGTTTATCGCGGGCGTACGCTTGCCCGCAGTCAGGCGCTGCAGCTTCTGTTCCAGGCCGAGGCCACGGACAGCCCGCTCGAGCGCGTCCTCGAGGGCGATTTCCTGATCTCGAAGGGTCCCCTCGACCCCTATGCGCTGGAGCTGTGCCGCGGTGCCTACGAGCATATCGACCGCATCGACTGCGCCCTTCGCTCCGTCGCCAAGAACTGGGATCTTATGCGTATGCCCGGTGCCGACCGCAATTTGCTGCGCATCGCCGTCTATGAGATGCGCTTCCTCACCGACGAGGAGGTCTCGGACGCCATCGTGATCAACGAGGCAGTCGAGCTTGCCAAGGCCTATGGCACCGACCAGTCCGCGTCGTTTGTCAACGGCGTGCTGGGCAAGATCGCTCGTAGCGAGGAGCTGCCGGGCGAGGATCTCTATCAGGAGCTGCTGGCCGAGGACCGTGCCCGCGAGGAGGCCCAGGCTGCCGAGGCTGCCGCCAAGGTCGCCGCCGCTCAGGCTGCGGCCGGCGTTCTCGATGAGGGCGCCGAGGTCGCCGAGGCCGAGACCGGTACCGTCGAGGAGTAGCCATGCCAGAGGGTTCCGTCCGCAACTTCGACGAGATCTCGGACCGCTTGGACCAGATTATCGCGACCGTTCGCTCCAAGGATACGTCCCTGGAGCGTTCGCTCGATTTGTTTGACGAGGCGATCGAGCTGGGCTCTCGTGCGGTCGACATGGTCGATAAGTTTGAGCTGACGCCTCGCGAGGCAGATAAGCTCGAGCAGGAATACGATGAGGATGCGGCAAACGACTCCAAGGATAGCCAGGCCGCGTCTTCGGATACGAATGGTTGATGGCATTCATGAAACGCGTGCGTCTCGATGACGAACTGATTTCACAGGGCATCTGCGCCGATCGCGCGGATGCCCTTCGCACTCTTATGGCCGGCTTGGTCTCGAGTGGCGGCGAGCGTTTGACCTCCCCGGGGCTTAAGGTGACGCCTGGCTTGCCGTTGCACGTGAAGGGTCGTATTCCCTATGTGGGGCGTGGCGGGCTCAAGCTCGAGGGCGCACTCGATTCGTTTGGGATTGATCCGACGGACCTTGCTTGCCTCGATGTGGGCTGTTCTACGGGCGGCTTTACCGATTGCCTGCTCAAGCGTGGCGCCGCCACGGTCGTTTCGGTTGATGTGGGTCGCGCCCAGTTTGATTGGTCGCTGCGCCAAGACGATCGTGTGACGCTCCACGAGCGAACGAATGTGACGCAGTTGCCCGAGCTCGGCTACGGTGGCGCTATCGACCTGGCCGTGTGCGATGTGTCGTTTACGAGTATCGCGAATATCATCGACGCCGTGCTGGCGTGCCTGAAGCCTTCGGGTTCGTTTTGCACGCTCGTAAAGCCGCAGTTTGAGGCGCCGGCTGCGCTGGTGGGCGAGGGCGGTATCGTGACCGACCCCGCCGTCCGTCGCGATACGCTCACGGCGGCGATTGAGCTCTTTACCGCCAAGGGCCTGTTCCCGCTCGACGTGTGCGTGTCGCCCATCCACGGCGCCAAGGGCAACGTTGAGTTTTTCCTGTACGGCACGAGGTTTGCACCCGGCGAACGCACCGACGATGAGCTTCAATCCCAGGTATCGGTTTTGAGCGAGAAAGCTGCAACGCTATGAAGGTCTTTCTGGTTCCCAATTACTACAAGCAAGAGGCGGTCGAGAGCGGCCTGATGCTCGAGCTTTGGCTTTCGCGCCAAGGTTACGAGGTCGCATGGGCTGCCGACCAGCGCTCTAAGATTCAGAGCGCGCCCGATGTTGACGATGCCGACTTGGTTATTACGCTCGGCGGCGACGGCACGCTGCTGCGTGCCGCCCGCATTCTCAACTACCGTGAGATTCCCATTTTGGGTCTTTCCTATGGTCATTTGGGTTTTTTGACGGCCGCGAGCCCCGAGGAGCGCGACATTTTGCAGGTCGTGAGCGATGCCCTGTCCGGCGAGCTCCATGTGAGCCGCCGCGCCACCATCGCCGCCGATATCGTTTCGGTTCGCGAAGACGGTACGAAGGATGTTGTGCGCACGTTTGCTCTCAACGATATGGCGCTTACGCGCGGGCCCCTGTCCGATATGGTCGAGTTCGATATCACGGTGTCCGGCCATCATATCGACCGCCTGCGCGGCGACGGCGTGGTCGTATCGACGGCGACCGGCTCCACCGGCTACGCGCTTTCCGCCGGCGGCCCTATCGTCAGCCCCGATTACACTGGAATGGTATGCGTGCCCATCGCCCCGCATACCATTCAGGCTCGCGCTTTTTTGACCTCGCCGAGCGATGTCGTGGAGATCTTTATGTCCGATGATCGCCCAAGCGTTCCGGCGATCGCCATCGATGGACAGTTTATTACCTGCGATGGCACGGTCGAGAGCGTGGCTGTGCGCCGTGGTCCCGGCGATGTGCTGCTGCTGGATTACGGCCCCGAGAGTTTCTATAACTCGGTGAGCCGCGTGTTCTACGGAGTGCGTCATGATCGATGAGCTGCAGGTTTCCAACATTGCACTCATTCGCGAGGCGACGTTGGTTCCGAGCACGGGTCTAACGGTTCTGACTGGAGAAACCGGCGCCGGTAAGACCGCGCTGCTCTCGGCACTCAAGCTCATTTTGGGCGAGCGCGCGGATTCGTCGACGGTGCGCGAGGGCGAGGCACTTGCCAGCGTCGAGGCGCGCCTGTTTGATGGCCCGCATGACACGGAGGGCGTCACCGTGCAGCGCAGCCTTTCTGCCGAGGGCCGCAGCCGCGTAAAAATTGACGGCCGCATCGCCAGCGTGCGCGAACTTTCGGAGCGCGTCGGCGTGATGATGGATCTTTGCGGTCAGCACGAGCACCAGCGCCTGCTCGACCCGACGCATCATGTTGCCATGGTCGATGCCTGGGCAGGGCGCCCGGCACTCGAGGCGCTCGAGCACTACTGTGCTTGCTTTAAGGCATCGCGTGCGGCTGCCAAGGAGGTCCGTCGCGTCGAAGAGACCTCGCGTGCGCAGGGGAGTCGCGTTGAGGAGGCACGCTTCGCCCTGGAACGCATCGCCGAGGTCGACCCCAAGCCAGGCGAGTACGAGGAGCTCGAGGAGCTGCTGCCGCGCTCCGAGCATGCCGAGGTGTTGGTGGCCACGGCCAACGATGCCCATGCATCGCTTGCTGCCGAAGGGGGAGCGCTCGATGCCGTGAACAGTGCCGTGGCGGAGCTTTCTCGCATGGCTACTGTCGATCGAAAGCTGGGCGACATTGCCGATTCGCTTTCGGATGCCTGCATCTCGCTCGAGGATTGTGCTAACGAGCTGCGCGCTTATCGCGATGGGGCCGCCTTCGATCCGCGCGAGCTGGCTCGCATGCGCGAGCGCTATTCCGATCTTAAGGCCCTACTGCGTCAGTGGGGGCCCACCATGGACGATGTCTTTGCCATGCGCGACCGCTCACAAGAACTGCTCTCTCTGGTCGATGATGGTGATGAGCAGATCAAGAAGGCGCGCGAGGCGCTTGGGAGCGCCGAACGCGAGCTTTTTGCTGCTGCCAAGGCGCTTAAACGCGCGCGGAATACGGCAGCCCCTCGCTTTTGCCACGAGGTTGGCCGTCAGATGGCGCGCCTGGAGATGGGCGGCGCCGAGCTCGTTTGGGAGTCGCGCGATCTTCCGCGTGCCGAGTGGACGCCGGCGGGCCCTTCGAGCTATGAGCTTTTGTATCGCAGCGGTGCCGGATTGACGCCGCGCCCCCTGCGCCGCATTGCGTCGGGCGGCGAGCTGAGCCGCGTTATGCTGGCGAGCAAGGTTGTCCTCGGTAACGCGGACGGCGTGGATACGCTGGTGTTCGACGAGGTCGATGCCGGTGTCGGCGGCTCTACAGCACGTGCCCTCGCGAGCGTGCTGGCAGATCTCGCCGCTACGCATCAGGTGATTGTCGTAACCCACCTGGCGCAGGTCGCTGTCATGGCCGACAAACACTACGTGGTGAGCAAAGAGCCCGGCGACGTTCCCCAGACGCATCTGGATGAGGTGGCCGGGGACGCCCGCATCGCGGAGATCGCCCGTATGCTGAGTGGCGATCAATCTGAGGCAAGCCTGGCACATGCCAAGCAGATGTTGGAAGAGGCTCGAGGTTAGAACGAGCTGACAGTGTTGGCGGGGACAAAATATCAGCAATTGTTGCACCGCCACTTGCTTGTCTGGCCCGACCGTCAAAAACTATGCCGGTTTACTACGATGAATCGGCGTAGCTCGAGCACAGCTAAAATTGTAAAAAGAAAACCGCAGGTAGAACCCCTGCGGTTTTCTTTTAAAACACGATGTGATCGCTTATTCCGATTTCATCGTAGTAAACCGGCATAGTTTTGTGGGAACGGTACATAACACTCCTGCTAAAACCTACTCCACGACCTTATCCGGCTGGATGAGCTCCTCGTAGTAGCTGATGTGCTCGCGCGCGTCCTCGATTTCGGGCAGCAGGAAGTTGTAGATAACCTCGATGATCATCGTGGCGCTCATCTTGGAGAACGCAAAGTCACCAGTGGTGAGCAGTGCCTCGTGGTTCACGGTATTAAAGGTGTAGTCGGCCAGGCGAGCAAGCGGCGACTTGCTGTCGCTGCTGATGACGACTACGGTGGCACCGCAGTCGCGAGCTGCTTTTGCCATGCGATTCAGTCGGCGCGACTTGCCGGAGTTCGAGATCAGCACGATGACATCTCCAGGGCGCAACGTGAGCGCGAAACCAATCGAGGTCTCGCTGATGGTGCTTGCCATGCAGCGAAGGCCCAGCTGCGAAAACTTAAATGTCGCGTCGAGCGCGACCGCGTTCGTATTGCCCACGGCTGCAAACTCGATAGCCCCTGCGTTCTTAAACGCGTGCACGACGGCTTTCAGCGTGTCGTGATCAATGCCATCGATAGTCGCATTGAGTTCGCTGACCTTGGCAGCGAGAATATTCTTGAGGCTCTGCTCCATATTGTCGAGCGAGACCTCGTCGGTGAGGCCTTCATTGCGCTGGCTTTCCAGATCGCGCGCTAGTGAAAACTGGAAACTGCGAAAACTGCCAAAACCCAGTTTGCGGCAGAAGCGCGAGACGGTTGCTTCGGAGGTTGCAGCGGCGCGCGAAAGCTGGGCGGCTGTCAGGCGCGGGGCCTCGGACTGGTGCTCTAGGATATAGTCGACAATGCGCTGCTCGGACTCGCTGTACCCCCTGTGCATACTAATAAGGGAGAGTGCGCTCTTGCTGCTATCGGACATGGGATGGCCCCTGGCTGGCATGAAAATCGGACTTGTTTTGTAATGTCGTAGTATACGGGCATTTTCAATTACAAGATACACCTTGACGTTTCAATTGTTGATGGTAAACTTTCATCGACCGTTTACGGTAATGAAAGAATCTTTTACCGGAGAAATGAGCTGTATTGCTTCTCATATAAGCGGTGGGTTGGTATCTTTCAGGTGTGGAAAAACGCGCATTGAAGCGCGTGTAGGGGAGCGCCCGCGGGCGCTGTACTCAAGAAGGAGGGACACATGGCTAAGTTTGACATCATCGCCGCCACCGGTTGCCCGACCGGTATCGCGCACACCTTCATGGCGAAGGAGGCGCTGGAGAAGGCAGCTGCCGAGCGCGGTCTGACCATTAAGGTCGAGACCCATGGCCAGGTCGGTGTCGAGAACGAGCTCACCAAGAGTGAGATCGCTGGTGCCAAGGCCGTCGTCGTCGCAGCCGATAAGGATGTCCAGGCGGAGCGTTTCGCCGGTAAGCCCATGGTTTCCGTTGGTGTTTCCAAGGCCCTGTCCGTCGAGGCTGCCGGCAAGCTGATCGATCGTGCCCTTGCCGCCAAGGGCGACGACACGGTTGCGGCTGCTGCCGATGTCGAGGATGAGGTCGAGGAGAAGGAGTCCATCGGCCACATCATCTATAAGCACCTCATGAACGGCGTCAGCCACATGCTGGTCTTCGTCGTTGCCGGTGGTGTCCTGACCGCTGTTTCGTTCCTGTGGGGCATCACGTCCTTCGATTCGACGGCTGCCGACTACAACAGCTTCGCCGCTATGCTCAAGATCATCGGCGGCATTGCCATGAACCTCATGGTTCCCGTGCTTTCCGCCTACATCGCCGAGTCCATCGGCAAGCGTCCGGCGCTCGTCCCCGGCTTTGTTGCCGGTATGATCGCCATCCAGGGCCTGCCCGTTAACGCCGATACACACATGATCGATGCTGGCGGCACCGGTGTGGGCTTCGGCTTCCTGGGCGGCATTGTCGGCGGCTTCCTCGCCGGCTATGTCATCCTTCTGCTCGAGAAGGTTTTTGCCAAGCTGCCCAAGAACCTGGACGGCCTCAAAGCCATCTTCCTGTACCCGCTGTTCTCGACTGCTATCGTCGGTCTGGTCATGCTCGGCATCTCCGGCCCCATGGCTGCCATCAACACCGCCATGATGGACTTCCTCAAGGGTCTGTCTGCCTCTGGCGCTGTTGTCCTGGGTCTTGCTATTGGTTGCATGTGTGCCTTTGACATGGGCGGCCCGGTCAACAAGGCTGCTTACGTCACCGGTACCGCCATGCTCACCGAGGCCCTGGCTGCCGGTGTCGGCACCGACACCTACAACTTCGGCACCAACTTCATGGCTGCCGTCTCTGCTGCCTGCATCGTTCCGCCGCTGATCACCACCTTTGCCGTCATCGTCGGCAAGAAGTACTTCAGCCAGGAGGATCATGACGCCGGTGTCGTCAACCTCATCCTTGGCTGCACCCACATCACCGAGGGCGCCATTCCGTTCATGACCAAGAACATCTGGCCCGTCATGCCCATCATGATGCTCGGTTCCTCCATCGCCTCGATCCTGACCATTATGTTCAACGTCCACGATCCGGCGCCCCACGGTGGCTTCCTGGTCCTGCCCGTTGTCGAGAACGGTCCGCTGTGGGTCCTCGCGATCCTCATCGGCGCCGTGGTCGGTGGCATCCTGTTCGTCGCTTTCAAGAAGTATGACTTCGAGAAGAACCAGAAGGCCGCTCCTGCCGCTCCCGCTAAGCCGGTCGAGGCTCCCAAGGCCGCTGCTGTCGAGGCTCCCAAGGCCGAGGCTGCCGATTTCGTGAAGGTCGAGAACGTCTTTGTCGCCGAGGACTTCACTTCTCGTGACGAGGCCCTGAGCTTTGTCTCCAACCAGGCCGTCAAAGCCGGTGTCGCTGACGACGCCGATGCCGTGATGAACGCCTTCCTGGCCCGCGAGGCCGAGGGCACCACGGGCATGATGGAGGGCTTCGCCATTCCGCATGCCAAGTCCGACGCCATCACCGAGGCTGCCGTCATCGTCGTCAAGGACGACTCTGGCGTGACCGGTTGGGACACCATGGACGGCGCTCCCGTCAACGTTGCCATCGCCCTGCTCATCCCGGGCGCTCAGGCTGGCACCACGCACCTCAAGATCCTGTCCAAGGTCGCCGAGGCGCTCATGGACGAGGGCTTCCGTGCCACCGTCAAGGGTTCCACCGACGCCGCCGAGATCGCCAAGACGATCAACGCCCGTCTGGTGTAATCCCGCAACGCGCGAATAATATCGCCTCTGTAACAAAGGGGGAGACCCTCTCCAGGGCCTCCCCCCCCCTTTTTCTACCCCTCCCCCAAGTTGCGGTGAAATAGGGACTGTTTAAACGATTCAACTCCAAATGCAGTCCCTATTTCACCGCAACTTAGAAGAAGGGGATAGCGCGGCCTGTCTATCGGATCGTCCGTGCGGATAAATATTCAGCCAGAATTCCGTTCTCACGATATTACTCTGGACCGACCGAGTTTCCGCAGCTCGCCTGCCTGGCGGGGCGGTTAAGTTTGTCGCGAGTTCCGCACGCAAAGGAAAGCACTTAATGTGCTTTCCGTCTTGCGCAGGACTGTAGAGCAGCAAACTTAACCGCCCCGCCAGGCAGGCGAGCGTGCAGGAACGACATCCGTCCAATAATTCGTGCGAAACATAATGAAAAACAGTTTGATGTGAGTTAATATAAACAACGTCGTGAATATGGCTCCTGTCGCATGGTCGACAGGGGTTAAACACAAAAAAGGAGTCAATTATGGTTTCTGAGAAGGCTACCCTCGTTAATCCTCAGGGTCTTCACATGCGTCCGGCTGGCCTCTTCGCCTCCACCATGGGCAAGTACGCCTGCGACGTGACGGTCGTCACCCCCGAGAAGGAGGTCAACGGCAAGTCCCCGATGGCCCTCATGGCTGCTGGTATCCCCTGCGGCACCGAGGTCGAGGTCAAGTGCGACGGCGCTGACGAGGCCGAGGCTCTGGCTGCTGCCATCGAGCTCATCAAGAGCGGTCTTGGCGAGTAGAACTCAAACGGGTCGCATGTTGAACAACTAAGTTCATATTTGGGGGCGCAGTGACCTGTTTTAAGGTAACTGCGCTCTTTTGTCATGGATATGGCAAAACGCTTTATCACATGACACGGAGAGAGGAATGGGAATGTATCAGGGAGTCAACGCTTCCGAGGGCATCGGTATCGGCACCGTTATGGTCGCCGTCGATCCCGACTTGACGTTTGAGCCGCACCAGGTTGCTGATTCGGCAGCAGAGAAGGAGCGCTATCAGTCCGCTCTTTCGGTCTTCTGCGAGAAGACCCAGGCTCAGGCCGACCACATGAAGGAGACGGTGGGCGAGGCCGAGGCCGAGATCATGAGCGGACACATTGTCCTGGCTCAGGACCCGGGCATGACCGACGCCATCAACGCTGCCATTGACGGCGGCACCTGCGCCGAGCAGGCGCTCATGGACACCTCGACCATGTTCGAGAACATGTTCCTGTCCATGGACGACGAGATGTTCCGTCTGCGCGCGGCCGATATCGCCGACATCCGCACCGGTATTCTGGCCGAGCTGCTGGGCAAGGAGGTCGTCGACCTTTCCGTCCTGCCCGAGAACACCGTCGTTGTCGTGCACGACCTTACGCCGTCCATGACCGCCACGATCGATAAGGCCCACGTTGCCGGTATCGTCACCGAGACCGGTGGCCGTACGTCGCACTCCGCGATTATCGCGCGCGCCCTCGAGATCCCGGCTGTCCTTTCGGTTTCCAACAGCTGCACCGCACTGCGCAACGGCATGACCGTTGTCGTCGACGGTGGCAAGGGCATCGTCGAGGCCGATCCCGACGAGGAGACGCTCGCCGCCTACACCGCCAAGGCCGAGGCCTTCGCTGCCGAGAAGGCAGCCCTCGAGGCCTTCCGCGGCAAGCCTTCTGTGACTGCCGATGGCATCAAGAAGATCATCGCCTGCAACATCGGTAACCCCGATGACGTGCCCAACGCGCTCGATCACGACGCCGAGGCCATTGGTCTGTTCCGCTCCGAGTTCCTGTTCATGGACTCTGCTGAGCTTCCTTCCGAGGAGGAGCAGTTCAACGCCTACCGCAAGGTCGCCAGCGCGCTCAAGGGCGCTCCGGTCATCATTCGTACGCTTGATGTGGGCGGCGACAAGGAGATTCCGTATCTGCACATGGTCAAGGAAGACAACCCCTTCATGGGCTTCCGCGCCGTGCGTTACTGCCTGGCCAATCCCGACCAGTACAAGGTCCAGCTCCGCGCCCTGCTGCGCGCCAGCGCCTTCGGTGACGTCAAGATCATGATCCCGCTCGTCACCTGCGTCGAGGAGGTCGTGGCTGTCAAGGAGCTCGTCGAGCAGTGCAAGGCCGAGCTGACCGAAGAGGGTCGCAAGTTCAACGAGAACATCGAGGTCGGCATCATGGTCGAGACGCCCGCCGCTTCGCTGCTCGCTGACCGTCTTGCCGAGGTCGCCGACTTCTTCTCCATCGGCACCAACGACCTGATCGGCTACACCATGTGCGCCGACCGTGGCAACGACACCATCTCCAACCTGTACCAGGTGTACTATCCCGCCGTGCTCCGCTCGCTCAAGAACATCATCGAGAGCGGCGTGAAGGCCGGCATCATGGTCGGTATGTGCGGCGAGGCCGCTGCCGATCCGCTGCTTGAGCCGCTGCTGATCAGCTGGGGCCTGGAGGAGTTCTCGATGAGCGCTCCGTCGATCCTGCGCGCCCGCAAGACCATCAGCCAGTGGACCAAGGCCGAGTGCGACGAGCTCGCCGAGAAGGCGCTCGCCTGCAACACCGCTGCCGAGGTCAAGGCACTGCTCGAGTCCGCAGCTCGCTAATTTGGTATCAGAGGTAACCGCGTGGTTGGAATGGGCCGGCCACGCGGCCCTCACATATACAGGGGGTACTGTAAATGTTCTACACGCTAACCGCTAACCCGGCTGTCGACATGACGGTTTCGAGCTCTCCGCTCGAGCCCGACGAGAACGTCCGCACCGGCTCGGCCAGCTACACGGCTAACGGCAAGGGTCTCGACGTGTCCTTCGCCTTTAAGAAGATGGGTGTCGACACCGTCGCGCTCGGCTTCTTCGCTGGCTTCACGGGCAAGTTCATCGTCGAGGAGGTCATGAATCTGGGTTGTCTGTGCCGCCCGGTCTGGACCGACGGCATCACGCGTATCAACACCTACGTCAACGATGGCCAGCACGAGTACGGCATCCTGAACCCCGGCGCCCCGATTACGCCGGAGCATCAGAAGGAGCTCTACAACATCCTGGACACCGCGGGCGATCTTGAGTGCCTGATCGTCTCCGGTTCCGTGCCTCCCAAAGCTACGCCCGACTTCCTGGCTCAGGTCATGGAGCACGCTCAGGCCCGTGGCGCAGACGTCGTCCTTGACCTTTCCTCCGACAAGCTCAAGGAGCTCGCTCACAAGAAGCCGCTGCTCATTAAGCCGAACCATCACGAGATGAAGGCCATCTTCGGCGTGCCGGTCGACACCGACGACGAGGTCCGCGTTGCCATGAAGCTCGCCCACGACGCCGGCGTTCAGAACGTGCTGCTCACCCGTGGTAGCCGCGGCGACGCTTACTTCTCCAACGGCGAGGACATCTGGTACGCCAAGCGTGAGTTCAACATCAAGCTGGTCTCTTCCGTCTGCGCCGGCGACTGCACCCTCGCCGCGTTCCTGCACAAGTGGTACAGGGATCGCGACAACGTCGAGGAGGCCATGAAGCTCGCTATGGCCACCGGCGCTAACGTTGCCGAGTCCGTGGGCATTGGCGACTTCGGTCACGTCGATGAGTACAGCAAGCGCGTTGCTGTCCGCAAGCTCGATCGCAAGTAAGCGAAACTCATTATTTTCGCGTGTACGGCGCTCCGGTTTTGGCCGGGGCGCCATTTTTGTATATTGTGGGCGAGCGACAGGACAAGGACCCTGTTTCTTTTGCCCGTCATCCCGCCGCCCTGCACGCGTTCTACACCGTTCGCCGAGTCGCTATGGTCTTTTCCCGAAGCGTGGAATATACTTTCACTAACACGTTGCCTTGTGAAAGGAACTTACATGATTTACACGCTCACTGCAAATCCCGCCATTGACTACAACATTGCCTGCGACGGTCTTTCCGCCAACACCGTCACCCGCACGCGCAACGCGGTCTATACGCCCAACGGCAAGGGTCTCAACGTCTCGTTCACCCTCGATCACTACGGCGTCGACACCACGATCCTGGGCTTTTTTGCCGGTTTCTCGGGCGAGTTTATCGTCAAGGGCGCCGAGGCCCTGGGCGTGCCCGTCAAGCCCGTGTGGACCGACGGCATCACGCGCGTCAACGTTTTCCTCAACGCCGGCCCCGATACCGAGTACAACATGGTCAATGCAGGTGCCGCCATCAATGCAGCCAACGAGCAGGAGATGTTTGAGCTCATCGATTCACTCGATGACATGACCTGCCTGGTCATTAGCGGCTCGCTGCCCCCCAACACTTCTGAGGGTTTTCTGGCCGAGGTCCTGCGCCGTGTTAAGGCAAAGGGTGCCGAGTTCGTGCTCGATATCTCGAGCCATCAGCTGGCCGACCTCATTGCCATGGAGCCGCTGCTCATTAAGCCCAACGACGACGAGCTGCTTGACATCTTTGGCATTAAGGTGAGCGGTGGCGACGACGAGTCCGTCAAGGGCGCGATGGCCGAGCTGCATGCCAAGGGCGCCAAGAACGTGCTGCTGACCCTTGGTGGCGACGGTGCGTACTTCTCCAACGGTGAGCATATCTGGTTTGCCAACCGCACCTTCGAGGTCAAGCTACTGTCGACGGTCTGCGCGGGCGACTCCTCGCTTGCCGCCTTCCTGTCCGTGTGGCACGATGCTCCTGAGCGCGTCGAGGACGCCCTGCGCCTCTCGATGGCCACCGGCGCCAACGTGGTGGAGTGTGCCGGTCTGGGCGATTTTGCCAAGGTGGACGAATATAGCAAGCACATTGAGGTTCGCCAGGTCTGCTAGCCGCATCGACATATCGTTGCCGAACACCCGCTTTGGATTTCCAAGGCGGGTGTTTTTGCATTCTGGGCGCATGTGGTGCTTGCTGTCCCGTTCGTTCGGATCGACGATACGATTGCATGTGCGCGCATGCCCGTTTCTTGTTAGACTTCTTGAGAACCATCGATTAATGCTCGCAAGTGCAGGAGGCCATAGGCATGTGTAATGTTTCGCTCAACGGTACGCAGCCGACCGATGCCTCCATCCGTGTCCTGCGTGCGCTCGAGGCAGCCGGTCTTGAGGCCTGGTTCGTGGGCGGTTGGGTACGTGACGCCCTGATGGGACGCCCCAGCCACGATGTCGACATGTGCTGCAGCGGCTTGTGGCAGGAGTCCAAGGCGGCACTCGAGGCCGCTGACATTGCGGTAGTTGAGTCGGGCATTAAATTTGGCGGCATTACCGCCATTTGTGACGATGAGCGCATTGAGGTTACGACGTATCGTCTGGACGGCTTTTACACCGATGGCCGCCATCCCCAGAGTGTGGAGCGTGCGGCGTCGCTTGAGGACGATCTGGCGCGTCGCGACTTTACCGTTAACGCTATGGCTTGGCATCCCGAGCGCGGTCTTATCGACCGCTACGATGGCCAGGGCGACTTAGGGCGTAAGTTGATCCGCGCCGTCGGAGATCCCAAGCGTCGTTTTAACGAGGATGCGCTTCGCATGCTGCGCGCGGTGCGTTTTGCCTGCCGCTTGGATTTTATGATCGAGCCTAAGACCAAACAGGCACTTGCCGAATGCTCGCCGCTGCTCGATGCCGTGGCACGCGAGCGCGTGGGCATTGAGCTTGAGGGCATTCTTTCGACCGGTCACGGGGGAGACGCGATGCTGCGCTACCCCGAGCTCATTTGTGCCGCCGTGCCCGAGCTTGCGCCGGCTCGTGGGTTTGACCAGCGCAGCGTCTACCATGCCTTTAATGTCTACGAGCATATCGCTCGCGTGTTGACGGTAGCGGGGGAGTTGGCGCTGTGTGACGGCGTAGCGCCTTCGCCGAGCTTAATGTGGGCGGCGTTTTTGCACGACGTCTCCAAGCCCGATTGCTTTACGGTCGACCATGCGGGCAGCGGCCATTTCTACGGTCATCCCGAGCTTGGCGCCAAGAAGGCGCGCGTCATTATGGATCGTCTAGCGCTTTCGCACGATTTGATTCGCGATGTGTGCCTACTCATCAAGTATCACGATAAGCCGCTGCGCCCCGAGCGCTCTTGCTTACTCAATATGATGCGCTTGCTTTCGGGCGAGGGCATCGACACACCGCGTCTGATTGACGAGCTCATGGACCTTAAGCGTGCCGATACGCTGGGCAAGGCGCCGTCGTGCTTCTATTACGTCGAGACGATCGAGGAGATGCGCTCACTCGCCCACGGACTGCTTGAGGCAGGGGAGCCCTATACGCTCAAGATGCTTGCCATCAACGGCGGCGACCTGATTCGCGCCGGCGTCAAACCGGGGCCGGAGTTGGGGCAGCTGCTCAACGCCGCCCTCGACGCCGTAATCGAGGACAACGTCCCCAACGAGCGCGAAGCCCTCTTAGCCCACCTGCGCCTTGGATAATCATCCTTCGGTCCCGTCCCAAATGAGCTGCCTATTTGACCTGCGTGTTCCATAACCTCCCGACAAAATTCGGGCAATTTGGAATTTCTTCTTGCGCTCGCGTTTTTTGTCCCGTAATATATGTCCTCGCAGCACGGCAGTGCAGATGTCATGTGGCCCGTTCGTCTAGCGGTTTAGGACGCCGCCCTCTCAAGGCGGAGATCACCAGTTCGAATCTGGTACGGGCTACCACTTCTTTTCTGCTGAGGCTTATGGCCCGTTCGTCTAGCGGTTTAGGACGCCGCCCTCTCAAGGCGGAGATCACCAGTTCGAATCTGGTACGGGCTACCCTGTTTTAGATACCCGGCCTTTCGTGAGAAGGTCGGGTTTTTTGTTGCGTGTGGGCTGGTCTGTTAATCCCATTTGCCTCATAGCTTTACGTTTTGCTCATCTCCCATACGGGTACAATAGGCCAGATACTTTGACGGTCAGAAGGAGCCTCATGACGGAGTCCTCTCAGCATAGCCCAAAGCCCCAGGTCGAGGTTTCTGGCGGCGATGACAACAAGAGCGCGCGTCGCGGCGCCATCTTCATCGGCGTTGTGCTGATCGGGTATATCGTCTATCTGGTCGTGACCGGGCAGATGGGGCAGTTTTGGGCCGCTATGTCCAGCGTTCAGATGCCCTGGCTCTTCGCCGCATGCTTTTGTATGTTTCTGTATCTCGTTTTTGGCATCGTGGCGTACGCGATCGCCGTTTGGCTCAACCCCGATTCGCCCGTCGGCATCCGCGACCTCATTTCGGTCGAGGCGAGCGGCATCTTCTTTGGCAACCTGACACCCATGATGATGGGCTCTACGCCTGCTCAAATTTACCGCCTTACCAAAGCCGGCCAAAACGTGGGCGAAGCGGGTGCCACGCAGTTCACCCGCTTTATCGTGTACCAGTTTGGCCTGGTGGCATGGGGTGCCATTCTGCTGCTCGCCCGCATGCCGTTTTTCGCCGAGCGTTATGGCGACATGACGCTGCTGTGCGTCTTTAGCTTTGGCGGTCACTGCTGCATCCTACTCGGCATCTTTGCCGTGGCGTTGATGCCCAAGACCGTCACGCGCGTCGCTCATTGCATCATCAATTGGCTCGAGCGCGTGGGCGTCTCGGCCACAAAGATCGAGGGCTGGCGCACCTTTGTCGATGGCGAGATCTACTCGTTTTCCGAGAAATTCAAACTATCTGCCGGCCATTTTTCGTCCATGCTGCTCACGGTCGTCATCACTATGCTGCAGCTGGCGTTTTTCTACCTGGTTCCGTACTTTTTGATGCTCTCTTTTGGCCACCACGAAGTCGACTTTTTCTCGGTCATGGCTGCGAGCGCCTTTGTCCAGCTGCTGAGCTCCGCCGTTCCGCTGCCCGGCGGCACTGGTGGCGCCGAGGGTGGCTTCGCATTGTTTTTGGGTCACTTTTTTGGCACGGCATCGACTGCCGGCTATCTGCTGTGGCGTCTGATCACCTTTATCGTGCCGACCATTTTGGCCGCCCCGCTGCTGGGCCTTAAGAGCGCTCACAACGAGAGTATCCATGCACGCTGGGACCGTATGATGCGCAAGCTCGGGCGCACGCCTCAGACGCCCTCTACGCCCGTTAAGGCACATCCTGCGTGCCAGGTTACCGTTGATCCCAATCAACGTGCTCAAAAGCCTGCTGTGGCCCCTAAGACGGCACGCCAGACCTACGTTCGCCAGACTGGCGACGGCATTCGCGTTTCCCCGGCGGCGCTCAATAAAAAGAAGCGATCTTAGGGCCCGGTCGGCGAGTCGTGCGTTCTTGATGACGCTCGTCATTGCGATGTGAGATGTAGGATAATCCTCTTACGTTGATTATCTCCCACATGTAGAGGACTTACAGGTGGGCTGTTGACATGAAGGGGACACGTCTATGGCTACCACCAAACCGCGCCTTGACCGTCGTATCGTCCGCAGTCGCAATGCGATTCTTTCGGCGTTTGAGCGACTGCTTATGGAAAAGCCCCTGGCCGATATTACGGTGAGCGCTATCGCGCGCGAGGCAAATGTCGACCGTAAGACCTTCTACGTGCACTTTGGCACGGTCGACGGCTTGCTCGACGCCATTGCCGTCGATGTGGTCCAGATGATCGTCGATTCAGTCGAGAAGACGCTTTCCTCCATGGGCGGCGACACCAACGAGCGCGCACTTGGCGCTGCGGCGTCCTTTTTCAAGACCGTTAACGAGGCGCTGTGCAACAACCTGGTGCTTAATCGCCAGTTGATCGAAAACATTCCGCTCGACGACTTTATGGCTCGTCTGCGTTTGCCGCTCGAGCACGAGATCGCTGAGCGTGATCTGCTGCCCGAGGGTCTAAAGGACGAGATGTTCGATTACTACCTGGCGTTTTTGCTGTCCGGCATTATCGGCATCTATCGCACGTGGGCGTTGTCGGACGGCTCGGTTCCCATCGAGCGCGTCTCGGCGGTCGCCAACGACCTTACGTTGAATGGACTATCGAGTCTGGAATCTCGTTTCGAATAGCACTAGCGCCTTATCCCCCCTGAGTTGCGGTGAAATAAGGACTGAATGGGCCTTTTAACAGCTTAAACACTCCCTATTTCACCGCAACTCAGGGGGATTGCATTACTGATAGCGCAGGCACTCGACTGGATCGAGCTTTGCGGCGCGGCGCGCGGGGTAGAAGCCAAAGATCACGCCGATGCCGACCGATACGGCAAACGCGATCAGCACGGTCGTAATGGAGAAGCTCGGCGTAATCGTCCCAGTGGCCCCTAACTCGTTCATAATGCCCGAGCTCGCTGCAAAGAACGTGAGCCCCCAGGCCAGCAGATAGCCAATCACGACACCTAAAATGCCGCCGGTGATGCACAGCGCCGAGGATTCGGCCAAAAACTGGGCGGTGATGTCACGTCGGCTTGCGCCCAGAGCGCGGCGAATGCCAATCTCGCGGATCCGCTCGGTCACGTTGGTGAGCATCATATTCATGATGCCGATACCGCCGACTAAAAGTGAGATGCCAGCAACGGCGCCCATGATGAGCGAGAAGGCGCTCATAAAGGAGTTGAGGGCATCGATAGCGCTCTTCATGGAGCTTGCCGACACGCTGTCGTACTCGTCGTCCTCCGAGATGCCCTTCATGCTGCGCACCTTGGACTCGATCGTCTTGCAGAGCTCGTCCATATCGGTGCCCTCGGCGGCGAGTGCCGTCACACTGGGAAACGATGGATTGTCTTCGCCGTAGAGCTCGGCGATCGTTGCTCGGGGCATGTACAGGCTCAGCGAGCCCATGGAGTCGTTGCCGCCGTCGATAACGCCAATGATCTGCACGTCTCCGCTCGAGACCTTGATGGTCTTGCCGATCGCGTCCTGCTCGTTGCCGTACAGCTGCTCGGCGCCGCCGCGGCCGATGAGCGCCACCCGAGCGCCGGATTTGGACTCGATGTCGTTATAGGTGCGACCGGCAACGATCTTGCTGGCGCCCATGGCATCGAGCATGTCACTATCGACGCCCTGTGCCATGACGGTATAGCTTTTATCTCCAACTTTGTACTCGGAATAGGCGCTGTCGACGATGCCTATCTGCTCAATTTGCGGCACCATCTTGCGCAGCTTCTCGACGTCCGAATCGGTGAGCTCTTGGGACGAGTAGATCTGCACCATGCGGGCCGCGTTTAGGCCCAAGCTGTTGACCAGGCTGTTTTGGATGCCGCCGATGAGCGAGGTCATGGCTATGACCGAGGCGATGCCAATGACGATGCCTAGGATGGTGAGCAGGCTGCGACCCTTGTTGGCCTCGAGCGAGTGCAGGGCTTCTTGGATAAGATCTCGGGTGCTCATGCCTTCGCTCCTTTCTGCCACGTGGAAGATGTACAAGTCGCGGGTAGGTTGCTGATGGCGCCGCGTAGCGTATTCGGCGCATGTGCGATATATGCGCCGTCATGGATTCGCCCGTCGCGAATGGTCACGGCTCGGTCGGCCTCGGCGGCAATGCCCGGGTCGTGCGTGATGAGCACGATGGTCTTGCCGCGCTCCTGGAGTTTGTGGAAGGTTTCCATGACGAGCGCCCCGGTTGCCGAGTCCAGGTTTCCCGTGGGCTCGTCGGCCAAGATGATGGGCGGATCGTTGACGAGGGCGCGCGCGATGGCGACGCGCTGCATCTGTCCACCAGAGAGTTCTGATATGCGGTGGTCCCAATGGTCGACCGGTAGTGTGACGGCTTGCAGCGCGTGCACGGCGCGCATCTCGCGCTGGTTGCGCGGCACATTGGTGTAGGACAGCGGCAGCATGACGTTTTCGATAACCGACAGGCGCGGCAGTAGGTTGAAACTCTGAAAGACAAAGCCGATGCTCAACGCGCGCACCTCGGTGAGCTCATCAACGTCGAGTTCGGCGACATTGAGCCCCTGCAGGTAATAGTCGCCCGCCGTCGGTTTGTCCAAGCAACCCAGGATGTTCATGAGCGTCGACTTGCCCGAGCCCGAGGGGCCGATGATGGCGACGAACTCACCGGGGTCTACCGCCAGGCTCACGTTGTGCAGGATGTGGGCGCAACCGGCCTCGCTCTCAAAGATGCGGTGCACGTTGCGGATGTCGATGACGGGACGCATTACATGCCCCCGTCGGCAGGCATGCCGTCGCCGCCGTCTGCCGTCATGCCCGCGTCAGTATCCATTACGATGGTGTCGCCATCGCGCAGCTTGGTAACCGGCACGTCGGGGTTGATTTCGTTGCCTTGCTCGTCGTGCTTGACCTGCGTCTTGCCGACCACAGCTTCGTTGTCGTTTTGCGTCACGACAGTTACCTTCACGCGGCGCGTCTCCTTGCCTTCGTCATCGGCAGCCACGTTGACGTAATAGTGCTCGCCATCCTCGGTCATGAGCGCCATGGTGGGCACCATGACTACGTCGTCAAGCTGCTCGGTCACCACCGAGACCTCGGCAGTCATACCGGGCTTAAGGCGGCTGTCGGGTGCCTCGATGAGGATGTCGACGTTAAAGGTCACGCTGCCGCCGCCACCGTTGGCGGCGTCGGAGTTTGCCACCGACGCGATAGCCGTGACGGTGCCCTGGCTCACGATATCGGGAAACGCGGGATAGGTAACGTTGGCGCTCTGGCCCACGGCGATCTTGGCGATGTCCTTTTCGCCCACCTGAACCGTCACCTTCATCTTGGAGAGGTCGGCGATCTGCATGCACTGCTTGCCGCCGCTCGTGTCGCCTTCGCCCATGATCATGCCTCCGGTCACCGTGGCGCCTACTTTGGCGTTGAGCTCGACGATGCTACCCGAGCTGGGGGCCTTTACGGTGCGTTCGGCCGCCTTGGCATTTGCCTGGTCCAGGGTTGCCTGGGCCGAGGCGAGATTGCGCTGGGCGCTCGAGACGGCGCCGGCGTTGGCGGTTGCATCCGTCGGGGCAGTTGCTTCGTCGGCATCCAATGTCGGTGCTGCCTGTGCGGCGGCGAGTGCCGCCTGTGCGTTTTTCAGGTCTTCTTGGGCGGCCGCGACCGCGCGCTTCGCCTCGGCAACGGCGTTATCGAGCTCATCGTTTTTGATGGTCATGAGCACGTCGCCCTCGTTGACGGACTGGCCGGCTTGCACGTTGATCGAAGCCACCGTGCCATCGACAGAAGGGGAGACCACTGAGGCAGAAATTGGCTTGAGCTGTCCTTTTGCCTCGACAGTCGTGGTAAAGGTGCCTTCCATGACCATGTCGGTAACAGGTTCACCTGCAGATTGCGGCTGCGAATTGAGGACAACGCTCACAATAATGGCTATTAGGATAATGCCGCCCACGATGCCGGCAGCGATGCCGCGGCGGACGAGCTTTTTGCGGCGCCGCTCCGCGCGCTTGGCCTTGAGCTTTGCGTAGGCCTCATCGTCGGATATCCCGGCGCCACCTTGCTCGTTGTCGTTTTGACGTGCAGTGGGGGCGCTGTTGATAAGCGGCAGCGTTTCGGTCGCGCCTTCCAGCGAGTGACCGGTATCATTGGGACCCGGGGTGATGGTGGGGACATTTGACATGGTGTCTCCTTAATAGAACATACCTCGATAAGTATATGCGCCCGCCGGTTGGGGCGGGCGCACAGGCGCGTTTCTTTCAGCATCGAAAGGTAGGTAACGTTGAGCTTTGTTGTGACACGTGAGATGTGCTAGGAGTGCACGACCACGCACAGACCGACGCTGATGCAATCGTGGAGCGCCTTGGCATCGGCCAGGCGCAGATTGATGCAGCCGTGGCTACCGCACCACTTATAGGAGTTGGGATCGTCGAAGCTCTTGTCGTTTTGCCAGGTAGCGTCGTGGAAGCCAACCATGTTGCCCTCAAACGGCATCCAGTAGCTCACCGGGCTCTCGTATTTGGGCTTACCGGTCTTGGGGTCCTTGGCGCCGATAAGCTTGGTGGCGCCGTCATTGCTGTTGATTTGCCACACGCCCTCGGGGGTGGCGTCTTCGCCCGGTTTGCCGGAAATAAAGTTGGCCTCCCAAACGATATTTCCGCTCTCGTCATAGTAGCGCGCGTGCTGCTCGGACAGGTCGACGTCGATATACGCCTTCCAATCGGGCTCGCCCTTGGCGGTAAAGGTGTCGGCCTTCTGGGAGTAATTGATCTCAATCTCGCCGGTCTGCTTGTTGTTAATAGCATCCTCGACCTGCTTGGCAAGCGTGCTGCTGTCGATGGACCAACCAAAGTCACCGCCTTCGACGGCGCACTGCTTGCCATCGGCGCGCGTCCACCAGCGAGTGGAGCCCACGGTATTAAAGCCGTTGGCGAGGTCTGCTGCCCAGTTGCTGATCTGGGAGGTGTCGAGTGTGGGGTTTGCAGGGTCGGCAAAGCTGATCCACTGCAGCACCGAGCTGCCGTCGACCTTGCCGGCATCCTCGCCGTTGAGCTTGAGAGTCACGTTGACGCCCAGGAAGTTGTTGGCGGCATCGCATGCGGCCTGAATCTGATCATCTGTCAGCGTGCCGTTGAGCGGCTCGTAGGCATCGTTGCCGAGCTTCGTAAGATCGACGGTCTCGGCCAGCGACGCGAGCTCGATCTCCGCATACTTAATGACATGCTCGCGGTTGAGCTTTTCGTTGGAGCGGGCCTTCTCGATCGTGAACTTGCCCGCCTTCTCGTCGTAGGAGCTCGATGCCTCAAAGGTACCCGAGCGGCCTTCGTTGAATGCGTCGATGGCGGCACCCAGATCCCCTTCGAACTGCTTTTGGTCAAAGGCGTCCGAGAGCATGGACAGGTCGACGTCCTGTTCCAGGTCGATGGTACCGTTTTTGGTCGCGCTAACGTTCTTGCCGCCGAGCGAGGCAATCAGGCGCGAAGGCCACAGCAGCGGCTCGTTGCTGCCGATAATCTCGTGCGCAGCTGCCTCGCCGTCGACGATGGGCTCGTCGGATTCGGGCTGATATGTCCAGCTAAAGTCATCTCCCGAAACGGTGAGTTTGTAGTGCTTCCAGGCGGAGTCGACCTTGGTAGCGGCGGATGAGGCGTTGGAAAACGAGATATCGACGCCGGCGATGGTGGTGTTGGGGTAGGCAATCTGCGAAAACGCCACGACGCCCACGATATAGACGATAGCGACAAGGCCGAGGACGACGAAGAACGCCGTCTTGCCGCCCGTCTTATTGCCCTTTGCGGATCGGTTGTCGGCGGGGCCGCGGTTGTTAGAAACTCGAGTGTGCGAAGGGCCCTGGTTGTGACCGGCGCCATGTGCGGAACGCTGCTGACGCTGCTGATGCTGGCCCTGATTGGGGCGCGGGGAGGTATTTGCCGCGCCGTGCTGTTGACCATGGGCTGGCGCAATGGGACGGGGCGATTGGATGCCTCCGGGCTGCCTGCTGGGCTGTTGCGGATCGGGGATCAGTTGGCTGCGGTCGAGTTGCGACATCGTGTATATTTCCTTCGAGTTTCGCTTTACGGCTCATCGTGTTTTAACTGGGCTTGAATTATAGCGATTACGCAATTGCTTGTGTTACGAAAACAGTGGCGATAAACGATAGGTGGGACATATGTCCCACCTATCGTTCGCTTTTGCTCACTATCCGCATATTCCGCATTTTGCGCACGCCGAGAGTGCTGCCGGAGCCTGCGCGATGCCGCCCTTGGCCGTCTCGCGCAACGTGGCGGGCAGGGCGTGGCCCACCGAGAGCATCACGTGCGCCATCTGGTCAAACGGCACCAGGCTCTTGATGCCGGCGAGGGCGAGCTGCGCCGAGCTGAAGGCCGCGGCCACGCCGATGGCGTTGCGGTTTTGGCAGGGCACCTCGACAAGGCCGCCGACGGGGTCGCAAACGAGGCCCAACAGGTTGCTCAGTGCAATGGAGCTGGCGTCGAGCGCTTGCTCGGGCGTGCCGCCCATCATCTGGACCAGCGCGGCGGCGGCCATGGCGGCAGCGCTTCCAACCTCGGCCTGACATCCGCCCTCGGCGCCGGCGACGCAGGCGCTCGTGGTGAGGTTGAGGCCGATGGCGGCGGCGCAGTAGAGGGCATCCATGACCTGTTCATCGTCGAGCTGGAGGTGATCGGCGAGCGCCAGCACGCAGCCGGGGACGACGCCCGCGGAGCCGGCCGTGGGGGCGGCAACGATCACGCCCATGGTGGCGGAGCGCTCGAGCACGGCCATCGCGCGGGCCACGGCATCGGTCTGAACGGGGCCCATCAGGCTTGCGCTTAAATCGTTGCGGTAGGTGGCATCGACGAGCTTGGCCTCTCCGCCGATAAGCCCGCCGAGCGATCGCTGCGGATTGGCGATGGGGGCCGTGGTCTCCTCGCGCATGACGTCGAGCACGCGGCGCATGGCTGCGATAGCATGGGCCTCGCCGGTCAGACGCGCCTCGCGCACGGCCATGACGGCGCCGATATTCAGGCCGAGCTCGGCGCACGCATCGAGCAACTGCTCGCCGTCGTCGAAGATCTCCTTGGCCGAGACACCGGGGGAGAGCGACGAGGCCGAGCCCGGGAGCTCGATAAACGTGGCGTAATCGACATTGTCGAGCTTGCGCAGCATGGGGACGACGGTGTCGTCGGGAGCGCCGTCGGTCTCAAAGACGGAATAGGCCTGGCCGCCCACCTCGGTGCGGTAGGTGCGGCAGAAGGCGATGTTCACGTGTGCGTAAGCGAGCAGGTTCGTGAGCGCGGCGAGCACGCCGGGGACATCCTGGTGTGCCACAAACAGTGTGGAATACATTCCCGAGATGTCGACGCCGACGCCGTTGATACGGCTGATGCGCATCTTGCCGCCGCCGAGGCTCTCGCCGCGGACCTGTGCCGTGGCGCCCGTGTCGTCGACCATCTCGATGTCGACGGTGTTGGGGTGGATGGAGGCGTCGTCGCCCTTGATGTCAAAGTGATAGTCGAGACCCTGCTCGCGTGCGAGGTCAAAGGCCTGCTTGATGTTCTCGTCGTCGGTATCAAGGCCCAAGATACCCGCGACGAGCGCGCGGTCGGTGCCGTGGCCGCGGTAGGTGTGGGCAAAGGAGTTCCACAGGCCAAAGTTGACTTTGGTGATGCGGCCTTCCAGCAGGCTGGCGGCAACCTGGGCGCAGCGCAGGGCACCGGCGGTGTGCGATGAGCTGGGGCCGACCATGATGGGGCCCAGGATCTCGAATGCCGAGGTCGTAGCTAGTGTTTGCGGCTTGCCTGCCATGGCTGCTCCTTCTTTATCCCGTCGTTCCGAGGGCTTTGGTATTTGGTCGCCTGCTCTACAGTCCTGGCTCGCACGGAGGCCACATTAAGTGGCCTCCGGCTCGTGCGGAACTCGCGACCGACCAAATACCAAAGCCCTCGGAACTTAGGATACATGGTTGGAGTCGCTCTGCTGCAAAATTTATCGGTCTGTGACCTATTCCATGTCCCAGGTCGGCTCATCTTCACCACCGTTTAAAAAAAGAAGTACCGGTTGTTCCGGTACCTCCTTTTGGTGCGTTTATATTTCGCTGTGGCTTTTCTTGTTAGCTTACAGGCCGCAGGCTGCTTTGAGTTCTTCGACTCGGTCGGTTTTCTCCCAGGTGAAGTCGGGGTCTTCGCGGCCAAAGTGACCGTAGGCTGCCGTCTTTTCGTAGATGGGGCGGCGCAGGTCTAGGTCGCGGATGATGGCGCCCGGGCGCAGGTCGAAGGTCTTCTCCACAGCCTCGACGATCTTGTCTTCGGCAACATGTGCGGTGCCAAAGGTGTCGACCATGATCGACAACGGCTTGGACACGCCGATGGCGTAGGCCAGCTCGACTTCGCAGCGGTCGGCAAGGCCGGCGGCGACGACGTTCTTGGCGACCCAGCGAGCGGCGTACGCGGCGGAGCGGTCGACCTTGGTGCAGTCCTTGCCGCTAAAGGCACCGCCGCCGTGACGGCCGTAGCCGCCATAGGTGTCGACGATGATCTTGCGGCCGGTCAGGCCCGTGTCACCCATGGGGCCGCCCACGACAAAGCGGCCGGTGGGGTTCACGTAGATGTCGGCACCATCCCACGGCATGTTCTCGGCAGCCATGACAGGCGCGATAACATGCTCGATGAGGTCGTCCTTGATCTTGCCCATGTCCTCGATCTCGGCAGCATGCTGCGTGGAGATGACGATGGTCGTGACCTCGACGGGCTTGCCGTCCTCGTAGCGCACGGTGACCTGGGTCTTGCCGTCGGGGCGCAGGTAGGGCAGAGTGCCGTCGTGGCGCACGGCGGCCAGGCGCTCGGCCAGGCGGCTTGCCAGGTAGTGTGGCATGGGCATGAGGGTCTTGGTCTCGTTGGAGGCATAGCCGAACATCATGCCCTGGTCGCCGGCGCCGATCAGGTCGATCGGGTCGGTGGTGGCGCCGGTCTGGGTCTCAAACGACTCGTCGACGCCCTGGGCGATATCGGGTGACTGCTCGTGGATGAGGCTCATGACGCCGCAGGTATCGCAGTCAAAGCCAAACTTGGCGCGGTTGTAGCCGATGCGGCGGATGACGCCGCGGGCAATTTCCTGAACGTCAACGTATGCCTGGGTGCGGATCTCGCCGGAGACGATGACGGTGCCGGTGGTCACGAGGGTCTCGCAGGCGCAGCGGACGTTTTCCACGTTGGCGGGCACGCCGTTGGGCGCAATATAGCCCTGCTCCTGCAGCTCTATTTCTTTGGCGAGGATTGCGTCGAGGACGGCATCGCTGATCTGGTCGGCGATCTTATCGGGATGGCCTTCGGTCACCGACTCCGACGTAAACACAAAGGACCCGTGTTGGGGTGGGATGGAACGAAGTTCTTCTGACATGATTGTCCTTTCAAAACGCGTCCCGGCGACCGTTACCATTCCGCCGGGCTCTGTATGCAAGGGGACATCATAGCGCGTAAATCCAACATTCACACCCTTTCCGCACCTAGTCATTGGGGACAGGTTTAAATGACCAGCCATAAACTAAGAACCTCCCCAACGACTGGTCATTTAACTCTGTCCCCAATGAGTGGGTCGATGCCCTTTGTGCGGAGGTGGGCATTGTTGCTTTATACTGGTGCGGTTAGACATCCATCCTGCAATCGAGGAGATTTCCATGGCATCAGACGTTCGCGTCCGCTTTGCACCCTCACCGACGGGCAAGCTGCACATCGGCGGCGCCCGCACCGCTATTTATAACTGGGCTTTTGCCCGCGCGAACGGCGGCACGTTCATCCTGCGCATCGACGACACCGACCCCACCCGTTCCACTGACGAGAACACGCAGATCATCCTGCGCGCCATGCGTTGGCTGGGTCTTGACTGGGACGAGGGCCCCGAGGTGGGCGGCGACTTTGGCCCCTATGCCCAGACCGAGCGCCTGGACCTGTACAAGCAGGCCGCCCAGCAGCTTTGGGACGAGGGCAAGGCATATCCCTGCTTCTGCACCAAGGAGCAGCTCGAGGCCGATCGCAAGGCCGCGCAGGAGCGCAAGGACCCCTTCCAGGGCTATCAGCGCCGCTGCCGCGATCTGGATCCTGAGGAGGCACGCCGCCGCATCGAGGCCGGCGAGCCCTACGTCCTGCGCATCAAGGTGCCCGAGGACCGCGGCGACGTCGTTATCCACGACGCCGTCCACGGCGAGGTGACCTTTGATGCCAAGGAGCTCGACGATTTTGTCATCTTCCGCTCCGACGGTACACCCACGTACAACTTCGCGACCGTCGTCGATGACGCCATGATGAAGATCACCCATGTCATTCGCGGCGACGACCACCTGTCCAACACCCCGCGCCAGGTCATGGTCTACGAGGCCCTCGGTGCACCCGTGCCCACGTTTGCCCACATCTCCATGATCCTGGGTGCCGACGGTAAGAAGCTCTCCAAGCGCCACGGCGCCACCTCGGTGGAGGAGTACCGCGATGCCGGCTACCTGCCCGACGCTTTCGTCAACTACCTGGCGCTGCTCGGCTGGTCGCTCGACGGCGAGACCACGATCATCCCACGCGATGTCCTGGCCAGCAAGTTCTCGCTCGACCGCATCTCCAAGAATCCGGCGACCTTCGATCCTAAAAAGCTCGATTGGGTCAATGCCGAGTACATCAATGGCATGTCCGATGCTCAGTTTGCCGATGAGATCATGGTCCCCGAGCTGCACGAGGCAGGCCTCATCGAGGGTAATGTCGAGTACGGCGAGGACTGGATCGACGCACTCGCGGCCATCGTCAAGCCGCGCACCAAGATGCCGGCCGACGCTGTGACCGTCGCCGCTCCCATCTTTGCCACGGCCGAGACGCTCGAGTATGACGAGAAGTCCGTCAACAAGGGCCTGGCCAAGGAAGGCATGGGTGCCATTCTGGATGCCGCCAAGGCCGCGCTCGAGGGTGTTACCGAGTGGACGGCCGCCAACATCGACGCCGCGCTTGAGCCGCTGCCCGAGCAGATGGACCTCAAGAAGCGCGTGGTGTTCCAGGCCGTGCGCGTCGCCGTCTGCGGCAACATGGTGAGCCCTCCGCTGGGCGAGACCATGGCGCTCGTCGGCCGCGACGACTGCCTGGCGCGCATCGATCGCGCCCGCACGATGGCGCTGTAACAGTCGCGCAAACGCATGTATCCGAGCCCCGCTCACCACGAGTGGGGCTCTTGTTTCTAAAGACGTATGGGATGGGAGGTACAGAGACCATGGCCGAGCAACTTTCGCTGTTTGGTTCGCCTGAACCTGAGCAGGCGCCCGTAAAGGAGGGACGCACGGACGAGCAGGCCAAGCCCGAGCCTGCGCCCGAGCCCATTGCCGCCTACGCGAGCGTGGTCCTCGACATTCCCACCCGTGCGCTGTCCGAGCCATTCGCCTACGGCATTCCGCAGTCCCTCGCCAACGAGGCGCTGATCGGCTCCACCGTCCTGGTCCACTTTGGCAACCGTGCTGCCGCGGGCTATATCGTCGACATTGCGTCTGGGCTGGGCGAGTTGCAAGGCAACAACGCCCTCGACCCCTCGCGCGTCAAGCCCATCGAGACCATCCTCAGCAAACCGCTCTTTGGCGTCGAGGCCGCCCGCATTGCGCGTTGGATGAGCCGCGAGTATGTCGCGACGCTTTCCGAATGCCTGCGCCTGTTTTTGCCTCCGGGTGGCAGCCCGCGTGTCGTTAAGGGCGATGACGGGGCGTGGACGGTCGAGCGTCCCGCCGTCAAGCCTATCCAAAACCGCTGGGTGATGCTTACGCCCGAGGGCTTTGACTATACGCCGCCCAAGACCGCAGTTCGCCAGCGTCAGCTCATCGAGGCGCTCCAGTGCGGACCGGTCACGACGCGCGACCTCAATTTGCTCTACAACAGTATGTCGGCGACCATCAAGGCGCTCGAAAAACGCGGCGTCGTGGTGGTGGAGGAGCGCCGTGCCTGGCGCGGTTGCAGCGAGCAGACTACGCTGTCCTCGGCAAGCGGTAAAGCGCCGGTCGCACTTACGAACGGCCAGCAGCAGGCGCTCGCGCAGATTGAGCGCGCTCGCCTGGATGCGCACGGCGACGTAGTCCTTGTCGACGGCGTCACCGGATCCGGTAAAACCGAGGTCTACCTCTCCGCTATCGAGCGCGTGCTCGAGGCCGGCCGTTCAGCGTGCGTGCTTGTGCCCGAGATCTCGCTGACGGCCCAAACCGTCGGGCGCTTCCGTTCGCGCTTTGGCGAGACGGTTGCTGTGTTCCATTCGCGCCTTTCGGCCGGTGAGCGCCTGGACCAGTGGGATATGGTCGCCAGCGGTGCCGCACGCGTGGTCGTGGGCGCCCGCTCGGCGCTCTTTTGCCCGCTCAGCGACCTGGGCCTCATCATCATCGACGAGGAGCACGAGACCAGCTATAAGCAGGGTTCCAGCCCGCGCTACCATGCGCGCGAGGTGGCGGCCGAGATGGCGCGTCGCTATCACTGCCCGCTCGTGTTGGGCTCGGCTACGCCTTCTGCCGAGGCCCTCGACCGCTGCCGCCGCGGCACGTTCAACGGTGTCACTTGGACACGCGTCGAGATGCCCGAGCGCCCGGGACACGCCGTGCTGCCCGAGGTTCGCATTGCCGACCTGCGCCGCGAGTTCTCGCACGGCAGCCGCTCCATGTTCTCAATACCGCTAATGGAAGGCTTGGAACGCGTGGTCGAGCGTCGTGAGAAGGCCGTGCTGCTGCACAACCGCCGCGGTTTTGCGCCGTTTTTGATGTGCCGCGAGTGCGGCTGCGTCCCCACCTGCAACCACTGTTCCACCGCGCTCACGTATCACGAGCGCACGCATTCGTTGCAGTGCCATACCTGCGGTTCGTCCTGGCGCGTGCAGCCCTATCCGGCGCCCACGAGCCGTTGCCCCAAATGCGGCAGTCGCTACCTGGCAAAAATGGGCCTAGGCACGCAGCAGATCGAGGACGCCTTGCGCCAGATGCTGCCCGAGGATGTCGCCATCATTCGCATGGACGCCGATTCCACGCGTGGCAAGGACGCGCACAAGAAGTTGCTTGAACAGTTCGATGCCGCCGATTGCGCGGTGCTGCTGGGCACCCAGATGATCGCCAAGGGCCTCGACTTTCCCGAGGTTACCCTTGTGGGCGTGGTTAATGCCGACTTTGCATTAAAGCTTCCCGATTTTAGAGCGGGGGAGCGCGCTTACGATTTGCTGGAGCAGGTCGCCGGCCGTGCCGGGCGCG
The DNA here is from genome assembly GCA_036550355.1 of Collinsella sp. Lineage (GTDB taxonomy): Bacteria > Actinomycetota > Coriobacteriia > Coriobacteriales > Coriobacteriaceae > Collinsella. The sequence continues at coordinate 53,347 of JAXKGN010000005.1, forward strand.
GCGATCGCCCTGGCGAGGTCATTATCCAGACCTATCTGCCCGAGGACCCGGTCATTCGCGCCGTTGCCGAGCATGATCGCTCGATCTTTACCGACTACGACTTGGACCAGCGTCGCGAAGCGCTGTATCCGCCGTTTGTGCGCCTGGTTAACATTTTGGTGTGGTCAGCGAACGCGGATGATGCGCAGGATTATATTGGGCGTATCGCAAAGTTGCTCAAGCGCCGCTGGCATGCCGCCGCTCCCGATTTTTTGCGGGTGGGTAGCGCTGTGCCGCAGGTGCTGGGCCCGGCTTCGTGTGTAATCGAGAGAGCCAAGGACCGTTATCGCTTCCACCTGCTTGTGAAGTCGCCCGTGGGGTACCATGTCTCTGATGATATCGACGCCTGCCTCAAAGAGGTGGGCTCCGTGCGCGGCGTGAGCGTGAGCGTTGACGTCGATGCCTATGATTTGATGTAACAACCCGAAAGGATGGCCATGGAAGCCAACGGAATCGTACTTTCGCCCGACCCTCGTCTCCGCCAGGAGTGCGCCGCCATCGAGGAGATTACGCCTGCGATCGAGGCGCTTGCCGAGAAGATGAAGAAGATGATGTTCGAGAACGGTGGCTGCGGCCTGGCTGCTCCGCAGATCGGCGAGCTCATCCAGCTCGTCACCATCGACTGCGACTACACCGACAAGAACGACTACGATCCGTACGTGCTCATCAACCCTGTCATTGTTGAGCAGAGCGACCATCTGGTGCCGTTTAGCGAGGGCTGTCTGTCTATCCCTGGCATTAGCTGCGAGATCGAGCGTCCCGATCACGTTGTCGTCGAGGCGTATGACTTGGACGCCAACCTGATCCGCTATGAGGCCACGGGCGACCTGTTCTGCGTGTGCCTGCAGCACGAGATCGATCACCTGCACGGCAATACCATGTTCGAGCGACTGAAGCCCATGCAGAGGCTCAAGGCCGTCAAGGAGTACCAGGACGCCCTGGCTCGCGGCGCTCGACTGGGCGAGACGGAGTAGGTCGTCCGTCCCCGGGGCGCCCGCCTATATCATCCCGTGCTCAAACATTCTCGCTGCGCTGCGAAACTGCGCGCGGGACGATATAGGCGGGCGCCCCGGGGACTACTTTGACGCTGCTTGTCTCGCCCGGGTGCCGTCGGGCCAGGGAGGGACGTCTTCGCTGATAGGTGCTTTGTTGAGAGAGCTGCTTTTATTGCGGCTCTTTCTTTGGTTTTGGGTATATTTGTTTCTGTTGAAATGTTATTGCGGATGGGCTGGTGACTTGGCTTTCCGCTGTTATTTGTAGCCGTCTCGGCTTTGGTTGAGGGGAGACGTTCTTTATGCGTATTGTGTTTATGGGTACGCCTGATTTTGCTGTGCCTTCGCTGACTTCGCTTGTTGAGGCTGGGAATGAGATTGCGCTTGTCATTACTCGTCCCGATGCTGTTCGTGGGCGTGGTAAGAAGCTTGAGCCTTCTCCTGTTAAGGCCAAGGCGCTTGAGCTGGGGTTGCCGGTTGTTGAGGCCAATCGTATGACGCCCGAGGTTGTCGAGTCGCTTCAGGCTGCGCAGGCTGATATATTCTGCGTGGCTGCCTATGGCTGCATTTTGCCCGATGAGGTGCTGCATATGGCGCCGCTTGGTATTGTGAATGTTCATGCTTCGCTGCTGCCGCGTTGGCGTGGCGCCGCTCCCATTCAGCGTGCGATTCTTGCTGGTGATGAGGTTGCCGGCGTTTCCATTATGCGTATTGGGCATGGCGTGGATACCGGCGCTTATTGTGCGCAGGCCTCGACATCTGTCGCCGGCAAGCATGCCGAGGCACTGACGATGGAGCTTGGCGAGCTGGGCGGTAAGCTGCTGGCCGATACGCTGCCCTCGCTTGCCGATGACACAGCGGTGTGGACCGAGCAGGATGAGTCGCTCGTCACGCATGCTGCCAAGATTTCCAAGCAGGAGATGCGTCTGGATCCGCAGATGGCGGCGCTCGATTGCGTGCGTCACGTGTTGGCTTCGTCCGACACTGCACCCGCTCGCTGCTTGATTGCCGGCAAGACCGTGCGCGTGCTCGATGCTGCGCCGGCTGACGTGTCGCTTGGCGAGGGCGCTGTTGCTGTCAAGAGCAAGCGTGTTTACCTGGGGCTTTCCGATGGTGCGGTAGAGCTGCTCGAGGTTAAGCCCGACGGTAAGCGTGCTATGGCTGCTTCTGCCTGGGCTGCCGGCCTGCAGGGTGCCGAACTTAGGTGGGGTGTACTGTCATGAGCAAGTTGTCTCCCGCTCGCAAGCTTGCGCTCGATGTGTTGATGGAGGCCGATCGCCGCGGTGTGTACGCACGCGACGTGTTGTCTTCCCGTGCTTCCGCCAAGGCCATTGACCAGCGCGATTCCGCTTTTGCCGCGCGTTTGGCGCTCGGTGTTGCCGCCACGCAGGGCATTTTGGATGAGCTGCTCGACCAGTTTCTCGATAAGCCCAAAAAGGTCGCGCCGCGCGTTCGCATGGCGCTTCGCATCTCGGCCTTCGAGATGCTCTACCTGCATACCCCTGGCCGAGTTGCCGTGAGTCAGGGCGTTGAGCTGGTTCGTAGCGGCGCTAAATCGGCCGCCGGTCTGGCGAACGCCGTACTGCATAAGGTCGCGGACAACGTCGAGGACTTTGCCACTGCGGCGGATGCCGATGAGTCCGAGCGCCGATTGGTTCGCCTGTCTCGCCTGATGGGTATGCCGCGCTGGCTGTGCGCTCGCATAATGGCCTCGTTCGATACGCCCGAGGGCGCGCTTAACTTTGCCGGAAATCTGGCGCCCGCGCCGCTCGCTTTGCACGAGAACGCCTTTGCAACCAAGCCTGATCCGTACCTATCGCAGCTTGTGGCGCCGGTGTTCCCGGGCTGCCATGCGCCGGTCGATGCCCAGGCCACCGTTGCGTCGGGCGTGTTTGAACGCGCGACGGCCGTGGCCTCGGACCTTAACGCCCAGCTCATCGCTACCGCGGCGACCCGTCCCGGACGTTGCCTGGAGATTGGTGCCGGTCGCGGCACCAAGACCTATGTGATGATGTGCCAGGCTAAGCGTGCCGGCTACGATCGTCAGCACACCGCGCTCGATCTGCACGACCGCAAGTGCGATCAAAATCTCGCGCGTCTGCATAAGGCCGGTATCCAAGGTGTTCGCACGGTCTCGGGCGATGCCTGCGAGCTCGACGAGGTGCTGACGTCGTTTGACGCCATGCTCGGCAAACCTGCCTTGTTCGATACGGTGTTTATCGATGCCCCGTGCTCGGGTACGGGGACCATGCGCCGTCATCCCGAGATTCCGTGGCGCCTGACCGAAAAAGATGTGACGCTTGAGCTGCCCAAACTGCAGCTGACGATGCTCAAAGAGGCCGCCGCGCGCGTTGCCGAGGATGGCGAGCTCATCTATGCGACGTGCTCGGTCTTTGATGAGGAGAACGCGCAGGTTGTGGATGCGTTTTTGGCTTCGCCAGAGGGCGCGGGCTTTAGCCTGGCACCCCTCTCCGAGGCGCAGATTCTGCAGCTCCCCGAGTTTGAACAAGCCAAGAAGCTCGTCTCCGTACGTCAAAACGCTCGAGGCCTCTTCCAAAGCGTGCCGGTAAACGCTGACTCCTACGACGGCCACTTCTGCGCCAGACTAGTCCGCAAATAACTTCAAAGTTGCGGTGAAATAGGGATTGAAAAGCGCCTTCTGCCCATCTAACAGTCCTTATTTCACCACAACTCAGAAAGTCATGCGAGCGGAGATCGTAATAGCGGTTAAGAGTGGTAAAAATATCCCCGTCTCATACTTGCCGTTATCAAAAGTAGGGCGGATTACGGGGCTAGATCGGTGATGCCCGACCACAGCAAAAATGGCCTTAATAAAACCGCAGGTAGATGGCTTGTTGAAATTTGCAAATTACCGGAATGGATAGAGGTTGTCAATTCAGCCCCGTAATCCGGCAGAGTTTTGAAATGTTACAAACTTAGCATCAGCCCGAAATCCGATCTAAAGAAAAGTTGCGGTGAAATGGTTCCTGTTTGGCCGTTGGATGGGCTGATTCAGGAACTATTTCACCGCAACTCATAGGGAAATCTGAGTAGTGAGACCGCTTGCCGCTAGTGGTTATGTGGGCAGTTGGCGCAACAGCCGCTGGTGGCGCTGGTGCTGGAGCCGCCACTGCGCTGGTCTGTGTTGTAGAAACCGCTGCCGTCGAACTTAATGCCGCTGGCCGAGAACGTCTTGGATGCCGGGGCGCCGCAGCTGGGGCATACGACCTCGGGCGTCTCGGACATGGGGTGCTCAACCTCAAACACGTTGCCGCAGCTCGTGCACTTGTAATCGTAGCGCGCCATAATACTTCCTTTTCAGCACAAAGCGGGCAGATCGCTCTGCCCGCAAAAATTCAAACAGCTGTAAATGTACCCTATATCGTGGGTTTTATCACGCTTCGCCCCAGAATCTATGGGTGTTGCGCAGGAGCTTCGCAGTTTTCTCCTCGGCTGCCGCAACGTCGGCCTCGTCAGCCTGCCATGTCCAGTTGCCTGTGGCTACACCCGGCACGTTCATACGTGCATCGTCGCCCAGTCCCAGCACGTCCTGCAGCGGCATCATCACGAGCGGTGCATCGCTTGCCAGGGCATTGCCCATGAGCTCGCTTGCCAATGTAATGCCGCTCGGCTCATCGCCGCCTGCAAAGGAGCGCGTGCACCAGCCGGCAAGTGTCGAGGTGTCGTGCGTCGAGGTGTACAGGATCTTTCCCGGTGTGGGGTGAATTCCGCAACGAACGTCGTAGTCGCTAAACTCCAGCACGTCCATGCCGGGGAAGCCGCAGGTCGAAGCCATGGCGCGAACGCCGGGCGTCAGATAGCCCAGATCCTCGGCGATAAAGTTGAGCGGACCCAGCTCGTCATAGGCGGTCTGGAACAGGTCCTTGCCCGGGCCTGCCAGCCAGCGGCCGTCGGCACAGGCCTTACCGGCGGGAATGCTAAAGTAGCTGTGGAAGCCCAGGAAGTGGTCCAGGCGCACGCGGTCGTAGAGCGAAAACGCACGACGCAGGCGGTCCATCCACCAGCGATAGCCGTTCTCCTTCATGCGATCCCATCGGAAGGTGGGGTTGCCCCACACCTGGCCCTCGGGCGCAAAGTTGTCGGGCGGCGCGCCCGAAATCTCAATCGCCTTGCCGGTATCGGACAGCCAGAAGTTCTCGGGCTCGCTCCACGCGTCGGCCGAATCGTCCGAGACATACATCGGGATATCGCCGATGACCTCGATGCCCTTCTTGTGCGCATAGTTCATGAGCTCGCACCAGGCAAGGTCAAAGCGATACTGCATGTACGCCTGCAGCTCGGCCTCGTCGTGGAAGCGCTTGTCATCGATCAGATACTCGTTGTAGCGCGCTACATCTGCCGGCCAATCGTGGCGCGACTCGCCCTCAAAGTACTTCTTAACGGCCATGTAGACGCAGTACTTTTCGAGCCAATCAGCGTTGCGATGTTTAAACGCCGTGTACAGCGGGTCGGCATCCTCGCCGCCGTGAGCCTTCCATGCAGCAAAGTCGGCGGCCAGCTCCTCGTGACTCTCGGGCAGCAGGTCAATATTGCCCGCAAAGGCCGAAGGCCCAGCGTAAGGGGAGCGGAAGAAGTCCGTCGGGTTGACGGGCAGGACTTGCCAGTAGCGCATGCCCATAGCGGCCAGATGGTCGATAAAGCGACGCGTGGGCGCACCGATTGTGCCGGGCTTGCCGTCATCGGTCGGCACCGAGGTGATGTGGCACACAACGCCCGCGCCATGATCGAGCGGCTCCTGCAGACGCTTCTCGGCATGGTGATAGATGATCGAAGAGCCCAGCGGGTACAGGTCGAGCGTGACGGTACCGTTGTGGATCTCGCACTCGTGACCGCTGATCACGTCGCTCGCGCATTCGCCGAGCGCCGGAATCGTCACGCGGTGCGAATTGCGCAGGCTGCGGTTGATGATAACCGTCGCGGCCTCGCCGTCTTTGCCCGTGCGGGTGTAAGCCAAGACTTCGTCGTTGAGCGCAAAGGCCTTGATCTCGCCATCGACCATAAAGGGCAGCGCGCGGCGCACGGCAGACGCGTTCTTAACGATGGCCAGCGTGTCGAAGTCGTGGAGTTGGTCCTTGGTCGGCAGGGTACGGCGGTTGCCCGGATCGGTGAGGCCCTCCAAGCCGTACTCGTCGCCATAATAGATCGAGGGCACACCCGGGAAGGTCATCTGCATGAGCGTCGCCAGCCAAAAACGGCTCTTGGCCAGACCCATCGAGTTATCGTCCAGGCGCCATTTGCTGCGCTCGCTCTCGGGCAGCTGTGACTCGTCGGGGCCACCGCCGAGTACTGAGATGATGCGAGGACGGTCGTGGCTCGAAAGCAGATTGAGTGCGCAGGCCAGTGCCTCGCGCGGGTAGTTCTCGCGCAGGGTCTCGATATCCTCGGCAGCCTGATATGCGTTCTTGTAGCCCATCAAAAAGCCGATGACCATGTCGCGGAAGGGGTAGTCCATGGCGGAGTCGAGCTCCGAGCCCTGCAGATAGCGACGCAGGTGGCCATAGCTGATCTTGTTGGAGGCGTCTTCCCAGACTTCGCCGAGCAGCAGCGCGTCGGGCTTCTCGGCGAGCACGGCCTTTTTGATCTCGGCCAGGAAGTCGTCGGAAAGCTCGTCGGCCACATCGAGTCGCCAGCCATGGGCACCGGCGCGCAGCCATTTACGGATCACGCCGTCCTTGCCCAGGAGCCGCTCGCGCACCAGTTCGGAGCTCTCATTGATGGCGGGCATGTTGCCCACGCCCCACCAGCAGTCATACGAACCGTCCTCATGGAAGTAAAACGCATCGCGCCACGGTGAATCCTCGCTCTGCCAAGCGCCCACGCCGGGATAGTTGCCGTAGCGGTTGAAATAGATCGAATCGTCGCCCGTGTGGTTGAAGACGCCGTCCAGGATGATGGAGATGCCCAGCTTCTCGGCTGCCTGGCACAGCTCGGTAAAGTCCCGCTCGGTGCCCAGGATCGGGTCGATCTTGGTGTAGTCGGCCGTGTCGTAGCGGTGGTTACTCGCGGCCTCAAAGATTGGGTTGAGGTAGATGGCCGTAAAGCCTAGCTCGGCAATGCGGGGCAGGTCATTTTGGATACCCTTGAGCGAGCCGCCGTAAAAATCCCAGGTCTTGATGGAGCCGTCTTCGGCACGCTCGTACTCGGGCGGTTCGTTCCAGTCCTCGACCATGCGGCGCTGGATTCCTTTGCGCGGTTTTTCAACTTCGGCAAGCGTACGCTCGTGCCAGTTTTCGTCGCGGGCATAGCGGTCGGGGAAGATCTGGTAGACCATGCCACGCTCGTACCACTCGGGACGAACTTCGCGGTGCTTGTAGACGGTGATCTGGAAGGACGGGACCTCGGCGTAATTGTAAGTTACGCCCTCGCCACCGGTGCGACCCTGCGGTGCGCCCAGACGGACCTCGGGCTGGCCCTCGATGTTGCAGATAAAGCTGTACCAGATAAGACAGGGCTCGGCGCACTCAAGCTCTACGGTAAATATGCCGTCGCCCTCGTGCGTCATGGGATACAGAGACTCACCGATCTCATCGACCCAGGTGCGCAGCGTAAGCGTTGCCTGGTTGGGGTCGGCATCCTCCAAAATCACCGAGAGCGAAACGGAAGTTCCAGTGGTCACAGCGCCAAACGGAGTGCGAAACTGCGGCAGACGGCTGTTGTGAATCAATCTCATAATTCGGTCCAGTTCAATAGAATCACGGCCTGCGGGCCATGGGCTTTACGCACAGGATATAAGTATATATGTTGCACACAGGCTGTATAAACAACATCCGTTTACCATCGGCGAACGGTTGTCCTAGAAAATCGTTTTACCACCCAAATTATCGCGATATTTAAAACCGTCTATACCGATACTATTTGTATCCAAACAAAAGTACTTCGGTTTACTACGACGAATTGAATGATCTCAACAACAGTCATTTTGGTGATATTAAAACCGCAGCTAGAAGCGTTCTTAATTTCGAAGATTACTCGCCGTGGTCGGCCGGAGCCATTTTGTCGTAGTAAACCGGCCCTCTTTTTAATGCGAAGTTCAACGCAAAAGAGGGCGCCTGGTTGGGGCGCCCTCTTTTGCGTTGAGGATTTAGTTTTAATCGTCCGGATTAGCGGCGCTTGCGGGCGGCCGTTGCCTTGCGGACGGAGGTCTTCTTGGTCGGAGCCTTTTCCTCGGCCGAAACGGCGGGGGAGACCGGGGTCTCCTTGGCGGGCTCGGTCTTTGCCTTAGTCTTGGGAGCGGCCTTAACCTCGGCAGCCTTCGGAGTCGGCTCGGCCTTTACTGCGGGCTTGTCCTCGGCCTTACCCTCTGCCTTGGGAGCTGCAGCCTTGGTCGTGGTCTTCTTGGCCGTCGTCGCGGCGCGTTTGCGCGTGGTGGTCTTGGCGGCCGGCTTTGCCTCGACAGCTGCCTTGGCCTCGGGCTCGGAGGGCGCCTCCTCGACCTTGACGGCGGGCTTTGCAGTAGCCTTCGGGGCCGTCTTCGCGGCGGCCTTCGTCGTAGCGGCCTTTGCCGTCGTCGACTTCGTAGCCGTGGTCTTCTTGGCTGCCGTTGCCTTCTTGGTGGTTGCAGCCGTCTTCTTGGCAGCGGTCTTGGCCGGATCCTTTGCCGCAGGCTTAGCCTCGGCGGCGGCCTTTACCTCGGGAGCAGCCTCGACCTCGTTGGCCTTCTTGGCAGCGGCGGTCGTGCGCTTGCGCGTGGTCGATGCCTTGGCAGTAGTTGCCTTGGCAGCGGTGGTCTTGCTCGCAGTGGCCTTCGTGGTCGTAGCCTTCTTAGCCGTCGCCTTGCGGGTCGTCGTCTTTTTGGTGGCAGGCTTCGCAGCGGGCTTCACCTCAGGCTCGGGCTCGGGAGTAGCCTCGACCTTCACCTCAGGATCGGCCTTAACGGGCTTAGCTTCAACCGGCTTCTCCTCGGCCTTGGGCTCCTCGGCGACAGCGGGCTCCTTAACGGTCGCCGCAGGCTCGGCCTCATCAGCAACCGGCTCCTCTACGGCCGTAGCAGCCTCCACAGCCGCCGGGCGCTCAATCTCCGGGTGCATAAAGAAGTACAGGTCCAGATACTTGTCGGCCGAGCGCGTCCAGCTAAAGTCCTGGCTCATGGCCTGCGTAACCAGCTTGTTCCAGGCATCGCGGTTGTCCCAGAACAGGCGTGCCGCGCGGAACACGGCGTCGCCCATCTCGTCGCCGTTAAAGTTGGTAAACGAGAAGCCCGTGCCCTCGCCGGTAAACTCGTTGTACGGCTGCACGGTGTCCTTCAGGCCACCGGTCTCGCGCACGATGGGCAGGGTGCCGTAGCGCATGGCGATGATCTGCGACAGGCCGCAGGGCTCAAACTTCGAAGGCATCAGGAACATGTCAGCGGCAGCGTACATGCGCTGCGACAGCGCCGGGTCAAACTCGATGCGCGCGGCCATGGTGCCGGGGTACTTGTCCTGGAAGTAGCGCAGACCGTCCTCGTAGTCGCGGTCGCCGGTACCCAGCACGGCCACCTGAACGCCGCCGGACAGGATGCGGTCGAGTGCGTACATGACCAGGTCCATGCCCTTCTGGCGTGTCAGGCGCGTGACCATCACCATGAGCGGGCGGTCGTCGCGAACCTCGAGGCCTAGCTCTTCCTGCAGCTTGGCCTTGCACACGGCCTTGCCGGAACGATCGTCAACCGTGTAGTTGGCGGCAATGCGCTTGTCGGTTGCCGGGTCAAAGCCCGCAACGTCAATGCCGTTGAGGATGCCCTGCAGCGCGTAGGAGCGCTCGCGCAGCACGCCATCCAGGCCCTCGCCAAACTCGGGCGTCTGGATCTCGCCTGCATAGGTGGGGCTCACCGTGGTGATGGCATCGGCATAGTGCAGCGCGCCCAGCATGTAGTTGATGCTGCAGGCGTCGCAGCGCAGCTGCGTGGCGGCCGCGGGAATATGCGCCACACCCAGGATGTCCTCCATCACGGTGTCGCTAAACTGGCCCTGGAACGCCACATTGTGGATCGAGAACACGGTCTTGACGCGGTCGTACAGCGGCAGGCCCTGGTAGAACTCGCGCAAGAACACGGGCGCCAGTGCCGTCTGCCAGTCGTTGCAGTGCAGGATGTCACACTCAAAGCCCTCGGGCAGGTGCTGCAGGCTCTCGGTGATGGCCTTGGAGAAGAACGCGAAGCGCTCGCCGTCGTCAAAGAAGCCGTACGGATAGTCACGCGCAAAGTAGCGCTCGTTGTCAACGAACATATAGGTGACGCCGTCGTGCTCGAGCTTCTCGAGACCGCAGTACTCGTTGCGCCAGCCCAGGCTCACGTAAAAGTCGGCAAAGTGCTCCATCTGCGCCTTGTACTCGCCCTTGATGGTGGCGTACTTGGGCACCATTACGATAACCTCGGCGCCGGCGCGCACAAGCGCCGCAGGCAGCGAGCCCGCCACGTCGCCCAGGCCGCCGGTCTTAACAAACGGTGCGCACTCGGCCGAGGCAAACACGATCTGCATCTTTTTGCTGGAATCTGCCATATTGTCTCCCATGTTGCAATTCGAGAATAGCCGCCTGGCGCTAACCGGGCGGCTATTCTGCATGTTACGAGCGATGTTGCGGTGCCAACGTTAACGTACGATGGTGGTATCGGAAGTTAACGGAGCCTTGCCCAGCACCAGGATGTTCTCGGGCGTGCCGCGAAGCTCGGTGTTGGTGGGAACCACGTTGTTCTTGTCCAGAATGGCATTCTCAACACGGGCGCCGCTCTTGATGATGCAGCTCTGGTTGATGATCGAGTTGGTCACCGATGCGCCTTCCTCAACCACGACGCCGCGCGACAGGATCGAGTTGCGCACGGTGCCCTTGATGATGCAGCCGGCCGAGATGATCGAGTTGCACGCGTGGCTGCCGGTCGCATAGCGCGAAGGCGGCACGTCGTGAGCCTTGGTCAGGATCGGGCGCTCGGGATCGAAGAGCTGGTCTGCCACGGTCTGGTCGAGCAGGTCCATGCTGCGGCGATACAGCGACTTTTCGCTAAACACGCCCACGACCTCGCCCTTGTACTCGTAGCTGCACACGTCGATGTTGCCAAAGTCGCCCTGAAGTGCCTCGAGCAGGTCCAGATAGTCGGCGGCCTGGTAATGGTCGATGATCTCGAGCAGCGTCTCGCGGTTGACGATGCAGCAGTCCATAGAGGCGTTGTCGCCGTACACGACGCCAGCGCTCACGCCCGTCAGGCGGCCGTTCTCGTTGATTTCGAGTTTGGTCTCGTCGTCGACGTTGTGCGTGGCCTTGCAGTACACCACGGTCATCTGGGCGCCGGAGTTCTCGTGCGCCTCGATGATGGTGTTGAGGTCCATGTTAAAGATGATGTTGGTGCCCATCATCACGACATAGGGCTTGTCCGAGCGCTGGAACAGCGTCTTGTTGGAGATGATGTCGCGCAGCAGGAAGCGCATGCCGCCCTTGGTGGTGCCATACGCGTTGCCGGGCACCATGAACAGGCCGCCCTTCTTGCGATCCAGGCCCCAGTCCTTGCCCGAGCCCACGTGGTCGATCAGCGAGCGGTAGTTACCCGGCATGACGACGCCGACGGTTTTAATGCCGGCATTCATCATGTTGGACAGCGGGAAGTCGATCAGGCGGTAGCGGCCCAAAAACGGAACGGACGCGATGGGGCGGTCCTTGAGCAGTACACTGCCGTAGGTCGAAGAGTAGTTAGCGGTGATATAACCGATGGCCTTGCGATTGATCATCGGATCATTCCCCCTTCCCGATAACGACGTCATTTCCAACGACGGCCGTATCCTTGGTGGTATCGACAGAGCCGAGCTTCACGCCCTCTTCGACCGTGGAGTTCTCGCCCAAAATAGCGCGGCAGATGTGCGCACCGCTCTTAACGTGCGCACCCGGCAGCAGCACGGAGTCCTCGACCACGGCGCGCTCCTCGATGATGACATCGGTCGAAAGGATCGAGTGGCGAGCGGTGCCGTAGATCTTGCAGCCGTTGGAGACCAGGCAGTCGTCCAGGCGGCCGTCCGGGCCAATGTAGTGCGGCGGACGCGTGGTGATGTTGGACATGATGGGGAAGTGCTTGTCAAACAGATCGAACTCGGGGTTATTGCCCAGCAGGTCCATCGAGGTCTCGTGGAAGCTGGCGATGGTGCCGACGTCCTTCCAAAAGCCGTGGAACTCGTAGCTGTACAGGCGCTTGCCCTCGCCGAGCAGCTTGGGGATGATGTCCTTGCCAAAGTCGTGGCTCGAGCGCTGGTCCAGAGCGTCCTCCTCGAGCGCCTCGATCAGCACGTCGGCCGAGAAGATGTAGATGCCCATGGACGCGAGGTTCGAATCGGGCTTATCGGGCTTCTCGGTGAACTTGGTGATGCGGCCGTCCTCGGGGTCGGTGGTCAGGATGCCAAAGCGGCTGGCCTCCTCCCACGGCACGGGCATAACGCTCACCGTGAGGTCGGCGTTGTTCTCAATGTGCGTCTTGAGCATCTTGCGGTAGTCCATGCGATACAGGTGATCGCCCGAAAGAATCAGGACGTACTTGGGGTCGTTGGCCTTGATGTAGTCGAGGTTCTGCGTAATGGCGTCGGCCGTGCCCGCATACCAGGCGCCGCCGGTCTGCGTCTCGTACGGCGGCAGAATCGACACGCCGCCGTCGCGGCTGTCCAGATCCCAAGCCTCGCCGGAGCCCACATAGGCATGCAGCAGGTAGGGGCGATACTGCGTCAGAACGCCCACCGTGTCGATGCCCGAGTTGGAGCAGTTGGACAGCGAAAAGTCGATAATGCGGAACTTGCCACCAAAGCTAACCGCCGGCTTAGCGATCTTTTGGGTGAGTGCCCCCAATCGGCTGCCCTGTCCTCCTGCGAGGAGCATCGCGATGCATTCTTTCTTACTCATCGATTTCTCCTTCTGTCATCGATGTTCCTAAACCCATTAGCGACGGGCGCGGCGCTCGGTCGCGCCCGTCGAGTAATGCCGTGCTGGCATAGGGGAGCTCGCGCGCCTTTACGCGTGCCAGATCTCGTCGCGGTACTCGCGAATGGTGCGGTCGCTCGAGAACCAGCCGGAGGAGGCGGTGTTGAGCAGGGCCTTGCGGTTCCAGGTCTCCTGGTCGCCGTAGCTGTTCGTGAGCGCCTCCCACGCATCCACGTAGCTGCGGAAGTCTGCCATGACCAGGTCGGGGTCGTTGTTGTTCATGAGCTCGTTGTAGATGCTCTCGAAGTTGCCCGAAAGACCGGCAAACGTGTTGTCCTTGAGCTCGTCCATCACGCGGCCCAGACGCTCGCGGTCGCCGTTGAGGGTATCCCACGCAAAGTAGCTGTTCGATGCCCAGAGCTGCTCGACCTCGGGGGCGGTCAGGCCAAAGATGGCCTCGTTCTCGCGGCCGGCCAGGTCGGCGATCTCGATGTTGGCGCCGTCGAGGGTGCCCAGCGTAATGGCGCCGTTCATCATGAGCTTCATGTTGGACGTGCCCGAGGCCTCCTTACCGGCCGTGGAGATCTGCTCTGAGATCTCGGCGGCGGGGTAGATGAGCTGGGCGTTGCTCACGCGGAAGTTGGGGATAAAGCAGACCTTCATGACCTCGTTGACGCGCGGGTCGTTGTTGATGACATCGGCCACGGAGTTAATGAGGCGGATGGTCTCCTTGGCAAAGGTGTAGCTCGAGGCAGCCTTGCCGCTAAAGATGAAGGTCGTCGGCGTTACGTGGAAGTTGGGATCGGCGATGCGACGGTTGTAGATGTCCATCACCTTCATGATGTTCATGAGCTGGCGCTTGTAGGCGTGGAAGCGCTTTACCTGAACATCGAAGACGGTGTTGGGGTCAATGACCAGACCAGTCTCGGCCTTAACGTAGGCGGCAAGGCGCTCCTTGTTGGCGCGCTTGGAGGCACCCACGGCCTTCAGGAACTCGGTATCGTTCTGGAACTCTTTGAGTTTCTCCAGCTCAAAGGCGTTCTTCAGCCAGCCGTCGCCAATAGCCTCGGTCACGAGCTTGGCGTAGGTGGGGTTGGCCTCGGCAAAGAAGCGACGGTGCGAGATGCCGTTGGTCTTGTTGTTGAACTTCTCGGGCGTCAGGGCATAGAAGTCCTTGAGCACGATGTTCTTGATGATGTCGGAGTGGATCTTGGCCACGCCGTTGACGCTGTGGCTGCAGATCACGGACAGGTTGGCCATGCGAATCTCGCCGTCCCACAGGATGGCGGTCTGACGCAGACGCTCCTGCCAGCCCTCCTGCGTGGTGTCGAACGACTCGTGCCAACGACGGCTGATCTCGTCGATGATCTGGTACACGCGGGGGAGGAGCTTGGAGAACATGCCGATGGGCCACTTCTCCAGGGCCTCGGGCAGGATGGTGTGGTTGGTGTAGCTCACGACCTGCGTCACGATGTTCCAGGCGTCGTCCCACTCGAGCTTCTTCTCGTCGATGAGGATGCGCATGAGCTCGGGTCCGCACATGGCGGGGTGCGTGTCGTTGGTGTGGATGGCCACAAACTGCGGCAGCAGCTCCCAGTTCTCGCCGTGCTCCTTCTCAAAGGTGTCGAGCAGGCTGTAGATGCCGGCCGAGACAAACAGGTACTCCTGCTTCAGGCGCAGCAGGCGGCCGTGCTCGCCGGCGTCGTTGGGGTAGAGGATGGCGCTGATGGCCTCGGCCTCGGCGCGTTCGGCGTCGGCCAGGGCATAGTCGCCGCGGTTGAAGGCCTCAAGGTCAAAGTGCTCCTCGACCGGCTCGGCAGCCCAGACGCGCAGCTTGTTGACAGTCTCGCCGGCATAGCCCACGACGGGGATGTCATAAGGGACGGCCAGGATGTCCTGCGTGTCCACCGTGCGGTAGAACGTGCGACCGTTCTCCTCAAAGCCCTCAACATGGCCACCAAACTTAATGGTCACGGCCTTGTCCTGACGACGGACCTCCCAGGGATAGCCGTGGGTGAGCCACTCGTCGGTGGCCTCGACCTGGCTGCCGTTGACGATTTCCTGCTTAAACAGGCCGTAGCGGTAGCGCATGCCGTTGCCGTAGCCGGCAATGCCCTCGGCTGCCATGGAATCCAGGAAGCATGCGGCCAGACGACCCAGGCCGCCGTTGCCCAGTGCCGGATCGGGCTCCTGGTTCTCGATGACGGACAGGTCAAAGCCCATGTCGTCGAGCGCCTCGGCGACCATGTCGCGCACGCCAAAATTGAGCAGGTAGTTGTCGAGCAGGCGGCCGATCAAAAACTCGATCGAGAAGTAGTACACGCGCTTCTTGCCCTCGGCGGCCACGCGGGCGTCGCTGGTGGTTGCAACGGTGCGTGCCTTCTCGGCCACGAGCTTTGCCAGGGCGTTAAAGCGGTCCAGGTCGCTGGCGGCCTCGACGCTCTTGCCGCTGATGCTCATGACGGCTTCGCGATAGAGCTCGGTAAACTCCTGCTTGTTGTCGAAGATCTTATTCATACGTTCCTTTCCCCCGGGGATGTTTCTCCCGGAACGGTTATGACATGTATCCTACGCCCCCGCGGGGCGGGTAATTACAGTGGTAACGCCTTTGTTACGCTTTCTTGGCAGGAGCCTTAACAGCAGCTGCCTTGGCCTTGGGAGCAGCCTTTTTGGTGGCTGCCTTTTTGGCTGTGGTCTTGGAAGCGGACTTGGTAGCCTTCGCCTTGGCCGGAGTCTTCTTTGCGGCAGCGGGCTTGGGCTTCACCGAGGAGGTGCGCTTGCGCGTTGCCTTCTTGGGCTCCTCGACCACGGGCGGCTTGTAGCTGCTGGGGCCTCGGCGCTTAAGCACCACGCCTGCCAGGCCGGGCACCTTCATCTCGATGGAGTCCATCTGCCCGTTCCAGGGATAGGGCTCGCTCGAGCAGGTGTAGGGCTCCTCGTCGGCGTATCCGCTGCCACCAAACTCGGGACGATCGGAATCGAAGATGACCTCCCAGTCACCCTCGCGCGGCACGCCCACGCGGAAGCTCTCGTAGCTCGCCGGGTCAAAGTTGATCAGGATCACCAGGTCATCGTCGACGTCCTCGCCCTGGCGCACAAAGCTCACGATGGACTGCTTGGAGTTGTCCGCGTCGATCCAGGTAAAGCCGTCGTCGGTGTAGCCGCGCTCGTACAGGGCGGGCTCGGCGGTGTACAGGTGGTTGAGCGCCTTGATAAACGCCTGATGATGACGGTGGGTCTCGTACTCTTCGGTCAGGAACCACTGAATGGACTCGTAGTAGCGCCACTCAATAAACTGGCCGATCTCGTTGCCCATAAAGTTGAGCTTGGCACCGGGGTGCGTCATCTGGTAGAAGGCCAGCGTGCGCAGGCCGGCAAACTGGCGCCACCAGTCGCCCGGCATGCGGCCGATGAGCGAGCACTTGCCGTGCACGACCTCGTCATGGCTCAGCGGGCAAATAAAGTTCTCGGTAAAGGCATACATGATGGAGAACGTGAGCAGGCCGTGGTTGCCGGGGCGCCACGGAAAATCGGTCTGCATGTAGTGCAGGGTGTCGTTCATCCAGCCCATATCCCACTTGTAGTGGAAGCCCAGGCCGCCGTCCTGCGGCGGATAGGTCACGAGCGGCCACGCGGTGGATTCCTCGGCCATCATCATCACGTCGGGGTAGTGCGCCTCTACAGCGCAGTTGACCTGGCGGATAAACGCGCTGGCGTCCAGGTCCTCCTCGGTACCGTACTTGTTGAACTTCTTTTGGCCGGGATCGTCGATACCAAAGTTGAGGTACAGCATACTGGACACGCCGTCCATGCGGATGCCGTCTACGTGGAAGTTCTCGAGCCAGTACAGCACGTTGGAAACCAGGAAGGAGCGGACCTCGCCGCGGGCGAAATCGAACTTGTGCGTGCCCCAGTTGGGGTGAATCTCGTGCTCAAACAGCATGTGACCGTTAAAGGTGGCAAGGCCGTGTGAGTCGGCGCAAAAACCGCCGGGCACCCAGTCCATGATCACCCCAATGCCCGCCTCGTGGCACGCATCGATAAAGTGCATGAGCTGCTGCGGGTTGCCGTAGCGCGACGTGGCGGCGTAGTAGCCGGTCGTCTGGTAACCCCAGGAGCCATCGAAGGGATGCTCCATAAGCGGCATGACCTCGATATGCGTATAGCCCATGTCGCGGACATAGTTCACGAGCTCAACCGACAGGTCGTCGTAGGTGTAAAACTCACCGCGCTGCGCGGGGAAGGGATCCATGGGACCGGGGTAGTTGCCGTACTCGTCCGGCTCGCCCTGCGGCGCGTCGCCGTGGCGCTTCCACGAGCCAATATGAACCTCGTAGATGTTAAGGGGCTGCGACATGTGGTTATGGCTGGCACGGCGCTTGAGCCATGCAGCATCGTTCCACTGGTAGCCATCGAGGGTCCACAGCACGCTCGCGGTACCCGGAGGGCACTCGGCCTTAAAGGCGTACGGATCGGCCTTGTAGAGCTTTTCGCCCTCGTTGGTCTCGATGAGATATTTATAGAGCTGACCCTGCTCGGCGCCAGGAATAAAGCCTTCCCAAATAGCGCTCGTATGCACGGGCACCAGCGGGTTGGCTTGCTCATCCCAGTCGTTAAATTCACCAATGACATGGACGCTCTTTACGTTGGGCGCCCAAACGCAAAAACGCCAGCCGCGCGTACGGTTCTGCGTGTCGGGATGCGCGCCCATCTTTTCCCAGCTGCGCTCCCACGTGCCGATGCCAAACAGGTAGACATCGTCCTTGGTGAGCTCCGGTGCATGCGGGGCGGCTTTACGGGTAGCAGGCTTTTTGGTTGCTGGCTTTAGCTTTGTATCGCTCACGTTTGATCCCATCATGACGCGGCAGCGTATTGCCTTGGTGACTAAATGCGAAAGGTCCAAGGCTGCACGAATCGATGGGACGGCAAAGTTTCAGTGATTCGTTCCACCTCGCGTGCTCGGTGAAACTTTCGGCACAAATTAAGATAGCACCTGTACGTTACTTTTATGAACGAAAGAGGATTTGCGGTGGCGTTTAATCGGTAAGCGCCATGTTTATACCACTTGCAGAATTGCCGTGGTAAAACTCTTGACAGTTTTACCAATTAGCGTTTCTAGATTGTTAGGTTGACGTTTGGTAAAACGTTTTTAGCAGGTTGTTTACCATTTGACATCGAAAGGCTCGTTTATGAACCACATCGCTGCCCCAAGTGTTGCTTTTATTTTCGATTGCGACGGCACGCTGGTTAATAGCACCCCCGTTTGGGCCTATGCCCAGCCCGAGTTATTGCACCGCCACGGCATTGACGTGACGGTCGACGATTTTGCCCAGTTTGAGCATTTGTCGCTCGAGGACGAGTGCCAGGCCTACCACGACATCTGGGGCATTGGTGAAAATGGCGAGGAGCTGTATCGCGAGCTGAGCGACATCCTGATCGATGGCTATTCCAAGGTGCCGCCGCGCGAGGGTCTGCTTGCATTTTTGAATCAGGCGCAGGAGGCCGGTATTGCCATGTGCGTTGCCACGTCCACGCCGGCCGAGCTGGTTACGTCTGCGCTTGCGGGCGCCGGGCTTAATGCCTATATGGAGTTTATTACCACCACGGGCGAGGCGGGGCGCTCCAAGCAGTTCCCCGACGTATACGAGATGGCGCTGCGACGCCTAGAGGAGCGTCACGGGCATAAGTTTGAGCGTGCATGGGTGTTTGAGGACGCTGTCTTTGGCCTTAAGAGCTCTGGCACCGCCGGCTTTAAGCGCGTGGGTATTTATGACCCGCTCGGTCGCATGGAGCGCGACGAGGTTCGTGACAACTGCGAGATCTTTATCGATAGCTATGAGGACCTTGATCTGGCCCGCGTGCTTGCGTTTGAGGGTTAGGCGAGAGCTGTGGCTTGCAAGGTATTAGTGGTTTGCGGCTCGCCCGTGGTTGCGAGCGCGGATCTGTTGCGTAGGCTAGCAGGGGAGTGCGACCACGTCGTCGCTGTGGATCGCGGGCTCGACGCGCTGCTGGGCGCAGGGCTGGGCTGCGATGTATATGTGGGAGATGCCGACACGGTGAGCGACGCCGGCCGTGCGTTGGTCGATGCCGCCGAGACCTTTGAGGTAGAGCGTCACGACCCATACAAGGACTATACCGATCTGGCGCTGGCGTTCAATTCCGTCCGCCGTCGCTGGCCGGGTGCCGAAGTGGTTGCGACCTGCGCTACCGGCGGCCGTCCCGACATGGCGCTTTCCGTACTGGGGCTGCTCGCGGGCTACGAGGATGCCCCTATCTGGATTGCCGAGGACAAGGTAGTCGCCCGCATCCTTCACGCAGGCGAATCGTGGACCATCGAGGGCGCCGAAGGCAAGACGTTCTCCATCATCGCCATAGCCCCCAACACCGAGGTTAGCGAGCACGGCCTAGAGTGGGAGCTGGACCACAGTCCCCTGGGCCTGTTAGCCGATACAGGCATCAGCAACGTCGTCAGGTCAACAGCCAAGATTCAAGTCCACGCTGGTACTGCCATCGCTTACCTTTATCAATAGGCATTTAGATTCTGACCCAAAAAAGTCCTTGCACGTCGCGCCAACTTCCCCTATAGTATCTCATCGTCACGGGGGCGTAGCTCAGCTGGGAGAGCGCTTGACTGGCAGTCAAGAGGTCAGGGGTTCGATCCCCCTCGTCTCCACCATCGTGAATGCAAAGCCTTCGGGAAACCGGAGGCTTTTTTCATATGCAGCAACTGCCAAATTTAAGTGACGTCACGCCAACACCAAATACCGCAAAAAGTTGCGCAATTTATTTCCCACTTCTGTACTTACTTTGTTAACCCAACATAATTCCTTTTTGCATTTCTCGCTGTCAGCGTTGTAGTTTGGGCTGCGCGCACCAAGAGCCACACCCACATAAACCTGCGTCAATGTGAACAAGTTTGCAAAATAACCCCCTTAAGCACTGCAAATGGACGAAATGTTGCCTCGTGCGGCCTAAATCGGTTTCTAGCCGCCTTGTGCTACGATACATATCATTACATGGGTTCAACTGCGCTCACGGCTTAACCGGTCGCGAAGCACAGGGCAGATCAGCATCCGGCCGTAACGGCGGTGCCAGAAAAACCACGAGCTCCAATAGCGTCGTCATGCATATCGCATCGAAGGACTTTGTTCTTGTCTAAGTGCAAGCTGTTATTTCGAATCGATATTTCATGACAAATGCGCAGCAGTCTGCAGCTGGCTGCGTGCGGTTCAGTTTTGTTCCCGCTTGACTGGATCGCACGCAGCCAGCTGGGGACGCGGTCATTTTTGCGATACACTTCCGCGTCTCTAGCCACTGCGCTTATACATACCGTTCACGGTGGGGCAGAGCCGCGTGCTTGTCTAACTGGGCTCAGGGTTTGAATATGGAGCGCCTTCGCGCACAAGCGCCCTGGCGAAGCCATACCCAAACCCCGTGAGCCACACGTAAGACAGCAAGGGGGTGGTGCTCGTGTGGTATGTGATCCAGGTCATTAACGGTCGCGAAGACGTAATGCGCGAGCGCATTGAGCGCGTGGTGCCGCAGGGCGCCATGCAGGAGCTCTTTTATCCCCAATTTCAAACCGAGATCAAGGTGCACGGCGAATGGGTCAATACGACCAAGCCGCTCTTTCCCGGTTATCTCATCTGCGATACGGCAGATCCCCGCACCGTGCAACAGTGCCTGCTGCGCATGGACGACTTTGCCCGGGTGCTTTCCCAGGATGGTCAGTTTGTGCCGCTGGCAAAAGAAGAGACCCAGCTCATTGGCAGCTTTACGCATAGGGGAGACCGCGTGGTGCCCATGAGCGAGGCCTTAAAGGACGGCGACCAGGTCGTAGTGACGGCAGGTCCGCTGCTGGGCCACGAAGGCCTTATCAAAACCATTAACAGACGCAAGAGCACTGCTTATCTGGAGCTCGACCTGTGCGGCCGACGCGTGACTACCCGCGTTGGCCTTGCCGTGCTTTCAGCCGAGCAGCGCGTAATTCGAAACCTTAAAAAGGCGATTGCCTAGCTGCTGGCGGCTGTTTAAAGGGACAGGGAGGATCCCCAGGGGCGGGGACGTAGGTTTGAAGGAAATTGTGATAGATAAAACGGAATATAACGGTGCCGCAGCTGTTGGAGCTAAGCCAGCTGCTTTAGTAATTAAGCCGAGCGGTACATTGGCTTATCGATTTCTTAAGCGGCTTTTCGATTTTGTATTTAGCCTTTGCGTGAGCGTTGTGCTCTTCATTCCCATTGTGGTCGTGTGTGCGTTCATCTGTCTTGAGTCCTCTGGCAGCCCTGTTTACTCGCAGGAGCGTCTTGGCAAGGGCGGTAAGACCATCAAGATCCTTAAGCTTCGCAGCATGGTTGCGGATGCCGGCAACGTGCAGAAGTATCTGAGTCCTGAGCAGCTGCATCAGTGGGAAGTCGAGCGCAAGGTCGACGATGATCCCCGTATTACCAAAGTCGGGCAGTTCATCCGCAAGTGTTCCATTGATGAGATGCCGCAGTTCCTGAACGTGCTGAACGGCGACCTTTCCGTCATCGGTCCGCGTCCCATAACGAGAGACGAACTTGAACAGCACTTTTCCGATGAGGAAAAGGCTGAGCTGCTTTCTGTCCAGCCCGGCATTACGGGCCTGTGGCAGGCGACTGACCGCAATGCCGCGACGTTCGAGAGCGGTCTGCGACAGAAGATTGAACTCCACTACGTGCGCAATCGCTGTTTCCGCATGGACTGGAAATGCTTTACCGGCACTTTTGGTGCCATGTTCGGCAAAAATAAAACGGGGAAGTAAATGAATATTTTATATATCACCATGGATGGCTTCGACACCGCGAGTCCTAATAACCAGATGGCAGAGCAACTCATTGACGGTTTTTTAAAATTGGGTAACCGCGTCCACCTTATTCAGAGCGAACGGAAGCACACCTATGATGTGCTTCCGGGGACGCTCGTAGGACGCGATGGGCTGACCGTGGACACGCTCTCGCGCAAAGTCATTGACAAGAGCAACTTCGTTGTGCGTTATCTTGATGAAGCGAAGTACGCCTTCCAAATGATTTCTTACGCGATTAAACGCCGCGATTTTGATGTGGTGTTTCTCCAGTCTTGTCCCACGGTGTTTTTCCAAGAGGTGCTTCTCAAACTGTTTGTGCGCAAACCTGTGCTCTACAACGTCTACGATGTGTGGCCGGGTCAGACAAAGAGCCTGAACATTAATAAAATGGTTTACGCTGGTATGGACCTGCTCTCTCGGGCTGTGTACCGCATGTCGTCGGCGGTTGTGGTGCTCTCCGAGGACATGGTGGAGGCATGCGCCGATGCGGGCTGTCCTCGCTCCAAACTGCATATCGTTCCACCCTGGTTTGATGACCGTAGAAACTACGACATACCCTGGGAGAAGAATCGCTTCGTCAAGAAATTCGATATCTCCCACGACAAGTTCTACGTTCAGTTTGCTGGCAGCGTTGGACTGCAGTTCAATTGGAAGACAATGTTCGAGGTGGCTAAGCTTTTGCGTGACGAGCCCGACATCGTGGTGCAAATCATCGGTGACGGCTGCGTGAAGAAGGATTTCATGGACGCTGTGGACGCCGAGGGCCTTACTAACGTTGCGTTCTACCCACTGCAACCCGTCGATATGGTGCCTGATGTGTACTCCACTGGCGATGTGTGCTTAATTCCCCTGCGTCGTGAGGTCATCTACACGGGTACTCCATCCAAGATGCCCATCCTACTCGCTTGCGGCAAGGCAATCGTGAGCTCTGTAGAAAAAGACTCGCTCTATGCCGCCATGGTAGAGCGCGAGGATTTGGGCGTTTGCGTTGAGATTGATAACGCCGAGGAGTTGGCCACGGCCATACGAACGCTCCATGGTGACCCTGAGCGCCTGACGCGCCTATGCGAGCACGGAAGAGCATATGCACGTGAAAACCTTTCGCGCACTGTGTGTGTGAAGAGAATGGAACAGGTGCTCGAGGGTATCCGCAGGGGCGGTGAAGCCTAATGAAGGTACTCTTGCTTGGTTTTGTTCGTATAGCCCATATGCCCTATATGTACGACTACGTTCGTCTACTGGGTGGCACGAATGAGCTTCATTTGGTCAGTTGGAACCGTAACGGGCGCCCCGATGTGGCCGTACCGAAAGGTATTTCCAAGTCTTTTGTGTTCGGCGATCACGTGGAGGATGCCGACCCCATTCAGAAGAAGCTGCCGCACTTCGCGCGATTTCGAAAGTTCGCCTTGGGCGTCATTGACTCCGAGGGCTATGACCGGATTGTGGTACTGCATTCGACGCCAGGTATTACAATTCTCGATCGCCTGAAGGGGGACTTTCGCGGCAGGTATATCCTCGACTACCGCGATGTTAGCCATGAGAGTTTAGGATTTTATCGGAAGCTCATTCTTCTATTGTCACGGAATGCTGGTCTTGTGCTGGCGAGCTCTCCGGCATTCTTCAGGTATCTCGACAACGCTGCCGGCGTGATGCTTAAGCACAACCTGCTGGCCTCCGAGTGCCCTCCGAGGAGGAAAGTGTTCTCGGAGGGTGCGCCCATTCGCGTGCGGTACTGGGGCATGATTCGTCATGAGCGAGCCAACATTGCCATGATTGATGCCTTGGGTGGCGACGAGCGCTTCGAACTGCACTACAACGGCCGAGAGGAAGAGGTCGCCGAGCGCCTTAAGGCTCATGTTGCGGAGCACGGTTTCCACAACGTTTACTTTCATGGTGCCTATTATGCTGAGGAGCGCGCTGGCTTCGCTGCCGAGACGGACATTGTTCACAATGTTTACGAAAACGATTTTGTTACCGTTGGAGCCATGGGTAACAAATACTACGACGCCGTTCAGTACGGCATCCCGCAGGTGTGTACTCAGGGGTCCATTATGGGCGATGAGGTGAAAACGAAAGGCCTGGGCTTGGCGGTTGACTACGAAGCAAAAGGCCTTGCGGACGCAATTTACGAATACTATTGCGGACTGGACCGCGCTGCATTTGACAAGGCCTGTGCTGACGAGCTTGCCTCCGTGCGCGCCGACAACAACGCGGCCGATGCTGCTATCCGAGCTTTCTTCGGGATGGAGTAGTGGATGGTCGGAATCAACTCAGTTGCCTGGTCGCGGACAATGGGTCCGGTCGCGATAACGACAACCTCGTTGGCAAACAAGTGTTTCAGCGTACTAATTATTCTTTTGCCCTTTTTACAACAGTATATCGGCTTGGGAAACGTGGTTTCGCTCGGAGAAATTTTACTTGCCCCCTTCATCCTTGGTTTCCTTATTGCTGACGGGAAAACCATTGGCACTTTGGTTAATCGTTCCCTATTATTTTTCTACCTAGTCTCGATTGGGTTAAGTGTCATCGGCGGTTTCCCCTTCGACTACTTCTCCTTCGGCGAGTTTTGGACACTCGTTGCGAGACTTGTTTTTTACGCAGGTTTAATATTGGTTGCGCGGAGACATTTCACGTGGGACGTCGTTCGAGACCTTTATCTGCTACTCGTCACCGTTGCTGCGCTATACCTGGTCATCCAGTATGTTTACCATCTTGCGGGCGGCGGCTATCTCCCCATTGTCAAATCTGACAGCCTTGTCTTCTCACCTGAGAAGACCTTTGACACATGGACTGACAAGTACCAATGGTATTTCAGGCCGTCCTCACTCTTCCTCGAGCCCAGTTATTATTCACTCTTCACCTTGCCGGCTTTGGTTGCATTTGCCATTGGTGAGAAGGATAAATCAATTCCTAGATTTGTTTTGCTGGTGGTCACTTATGCTCTCAGCTCTGCAAACTCCGGTTTGCTTGCCTCGATCGTGGTATTGATCTTATTCCTTGCTTTCAAAAAGAAGACACAACTTGACTTTCTTGTTGGATCGTTAATGCTTCTCGCTGCTGTTCTGTACCTTCCGTTTCACAATATCGACTGGATGGCCGCGGCGGGCGAGAGGCTTGCCGCCGGAGGCTCGCTGGATAACAGAGTTATCCGTGGATTCATGTGCTTTGGACTTCTCGGTCCCTTCCATCAGGTTATTGGGGTCGGCCTTAACAACCTCGGTTCTTATATGAGCTACAACGCGCTGTCCACCGGGTTTGACAGCGACGGCCTAAATTACTGTGCAACGTGGATTCAGACGCTTAATTATTCTGGAATTGTTGGATTCTGCGCCCTTGTTTTTTATGTTGGATCCTTGTTTAAGCAATGCAAAGGGCGTATGTCTCGAGCCTTGTGCGTAGTCCTGATCGTTGTCATGGCATATGAGTCAATTCTCTTTTCCTACAGATTTGCTTTCATGGTCATTCTCCTCGAGGGATTCATTCGCTACGAAAGCGCTGCCGCTGAATGCAAAGCCGGGGTGCAGCAATGAAAGTTGTCATCGCTGCACTTCAACGGCTGAGCGCCAACGGGATATGTGCACAGGCCGTTGTCTCGGAGCTAGTGCGACGCGGGCACGAGGTCGTTTGGGTTTGTAACCATGAATTTGTATCACACGACCGACAGGATGGGGTAGAGTTTCGCGAGATCGATCCCCGCTGGGTCGACGCAGCACTTGCGAGACATCCCGGTCGTTCGGCTGCCCATACTGCTATCGTCGCGGTCAACCGTATCGGAATGCTGCGCTCTTTGGGCACGTGGCCCCTTGTGTCAAAAGGCTATTCTCGACGCGTGGCCAGGGCAGTTTGCGAGGCTTGCGTCGGCGCCGACATTGTGGTGGGGGCATACACTCAAATCGACGCTCTCATCGCTGCGCATGAGGCCAAATCCCGGAACCCACGGCTTCACTACATTGCTTGGTTCCTGGACAGCTTTGTGGGCGGTTATGGCCCGCGCTTTTTATCTGCAAAACAACTTGAGGAGCGAGGCAAACGTTGGGATCGCGAGTTGCTCGACAATGCCGATGTTGTCGTGTCTATGGAGTCAGCCCGCTGTTTCCATATGGATCGATGTGTTAACGAACCATGGTTCGAAAAATTGCGCTTCTTAGATCTCCCCTTGCTCGACCTTCATAGGATGGTCGATTGTTCCGACGATCCTGGTACTCCCAAAGGAGTAAAGACTATCGTCTATGCGGGCTCTCTTCCCAAGGGGATTCGCTCACCTCGCTTCTTCCTGAACGTGCTTTCCTGCATGCCGGAGGAACCGCTGCGAGTCGTGTTCGTCGGTGATGCAGCCAATGACGATCTCAATGCTGCAGCTTCGAGTGACCGACGAATTGAGATTCGGGGGCGTCTTTCGCACGGCGATGCCGTGGCGCTTTTGCGTTCGGCAGATTTCGTACTCACCCTCGGAAACCGCCTAGACAACATGACACCCTCGAAAGTGTTCGAGCTCATGGCCTTGCGCAAACCCATATTGGCTACTTATCCCATAGATGACGAGCCAAGCATGCCGTACTTGAAGCGTTACGGCGACGTGCTGCTATTGGATGAAAGGAGTGATGCCTCTGAGGCGGCGACAAAGCTTCGCGACTTCCTCCGTATGTCTCATGAACCGCCTACGGTGGAAGAGCTCGAGAAAAACTTCTGGAACAACACGCCGTCGGCGTTTTGTGACCTTATCGAATTATTAGGAGATAAATAATGAAATCAAGCACTGCATTTAAAGACAAGACCCTCATGATCACGGGCGGCACCGGCTCGTTCGGCAACACCGTGCTCAAGCACTTTATGAACACCGACCTGGCCGAGATCCGCATCTTCTCCCGCGACGAGAAGAAACAGGACGACATGCGCCACCACCTGCAGGAGAAGTCCCCGGAGCTCGCCTCCAAGGTGCGCTTCTTCATCGGCGACGTCCGCAACGCCCAGAGCGTGCGCGACGCCATGCACGGCGTGGACTACATCTTCCACGCCGCCGCACTCAAGCAGGTGCCCTCCTGCGAGTTCTTCCCCATGGAGGCCGTGCGCACCAACGTCATCGGCACGGACAACGTGCTCCACGCCGCGATCGACGAGGGCGTCGACCGCGTCGTGTGCCTGTCCACCGACAAGGCGGCCTACCCCATCAACGCCATGGGCAAGTCCAAGGCCATGATGGAGTCCATCATCTACGCCAACGCCAGAAACGGCGCCGGCCGCACCACCATCTGCTGCACCCGCTACGGCAACGTCATGTGCTCGCGCGGCAGCGTCATCCCGCTGTTCATCGACCGCATCCGCAAGGGCGAGCCGCTCACCGTCACCGACCCCAACATGACCCGCTTCCTCATGAACCTGGACGAGGCCGTGGACCTGGTGCAGTTCGCCTTCGAGCACGCCAACCCCGGCGACCTGTTCATCCAGAAGGCCCCCGCCTCCACCATCGGCGACCTCGCCGAGGCGGTCCAGGAGGTCTTCGGCCGCGTGGGCACCCAGGTGATCGGCACCCGCCACGGCGAGAAGCTCTACGAGACCCTCATGACCCGCGAGGAGCGCCTGAGGTCCGAGGACATGGGCGGCTACTACCGCGTGGCCTGCGACTCGCGCGACCTGAACTACGACAAGTTCGTCGTCGACGGCGAGGTGGAGACCCAGGCCGACGAGTCCTACACCTCCCACAACACCGAGAGGCTCGACGTGGAGGGCACCATCGCCAAGATCAAGACCGCCGAGTACGTGCAGCTGGCGCTCGAGGGCCGCGAGCACGAGGCGGCGCAGTAGACAGTGGCTAAAATTGGAATCTTAACTTCAACTCCGTCGTTTAATGACAATTATGGAGCTATTTTGCAGGCATATGCCCTGCAGCGCTGGTTAATTCTTGAGGGACATGAACCCAGCGATATTCTTTATCATGGGGATAATGAACCTATGTTAAATAAAAAGATGAGTCCGGTCGTTCGTTTTAAGGGTATTTTCTTTTCAGGGAACACCTTCCGACAGGCGCTCGGAACTGTTTTAACAAAAAAGGTTCGTCAAGCCCGTAGTAGGTATTTTCAGAAGTTTCAGAATGCTCACCTCGTAATTTCAAACGATACTTATGATTTTGCAGCATTAAAAAAATCTGTCGATGATTTTGATTGTTATATTTGTGGAAGCGATCAGGTATGGAACCCAAGAGTCCATGGAGGAGTCAATGACCCTGGGTATTTCTTGCAATTTGCTGTTGGCGAGCGTCTCACGATAGCATATGCTCCAAGCTTTGGTGTTTCCGTTCTTCCCGATGCGTGCTACGACAATCTTGCAGAGTTTGTTGCCGGGATTGATTATGTTTCCGTACGCGAGGATTCCGGCGCTAAGTTACTTGCCGATGTTGGAGTTAAAGCTCCGGTAGTCGTTGATCCGACTATGCTTCTTACCGATAAAGACTACGATAAGATCGCAATTCGACCTGACTGGCTTCCGGAACGTTACATAGCAGTATACAAATTTGGAGAGCGTAACGAATTCGATTCAAAAATCAAGGATACCGCCAATAAGCTTGGTCTTCCTATTATTAATATACCTGCATCCATTGACTCCTCTTTCAAAACGCGTTGGGATATTGGCCCGTCAGAATTTATCGCAATTATTCGCGATGCTGATTTAGTCTGTACCGATTCCTTCCATGCCACGGTATTTTCGACGTTATACAAAACGCCATGTATTGTTTTTCCACGAGATGCTATCGGCTCCAAAAAATCGATGAATTCAAGAATGGAAGGCTTGCTTGATCGTCTTGGAATGAGCTGCAGGTACGTAGCTTCATCTTCAGAATGGGATCGGGCCCTTGCAATGAAAATCGAATATTCAGAAGTTCATAATAGGCTTGCCACATGGCGTTCCGATAGCGAAAAATATTTACTTTCATCGCTTGCAGGAATCGGTGAATAGATGGCAGGAAATGAGTCAGTGACTATCGAGGACATTGATGGGATTTCCTCCTTATGCACAGGATGTGGAGCATGTGCCGCCGCGTGTCCGACGGGTTCAATTTGTATGACAACCGATAGGGAAGGCTTTTCTTACCCCCGCGTAGATAATAATCAGTGCATTGCCTGTCACAAGTGTCTCAATGTCTGTCAGGCGTCTCGGGATAGTGCCAAACATAACCCGATCAAAATCGAAGCGCTATATGCCTCCCGAAAAGACGAAAGAGCCGCTGGATCATCTGGCGGAATCATGGGTCTACTAGCCAAGCGAGTTTTAGAGTCAAATGGTGTAGTGTTCGGAGCGGTTTTCGATGCGGAGGGCCATAGGGTTATACATGCATCTACGGAAACGCATTCCTTGGAGAAAATCCTACGTTCTAAGTATGTCCAAAGTGAGGCGTGGCCAACTTATGTTCGTGTAAAACAGCATCTATGTTCTGGTGAACAGGTCCTGTTTTGCGGCACGCCTTGTCAAGTTATCGGACTAAACCGGTATCTTGGAAAACAGTACTCCAATTTACTGACAGTTGATTTCTTCTGTCACGGTGTTCCTTCGCCCGGTTTTTTTGCTGATTACGCTCGTCTAGTCGAAAGTCAAAAGGGGAGCCGTTTGACTGATGTGACCTTTCGCGAGAAAAGTCACGGTTGGAGAGAGCAGCACATGCGTTGGTACTTTTCAGATGGATCGAATATAGAAGAACCTTCTCTCGATAATTGCCATTACTTCTTCTTCTTGGGCAATTATTCCTTAAGAAAATCATGCTATACGTGTGAGCTGTATAAACGTCATGAAGCAGATATAACACTGGCAGATTATTGGCTAATTGACCCCTCGTTTGATGACGATCTTGGCACCTCTCTTGTTCTTGCAAATACGGAAAATGGATTAACCTTTCTGAAGGATATCAAGAAAGACACTATTGAGGTCCCTGTTGACAATTTCGACTTCGAAATATATCGACATAGCTACTGCCCTAATAAACGCGCTAACTTTTTTGATTGTTACGTAAATGAAGGTATTGAAGCAACATGCGGTTCTTATTTCGATAAAGAGCATCGCGTATGGTGTATTAGAAACAGATGCGGCGCAATTAAAAACGCTTTTGTGTCAAAAATCAAAAACTGCATAGGGGCATTTACAAGATAATGGGCAGTAAAAAAAGCTTTATTAAGAACTCATTGCTGTTTATGCTTGGTTCTGGACTATCAAAAGCACTCGGCATCATTATGTTGCCGTTATACACTTCTCAAATTCCAACAGAAGATTACGGTGCTTACGATATTTCGCTTACTCTTATCACAATTGTAAGTTCGATTGCATACTTCGAACTTTGGTCTGCCGTCTTACGTTTTATGTATGATCGCTCAGACAGAAATAGTAAGGCAACAGTTGTTCGATCTGGTCTATATTTGTTACTATGCGCGACGGTAGTATTTGTAATACTTGGAGTGGTATTGTGCTCATCCCTTTCTCTGGGTCATCCGGTATGGTTGATGAGTTATGGAGTTGCAATATCTGCGTCAACGTTTTTTTGTTTTGTAGCAAGGGGCTATGGAAAGAACGCTGAGTTTACGTTATCTGGTATTTTGAGCAGTGTTGTAATTGCAGTTACAAATATTGGTCTGATTCTTTTACTCCATTTTGACTATTCCGCTCTGTATATCAGTTATGTAATAGGATCAATAGTTCAGTGTGTTTATCTTGGCTGGACTATTGGTATTGGCGAGATAGTCAAGTCGTCAGAAAAGGATAACGAACTAACAAAAAGCCTATTGCGTTTTGCTGCGCCCTTATGCTTGAACACAGCTTCTTATTGGCTATTATCAAGCGCTTCTCGACTTGTTTTCAACTATATGAGCGGAAATGCTGCAAGCGGCGTGTTCTCTGTTGGAAATAAATTTGGCCAGGTCATAGTTCTTGCAACAACGTGTTTTACATATGCATGGCAAGACCTTTCATTCTCAGAAAGCTCTAAAGGGGCAGACTCTCTTTTTTATACACGTGCATGCCGTACGTATCTGACTTTCTTATCGGCCGCCTTTGCTCTTCTGCTCCCCATGCTCAGGTGTGCCTTTCCACTTTTCGTCAGGGGTTCCTATGGCGATGCGATCGATATAGTCCCGCTTGCCCTTGTCGTTGCTTTAATTAGTGGATACTCTGGCTTTGTTGGCAACGTTTTTTATGCTATCAAAAAAACAAAGACAATTACCGTTTCAACGGTAATTGCAGGTTTAGTCGCTGTAGGATTTTCGCCTTTATTTATCAATATATTAGGCGCAAATGGAGTAAATGTTGCCGTTCTTCTCGGGTTTATTGTAAATCTTGCAGTTAGAGCGTTCGTACTAAACCGAGAAATCGGCTTTAAGCTCTGTTATAAAATCGTTATACCGTGCTCGTTGTGGATAGCGCTTTCTTGTGTTGCGTTTTGGTATGGACTGCTGTGGTCAACAATTTCTTTGATATGCAGTATTTTCATTGCCTGTTACCTATTTAAAGACGAAGTATCGTCAATATTTAAATAGCAAAATAAGTGACCAATTTGCCTAGATTTTTGGAATGGAATTAATCTTGAAAGTACTAATCACTGGATCGAAGGGGTTCGTGGGTAGGAACCTCTGCTGTGCGCTGAAGAACATAAGGGACGGCAAGGACCGTCGCGAGAAGTATGCGAGCCTGCTGCCCCTCGAGGTCATGGAGTACGACGTCGACTCGACGCCCGCTGAGCTGGAGGACTACTGCTCCCGCGCCGACTTCGTCTTCAACCTGGCCGGCGTCAACCGCCCCAAGGACCAGGCGGAGTTCATGGAGGGCAACTTCGGGTTCGCTTCGACGCTGCTGGACACGCTCGAGCGCCACGGGAACACGTGCCCCGTCATGCTGTCCAGCTCCGCGCAGGCGAGCCTGTCGGGACGCTTCGAGGGCTCTGTCTACGGCGAGTCGAAGCTCGCGGGGGAGGGCCTGTTCCGGGAGTACTCGGGGCGCACCGGCGCCCCGGTTCTCATCTACCGTTTCCCCAACCTCTACGGCAAGTGGTGCCGCCCGCGCTACAACTCCGCCGTGGCGACCTTCTGCGACGCCATCGCCAACGGCCGCCCCTACACCGTGAACGACCCCTCGGTGGAGCTCGAGCTCCTCTACATCGACGACCTCGTGGACGAGATGCTGGGCGCCCTGCTGGGGGAGGAGCACCGCTGCGGCTACGAGGGGCTCGAGAGGGTAGAGGGCGACGGGTTCTGCTACGTCCCGGAAACTGACGTCAAGTCGCTCGGCGAGATCGTCTACCTGCTCGACA
This sequence comes from Collinsella sp., assembly GCA_036550355.1. Classification (GTDB taxonomy): domain Bacteria; phylum Actinomycetota; class Coriobacteriia; order Coriobacteriales; family Coriobacteriaceae; genus Collinsella. The sequence goes on from JAXKGN010000005.1 coordinate 85,376, forward strand.
GCTTCCGCGACAGCCGCGAGACGCTCTCGGTGCCCGACCTTTCGGAGGGTTCCTTCTCCAAGAAGCTCTGGAGCACGTTCCTGTCCTACTACGAGCCGGGCAACTTCGCCTATAGCCTCAAGCCCAACGTGGACGCGCGCGGCTCGTTCACCGAGTTCCTGCGCACGCCGGAGCGCGGCCAGGTCTCGATCAACGTCTCGAGGCCCGGCATCACCAAGGGCAACCACTGGCACATGAGCAAGTGGGAGAGGTTCCTGGTGGTCTCCGGCACCGCCTCCATCAAGCTCAGGAAGGTGGGGGAGGACTCCGACGGGAACCCGTTCCCCGTCGACGAGTACGTTGTAAGCGGTTCACACATGAGAGCCGTGGAGATGATCCCCGGCTACACGCACTCTATCACCAACCTTTCCGACACCGAGGACCTCGTGACGGTCATGTGGGCCAACGAGCCCTTCGACCCCGAGAACCCCGACACCTACTACGAGGAGGTCTAGCCGCATGGGCAAGGACTATTCCGATATCGCATTCGAGGACGACGGCCGACTGAAGCTGCTGATCATCGTGGGCACCCGCCCCGAGGTCATCCGCCTGTCCGAGGTCATCAAGAAGTGCCGACGCCACTTCGACTGCCTGCTGGCGCACACCGGGCAGAACTACGACTACACGCTCAACGGCATCTTCTTCCGCGACCTGTCGCTGGACGACCCTGACGTCTACCTGGACGCCGTGGGCGCGGACCTGGGCGAGACCGTGGGCAACATTATCGCGGCCAGCTACAAGCTGATGGTTAAGGTCCAGCCCGACGCCCTTCTCATCCTGGGCGACACCAACAGCTGCCTGTCCGCCATCGCGGCAAAGCGCCTGCACATCCCCATCTTCCACATGGAGGCGGGCAACCGCTGCAAGGACGAGTGCCTGCCCGAGGAGACCAACCGCCGCATCGTTGACGTGATCTCCGACGTCAACCTGGCCTACTCCGAGCACGCCCGCCGCTATCTCAAGGACACCGGCTGCGCCCCGGAGCGCACCTACGTCACGGGCTCTCCCATGGCCGAGGTCCTGCGCGCCAACCTGGGCAAGATCGAGGCCTCGGACATCCTCTCCGAGCTCGGTCTGGAGCCCAAGCGCTACATGCTGCTGTCCGCGCACCGCGAGGAGAACATCGACACCGAGGCCAACTTCACGAGCCTGTTCACAGCCATCAACGCGCTGGCCGAGAAATACGACATGCCGATCCTGTACTCCTGCCACCCGCGCTCCCGCAAGCGCCTGGAGGCCACCGGCTTCAAGCTCGACCCGCGCGTGCGCATGCACGAGCCCATGGGCTTCCACGACTACAACTGCCTGCAGATGAACGCCTTCGCCGTGGTCTCCGACTCCGGCACCCTGCCCGAGGAGTCCAGCTTCTTCGCGAGCGTCGGCCGCCCGTTCCCCGCGGTGTGCATCCGCACCTCCACCGAGCGCCCGGAGGCGCTTGACAAGGCGTGCTTCACGCTGGCCGGCATCAGCGAGCGCGGCCTGCTGCAGGCCGTCCACACCGCCGTCGAGCTCGACGCGGAGGGGTCGCTTCCCGAGGCCCCCGTTCCCGACTACGCCGACGAGACCGTGTCCACCAAGGTGGTAAAGATCATCCAGAGCTACACCGGCATCGTGGACAAGATGGTGTGGAGGAAGAGCCTGTAATCGACGGGGTTTGAACTATGGAGTCGCTGGATGGCAAAAGAATCCGATTGCTTTGCCAAGAATTTAGCAATTTCGGTTATAACCGGCCTGTTTACTATTGGCGCCGAAGTGGCTGTAGCCTATTTGGTGCCACAGGTGCAAAATCCAATAGTTGTCAATAATAATGTCGTTATTTCTGCAGACGATTATGAATAGCGGCGTTCAGGATTCTAGAGCTCGAAGAAGAGCTTAAAGAACAGAGGCCTGTGAACACGAGCGAGAACAGCAGCACTGTTTCCAGTGTTGCTTCTGGTGTATCGAGCCGGGCATTACTGAAAGGTAAGCCCGACTCGTCATCCAATTATTCAGAGTCAGGCGATACGGACGCGAGAGATACTGCGAGAAATCGCTATGACCCCAACCTCTGGGGAATTATTAGGTCTTGCTCAGCTTGCAGTGGCTATGCCGACTATTATTTGGGCGGAAACTATTCCAAGCTGTCCATTACCGTTTATTGAGTCAGAGAATTCTTGATTAAATTGCTTAGAGAGTAAGTAAACAAAGGCAAAACACATGTATCTACCTGATAATGAAATCATATCTTTGATCGACAACGATATTCTTTATAATGCCAGGCTCGAAAACGTGCAGCAAGTAAGTTACGACTTGACCGTAGCTGAATTTCACGATAAGGGCATGCGTTGTGACTCGGTCGATGTCAAGCCGGGAAACTCTATCTTTGTTTCAACAGTAGAAAAGATATGCCTTCCAAAAAATCTTGTAGCACAGGTTTCTCTTCGAAACAGCTGGATTCGTAAGGGCTTATTACTCGATAGCCCAGTTTATTTTCCCGGGCATAATACTCATATTTATTATCGTATTACTAATCTCGCCGGAGAAACAGTCAAGCTCAAGAAAGCTGATGGACTTGCTCAGATTTATTTCCTGCAGATTAAAGGTAATGTTTCGAATGATTATATAGGAGATTTTAGTAACGAAGCAAATGCGGCAGTTATCGGAGATATGGACGTGTTCCAAGCCGATGAAAAACGAATGAAAAAGGCCGTTAAGCCGATCAAATCTTTAGAGCAACATATTTACGTTAACGTTCTTGCTCTTCTCGCCATATTTGTTGGAATTAGCACTATTTCCCAATCTGCTCTTGAGTTGGATAGCAAGGCTTCTTTAATTGGAGCCACTCTTGTCCAGTGTGCGTCTTTTTCAGTTTTATTCTTATTGATTACACTACTCATGCCGAATAAAAAGAAACCCTGGGTATACTTAATTCCGATGGTGATTGCCATTGCCTGCATTTTCTTTTTGCTTAAGCATGAAGCTTGGGAAATGGGGCCGCTATTTATCTGGAACGTCGTTTCCAAGTGATTGGAGTAGCGTCATGACAATTTATATCGCTGCCAGATACAATGAAAAGGAACGTAACGAAAAAATTGCCCTTGCTTTACGCAAGCAAGGTTTCTCATCCATACTTCCTCGTAAGTTTCGCATGCGCTCAGATACGCGAGAGAAATCTAAATCCGTATATAAAGAGTGTTTAAAAGCGCTTGATCGGTCGTCGACTATATTAGTCGTTTCTCCATTTGGGCGTGACGTTGCTTTTGAGATTGGCTATTATCAGCATTTACGGGAATCTTTATCGACAGACCCCACGCGTACGATGCACATCGTTCGTTTCAATACCGATACTACAAGAGCTATTCAAGATGATATGATTTCAAATGTTATCGACTATGAGAGCGATGATTTCAAAGAAATCTGTAACTATTTGTCTCGGTATGAAACGAAAACCTTTCCCATTCCAAAAAAGAAAAGAAACTATAAAAAGAAATTCCGCTCGGATGCTGAACTACGGGTTAGTTGATCGTTTTACAAACGATAGCAACCTAAAGCGATTTTGGATGGTTGATTTCCTTGGATGAAGTTTCTAAGCATTTGCGGCCGCTTGTAACTGAAAGATTGAGTTATAAGCGGCCGCTTTTTACTGCGAAATCACGCCCATTGGTCATGCGGATTGGGCAAATTAGATTCGTAAGACAAGCATCAAGATAAAATCAGTAATCCGAGGGCCATTTCGGCTCCGTCATTATTATGAATCGGGTACCAGTGCAAGCAATCATCGATAATTGTAGTTGGCTAAAAATCGAACTCAATTGCAATTCACTGCCCATTAATCAGGCATATGCTTCACATCGGAAACTCCATTTTAAGAATAGGAAATAGAAATGGTGATCCTGGTTTCATGCATCATCGATCAAAATCTTGATCTTAGAGATTCCGTTCAATATCGAGGACTATTGAACGGAACGGAATATCTTCTCGAGCTGGACCAAACGTTTGGGACAAAGCTGAACATGCCAAAGAATTACTTTGTTGGAAATACTCAAAATCTAAATGTTTCCGAATTGCTTTCTCCTAACGGAACAATAGGATATCGCAGTAAAGCAAAAAACGGCGACAAACGGATGGGCGAATTTGAGGTTTGCTTTCGGAACGATAAGTTGCTATCGCTCGACTATTATGCGCAAGGTTCTGGCTTCGTTTTTGCTCGTGTTTTATTTGAAAGCAATGTCATGAATAAGGAGGAGGTGAACAAGAACGTCAATGCATACATTAGCTTTGCGACCAATGTCGTATCAAACTACATTTTGGTATTAAGGTATCTAACGAGTTCTAACGTCTTAAAACCCTTTGATAGGTTTTCCTCGCCAGGGCATCGAATCTACGCTGCTCTCGATAATCCATTCGCAAAGCTGGATGACTGTCCTCAATTAACTTCTACTTGTAACAACATTGTATTTCCAGTAAGAGATGAATCTGAGCCATACTTCATCTGCCCTGATAACATAAATATCGAGGACTTTATTTATGAGGGAAAGAGTATTTCGGTTGAAGACCAGTTACTGCTGGAAGCAAAAACACTTGCATATAATAACTCCTCTTTCGATACTGCAATTGTCCTGATCGAATCCTCTTTTGAGTTATTTGCCGCACGTTATTTAAAAGAGAAGTGCTCAGATAAAGGAATTGCAAAACTGACTTCACCGTCAGGAAGGCCTCGGCGATGCCCTTATGCTCGCGTGATTGATCACTCGAATATTGAAACACTATTAGACAATGTGGCGCTTCAGGTCCTTGGTTACGTTCTCAATAACAGTGATGCCTATTCTTACTGGACAAATAATTGCAAAAAAGTCAGAAACAGAATCGTGCATAGAGGCGAGATTGGACACTCGCTAAACGATGTTAAGCTAGCCTTTCAAGCGACTACTAATTTTAAGCAAGAAATCGTTTTGTGCGGCGAAGATGAAGCCGGCTCATAAAACGTGCCCAGTTGGCTCTCGGAGTAAGTCTATTTAGTTTCACGTACGCATGTTCTGTCCCGAAGTACCCAGACCAGCCCTGTTTTTCTCGTAATATTTGATTCGATAAACAGCCTTGATATGGACTTAGAATTATTGCTTGCGCTTAACAAGCGTCAGACGCTCCCTCCTTTCACCGACTGGCAAAACGATTTACACCTATTTTTGTGAATTGATTACAGGCTTTTAGCTTGCCCGTGCCTTGATCTCGCTACACTAATAACTGCTGTTACCAGGTTGTTTTCTGGCGCAGTTTCCATTGGCTCTAGCGAAGATCGGAGCGGTTATGTTTGCTGCCGCGTTCCACACTAGCCGACACTACATCCTGTTTACCGTAATGGCCTGCCTATGCGTTTTGCTGGGCGGGCCTTCTTATGCCGCGGGCGCGGACAGTCTGTTCATTGCGGGCGCCACGTACTACGAGCCAGGTGTTTCGGGTCCCGGTTGGGCTTGGACCGAAGCCGACCATCTGGAGCTTACCGGCTATGCGGGCGAGGCCATCGGCGCCGACGGCGACCTGGTGGTAACACTTGTGGGGCAAAACTCCGTGGTCGAGACGCATGTGCCCGATGCGGACATTTCCATGAGCGGCATGGAGGTGTGGGGTAACCTTACGCTTATCGGCTCCGGCTCGCTCACGGCGACGGGTTCGCAATGCGGGATCCATGTGTCCCAGGCGCTTGTGGTGGACGGCTGCACGGTCGATGCCAGGGCCGACGGGACAGGCGTTCTTAACCAGCCAGTTGCTGGCATTGCCGCAGGCAGCTTGACCGTACGTAGAGGCGGGCGTGTTGTTGCCGCGGGCGCGGGAACCGATACGGGCTTGCACTTTTATGGCGTGCGCTTGCTCGACGAGGGGTTTGGTGCTGACGTTGCGAGCGAGACGCTTGTCGTGGATGCGTCCTGGCTGGATGCAACCGGTACGGATGCCGGCGTTGCCTGCGATCGCGGGTCGCTCGTGGCCGCGCACTTTGTGACGCCTGCAGGCGGGGCCTTTGGTGCTGCCAGCGTGGTGGATGCTGAAGGGGCCGTGGCATCGCACGTGGTCATTGAGCCTGAAGGCGCCACCGCCCCGGCGAGGGAGACCGACGCGCGCGATGTGCCGGGTAATGGCACAGGCGAGACTACTGGTGACGCCGGCCCCGCTGCGGGGCAACCCGGTGCGGGGCCGGCGACGGATCTTGCGGTGAAACCCGCAGCTACGTCGCTCAAGACAACGGTCACCAAGACCACAGTCACCAAGACGACTAAGCCCAAATCCACTATGGCAACAACATCGGCGCTTCCCAAGACCGGCGACGGCTACTGGATAGCCGCCTCCTTAACGCTATTCCTGCTGGGGGCAGTGCTTCTAAGCGCCGCATATCGCTGCTGATGCGGTGCGACGCACTTGACTGCGATACAAGAGCTCTGTAGGAGCTTTAAGGGCAACGCTTTCGGCAAGGGAGCGTTACTTTTTCATGCATATAATGTCTAACGTACAGCCATATGCGTTTCCGAAACAAGGACTATGTTTCGGCGCTGGCCCTCTGATATTCTACTGTTGAACGGTAAATAACCCATGATTTCGACTACCGACATATCCACTGCCGCCACCCGCGTGCTAGCTCAATACGACGTCAGCGAAGCATATTTATTTGGCTCGTTTGCCCGAGGCGAGCAAACGCCCGATAGCGATATTGACTTGCGCCTAGTCTGCGGCAACACCATGACGTTCGGCATGCTTTACGAACTCTCCTATGAGCTCGAGATAGAACTTGGGCGAAAGGTTGATATCGTCACCAACCCACCAGAGCACATGCGCCCTGCCTTCCGCAAAAGCATCGAGCAGGATGAGGTGCGTGTCTATGAAGCACTGCAAGTAGGACGAGGAGCTTGCGAATGCCAGCCCGCGGCCTTTCCCTTCCAGAGAACCCAGCCCGGTGACCCTCCAGGCCATTCGCGAAGGTGATGCGTTCTTAGTGACGGGGGAGTCCGGTCGCTTCGACAACGGCGCCGATCTAATCGATGCAGCTCTAAAAGCTCCTGAAGCGTGAGAGAATTTAACCACCGAAGAGACTGTCGTCTTGGAGGTGCCAGATCGGCGAGGTACGTACCTCGCCATTTTTGTACGATTTGATCAAATGTCTAAGCATTTGAACCTGCATATCGACGAGGTCGGCAATGCGGATAAGCCTTTTCTGCCTAGTGGCAGGCTTAATTCGCGATATCCTTCATGTGTTATACTTGAGCCATAAATTCTGTTTCAAGTATTCGAAAGGCTTGAGATGAAGTTGTTAAAGGTTTGCTTCGACCATCTCACGATGTTCGAAGACGGGTTATTCGATATCGATTTGTTCGCCTCCGACCGCGTGACGGCCTCCGATGAGTCGGCTTTCGAACTGGCGGACCATCTCTACGTGAATAGCGTCGTCGCGCTGGCGGGAATTAACGCTACGGGAAAGACGACAGCACTGAACCTGCTGGAGCTCGCCTGCCGCATTGTTGACGGCTCTCCGGCGCGCGGTGGCGGGCTCCCATCAACGTTCCCCGCCGCGTTCGACGGCCCGTCCGAGCTCAAGTGCGTCATATGGCACGCAGATCGTCTTTACTTGCTCGAGTCGGTGCTGCAGACTGTCGAAGGAGGCGACGACGGTCCCGAGCTGTCGTTCTCCGATGAGGTGATTTCTTCGCTGCCGGCCAAGGCCTTCAAGCGCTCGACCCTGGCATCCTGGGCCGAAATCGAGAAACTCGCGTCCCCGCTGTGCGACCGTGCTCAGATGCCGGACTCTTGGGCGGCGCTTACGCCGCCTGACGTTTCCGTCGCAGCCGCTGTGCTCGCCAAGGACTTCGGCCATCGCATCCGAGCGACGGCATTGCGCGACGGTGGCTTCCGCCTCACTGAGCAATTCAACGGTCTCGACGACGTGCTTCGTGTTTTCGACTCTGGCATCGAGCACCTCGAGGTCCGGGACTCCGGTCGCGCCTTCGTACTGACGTTTACAGGTCGCGAGCCCATCACGATCTCCGAGCGGGGGCTCACCGAGGTGCTCTCCTCCGGCACTGTACGTGGCCTAGGGCTGGTGCAGCGCGCAATGAGGGTCCTGCGCTCCGGCGGCTACCTTTTAGTCGACGAGGTGGAGAACCACCTTAACCGCCAACTGGTTAACGTCGTGCTTGATCTGTTTGCCGCCCACGGGACCAACCCCAACGGCGCGACGCTGGTTTTCACGACTCACTACCCGCAGCTCCTCGATCACGTGCACCGCAAGGACAACGTGTTCTTTCTCGCCCGACGCAACAGCGGTGCGCGCGTGGTGAAGTACGCCGACCGCGTGAAACGCATCGAGAACAAGAAATCGGAGGTATTCGCCTCGAACTTTGTGAAGGGGACCGCTCCGCGCTACGCCGACGTGCGCGCGCTTAAAGAGCTCGTCGCAGAGGAGGTGTCCGATGAGCGGTGATAACGGTTTTCGCTTTGCGGGATATCATCCGATTATCTCCTGCGAGGGAACAGCGGAACAGGTGGCCGTGGACATTCTCCTCGAGGCGGACGCGCTCGTCTTTTCAGAGGCCGACGTCATGGACGTCACCCGCCTGCGCAAAGCCTCCGAAATCCAAGATAACTACCTCAACTTAGACTATGACTGGCCAGTCTGCATCGTCAGGGTGCTGGACTCGAGGAAAGAACGCTTCAAACTCGGCAACCTATACGCCGGCCGCTTCCCGGTGGTTAGCTACGTGACCCATCCCGAGATAGAGGTGCTGGCCATTATTCGAGAGGGCTCGTGGAGACGCTGGCACGGCGGACGCATGAAACCGAGCGACTTCTGCAAATAGGAGCTCGGCATGCACGAGGTAAAGAGGGAAGGCTTCCTCAAAAGTTATTGGGATGCCGATTCGCTTACGGCAGCCGCCAGGGAATACAAGCGACTTTCGAAGATCCCCAAGGGCGAGTTGTGCCTGGCAGACCTCATCCGGTAAAGGCTTGCAGCCACCGCAATACCCATAACGCTTCCCAAGACTACCGGCTGCCGCTTGATTGCCCTTTTCTCGGCGCTTTTCTTGCCGTGTACAACACAGCCATAACGCCCATTTCCGGAAGTGCGGGGAAAAATCGCAACCAGCCGAGCACAAACCAAATTTTGGCGTCAAAACCGCAGGTCACGAAAGGGTATAACCGGGGTCTGGTTGGCGGAACTCGGTCTTTCCCCGCACTTCCGAACTCGGAGAGTCTTAGAAGCCAGTATTGAATATCGGCAGCCAGTTGCCGAAAATCCATTTGAGGGAATCCGTATCGTCGATATCATTCGAGAGGGGATGACGGACGATGACCCACGCCTACAGTGAGATGTATCTCGAGGATGCCATGAGAACGCTGGGCGAGGCGGTCGATTTTGCCCTCTGTGACCAAGGGTTGAATCCAGCCGAGTTGACGGCGATCCTGTCGAACGCTTTTGAGATGAAACAGTTTGAGCGCGGTATGCCTCGCGTCGTCTGCAGCATGGCGGGCGACGAGCTCGCGCACGATATTATCGCCCATGCGGGACTGACCCCCGTCGAATGCAGGGAGACCTATCCGTTCAACCGTTCGCCTCAGTATTGGGCGGGCTGGGTTTTGGCCTATGCGCAATGGATGAGCAGCTTGGGCTTTAATGAGCTACTCGAAGTCGCTCCGCTCGATTGGATTATCGGCTCGTACCATTCGCTTCACGAGGCCTCCGAAGACAAATTCGCCCAGATTGTCATTGATAAATGGAACGATGCCCAGGCAGACAAAAAGGGCCTCAAAGCGGCTCGAAAGGCGGCCGGCCTAACGCAAAAACAGCTCGCCGCCCAATCGGGGGTTAAGCTTCGCGCCATACAACTCTACGAGCAGAACCAACTCGACCTACGCCGCGCCTCGGTCTCCTCGGCATTAGCGCTCGCAAACACCCTAAACTGCGCCATCGAAGACCTCGTCTGGCAACCGATTGCTCTGGAGTACGACTCGCAAGCTATTTCATCTGTAAAATCTGTAAAGCTATAGAGGAGGTAGACATGCCTTGGAGCCATATTCAACAAGATGACGGCGCTGATTGCGTTGCTCAAGAAGATCATTCAACTGCGCACGTGGCAAATTCAGCATCACTGATTTTGCGCGACGGCGCCACGTCAATCGACGAAGCTGTTCGGCTGACCATTGCGGGCATGCCCAACGCGCTCAGGCTCTTGGAGAACTCATGACGGCGGTCACGCCGCGCCGCGCACTTCCGTTCGCGCCGCTCGTGCTCGATGATGCCGGTTCGCTCAAGGCCATGGCAGCGGCCGTAATGCGTCTGCACAGCACGTTGATGAAGGTCGGGCGCTGCTATACGACCGACGCCACAGGTGACCGGGCCGCTCTCGAACTCGGACGCGTCGAGTCCGTGCTTGCGGGTGCATTCTGTACGATATTCGGCCAATCGCCGGCTGATCGCTTCGCAGACATCTTTGACCAGGTCACCTACGTGGCCGAGCACATGGTCAAGGACCACATCTTTGAGGACGGCAACAAACGCACCAGCCTTGTCTTTGCGTTGTCCGTCTTAAGGTTCGCCGGCACCCCGGTCGTGCTGTCCGACAGCCCCGAGCCCAAAGACAACCAGTACTACGCCTGGATCCAGGACCTCGTTTCTAGTAGCCGCACGACCAGCGAGCTAGCCGAAGAGCTGCGCCGTGATTGTGTTGTGGGCGCGGACGACCCGTCACACGTATAGAATCTAAGCATCCGCACGCCAGCTATTGAATGGATTGGACACCACATGGAAATCCCCAGCGCCCTGTGCAGCAATGTCTACGACTTTGCATTTTGCCCCGAGCCCTGTTACGACCGTCTGGTCGACCTCGCCGATCCCGAGGACTGGGGTCCTAGCAACCGAATCCTCAAAAACTACCTGTCGTTTTCGTTTAGCCGCGCGGTGTTTTTGACCGAGCGCGACGTGGACCAGACCGCGCCGTCCAACCTGCCGCTGGTGTTCGACGACGACCGTTGCCTGTTTAACACCGGCCTGTACACACGCCGCTACGAGACCATCTACGGTCTGTTTGAGCCCAACACCAAGCCCGATGCGCGCCAGCGCTGGTTTTTGAAGGGCTTCTTTAAGGAAAGCGACCCCATGCTGGTCTCGTTTGAGTACCTGCCGTGCCGCGTGCGCTTTACCGAGGACCCCTCCGAGCTGGTCTTTGACTACCGCCTGCCCATCCGCTCCAACATCGACCACATTTTGGGCGACGAGGAGAACCTAACGCGCATCCCCGCCAGCCTGATGGGGGAGGACAACTCGCTGTTACTGCGCCGCGCTTTTGAGGGCGCCGTCGTCGAAGCCGCCCGCCGTGCCGCCGCCAACTACACTCTCGCCGTACCGCAGTTCTACGGCGGCCGGATTCAGCTGCTGCTGCCGCTGTGCCTAACCGGCGACAAGCCCGAGCTGGCGCTAACCATCCAGCGCGAAGACGGCTTCTACGCCGCGCGCACCTGTCTCACGCTCGACATGGCCTACAACAACGCGCGACTTATCTGCCGCCCCGAGACCTCGTGGATCAAGCGATAAAGGGCGGTTGAGCTTGGGGTTTGTCGGCTGCCCTGATTGCGGTTGCGCGGTTTGCGCCCACAATTACGTCAACGATTTTAAAATCGGGGGCAAAAAGTTCTTGGTAAACCACGCGCGGCTATGATAGTATCTCTTTTGCCGAAAGGCGACGGGCGATTGGCTCAGGGGTAGAGCATATCCTTCACACGGATGGGGTCACAAGTTCGAATCTTGTATCGCCCACCATCTAAAGCACAGGTCAGAGGTGTTAAGCCTCTGGCCTTTTTCTTTTTGACACCAAGGGTGACACCAAAAGTGACACCAAAATCAAATCGTAGTCGTCTAAGGCGTCATTTTTATCGCACCCTTTTCGCTGACGCCATTGCACGTTATGTATAAAACGCATGCGTATTTTCATTGAATTCCCCCTGTGATCCGAGCACAAATGTGGAGATAGGAACCACATGCCCAAAGCGCCTACCAGCGGATTTCTATCAAACGATGGTATTTCGGAGGAACCCGTCAAGCATTTGGTTTGCTTCCGGTACTTACCCGCATGATGCCCCGGTAGATAATCGGCCACGTCTGCAATCCGTATGGCCTACGGCCGATACCAGGGGAGGCGCAAATGGACGAAATCGTCTGCGCAAACACCGCATTCCGCTACTGGCGCTGCCCACCGCAAATACGCGACCTCTACCCGCGCCTGCCCAACTCCGAAGACGGCTGGCGAGCCCTAGCCCAAGCCCCTTTCGTGACCGACATCCTTAAGACGCCAGTCATCACAGCAGCATCAACACGAAGCAACCTGCATTCTGAGACAAGGCGGACCATCCGATGGAACAGCGCCTATACAGAGAAGGTTTCCATCGACACGGGTATGGGCTTTAGCGTCACAGATCCTCTTCATACGCTATTCACCATGACTAGAAGCGTTTCTTCATGTGACCTGGTTCTGGCTATGTACGAATTTTATGGATGGTTCTCGGTTTTTAAACCAACGCCCGCGGTCGACATGGCACTTGAGCAGGCAAAATCAGAAGAAGAGCAGTACACCACAGAAAGTCTGTTTGAAATAAACGAAACACAAGACGAGGCCCCATGGAAGCGAGTCTGTCCTCGGACGCACCAGAAGGACAGCGAGAATGATCAAAGTGGGCAGCAGGATGACGGATCCGGAAATAAAGCTGACGGAAAGGGCACATCACTCTGGATGAGAAAACCTCTTATTGAAATAGAAGAACTGCACAGATTTGCGGCGAAGGTTAAGGGCGAAATGTGGGGAAAGCAATTCTACGAAGCCGCACAGCAGGTATTGGGTATTGCTGCATCCCCGCTAGAAGTTGCTGGAATCATGTTGCTAAGTCATCCGAGGCGTGCCGGCGGAGCGGAGTTTAAAAACATATTCGTTAACGACCTAACACCGCTGTCAAATTCAGCTCGGAAAATCGCAGGTCAGAAAATCTGTTACGGCGATATCGTCATCGTGAACCCAATTACAATGAAGGCTGTGATTATCGAACTTCAAGGAGAGGTTATCCATGGATCGGGCGCTGTACTTGACCACGATGCTACCCGAATGACAGCATTGCAAAGCATGGGATACGACGTATTTCTTGTAACCCATGACATGCTCAATGATCACGATCAGCTTGATGCCATCATTCACAGTGTGTGTGAACGATTAGAGTTGCGCTACAAACCAAAAACCGAGGCGATGAGATGCGCTGAGACCAGATTGCGGGCCAACGTTCTGTGTAATTGGCTTGATATTGGTAAGTAATAATGCCCAAGTGAGCATTTTTAATACTTTATATGCGACAGTAATTGAGTGCCAGTTTAAAACCATGCCGGTTTACTACGTCGGATTGAGGGTGGCTTAGCACACCGAATTCGACGCCCGCAAAACCGCAGGTAGATCGCCTGCCCATTTTGCGAAATTAGATGTGAGGTCGAAAATCCGGGAATCATCGTAGTAAACCGGTCTGTTTTATAAAGCGACCAGCTGGGGCTAGCTACAGACGGTTCCGTAAATTGGCCCGAAGGCGTGCGGAGGGGCTCAGCCCCCGGAAGCACCGCGGATCGCTTTGGTCTGGCCGGCGACACCTGGGGCGACATGCCGAGCCCTGCAAAGGGATGCAGTGGGCTTGCCGCCGCCCGCGGGGCTCGCCCCGCGGGCTATGTCGGGCATCGTGTGTCTCTTCGGCCCCGCTCCCGTTCAACGCGCCGCAAAATATTTTCCAAAATTGTCCTTGCATCGGCGGGGGAGTTCCCGTATAGTACTTCTTCGCACGGGGGCGTAGCTCAGCTGGGAGAGCGCTTGACTGGCAGTCAAGAGGTCAGGGGTTCGATCCCCCTCGTCTCCACCCGAGCATTGAATGAGGCTCCAACGCAAGTTGGGGCCTTTTTTCATATCTATCGATTTTCGCCATGTGTTGGCCGGGTAGCATCTTGGCGACATACCCATTGTTAATTGCGGATATGAACGTTAATAACTTTACGTCTCTGGATGGCAAAGCTAGTCTGCAGCGCCAATAACAAAGAGGCCGGGCGTAATGCCCGGCCTCGAAATACTCTGGTGGGCCCTCCGGGATTCGAACCCAGAACCCAGGGATTATGAGTCCCCTGCGCTAACCGTTGCGCCAAGAGCCCTTATAAACGGTGAATGCAATTCTAACAAAGACAACTCAGGCCTAATTTCTTCGCTTCACGTCGTGAAATACTACCATGCACGAGCAAGTCGCACAACGCAAGATCAAGTCCGATGTTAAACAACAGCTAATCTAGGCGCAGAGCGGAAAAGACGTGTTTTAGAAAAAGTTAAGGCCTTAAATTCAAGGCTCCAACACATTTATGCGTGAAATCAACCTGATGCCATTTCAAAACCATGCCGGTTTACTACGACGGATCGGCTGCCCCCGAGCACCGTGTGTTCTCCAGTTGTAAAACCGCAGGTAGGGAGCCCGCCGGTTAAGTGAAAAGGCGTGTGTGGTCGGACATTACTGATTCATCGTAGTAAACCGGCATGGTTCTGAAGCGCAGGGGAGGGTGCTTCACAATCGGACCCGATAATGGGACTGGTAGTGTACGGAAAACCCTGTTGCACGGGGCGAGTCGCGTTCTGTGCGTCAAGTTGGCCGGCGCGCGGGCCCCGGGGAGGCCGGGTGCCCTGCGGGGTGGCCCGGCCTCCCCGGGGCCCGTGAAATTTTTTCCAAAATTGTCCTTGCATCGACGTCCGAGTTCCCGTATAGTACTTCTTCGCACGGGGGCGTAGCTCAGCTGGGAGAGCGCTTGACTGGCAGTCAAGAGGTCAGGGGTTCGATCCCCCTCGTCTCCACCCGAGCAATGAATGAGGCTCCAACGCAAGTTGGGGCCTTTTTTCATATAGGCATACAAGGTCAAAGGCGGCACCATGATCCTCCTGGTCGACAAGATCGAAAAAAGCTTCGGCGCGCGCGTCCTCTTTAGCGGCGCGTCCTTCCAGATCAACCCCGGCGAGCGCTTTGCGCTCGTGGGACCCAACGGCGCCGGCAAAACCACCATGCTCAAGATCATCATGGGCATCGACAGCCCCGACGCCGGCCAGGTCCAGTACGCCAAGGACTGCCAGGTGGGCTACCTAGAGCAGGAAACCAACCTGGAGCAAAAGGACACCACCATCCTCGCCGAGGTCATGGCTGCCGCCAAGGAAATCCGCCGCATGGGCGAGCGCGCCAACGAGCTGCAGGCCCAGATCACCGAGCTCTCCGAGCAGGGCAAGGACGTCGACGCGCTCCTTAACGAGTACGGCCAGGTCCAGGACCGCTTTGAGCACCTGGGCGGCTATGAACTCGAGAGCAACGCCCGCAAGATCCTGTCCGGCCTGGGCTTCAAGGTCACCGACTTTGAGCGCCCGTGCTCCGAGTTCTCCGGCGGCTGGCAGATGCGCATCGCGCTGGCAAAGCTTTTCCTGCGCCACCCCGACCTGCTGCTGCTCGACGAGCCCACTAACCACCTGGACCTCGAAAGTGTCCAATGGCTGCGCGGCTTTATCGCCAATTACGACGGCGCCGTTCTCAGCGTCAGCCACGACCGCGCCTTCATGGACGCCTGCGTCGACCACATCGCCGCCCTCGAAAACCGCCGCGTAACCACCTACACCGGCAACTACAGCAGCTACCTCAAGCAGCGCGAGGACAACCTGGAGCAGATGCGCGCCAAGCGTGCCGCGCAGGAGCGCGACATCGCCCACATGCAGGTCTTCGTCGACAAGTTCCGCTACAAGCCCACCAAGGCCGCCCAGGCGCAGGAGCGCATCCGCAAGATCGAGCAGATCAAAAAGGAGCTCGTCATCCTGCCCGAGGGCCACAAGCACATCGACTTTAAGTTCCCCGACCCGCCGCGCTCCGGCGACATGGTCGTGGGCCTGGAGGGCGTGTCCAAGTCCTACGGCAACAAGCACATCTACAGCGACATCGACCTCAAGCTCTACCGCGGCGAGCACGTGGCGCTCGTCGGCCCCAACGGCGCCGGCAAGTCCACCCTCATGAAGATCCTCGCCGGCCTGGAGCCGCCCACCACCGGCACGCGCGACCTGGGCACCAACGTGGGTGTGGCCTACTATGCCCAGCACGCGCTCGAGGGCATGACCGAATCGAACACCGTCCTGCAAGAGATCGACACCGTCACGCCCAAGTGGACCGTGCCGCAGCAGCGTAGCCTGCTGGGTGCCTTCCTGTTTAGCGACAACGACGCAATCGAAAAGCAGGTACGCGTCCTCTCCGGCGGTGAAAAGGCGCGTCTGGCCCTGGCCAAGATGCTCGTAGCCCCCGAGGCGCTCCTGTGCCTGGACGAGCCCACCAACCACCTGGACATCGACTCGGTGGACATGCTCGAGAACGCCCTGCAAAACTTCCCCGGCACCATCGTGCTGATCAGCCACGACGAGCACCTGGTGCGTGCCGTGGCCAACCGCATCATCGACATCCGCGACGGCAAGGTCACGGTCTACGACGGCGACTACGACTACTACCTCTACAAACGCGAGGATCTCGCTGCCCGCGCCGCTGCCGAGGCGGCAGGGGAGAGCGCGCCGGCGGCGAGCAAGAGCACCAAGCCTGCCAGCGCCGCCCAGGCCAGCAGCACCGCTGCGGCCCCCAAGCCGGCCGAGGGCAAAAAGACCAAGGAGCAAAAGCGCGCCGAGGCCCAGGCCCGCGCCGCGCTCAACAAAAAGCTCAAGGGCGTTCGCAACCAGCTCAAGAAGATCGAGGCGGAGCTGGACAAAAAGCGCGCCCGCTATGACGAGCTTATGGAATTGATGGCAAGCGAAGAGCTTTATGCCGATCAGGACAAGTTCAACGCCGCGCTGGGGGAATATAACGGCCTTAAGCAAGAGCTGCCCAAGCTCGAGGACGAATGGCTGGAGCTTTCCACCCAGATCGAAGAGGAGACCGCGCGTGAACTCTCGTAAAGCCGCTGCCGTGGCGATGAGCATCATCGCCATCGCCTGTCGCATCTGCGGCATCTTTATGAGCGCGATGACCGTGCTACTGTGCTTTAGCGGCCTCACCGCCAAGCTGCAGATCGTGGGCTTTGTCGTCGAGCTTTCGCGCGCACTGCCGAGCGCCATCGCCGGCTACGGCGTCATCACGTCGCCCTTTGGCGGTGTGTTCCGCCTGGATTACGCCATCGTGGCCGTCATCCTGTTTGTGGCCGACTACCTGCTCACGCGCGCCTCGCACCGCGTCCGCTAGGGGAGTGACATGTCCAGCAGCTACCTCATGAACCTGCTCGCCAGCGCCTTTGCCGTCATCGTCGGCATCGTGATCCACGAGAGCGCGCACGCCGCCGCGGCCTGGGCGCTCGGCGACAAGACGGCCCGTTCGCGCGGGCGCGTCTCGCTCAACCCGCTCAACCATATCGACCCGTTTGGCACCATTCTTCTGCCGCTGCTGATGCTCGCCGCCGGCGGCCCGGTGTTCGCCTTTGCCAAGCCCGTGCCCGTCTATCTCAACAACCTCAAGCACCCCAAGCGCGACGAGGTCCTGGTGAGCGTGGCCGGCCCCGCATCGAACATCACGTTGGCATGCCTTGCCGCCGCCCTCATGCATGCGGCATACGGCAACCTCTACGCCAGCATGTCCTTTGCCGTGGCCTCCCAAATCATGAACTTCGGCGCCACCTTTATCGTGGTCAACCTGTCGCTCGCGTTCTTTAACCTCATCCCGATCCCGCCGCTCGACGGCTCGTCGATTATCGTGCCGTTCCTCAAAGGCAAGGCGCTCGCCAACTACTATCGTTTGCAGCAATACGCCATGCCCATCCTCATCCTGGTCCTGTACCTGCTGCCCATGTGGACCGGTATCGACGTGATCGGGCGCTATTTCGACGTTACCGTGTATCCGCTGGCCGAGTGGCTGCTCAACTTCGCAATCGCCGGCATCTAAGGTAAACTTACAGGTCGACCGCGCAAAACGGTCACAGCATGCACCCAAACCGCGCCGCGAAGGCGCCGTCAAAGGAGGTCGAAGATGTCGTATCGCGTGTCGACGCAGGTCTACAGCGGACCGTTCGACCTGCTGCTCCAGCTGGTAACCCGCCAAAAAGTTGATATCGGCGCCATCTCGATCAGCGAGGTGGCCGAGCAGTACCTTGCCGAGGCCGAGCGCATCGAGGCGCTGGACTTGGACGTGGCGAGCGACTTTTTGCTGGTCGCGGCAACCCTTCTGGACATCAAGGCCGCCTCGCTGGTGCCCCAAGAAGCCCCGAGCAAAACCGTTGACGATGACGAGGACGACGAAGACCTCGAGGAACTCAGTGCGCTCGACGGCGACGCCCTGCGCGAGGTCCTGATCCAGCGTCTGATCGCCTACAAGCAGTTTAAGGGCGCGGCGGCGGCGCTTGGCGCGCGCATGCAGGCCGAGAGCCGCATGCATCCGCGCGTGGCCGGCCCCGACCCCGAGTTTCTAGGCCTTATGCCCGACTACCTGGCCGGCATCACCCTGCGTGGCCTCGCCGTCATCTGCGCCGACCTAGACGGCAAGCGCCAGACCTTCCTGCTGGAGGCCGAGCACGTGGCGCCGCATCGCGTGCCGCTCGACCTGACGGTGGCCTCGGTCGACCGCTTTACCATGGCGCACCAAACCTGTACCTTCCGCGAGCTGCTGGACGGCGACGCCACCACCGAGCAGCTCGTCGTCACCTTCCTGGCCATGTTGGAGCTTGCCAAACGCGGCTCGCTCACGCTGAGCCAGGACGAGATCTTTGGAACCATTCAAATCAACCGCGTCGAGGGCGCCGAGGCATACGTGCCCGGCGAGGGCCCCGAGCTCACCGAATAGGAGCGCCAACCATGTCAACCCTTTCCACGCTGGAGGCAAACAGCCTCAAAGGCGCCCTCGAGGCGCTGTTGCTGGTGTCGAGCGACCCCGTGAGCGCACCCGCGCTGGCAGGTGCGCTGGATATCGCCCCGGGCGAGTGCGCGTCGCTTTTGGCCGAGCTCAAGGTTGAGTACGAGGAAGCCAACCGCGGCTTTCAGCTGCGCGAGGTCGCCGGTGGCTGGCGCCTGTTTACACACCCCGCCTACCACGACGTGGTCGAGGCCTATGTGCTGAGCTGGGACACGCAAAAGCTGTCGCAGGCGGCGCTCGAGACTCTGGCCGTCATCGCCTATCACCAGCCCGTCACGCGCGAGGTGGTCAAGGGCATCCGCGGCGTCAACTCCGACGGCGTCATCGCGTCACTCGTGGATAAGGGCCTGGTGCGCGAGCTCGGCCGCGACCCCGAGCGCGGTCAGGCCATCATCTACGGCACGACCAACGCCTTCTTGGAAAAGTTCGGCCTGCGCTCCACTCGCGACCTGCCCGATCTGGAGCAGTTTGCTCCCGACGAGCAGTCGCGCCAGTTTATCCGCGAGCGTCTGAGCGGCCGCAGCATTCAGTCCACGCTCGAGGAGCAGGCCGAAGATCTGGACGAAGAGCGCGAACTGATCGATACCGATGTTGAGGACACCGATGGCGATGAGCTTCTGCCCACCGGTGACACCTCGGAGGATATGCATGACGAGGACTAACGAAGCAGGGGAGGCGCGCACCGCAAGTGCCACGGGCGCCACAACGCCCGTAGGCGACGCCCAGCCTGTCTACCCGCACACCATGCGTCTGCAGCGCTTTTTGGCGCGCGCGGGCGTGGCGAGCCGCCGCGGCTCTGAGGACCTGATGACCGCCGGCCGCGTGATCGTCAACGGCCAGGTCGCGACCGAGCTGGGTACCAAGGTCGACGTCGACCGCGACCATATCGAGGTCGACGGCATGCCCGTTAAGCTCAACCAGGGCGCCGTGTACCTGATGCTCTACAAGCCGTCCGGCTACCTCACCACTATGAGTGATCCGCAGGAGCGCCCTTGTGTGGCCGACCTGGTTCCCCGCGACCGTTTTCCGGGCCTGTTCCCGGTGGGCCGTTTGGACCGCGACACCACGGGCCTATTGCTCTTTACCACCGACGGCGACCTGTCGCAGGACCTGCTGCATCCCAGCAAGCACGTCTACAAGACCTACCAGGCACTCGTGGACGGCTACCTGACCGATCGCGACTTGGAACCACTCCGCCGCGGCATCGAGCTCGACGACGGCCTGTGCCAGCCGGCAATCTGCCGCATCATCAACGCGCGCGAGGCCGAGGCGGTGGCCCCACAGGGCATCAAGCCCGGCACCACCGCCGTTGAGGTCATCATCCGCGAGGGACGCAAGAACCAGGTCAAGCGCATGCTGAGCAAGATCCACCACCCGGTGATTCGCCTGCATCGTTGCAACTTTGCCGGTCTGGAGCTCAAGGACGTGGCCAAGGGCTCGTGGCGCGAGCTCACCGACCGAGAGGTGCAGATCCTCAAGGCCGGCGGCATCCCGCCTAAGCAGGCCAGCTCCAAACGCGGCGCCGCGCCGGCTACCAACACCGCGATTCGCACGCGTCACCACGGCAGTCACGGCTCCGCGCCCAAGCGCAACACCTACCGCGAGCGCTACACGAGCTAGGCAACCCGCCAAGCCGTAGCGCCCGCGTCCCATACCAGCACGTCAACCACCGAAAGGAAGCATTGCATGATCGTCGCCATCGACGGCCCCGCCGGTTCCGGCAAGTCCACTATCGCCAAGGAGATTGCCCGCCAGCTGGGCTTTAACAAGCTCGACACGGGTGCCATGTATCGCGCCGTCACCTTCGCCGCACTCGACCGCGGCATCGACCTGGACGACGAGGCGGCCATCGACGCCCTCGCCGAGCAGATCAAGATCCGATTTACCAACGGCACCGGCGAGGACACGCGCCTGACCATTGACGGCCAGGACGCCTCGGCTGCCATCCGCACCCCGCAGGTGGACGCCAACGTGTCCAAGGTCTCGGCCTACCCGGGCGTGCGCGCGGCCATGCTCATCCACCAGCGCCGCGCTGCCGAGGACCGCGACATCGTCGCCGAGGGTCGCGACATCGGCACCGTCGTGTTCCCCAACGCGCAGGTCAAGGTCTTCCTGACGGCCGACCCGCGCGAGCGTGCCCGTCGCCGCGTGCTGCAGCGCCACCAAAACGACGCCCAGCCGCTCACGCCCGCGCAGCTCGAAGCCGAGGTCGACGAGACCCTCGACGCCCTCAAGCAGCGCGATAAGCTCGATAGCAGCCGCGAGGTCGCGCCACTCGTTCCCGCCGAGGACGCCGTGCACGTCGACTCCACCGCTCACACCATCGACGAGGTCGTCCGCATTATCAAGGACCTCATCAACCAAAGGAGGTAGCCCATGCGCCTGTTTAAGCAGACGCCCGAGGATTACTACAACGCCCCTTACGCCGAGTTCCCGGCGCTCATCCGCGGCACTGTCGCAGTAGTCATGGGTATCCTTTGGGTCTTCTCCAAGCTCATGTGGCGCTGGAAGGTAGAGGACGCCGATCTGCTGTTTGAGCGCCAGGAAGGCCGCGGCAGCGTGGTCATCTGCAACCATACCTCGATGGCCGAGCTCCTGGCCGTGGAGACGGCACTGTTCTTTGGCGGCCGCCGCATTCGCCCCATCTTTAAGTCCGAGTTTGCCAAGTCCAAGATCGTGCGCTGGGCCTTTAGCCGCGTGGGCGGCATTCCCGTCGAGCGCGGCACCGCCGACATGAAGTGCCTGCGTGCCGCCCAGCATGCGCTGCAACGCGGCGAGGACGTCTTGATCTTCCCCGAGGGCACGCGCATCCGCTCGCGCGAGATCAAGCCCGAGGTCCACGGCGGCTTTGCGCTCATCGCCCAAATGGGCAAGGCGCCCGTCAACCCGCTCGCCATCTGCGGCTGGTCCGACATTACGCCCAAGGGCAAAAAGCTCATGCGCCCCAAGAAGTGCTGGATCCGTGCCGGCAAGGCCATCTCTCTTTCCGACGCGCCGGCCGGACTTAAGCGCACGGAGCGCCTTGCCTGGTTTGAGTCCGAGGCCATGGACCGTGTCTACACCATGCGCGACGAGCTGTGCGCCGAGCATCCGGGCAGGTTCTAGCCATGGACGAGAACGTGATGAACACCGCAGTGGCCGCGTCCAACCAGACAGCCGTGCCCACCATCGAGATCGCCGCCCACGCCGGCACCTGCTACGGCGTGCAGCGCGCGCTCGACATGGCGCTGGCCGCAGCACCGCAGGCAGGGGAGAGCTCTCAGGTCCACACCCTGGGGCCGCTCATCCATAACCCCATCGTGGTGCGCGAACTCGCCGAGGCAGGCGTCGGTCTGGCCGAGAGTCTGGACGACGCATCGTCGGGTACCGTAATCATCCGCGCCCACGGCGTGGTGCCGCAGGTGGTCGATTCCGCCCGCGAACGCGGTCTTACCGTGGTCGATGCCACCTGCCCCTACGTGAAGAAGGTCCACGTGGCCGCCGAGCGCCTGGTACGCGAGGGCTATCGCGTGCTCGTCGTGGGCGAGCCAGGGCATCCTGAGGTGGAGGGCATCCTGGGCCATGCCGGCGATGACGCGCAGGTCGTGAGTTGCGCCGCCGATGCGGACGCGCTGCCGCTCAAGGGCAAGGTGGGCCTGGTTGTGCAGACCACCCAAACCGCGCAGAACCTGGCCGAGGTTGTGGCCTCCATCACCCCGCGCGTGCAGGAACTGCGCGTGATCAACACCATCTGCGCCGCCACGAGTGAGCGACAGCGGGCGGCGGCCGCACTTGCCAACCGCTGCGACTGCATGGTCGTGGTGGGCGGCAAGAACTCGGGCAACACCCGCCGCCTGGCGCAGATTTGCGCCGATGTCTGCGAGCGCACACATCACATAGAGGAGGCATCCGAGATCGAAGCGGCATGGTTTGCCAATGCTCACCACATCGGCATCACCGCCGGAGCCTCCACCCCGCAAGAACACATCGAGCGCGCCGTCGAGCGCATCAAGGAGCTTTGCCGCTAATCATGGACCAGACCGTACCCGGATACGCCGCCGAGGTGGCCGATTACGGGCGCAGCCGCGACCCCGAGCCGGGTGAGGGCGCGCTCGTTAAAAACGTGCGTCCCGAATCGCCCGCGTGGGATGTGGGTATCGAGCCGGGCATGCGCGTGCTCACGGTCAACGGCGAGCAACTGACCGATATGATCGTGTGGCTATGGGAGGCAGATGACGACACCGTCGAGTTGGAGGTTTTCGACCCGCGCGACGACACCGTCACCCCCGTCGAGCTCGATCGCTTTCCCGGCGAGGACTGGGGCCTTGAGTTCGATGGCCCCATCTTCGACGGCATGCGCACCTGCGTAAACGCCTGCGTATTCTGCTTTATGACCATGCTGCCCAAGGGCGGACGTTCTACGCTCTACATCCGCGACGACGACTATCGCCTAAGCTTCTTGCAGGGCAACTTTGTCACGCTCACGAACCTCACCGACGAAGACGTGCAAAACGTCATCCAACGCAATATGAGCCCCATGAACGTGTCGGTCCACGCCGTGAGCCCCGACGTCCGCCGCCGCATGATGGGCCGCAACGCCCAGCGCGGCATGGACGTGCTCGAGACCATCATGGCCGCCGGCATCGAGATCCACGCCCAGATCGTGCTGTGCCCTGGCATGAACGACGGCGAGGAGCTGCAAAAAACCCTACGCTTTTGCGAGGAGCACGAGCAGATCACGAGCCTGGGCATCGTGCCTCTGGGCTTTACTAAGCACCAGAATCGCTTTAGCTGGTCCTACAGCGACAAGCCCGAGCTGGCGCGCGAGACCATCGCCATGATCCGTCCCTTCCAGGACCGTGCCTTCGAACGATTTGGCCGCCACACCTTCCAGATGAGCGACGAGTTCTACCTGGATGCCGGCATCGAGCCACCCGAGGCCGACTTTTACGACGGCTACCCGCAGTACTACGACGGCATCGGCATGATCCGATCCTATCTGGACGAGACCGACAACGTGCTCGCCGCCGATACCGAGCGTCTGCGCCGCGTTCGCGAGGTCATCGCCGCCCGTAGCCAGCACCTGCTGTGCCTTTCGGGCGCCAGCGCGCGCGATACGGTGGCGCGTTTTGTGGAGTCTCCACAGGGCCTTGCCGGTACCGTCACGGCCATCAAAAACCGCTACTTTGGCGGCAACGTGGACGTGACCGGCCTCATCGTTGCCTGCGACATCTTGGAGCAGCTGCCGCAGGACCTGTCAGGGGTTATGCTCTTTGTGCCTAAGCTCATGTTCAACGCCGACGGCATGACCCTTGACGAGTATCATCGTGACGAATTACTCGCAAGCCTTACCGGTCGCGGCGCCGAGGTTCATGTGGTATCGACCATGCCGCATGAGCTGCTCGATACCCTGGAGCACATCCTTGGCATAACGCCCGCCAATTCAACTATTCCCGCTGACCCTACCCATTAAAGGAGAGCAGATGAAACCTATCGTCGCCGTCGTCGGACGCCCCAACGTGGGCAAGTCCACGCTCGTCAACCGCCTGGCCCAGACCTCGGACGCCATCGTCCACGAGTCCCGCGGCGTCACGCGCGACCGCTCGTATCACACGGCCGATTGGAACGGCCGCGAGTTCACCATCGTCGACACGGGTGGCATCGAGCCGCTCAAGAGCGACGACGTCTTTGCCACGTCCATCCGCGACCAGGCCCTTGCTGCCGCCGAGGAAGCAGCCGTCATTCTGTTTGTGGTCGATGGCCGCACCGGCGTCACCGAGGAGGACGAGTCGGTCGCCCGCATGCTCAAGCGCTGCGACAAGCCGGTCTTTCTGCTGGTGAACAAGCTTGACAACCCCGACCGCGAAAACGACAACATTTGGGAGTTCTATTCGCTCGGCATCGGTGAGCCCACGCCGCTCTCGGCCCTGCATGGCCACGGCACGGGCGACCTGCTCGACGACATCGTGGCCCTGTTGCCCGAGGATGAGGACGAGGTCGCCGACGAGTTCCCCGATGCGCTGAACGTGGCTATCATCGGCCGCCCCAACGCCGGTAAGTCCTCGCTGTTCAACCGCATCCTGGGCGCCGATCGCTCCATCGTGTCCAACATCGCCGGCACCACGCGCGATGCCATCGACACCGTCGTCGAGCGCGACGGCAAGCACTACCGCATGGTCGACACCGCGGGCATTCGCAAGAAGAGCACCGTGTACGAGAATATCGAGTACTACTCCATGGTCCGCGGCCTGCGCGCCATCGACCGCGCCGACGTGGCGCTGCTCGTCGTCGACGCCTCCGTGGGCGTCACCGAGCAGGATCAGAAGGTTATGGGCTTGGCCATCGAGCGCGGCTGCGCCATCGTGGTGCTGCTCAACAAGTGGGACCTGCTCGACGATGACCGCAAGCGTGAGGCCTGCATGGAGACCGTCGACCGCCGTTTGGGCGTCATGGCTCCCTGGGCCCAGTACCTGCGCATCTCGGCCCTGACCGGCCGCAGCGTGGAGAAGATCTGGGCGATGGTCGACGCTGCCGAGAAGACGCGCTCGCAAAAGATCACCACCTCGCGCCTCAACACCTTCCTCACCGACCTGCGCGAGTTTGGCCACACCGTGGTGGACGGCAAGCGCCGCCTGCGCATGCACTACGTGACCCAGACGGGCGTCAACCCGCCGACGTTCACGTTCTTCGTCAACCACAGCGACCTGGTCAACGACACCTACCAGCGCTACGTGGAGAATCGTATGCGCTCGACCTTCGATTTTTCCGGCACGCCCATTCGACTCTTCTTTAGGAAGAAGGAGCAAAAGGATGCATAATCCGATTCTGCTGACCGCCATCTGCGCCGTGGTCTCGTTCTTTATCGGAGCGATTCCGTTTGGCTTGATCCTGGGCCGCGTGTTCAACCACACGGACATTCGCAAGGCGGGCTCTGGCAACATCGGCACCACCAACGCCCTGCGCGTGGCCGGCCCCAAGGTGGCCGCGCTCACGCTGCTGCTCGACTGCCTTAAGGGCGCCATCTGCGTCCTTATCGCCCGTCCGCTCATCGCGAGTGTGGGCTATGGCTTTCCGCCGAGCATCATGGCTCCCGGTGCCCCCGGCGACTGGATGCTCGGTGTTATCTGCCTGGCAGCGGTATGGGGCCACATCTTCTCGCCCTACCTCAACTTCCATGGCGGCAAGGGTATTGCCGTGGGCTTGGGAGTCATCCTCGCCTGGTACTGGCCCATCGGACTTTCGCTGCTGGGCATGTTTATCGTGGCCGTCGCCATCACCAAGTTTGTGTCGGTGGGCTCGCTTGCCGCGGCCATCGGTCTTCCCATCGCCGTCTGCGCGGTCTTTCCGTACAGCAGCCTGGGTCTCAAATTTTGCATGGCGCTGATCGGCATCACCGTGGTGTGGGCCCATCGTGCGAACATCAAAAAGCTCATGACGGGTAAGGAGTCCAAGCTCTCGTTTACCAAGCGCGTCACCGAGCCCGACGATAAGTAGGAGAGAGTCATGAATGTTGCGCTGATTGGCTCCGGCTCCTGGGGAACCGCCGTCGCAGGCCTTGCCGCCGCGCGAGCTGAGCACGTGACCATGTGGGCCCATAGCAAGCAGACGGCCGCTGGCATCAATGGCGAGCACCGCAATCCCCGGTATCTGGTGGACTACGAGCTGCCCGGCAATGTCATCGCCACGACGGACCTGGCGCAGGCACTCGACGGCGCCGACGCCATTATCTTTGCCGTGCCCTCCACACACCTGCGCAGCGTATGCCATCAGGCAGCACCCTTCATCGCCACCGACACCCCGGTGCTCTGCCTCACCAAGGGTATTGAGCCCGATTCCGGCCTGCTCATGAGCGAGGTCATCGCCAGCGAGATCGGCAACGAGGCACGCGTGGCGGCGCTCTCCGGCCCCAACCATGCCGAGGAGATTTGCCGCGGCGGACTTTCTGCCGCCGTCATCGCTAGCAAAGATCCGCAGGTAGGGGAGACCTTTAAGGACCTGCTCCTATCTACGGCCTTCCGCATCTACCTGTCGCAGGACATGACCGGCGTCGAGGTATGCGGCGCTATGAAAAACGTCATCGCTATCGTGTGCGGCATTTCCGCCGGCTCCGGCGCGGGCGATAACACGCTCGCCCTTATCATGACGCGCGGCCTGGCCGAGATCAGCCGCCTGGTGCACGCCCGCGGCGGACAGGCCATGACTTGCATGGGCCTCGCCGGCATGGGCGACCTCATCGCCACCTGCACGTCGGAACATTCGCGCAACCGCACCTTTGGCTACGAGTTTGCCCACGGCGTGTCGCTCGACGAGTACCAGGCGCGCACGCATATGGTGGTCGAGGGCGCCGTCGCGGCCCGCAGCGTCAGCGAGCTCG
Source organism: Collinsella sp. (assembly GCA_036550355.1). Classification (GTDB taxonomy): domain Bacteria; phylum Actinomycetota; class Coriobacteriia; order Coriobacteriales; family Coriobacteriaceae; genus Collinsella. Next base: position 112,686 of record JAXKGN010000005.1, read on the forward strand.
CCCGTTCACTGGGCGTAGACATTCCGCTCACCTTTGCCGTGGAGCAAACGCTCTACAACGGTGTTACTTTGGATAGGGCGCTGGAAATTCTCACCGACCGCGTCCCATCACAAGAGTTCTACGGACTTACCGATTAGCGCAGAAAGGCTACTACCATGGGTTCCATTAAAATCGCTCCGTCCGTCCTTTCGGCCGATATGGCCAACCTCAAGGGCGAGCTCGACAAGATCGCCGGTGCCGACTACGTGCACTTCGACGTGATGGACGGTCACTTTACCGGCAACCTCACCTTTGGCGTCGACATCCTCAAGGCCGTCAAGCGCTCCACCGATGTACCGGTCGACGCGCACCTGATGGTGTCGAATCCCGACGAGACGGTCGATTGGTATGCCGATGCCGGTGCCGATATGATCACCGTGCACTACGAAGCCTCCACGCACCTGCACCGCACGCTCACGCACCTGCAGCAGCGCGGCGTCAAGGCCGGTGTGGTGCTCAACCCCGCCACGCCCGTCTGCGTGCTCGAGAGCATCATCGACGTCGTCGATATGGTGCTACTGATGAGCGTGAACCCTGGCTTTGGCGGCCAGAGCTTTATCCCAGGCACTATCGCCAAGCTCCACGAGCTCAAGGCCATGTGTGAGCGCCACGGCGTGTCGCCCATGATCGAGGTCGACGGCGGCATTTCTTCCAAAAACATCGCCGAGGTCGTCAAGGCCGGTGCCGATGTCCTGGTGGCCGGCTCCGCCGTATTTAAGTCCGAAGATCCCGCCGCCGAGGTTGCACTGCTGCAGAAGCTGGGCAACGAGGCCGCACAGGAGGCATAAACCCTTATGACCGCAGGTCAAAACCGCATACCCGTGAATCTTGACTATGCTGCCTCGACGCCCATGCGCACCGAGGCGCTCCATGCGCAGCGCGAGTACGACGACAGCGAGCTTGCGGGCGTCAACCCTAACTCGCTGCACTCGCTTGGCCGCAAGGCTGCCGCACGCCTGGAAGTCGCCCGTCGCGAGATCGCCCGTAGCTTTGGCGCACGCGTTCGCCCGTCCGAGATCATCCTTACCAACGGCGGCACCGAGGCCAACCAGCTGGCGCTCCTCGGTCTTGCCGAGGGCGCTCGCCAGCGCGACCGCAAGCGTAACCGCGTGATCGTATCTGCCATCGAGCACGATTCGATTCTGGACAACCTGCCGCTGCTGCGTGCCGCCGGCTTTACCGTCGACCTGGTGCAGCCCTGCCGTGCGGGCTACATCGAGCCTGCCGCGCTGAGTGACTTGCTCGGCGATGATGTCGCGCTCGTGAGCATCATGGCCGCCAACAACGAGACCGGCGTGGTACAGCCCATCCGCGAGCTTGCCGCGGCCGCGCATACCGTGGGTGCCCTGTTCCATACCGATGCCATTCAGGGCTATCTGCACATTCCGCTCGATGCCACCGAGCTGGGCGTCGATGCCATGTCCGTCGCCGCCCACAAGATTGGCGGTCCCGTGGCCTCCGGCGCGCTCTACGTTAAGACCCGCACGCCACTGCGCCCTCGCATCTTTGGCGGAGGACAGGAAGCCGGACGTCGCGCCGGCACGCAGGACCTACGCACGCAGCTGGCCTTTGCCGCTGCCGCCCACACGCTGGTGCCCCATGTGGCCCAGGAGCGCGAGAAGCTGCAAGCCCTTTCTGACAAGCTCTACGCCACGCTTACGGCCCATCCGCACATTCACGCCACCATGGGCGACTACGCGCAGGCAGATCGTCTGCCGGGTATGGTTTCGATCTACGTCGACGGCATGGACTCCGAGGAGCTCATCATCAAGCTCGACGCCGCCGGTTTTGAGGTATCGGCAGGCTCGGCATGCTCGAGCGGCAGCATGGACCCCAGCCACGTTTTGAGCGCGATGGGCATCGGTCGCGAGCAGGCGCTGGGCGCACTGCGCATCTCCTTCGATGACCGCGTGAATCCGGACGATCTGAACGACTTTGCCCAGACGCTGCTCTCGATCGTAGGTGCCGCATGATCGTCTCCGAGCTCGAGCGCGCCCTGCTGGCACGCTATCCCAAGACGGACGCCGAACCCTGGGACCATGTTGGGCTATCTGTGGGAGATCCCGCTGCAAAGATCACCGGTGTTGCCTGTGCACTCGACGCGACCGAGGCCAACGTGCACCGCGCCCAGGAGGCCGGCGCCAACGTGCTGCTGACGCATCATCCCATCTATATCAAAGCGCCCGAGGCCTTTTGTCCGGCCGATTCCGCGCATCCCCAGTGCAGCGCCGCACTGTACGAGGCGGCTCGTTGCGGCGTGAGCATCATCTCGCTTCACACCAACCTGGACCGCTCGCACGAAGCGCGCGTTCGCCTGAGTGAGCTGTTGGACGCTGAGCCCATAAGCTCGCTGGAGCATGTGGACGAGCCTGAACTCACCGGTCTGGGTTCACTCGCGAACCTCCACGATGCTTGCAACCTGCGCAATCTCGCCAACCGTGCCGCCACGGCCTTTGGCAGCGACCCGCGCGTATGGGGCGAAGCCGAGCACCCGTGCCGCACCGTCGCCATTCTGGGCGGCTCCTTGGGCGACTTTGGAAAGCTCGCCATTGCCGCAGGCGCAGATGTTGTCGTGACGGGCGAGGCGGGCTACCACGTGGCGCAGGACCTTGCCTTGCGCGGGCTGCCGGTGATCTTGCTCGGCCACGACCGCTCCGAGGAGCCGTTCGTGGATATCTTGATGAACTCTGCAGTTGACGCCGGGGTCGACCCCCGTCATACGATTAAAATACTGAACCCTTGCCAATGGTGGACTGTGACAAAAGGAGAGAACTTATGAGCGCCGGCGCTACGCTACTCAAGCTGCAACAGATCGATTTGGAGCTCGCCCGCAACAAGAGCGAACTTGCCAATATGCCGGAGCTCAAGGAGCTCGCTTCTAAGCGCAAGACCTACGTTAAGCTCAAGGCCGAGATGACCAAGCTCTACGCCCAGCGCAAGGACCTGGACATTGAGCTCGACGACCTCAACACCACCGAGATCCAGACCAACAACGCCATCGAGGCTGCAAAGAAGCGTCACGTCGACGGCTCTGATTACCGCGAGGTGCAGGACCTGGAGAATGAGCTTGCCACCCTGGCGAAGCGACTGGACAAGATCGAGCACACCCGCAAGGATGTCGTTGTCGCCCATAAGGAGGCGCTCGACCGCGAGGCTCGCGCGCAGGCCATTATCGCTAAGTTCGAGGAGGGCGTGAAGGCAGATACCAAGGCCGCTCGTGCTAAGGCTGCCGACCTCCAGGCTCAAATTGACGCCGCCACCAAGGAGCGCACCGTGCTGGCTGCCACGCTGCCGACTGACGTGCTCACCGATTACGAGCGCCTGCTCAAGCAGTTCCGCGGCCTGGCCGTCGAGACCATTCAGGGCAACATCCCCACGGTCTGCCATACCGCGCTGCAGGCATCGTCCATGAGCGACCTAAACCACGACGGTAGTGAGATTACGCACTGCCCGTATTGCCACCGCCTGCTCGTGCTCCCCAGCAAGGAAGCTTAAATGATGACGGCGGCACCCAACAATTCAATGCAACTTGAGGGAAAAACGATCCTGCTGGGCATTACCGGCGGGATCGCCGCCTATAAGTCGTGCAATATCGTGCGCCTGCTGCAAAAGCGCGGCGCGCGCGTCAAGGTCGTTATGAGCGAGCATGCTACGGAGTTTGTGGGGCCGCTCACCTTCCGCGCGCTTACGGGCGAGCCGGTCGCTGTGGGCCTGTTCGACGATCCCTCCGACCCCATCCACCACATTTCGCTCGCGCAGGAGCCCGACCTGGTTGTCGTGGCGCCCGCGACGGCCAATATCATCGCCAAGATGGCCAACGGCATCGCCGATGACCTCATCTCCACCACGCTGCTTGCCACGCCGCGACCCATCGTGATCGCACCCGCTATGAACAACGGCATGTGGAAGGCACCGGCGACGCAGGCCAACATGGCCACGTTGCGCGACCGTGGCGTCCATGTGGTGGGACCCGGCAGCGGCTACCTTGCCTGCGGCGACGTGGACACGGGGCGCATGAGCGAGCCCGAGGACATCGTCGAAGCCATCTGCGAGGTGCTCAACCCCGCGCCCCAAGACCTTGCAGGTAAACGAATTGTCATCACTGCCGGCCCCACGCATGAGCCGATCGATCCGGTGCGCTTTATCGGCAACCGGTCGTCGGGAAAGATGGGCATCGCCCTGGCAGGGGAGGCCGCTCGCCGCGGTGCTGAGGTCACGCTCGTGCTGGGACCGACGTCGCTCGATGTCCCCCACGGCGTGGAGTGCGTGCGCGTGCAGACCGCCGCAGAGATGCTGCAGGCGGCGCTGGGTGCCTTTCAGACGGCCGATGCGGCCATTTGTGCAGCCGCCGTCGCCGACTACACCCCCGTATCCCCTGCGGACCACAAGCTCAAAAAGGCCAACGAACGCTTGGATCGCATCGAACTGATCGAGACGGTCGATATTTTGGCCGAGCTTTCACGCCAAAAGGGCGAGCGCCGTGTGATCGGATTTGCAGCCGAGACCGATAACGTCGTGGAGTACGCTAAGCGCAAACTTGCCCGCAAGGGCTGCGATGCGATCATCGCCAACGATGTCTCGCGCGCCGATTCGGGCTTTGGAACAGACACCAACAAGGCCTGGATTGTGAGCACGGCGGGTACACAGGAACTTCCCGTACTAACAAAACCCCAGCTCGCAGCTACAATTTTAGACTTGCTCAAAAATAATTAAAAAAATTCTTGCACAAGTCCAAAGTTTCGGGTTAATATACTCCCTGTTGCGAGCGAGAGCAGAGCAACAAACAAAAGCTTCGGGACGTGGCGCAGCTTGGTAGCGCACTTGACTGGGGGTCAAGGGGTCGCTGGTTCGAATCCAGTCGTCCCGACCAGAAGTTTGCAGGTCAGGCACCTAGTGCCTGACCTTTTTTGTTTTAAGCAATTGCTTAATTTTGATTAAGCAACAGGGCGCCAATAATCTACCTACACGATGATCGCTTTTTGCGGTTACTTGCGCGTTTTGCACACGCTTGAGCCGATTTATTAACGCGATATGAATCTACATACGCGTAGCTGGTATACAGCCGAGCACAGGCCGTATTTATCGCGGCGATTTTCACAGATATAGCGACTGTAACGAACAAGCGTGTCGCTGTATTTATACCAGTAGTTCACTTGATCGGTGGACAAGTAGGCGATTGCAACGATATGCCAAACGGGATGGCCTCTATACGAGGATGCAGCAGAGGTAATGGCGGGGGAGTGCGGCAGGCGCTCTGAGAGCCGCTGTATGACCCCATTTCTCCTCAAACCGATAACCTATGCCACTAACCTCAAAACGTTCGTTCAGTTGCCAAAAGAAAAGCCCGCGCGGTATGGCGCAGGCTTTTCATCCAGAAAACTAGAAGCACCAGGCGGGACAGACGCAATACGAGTTCGCCGCGCCGCCGTCGTACGACGCATCGCTGCCGGGGAGGGCAAGGAGGAAGGAAGTAGAGTCGTTCGGATACACCGAACGCTCCCACCACCAGCCGCCAACTCTCTGGTAAGCGTTGCCCGAATAGTTATTCAGCACCTTGCTCTTGAAGGCCTCGTACTGGGTACCCTCTGAGGAAGTCCAGGGATAGTCGGATGCCCAGCGGGAGGTGTGGACAATCTCGGAGTAGCTGAGCAGGAACAGCTTGTCCGAGGCCGCCGTAACGGTGGCATTCTTGTCGGTTCCATCAACGTTGTTCGTGAGCTTCCTGACCGATTTCACCTTGGTCTGGAAATCGGACGGCATGAGGTTCCAGACCTCGCCCGAGTTCATCTTCTGACGCAGTTCCGACTTCTCCCAGCCGCCGGCGTTGTTTTTCGTGGCGTTCATGCGGGACCTGATTCCCTTCGAGGTGATGAGGAACGTCAGGCCCGCCTTTCCGGATCCGTCCGCGAGGTCATCGTGGTTGATGCCGATAATTCGGTACTCGATCGTCTCACCGTTAGTCAGCTTGACCGACCAAGTCGTCCCCGCATCCATCGCCGCCATGGCTTTGGCGTAGGCGGGAGATGCCTCGCCCTTGGCGGCGATGTCCTCGGCCACGGCCTTCTGCTCGTCGAGAGTCCAGTCCCTCGCGTCCTTGGCCACCGCCGCCTGGACGGTCGCTGAATCGGCACCCGTAGAACCGCCGGAAGCGCCGCCCCCGATGCCGCCGTCCGTCCCGCTGTCCAAAGTGGTCGAGACCTGGTTGAACTGGTTGCGGATGGCTCCGGCCACGCCGGGTCCCGCGAACACGATCACCAGGCCGATGACCACGATGATCAGGACGTACTCGATGATTCCTTGGCCTCCGGAGGCGGATACCTCTAGGAGATACCCCCCCCCGGAGGTTCTGCGCCGCTGCATGCATATGCGACACTCCCTTCGCTCAGGGTGAATAGAAACGAGCTGAGCGTAGGGTTATCGCGGGAATCTGTCTTTGTCTTGCCGCTGCGGCATCTTGACTATTGCCATGTCTTGGGAAGGATTACGCCGGGTACGTTCTTGTTGGAGTCGCTATGCAGTGTATTCGGGCTGATGTTCCAGTCGGAACAATCCAGATGGAGACTCCGGCACTGCTCGGACATTCCCGTTAAGTCATATACAGCACTGAAATCGCACTTGGCACCGAGACCAGTTACGTCCACATCCGCGTCCGGAACGAATCGAAGCGGCATCCCGTTTCAAAACGTATGCGTTTCACCATGAGAGAGGGATCTGTCATGAGCTGGAAACCGAGAAAATGCATTATCGCCTTACTGACTTTGGCGACTCTGACGTGTTTCGCCGCCTTAATCGCCGTCAATATCAAACCGCAACACAATGCTTATCCCTCATCTTTGTCCATTAAAATGGGACAGGATTTCAGCCTCGGTCCATGAAGGAGACTTTCCCATATACATAGATTAAGATAATACCGTGTATGACGAATACGAACTTGAGCATATTCCGTCCGTATTCATACTGGATGATCAAGGAAACATCATCGGCTTATCCGAAGGAGAGGAAGAACCTCTTGCCTTATTAAAGAAATACGCCAAATACAACGGATATAAAGCGGAAGGAGGCGACATCGAGTAACTATCAAAGGCCAGATTAAGGAGCCGGCCATGAAGAAATGCCTACCCTCCATCGTCTCAACAACTCTTTGCCCCTCCCTTGTCATGACACCATTTGTACCCGTTGCGGCAGCCCATGCCGACGAGGGATCTCCCGCCGAGAGCAGCGATATCTACGTCGGAGTCAATTACGACGAAAATTACGATATATCCCTTTTTTGAGCGCGGGCGCTGCGCGGATTCATATTCCAAGGCGTGGTGCGATTCTCACGGATCTGCAAATAACCGCCCCGCCCCTCACAAGGTCAAGCTGAACGCGAAGGAGGAGGCTTGCCTGCGCGATCTCTAGCTTGTTGGCACCGCTGAAGTTATCGCCGGTCTCGTGACAACCGGTCCTAGCGGCGGCTTTTTTGCAACCGCAATGACATCGTACCGACTTTTCATTTGCATGTTCTGAAAGGAAGTTGCCATGTTGTCGCAAAATCAATCGAGATACTTGAACACAATCGGCTTTGCCCTGCTTGCATTACTCTTTGCTAGCGACCTTTTGCTGAAACCGCCCAAGGAACTCGTTTTGCTTGCCATAGACTGCATTTCCGCCCTTTACTTTACGGCAACCCTAATCGTCGGACTAAAGGAGAGGAAAAAAGGCGCAGTCGTTGCGTCCGCCGTAGGCGTGATCACAGCCATTGCATCATTCTTTATCTGACACATTGGTGATTTAGGGGCGATATCGTAGGAATACGACCGGGAGAGTCGGGACCAGATTGCCCGGGTTGCCCGGTCGGCTCGCGCGACGGCGCGGCGGTTCCACAGAAAGCTCTCCCGACTTCACGCCGTTTCTGATCGCATTGTAGACAGCCATCTCGTCTTCGCAGTCGGCGAGCACGCGGTGTGCGTCGTCGATTTGGATGTCCAGTAAATCTCGAAGGTCCTCCATGCACCAGCGTCCGAGATTTGGCCATGCGCGTTGCGCGAGCTGATAAGTGTCGATTGCGATGTTGTAGTTAAAGTCCAGGCCAAAGCCGTCCCAGGCAGAACAGCTTTGTTTCCTTGATTATCACCTTCATCCGGACACTTCCCGCATTCATCCGTGTGTGTACGGATGAATGCGGGGTTCAATACCCCGGCGGCCTAATCGGCAGACCGCCGGGAACTCTCACTCCTCGATAAAAGCCGGCACTCGGTTAGTCCTGCGCATCTTGAAATCGCCGGTCTCGTGGGAGACGTAGAGAATGCCGTCCATCCCATCTCGCGATGCATATGAAAGGTGAACAGAACCGCAATCCGCTCCATCATTGTCGAGAAGATCGAACGAATTCGGGTCGCTCGTTGCGGCCAAACGACCACTCAGACAAGAGCCATCGTCATTACAGATTTGCCATTCCATGTCTTCGCCTGCAAGAATCGCCATAGACGGCCTGGTCGCGCCATCGTTGACATACATCCCGTCTATGCCAAACCCATTTTCAGCGCCATCGATGAACGACTGCTCGGACCTATACCTCGCAAATGATGCACATAGCACCATTGCAAGACAAAGTACAAAGCCAACAATCGCTATCTTTGCATAGCTCTTGCCTATCATGTCATTCACCTCCCTCGTATGTATCGAGGTATTCCTGCTTGAGCGTCTGCGAGGACGACTTGATCTTTTCCACGAGCGTGCCGGCTTCGATGAAGTAGAACGAGTTGGTAAGGTCTGCCAGGTCGTCGAGTAGATGGCTTGAAATGAGCACGCTGCGTCCCCGCGCCACCTCGCTGCGCATCGCGTCGCAGGAGGTTTTCCGCTTTCCCGGATCGAGGCCGTTCAGCGGTTCATCGAGGATAAGGTACGGGCAACCGGTCGATATCGCCATGGCAAGCTTTACCTGCTGCTTCATTCCTGTCGAGAGTTTACGGGTCGGCTTGTCGAGATATGAGGAGATTCCGAGGGAGCTGCAGAGCGAGTCGATGTCGGTGGCCGATTTCCACGCCTCCCTAACGAAAGCAAGGTGCTCGAGGGCTGATAGCGTGGGGTAAAGATCCGTGTCGCCTGAAGAGCTCAGGTAGACGAGTTCTGCAAATTCGGCTGATTGACGTTGGCTGATTCCGTCTGCCGCCAGGCTTCCCGAGCGGATGCGGGTGGGAAATTGGCCCGACAGCGCTTCAAGAAGGGTGGTTTTCCCCGAGCCGTTGGGAGCAACGAGGCCCGCCGCCGTTCCCGGGCTCAGGAAAAGCGACCCGATTGAAAGTATCGTCGTGCTTCCGTATCCCACGCTCGCGTCCAGAAGCTCGAGCCCATGGTGCTTTTTCGCGGGTCCAGGCTGTTTGGGGGAACGTGTCGCAACGGCGCCGACCGCAAAAAAGACCGCGACGTATGCCAGGGCCACGGCAAGCATCGATGCGCTGCCTGAACCGGAGCCAATGAATTCCGTCGGGAAACATCCTACGTAACCCGTTGCCTCGATAGGCGAGAATACGGGCAGTGGCAGGAGCCCGAGCACGGCATTATGCCCTAGTGCCGAATCGGACAATAACGGGAATGCCGGGGCCGCGACAAGCAGCGCGGAGGTAAGGGGGCCCGCGAGGACGCGCCTCGTTGCGGTCGATAGGACGGCGGAGCAAACGGATATCAAGGTTCCGCCCGCAAGCAGCGCGAGAAGCAGGGCTGTGAAGACGTTTCCCGCGGTCGTGGTGGTAAGCGCGCCGTCATGGAAGAAGGCGATCGGGTACCCAATTTGCCCGAAGCCGTTTAGGGCCAAGGCGTAAATGCCCCCGGGTGCGAGGCCGGCGAGGAGCATCGCGGTCCCCGCGGCGATTATCGAAAACACGATCTGGATAAGGCGCCGGAATTTGGGCACGGGCGCCTTTGCCGCCAGGGTCCCGGGCCTTGTGGCGCCGAGCACGAGTATCGACGAGAGAAGGAAGGGGATGAAGGGAAGGAAAGACGGCGCCGTGGCAATGGCGTAAGGCAGGAAGGAAAGGAATGGCAGGTCGTTTGCGGAGGCCGGGATATCCGTGATGCCGGAGCTGCTCAGGGCACGGCAATATGCGAGCGCTGCGTCATTGGTCTCTTGGTCTCCCACGATGGACCCGGATTGGAAGCCTTCGCCCATGAGCGCGTAGTAGCTCTCGGCAGAATCGAGAAAGGCGGCGTCGGTTTGAGCGGCAAGGGCGGCGTTCGCGTATCTTGCAAGCTCCGCGTCATTTTGCTGCTCTGGAGATAGGTCTGTGCCGCTGGCCTGGGGCGCGCGCGTATTGAATGCGTCGACAAAGCTCTGCATGCCCTGTTTCATAAAGAAGGGCCCGTAGATGGGTGAATTGAACGCAATGGGGATGGAGAAGGCTGCAGCGAGAACGAGCGTAGAGATCCATACGGCCCTGTCCCTTAGGATTAGTTTGAGAAGAAGTCGACAGTACATTTAGAAGCACCTACGTTCCTCAAAGCATCGTTAGATTAATAATGACAGACCGAATGAAGATGCGTGCGACGGGGGCGAGGCGAATGGCCGAGCGGTATCGATATGCGGGTTCAACGGTATTATATTGACCACATAGATTATTAACTTGCATTTCTAACAGTTAAGGAGACGGGTGCTTTCCAGCACACTCCTTCGATGATGCCTTCCGCTAGTTGCTATGCCGGTTTCAGCCAACAAAGAATGTGCCCGGGCGCTCAGGTTCACCGTTAGCGTTGGCAACATATGAGATGGGCCAGACCCTTGCCGCGCGCCGATTGCGCGAGAGGTGTCGGGCTCCATGTTTATTCCACCTGCTTGTTATCAACCAGCTTCGTTCAACGTCAGACATTCAAGATGTCAGACGTCGAACCTGCGCCAAAGACGCAGCTGGGGCTACTAGTTGCCTACAATCGCTCGCGAAGCTCGCCTGTTCGTGCGTGAATATCTGACAGCTCCGTCAGACATTGTCGGACATTTGATTGTTCGACAAATGCGCACGTGGTCGCGTTCGCAAAGATTACTGAACGGTCGATGGGTGCGTTGAGACCGGAGCAAACGGCGGATGCCAGAAAAATGGCCTCACAGAATCGCACCCATGGTTGATAAAATTGACCGCCCTGGCGCAAATACCCGGGCGGTCAATTCATCCCCTCGTTCGCGATCCTGTTGGGTTTTGGGGCTTTGACATGTTGTTGACGGATGGATCAGCCGTACAGCTTGATCTCCCGGGGTTCCATGTGGTCGTCCCCCAATAAGACGTCCCTGATGTAGCTCTGCGGCAGGAACTCGACGGGCAGCACTGGGTCGTCGACGTAGCCGGGCACGGGGAGTAGGCGTGGCCTTTGGATATAGCGTGGCCGCCTGCCGGCGGTCGGACTGCCACTTCAGTCAAAAGCTCAGGCGCGCGCATCAAAATAATGGATATATCGCTTGATAGGCTTTTGACCAAGCATGAACATCGCAGGTAAATCCGTGTACCAATTTTTGGTATACGAATTTACCTGCGGTTTGCTGAAAGCTCTGACATGCGCTGCCGACTTCATTAAAATCGATTGCCAATCAAGTCTTCCTATATATGCGAGCCCTGAGAAGCTGCGCTGTGAACCTGAGACCGCTATCGATCGGCCCGGTGCACCGGGCCGCTGTCCTCGAGTCGGCATCAGCTTGCCGGTCTCAAAACGTATGCCGTCCGGTACGACCAACAGCCGAGTCTTGCGCCCAGTTCGAGCAGCGCCAGAACCCCGTGCCGGAACCCACGCAGCCGATGGCAGGGGAATTCAGCCGCGGCCATCGAGGAGCCGACCCAGGGACGGCGCCCCCAGTCCTCGAAAGATTTCCACCGCCCCCTACAGGCCTGGATTGATTTAACAGTTGATTTAATCCGGCTGAACAAGCCGAGCATGGGCCGGTTGACAAAATGTAAGGTAAAAAAGCAGATACGACCGTACGCCGGTGCGGGGTTCAGGTGATGTGATAGAAAGTAATACACGTATTACATCTAACCGGGAGGTGCATCATGGCAACCGCCACCGCAGCCCTGAGAACCCCCGAGGACCTCGCGAACAGGTACGACCGCCTGGCGAAGTCGACGGGCCGCACGAAAACCTTCTACATGACGGAGGCGCTTGCCGCAGAGATAGGCAGGCTCGAATACGAGTACGGCCTCATGAATTATCCGGGAAGCTTTTGGTTGCGAGGTATGCCAGTGTGCGGGGCCTGATTCGTCAGGCCCCGCACAGGGGGACCGCGATGGTGGCCACCGCGCCGCCCGAGGGGCTGTTGGCGAGCGAGACGGAGCCCCCGTGGGCGCTCGCGGCCTCGGAGGCGACGTGGAGGCCGAGCCCGTAGTGGCGGCCTCCGTCGCGCGAGGAGCGGGAGGAGTCGTCTGTGAAGAGGCGCTCGCAGCCGCGTTCGAGGGCGGCGGGAGAAAAGCCCGGTCCGTCATCGGCGACCTCGATGACGAGGTATCCACCAGCGACGTCGCAGGAGACCACCACGCGCGAGCGCGCGTGCTCGGCGGCGTTGGCCACGAGGTTCGCGGCGGCTCGCGCCAGGGTGGTTCGGTCGAGTGGGGCCTCGGGCGTGCCCGCGACAGCGGGGCCCGTGGCTGCGTCGAGCGTCACGCCTCGCGCCCGGGCGATCTGGGCGGCCTCGGCGAGGACCTGCTCGCAGAGCTCGGCCGGCCGCATGGGGGCCCTCTCCGCCCCGCCGGACCCGCGCGAGGCCTCGATGAGCAGACGCACGTAGCCGTCAAGCCTTTCGACACTGCCGGCTATGTCGCGCGCGGCGGCCGCGAGGTCGGCATCTTTCTCGTCTTCCAGCTCCTCCGCCACGAAGTCGGCGTTGGCGCGGAGCACGGTGAGCGGCGTCTTGAGATCGTGGGCGAGCGACGCCACCTGCTCGCGCTGCCCCCGCTCCGCGGCCCAGCGGGCCTCGAGCGACTCGGCGAGGGAGGCCCGCATGGCGTCCATCGCGGCGAGGACGTCGTTCACCTCGCGCACGTTGGTGCTGCCGACCGCGAAGTCGAGCTCCCCCGCGCCGACGCGCCCCGCCGCCTCCGCGAGCGGCGCCATCTTGCGCGAGATCACGCGGCTCGCGCGGCGCGCCACGAGCGCGAGCGCGAGCGCGCTTCCCGCCGCGGCGCCGACGAGCATGAGGTTCTGCGGGTTGGGAAGCAGGCCGGCGAGATCGCGCGAGACCCACTGCGGCAGGTACTCGCTGACGAGTGCGCAGGCCCCGCCGTCCTTAAGCGGGAACGCGGCGTAGGTGAGGCCCGAGCCCCCGCCCTCGATCTCCACTGTGCCCGGATCAGCGGCGAGTGCCGTACGGGCCATTTCCGTCGCGTCCTCGAGCCGCGTGCCCTCGAGGTCAGTCATCAGCACGTATCCGTCATTGTTCAGGATGAGGTAGCGGTACGCCGTCGGCACGTCCTGCTGCCCGCAGACGCCGTCGCGTGCCAGGCCCTCCGCGACCTCGCGCGCATTGGCCGGCCCCCAGCTTGCCTCATAGACGAAGCCCGCGTTGATCGCCACGGAGAGCACCATGAACGAGGCGAGCCACGCCGTGGCGACCGCCGCGAACGCGTAGGCGAAGTAGCGCGCGATGACGAAGGAGAGCGGCATGCCCCCGCGACCTCGCGCCCCGATCTTCAGAGCTGCCACTTGTACCCCATCCCCCAGACGGTCGCGATCGGATCGGCGCCGGCCTCGGAGAGTTTCCTCCGGGCGCGGCTGACCTGCATGGATATGGCCGCGTCGTCGGCGTCGCTCTCCCAGCCGAGCACCGCCTCGCGTATCTGCGCGCGGCTCATGACCTGCCCGGGGTGACGAGCGAGGTACTCGCAGATGGCGTACTCGGTGGGCGTGAGCGGCGCGGCCTCGCCGCCCACGGCGAGGCCGCGCGCCCCGAGGTCGATCCGCACCTCCCCGAAGGAGAGGGCGTGCGAGCGCGGCCGGCGCTCACGGCGTAGATGGGCAGCGACCTTGGCGCGCAGCTCCGCGGCCCCGAAGGGCTTGCGGACGTAGTCGTCGGCGCCCAAGCCGTAGCCGGCCACAGCATCCTCCTCGGCCACGCGAGCGGTCAGGAAGACGATGGGCCCGTCGAAGTCCGGGCGGATCTGCCGCACGAGCTCGAAGCCGTCGAGCCCCGGCATCATGACGTCGCAGAGCACGAGGTCGAAACGCGAGAGGTCCATCCCCGGGACCGCCGTCGGGTCCGCCGCCCTGACGACCTCATGGCCGTCGCGGCCGAGGACGCGCGCGAGTGCGTCGAGGATCGCCCGTTCATCATCCACTGCCAATATCCTCGCCATGTTCGACCTCCTGAAACTTCCGTCGGAATTGTACTAGCGCTGCACTCAGCGGTCCAGAGCCCTGCGCGCAGCCGCGGGCGCCTCGGCCGCGTCGCACGCGCGGTAGCGCACACCCGAACCGCCGCGCGCCTCGATCTCGAGCCAGCCCTCGCCGTCCGACTCCCGCCTGAAGAAGATGAGCTGGAGCTCTCGGACATTGCCCCTGTCGTCCGCCGCGTCCACCAGGTAGACGTAGTTTGTCCCCGTCCCGGTGCCGCCGGCGTAGGAGCTCGCGTGGCTGCCGGCTTCGGGCGCGAGCACCCACATGGCGACCTCAGGGTTGGGCAGCGCGCGTTCGGCGATCGAGCGCAGCGCCGACCCCCAGCCGGCGTCGAGCAGGGCATTCCCGCCCAGGACGAGCGCTGCGGAGAGGAGGACGAGCATGGCGGCGAGCGGCCTCCTACGCATCTACCCTCCCGTCCTCGAAGCGGCAGAACCAGGCGAGAAGGACGGCATCGGCTGCCAGGGTGAGCACGAGGCTAGCGAGCGCAGTCGTGAGAAGAGGGCCCGCCGCGCGTGCGGCGTCGATGAAGGCCTCCACCCCAAGCGACCCCAGGCGCGCGGGCCAGGCGAGCGGCACCCAACTCAGGGGCGTCGCCAGGACACCGGTGAGCTCGCCGGTCATGAGGCCGTGCGCAAGTCCGCCCACCGAGAAGAACGCGAGGAGCACCCCCGCCGCGCCGGCGCCGATGGCGACGTTGCGGCCGAGTCGCAGGGCCACGCCGAGCCCCAGCGCGTAGAGGGGCAGGCTGCCCAGCACGATGCCCGCCCAGGCGGCCGCAAGCGGAGCGGGCCCGAGCGGCAGGCGCCCGGCGACGGCGAGCACGGCCCCGAACACGCCGATCGCCACGGCCAGCGCGGCGGCACCGAGCGCCGCAAGGGCGAGCAGCTTCGCCGCGACGGCGCGCCCGCGCGAGGGGACCGCCGTGAGGTTGGCGAGGCGACCGGCAGCGCGCTCCTCGTCCACGGCGAGCCCGCAGACGATGGCGGACATGATCGGCATGAGGGCGCCGAGGAACTGGACGTAGGCGTCCGCGCCCAGCGCCGGGTCCCATCGGGCTACGGAGAAGTACTCGCCGCAGGCAAGACCGGCTGCCAGGCCGCAGACGAGGTGCACCGCCGCGAGCGGGGAGCGCGCCAGGCGCAGGGCCTCGGAGAGCAGGGCCCGCGGGAGAGTCATGCGCGGAGTCGGGTCGGAGAGTCGTGTCACGGCCATCACCTCTCCTCGGAGCGCGCGAACCAGGCCGCGCCCGCCGCCGTGAGCGCGGCGAACGCGAGCGCGCAGACCGCAAGGCCCGCCAGCGTGAGCATGCCGTCTGCCGCGAGCGCCCCACCGAGCGCCATGTCCGCCGCGAGTGGCTCGCCGCTCGGCAGCACGGGGATGAAGCTCGTGGGGATGACCATGCTCGCCGACGGCGGAAAGAGCTGCGGCAGCGGCACCAACGACCAGGCGAACCCGCCCACGAGCTGCGCGGCGAGCGGGCAGAAGATGCCCGCGAGCATGCCAAGCCGCGCCGTGAGAAAGAGCCCTGCGGGAATCATCCACGCCACGGTCACCGTGTTGACGAGCGCGCAGAGGAGCATCGTGAGCGTGCCCGCGGCCGTGAGGCCCTGCGAGGTGAACGCCGATCCCGCAAGGTAGATGCCGAAGACCACGAGGTTCGAGAGCGTGCAGAGCGCGAGGCACCAGAGCGCCTTGGCCCACCAGGCGCGCCCGAGCGGGAAGCCCAGGCCCAGAAGCCCCCGCATCCGCGTGCGAGCGTCCGCCCGCGCGACGCACGCCACCACGAGCGAGAGAGACACGGGCAGGAAGAGCGCGTACCAGTAGTTCCACGCGCTGAAGATCTGCACGCCCCGGTAGGGCATCGCGCCGAGCAGCGGCATCGGCAGCGCCATGAGCACGGCCAGGCGAACCGGTGCCGCGTGGCGCGACTTCAGGGCCTCGGCGCGCAGACCCGCGAGCAGGCCGCCTTTCTCGCCCGTCATGCCGCCACCTCCCCGCGTGCTCGTCGCCCTTCCCGGCAGAAGCTCATGAAGAGTTCCTCGAGGTCCTGCCCGGGCCGAAGCGCATC
This sequence comes from Collinsella sp., assembly GCA_036550355.1. Lineage (GTDB taxonomy): Bacteria > Actinomycetota > Coriobacteriia > Coriobacteriales > Coriobacteriaceae > Collinsella. The sequence goes on from JAXKGN010000005.1 coordinate 129,142, forward strand.
CTCGTAGGCGAGGCGCCCCCCGCAGATGATGCCGATGGTGTCCGCCATCTGCTGCACCTCGGAGAGGATGTGGCTCGAGACGATCACCGTCGTGCCCGCCGCCGCGAAGCCGCGAATCTGGTCGCGCAGCTCCTCGATGCCGATGGGGTCGAGGCCGTTGGTGGGCTCGTCGAGCACGAGCAGGCGCGGCCGGGCGATCAGCGCCAGCGCGAGCCCCAGGCGCTGTCGCATGCCCATCGAGAAACGCCCGGCGCGCTTCTTCCCAGTGTCCGCGAGGTCCACGGCGGCGAGCACCTCATCTATGCGGCTCTCGGGAAGGCCCAGCAGCGTGGTGCGCACGCGCAGGTTCTCGCGCGCGGTGAGGTTGGGGTAGAGCGGCGCCTCCTCGATGAGGCTGCCGATTGCGTAGAGGTCCTCGCGGCGCCAGGCGTGCCCGGCAAAGAGGATCTCCCCGGCCGTCGGCCGCAGCATCCCGCAGATCATCTTGAGCGTTGTCGACTTGCCGGCGCCGTTGGGACCGAGCAGCCCGTACACCTCGCCCTCGCGGATATGAAGGCTCACGTCGGCCACGGCGTCCTGCGCCTGGTCGCCGCGGCCGAAGCGCTTGGTGAGCCCGCGCGTCTCGAGCATGTAACCCATGGGTTTATCCTTTCTCTTCCGGGCGCGCGGGCCGAGTCGCTGTGCCCGCGCGCCTTACCTTTCGGGTTCACCATCCATGGTGGGGCGCGTTTCTAACGAAGCCGTAACGGCCGTTGGGCTCTTTTGGCGCCAGCCCTTCTCGACCCGCACGCATTTGCTTAAAGCAACAACTTTCCCGATCGATGTAATCACCAAATCAAAACGTGTACATCAGACACCAAAGAGCCCGAAAAATGTCGTTTTTGGTGACTGATGTACACAATTGCAGAATACAGCGCAGCTCAGAACCACCCTCCACATGTCTGGACTCTCTATGCTTACGCTGGATAGACATCGCCAGAACGGGTATAGTATCGAAAGTTTTGTCGTTTACCAGCGGGGGAGTCCTGTGGGCATCAAAAAGAAGATCAAAAAGGAGCTTATCGGCACCTCCGATTACCCGTCGAATAAGATCTTCACGATCTCCAATTTCATTACCTTCACGCGCCTGATCCTCACGCTGGTCTTTCTGTACCTGTTTGTGACGGACAACAACCGTGTCGTCGCCATTGTCATCTATGCCATCGCGGCCTCCACCGACTGGATGGACGGTCAGATTGCCCGCATGACCAAGACGGTCTCGTGGCTCGGCAAGATGATGGACCCCGTCTGCGACCGCGCTCTGCTGTTTACCGGCGTGTTGGGCCTGGTAGTCCGCGGCGAGCTTCCCATCTGGGTCTGCGTGCTCATCATCGGCCGCGATATTTACCTGGGAATCGGCACGCTCATCGTGCGCCGCTATCATCGCCGTCCCATCGACGTAGTTTTTCCTGGCAAGATTGCCACGGCGCTGCTTATGACCGGCTTCTCGCTCATGCTGCTGGGCTTTCCCACTGTGGATGGCTGGCATCTACTGCCCGCCACGTTCACGGCCTTCCCGGGCCTCAACGGCAGCCCGGTTCCGCTTGGCATCTTCTTTGTATACGGCGGCGTCATCTTCTCCATGCTCACCGCCGTCATCTATTCCATTAAGGGTGGAGCGGCCATTAAACAGGCTATCGCACATCCCGAGGACGAAGACATCGACTTTCTTAACCCCGAAATCGAAGATTAAGTCATTGGGGTATGATTATGTACAGTTCATTCTTTGCGGCATGTCCGCGTTAAGTTAGGGGTTGTCATGGACAACATGGTTAACAATATGCCTCAGAACGATAAGGCCTCAGACGCCACCTGTGTTTTCCGCGTTCCTTCGAGCGATGTCACCGTTCCCGACCTCATGGCCAACGTGCACATCACCGCGCCCGTGTTGTCTATCGTCAAGGGCCCGCAGACCGGCGCCGCCTTTGAGCTCGAGGACAATGTGACCACCATCGGCCGCGATCCCGCCAACGGCATCTTCCTCAACGACATGACCGTGTCGCGTAGCCACGCGCGCATTATTCGCGAGGGTCTGGGGGCCCGCATCGAGGACCTGGGCTCGCTCAACGGTACGTGGGTTGACGGCGCTATCGTCAACGGCGCCCCGCTGCACGATGGCTCTTCTGTACAGATCGGTACATTTACGCTCATCTATCACGAGAGCACGCCGGAGCGCATCGAAACCGGTGAGTAGGGCATGGCCGAACGCAACTATCTGAGTATCGGCCAGGTCGTCAATCTACTTCGAGGCGCATACCCCGATCTTTCGAACTCAAAAATTAGATTTCTCGAAGATGAGGGGCTCATCACCCCTCATCGCACGCCTAAGGGCTATCGTCAGTACTCCAAGGAGGACGTTGACCGCCTGGAGGTCATTCTGCACCTGCAAAAGACTCGCTACATGCCGCTCAACGTGATCAAGCAGCGCCTGGAAAACGCCACGGACCTGTCTACGCTCGCCTACGAGGTGGGCCTGCTGTCCGACGTTCCGCTCAAGACGGAGCCCAAGGAGACCAAGCAAAAGCTGCATCCCATCGAGACCATCCCCGATATGCTCGGCGTCGAGATCTCGTTTATACGCTCCCTGGCCGAAAACGACCTCATTCGCATCATCAAGAGCCCGCAGAATCGCGAGCTTGTCGATGGCCGCGATTTCCCGATCATCCGTTACTGCTCCGAGCTTTCGCGCTTTCATATCGAGCCGCGAAACCTGCGCCAATACGTATCGTCGGCAAACCGCGAGTCCTCGATGTTTGAGCAGGTGCTCGTGAGCATGCTCGGCATGGACACTTCCGATGACGAACGCGACGCCAAGCTCGAGCGTGCGTTTAAGAAGCTGCATGACCTCACCGAAGGTGTCCATACCGCACTGCTCAAGAACCGTGTATTTGAGTCACTCAACGCCGTGGTCGAGGACGCCGATATCGATGCCCTCGACGAGGAGATCGCACGCTCTGAATCCACCAAGGCCAAAAGCGAAGAGGCAAGCGTTCCCGCGGTTGCCGCGAAGGACGAGTCGCTCGTGCATCCGTCCAAGGTCGTCGTCCCCTCGCATAGCCTGTCTGCTAACACGGGTAAATAACCGCCGTCCACCCGGCAATCCATGAAAGGTCACGTCATGTACGACTTCGAATCTCACATCGTCGACATCCCCGACTATCCCGAGCCCGGAGTCATCTTTAAGGACATCACGCCGCTCTTTGGTAATCCCGAGGCACTAAAGGCCATGGTAGATGCCCTGGCTGAGCATTTTGCCGGCATGGGTATCACCAAGGTCGTGGGTCCCGAGGCTCGCGGCTTTATGGTCGGCGTGCCCGTGGCTGTCGCCCTGGGTGCCGGCTTTGTACCCGCTCGTAAGCCGGGCAAGCTGCCGCGCAAGACGGTGAGCCAGAGCTACGAGCTCGAATATGGCACCGACTCTATCGAGATTCACGCCGATGCCATTACCTCTAAAGATACCGTGTTGATTCTGGATGACTTGGTCGCGACGGGCGGAACCGTCGAGGCAACAGGTAAACTGGTGCGAGATATGGGCGCAAAGCTTGTGGGTTACGGTTGTATCCTCGAGCTTGCGTTTCTTAACCCGCGCAAGAAGCTCACGCCTTCCAACGAGGACGTCGAGCTCTTTAGCCTGGTAACGGTGGACTAGCCGCTACCCTTAGATACCGGAAAGGAAGCTCCATGCGCACAGCAAATACGCACAAAAACATGGCACGCTGCGCTGCTACGGCAACCCTCGCTTGTGTTTTGGGCCTGGGCCTCGCGGCTCCGGCCTATGCCGATACCGCATCCGACCTTGCCGCCGCTCGTACCAAACTCGAGCAGATCGGCACGCAGACCCAGCAAATTCATGAAGAACTCTCCGCACAGACGCAGGAGCTTGATCAGACTGCAGGCGAGATCACGCAAAAGCAGCAAGAGATTGCCGAGGGCCAGGCAAAGCTTTCGAGCTACGTTGCCGGTGAGTACAAGACCGGCGGTCTGAGTCTCCTTCAGGTTCTGACGGGCGTCGACGATCTGGGCGACATGCTCAACCGTCTGTTCTATTACGGCAAGGTTTCCGACAAGCAGGCCCAGACCATTCAGGATGTCAAGGACCTTAAGCAGCAGCTCACTGATAAGCAGGCCGAGCAGGAGAAGAACGTCGCCGCGACGCAGAAGAAGGTCGACGAGCTCAACGCCCAGCAGGCTGAGGCCCAGAGTGTCGTGAGCTCCCTGGACTCCCAGCTGCAGGCCGAGCTTGCCGCCGAGGCTGAAGCCAACGCAGCACTTCAGGCCGGCATTAACGCCAGCACCGCCGAGAAGGCTACGGTGAGCAACGACACCGCCGGTACGACTGAGAACACCAACGATGGCGGCAATACGCCCGCGCCCACTCCTACGCCCGCTCCGGCCCCTACGCCGCAGCCCGCCCCGGCTCCGGCTCCGGCTCCGACGCCTTCCGCACCGAACCAGTCTGTTGACGGCGGCTCCGTTGTTTCGCGTGCCTACAGCAAGCTGGGTTGCGCTTATTCCTGGGGCGGCATTGGACCGGACAGCTTTGACTGCTCCGGTTTTGTAAGCTACTGTCTCACGGGCCGCTACTGCCGTCTGGGCACCACCGGCACCTTCATGGGTTGGACCCGCGTGTCCGACCCGCAACCGGGCGATGTCGTGGTTAACTCCTACCATACTGGCATCTATATCGGTAATGGTCAGATGATCCATGCTTCCGACTACAAGACGGGCGTCATCATCAGCTCCGTCGCAGCCGGCATGAACAACAACTACATTTTCGTGCGCTACTAAGTCACTCTGTATAGCAAACGAATGTGAACCTCGTGGCCTTTGGGCTGCGAGGTTCATTTATTTGTGACCGTGCTCCATACATGACCCCAATGAGCTAGTTTTCAATACTAGATGCACGTTTCAAAGGTAAGCAAGATGGCTATAATAAATGAGAAACATCTAGAAAGGACCCTCTATGAGCTGGGCACTTATCTCCGATTCGAGCTGCAACCTCCGCGATTGGCAACCGACCGCGCCCCATACCACCTTTGCATTTGCACCCCTCAAAATTCGAGTGGGGGAGCGCGAGTTCGTCGATGACCTCACGCTCGATGTTCACGAACTCAATTGCGCCGTGCAGGCGGAGTCGAGCGCTTCTTCGAGCGCCTGTCCGAGCGTAGGCGAGTGGACCGAACTCTTTAGGCTTGCCGACAAGACGATTTGCATGCCCATCTCCGAGGGAGTCTCGGGAAGCTACAATGCCGCGGCCACCGCACGTGACATGGTGCTTGCCGAGGAGCCGGACCGTCAGATTCATTTGGTTAACTCGCGAGCCGCAGGTGGCAAAATGGATTTGATCTTCCTGCTGTTCGACCGCTATCTTGCAAGCAACCCAGATGCCTCCTTTGAGGACGCCTGCGCCTATTTCGATAGCTTGGAGCAGAACAGCAAGATCCTCTTTAGTTTGTGCAATTACGAAAACCTTGCGAAGGCCGGACGTGTCCCTAAGGCGGCCGGCGTTATTGCCAACAAGCTCAATATCCGCATTTTGGGCACGGCAAGCGAAGCGGGCAAAATTGAACTCGTTGGGCACACGCGTGGCGAAAAGAAGATGCTCAACAAGATTATTGACACCATGGAGGCCGAGGGCTTTACTGGCGGCGAGGTCGTTATCGACCACGTCGAGAATGAGACGGGCGCCCAGGCACTAGCCAGCCGCATTGTGGAGCATTGGCCCGGCTCCAAGACGATTATCATGCCCTGCAACGGGCTAGATTCATACTATGCCGAGATGCACGGCCTCATCATCGGCTACGGCATGGGCGTGGCTTCGGGCCGATAAAATCCAACTAAACAAAAACACGGGCGGGACAAAGTGTCTGATGACTCTTTGTCCCGCCCGTCTTGTACGTCGGCTAGCTATTAAACCCGTTGAACTTTAGGTAGCTCATTAGATACGCCTTAGATACAAAAGACGATACCGCGCTGCGTACGAGCAGCGACTCGCGTGTGACCTGATGAGCCGTATCGGGTACAGGAACCTGCTCAATGGAAAAAGCCGCGCGAATCGATGCCTCGAGCTGATCAATCACATAATCAAAGGCGGTCGGTGCATCATAGCTCAGGCGCTGAATGTTAAAGAGTGCCTGAACCGCTGCGATGGGCAGCACCTGCTTAAAGATACAAATGGAGATGAGACGCGCAATCTGCTCGCGACCATATTGCTTTTTAACCGGAGCGGGAACGAGGCCGACCTTTACGTAGTTATTGATCATCGATGGCGTAATGACGGGCTGCTCCACACAAATCGAAAGCGGCTCCATCCACTGCGCAACATATTCGATAACCTGATCACGATAGAGCGATACGTTAGGCAGCTGGTCATAGCGCGGCAGGCTCAACGCGTTGAGTTTACGCACCGTATCGGACTGAATAAATGCATCCGGCAGCACCGTCGGCTGAATATCCTCCGGCTTAATGCCGACCGATGTATCGGACATCGGGATAACATGTTTGACGTGGTTCATCAGAGGCCTCCGTTCGTTTACTATATTGTATTCTAGATAATCTAGTTTTGCATACCACATTGCCGCTAAGTAAAAGTGGTTGGACAGCACATTGACGCACCGTCCAACCACTTTGTTTAAAGATAGCAACCTTACATAAGATATATTATCGTACTTATCCGCGTAGGAAAGCGTATGCGCTGGTAGCCGCTATGGCTCCGTCCGAAACAGCGGTCACAACTTGACGTAAACGCTTGGAACGGATATCGCCGGCAGCAAATAAGCCAGGCGTGCAGGTGGCCATCGATTCGTTGGTCACAATACCGCCGTCGGGCGCCAGATCCACCAGATGCTCTACAAGCTCGGTATGGGGCTGCGTGCCAGCAAAGACAAAAATGCCAAACGAACCAGGATCAAAGGACTCAGAATAGGTTTCACCGGTAGCGTTTTCCTTGAAGGTGATAGTCGTGGGCATGGCCTCGCCCGATAGTTCCACGATACTAGTTTGGTACCTAACTGAAATATTATCTTTTGCGAGCACCTTTTGAACCACGCCATCGGGGGCACGGAACTGATCGCGGCGCAAGACAATGGTCACGCTGCTGGCGATTTCTGACAAGAACAGGGCTTCCTCGCAGGCAGCATTACCGCCACCGATGACAAAGACCTGTTTACCGCGAAAGAACATACCATCGCACGTCGCGCAATAAGAAACGCCACGACCGCGATACGTATCCTCGCCAACAAAACCAGCAGATCGCGGCGTGGCACCCGTGCAAGCGATAACGCTCGAGGCCAGCGTATCGCCCATATCGTGATGCACCGTAAACAGCGCCGCATCCGCATCGTAATCGATACCTGTAACCATGCTCCATGCAACCTGTGCCCCCAGGCCCTCTGCATGTTGCTGAAACCGCTCGCCGAGTTCGGCGCCACTCAAGAGCGGAATGCCCGGATAGTTCTCGACCTCATTGGTTGTGGCGATCTGTCCTCCCGACATGCCCTGTTCGATCACAGTCGTCGTGAGGTTGGCGCGCGCCGCGTAAATGGCTGCAGCATAGCCCGCAGGCCCGCCGCCGATAATCGCAACATCGATCGGCTGATGAGTAGTCATGAAGAGACCTCCTGTCGAAAGATTGGCGTTCTTTGCGCTCATACCCAAATTTATGCGAACGTGACACTCATGCACTACAATGATTCTCTGTGAAACAAAGATGAAGGGGAGATATCGATGGATCAGACGCAGACGAGCGATGACGCTCCCCTGCTCACGCACAGCACTCCCCAATCGGGACAAACCACGCTCTTGGCTCAGCAAAAACCTCTCGTGACTATCGTGCACGCCTCGGTCGGCTCGGGCCACAAGGCCGCCGCAAATGCGATTGCGCAGGCATTCGACCACATCCGCGGCACCAATGGCATCCCCGAGGATGTTGAGATTGAAGTGCTCGATATCCTTGATTTTGGACGCATAAAATTCGACGGCAACAAAACGGCCGCCTCGTTTACCGGCGCCACGCGCCCAATTTATGACTTGACCTGGCGTTATACCCTTACCGGACACCTGCTTTGGGGCGGTGGCACGGCATGGTCGCGCATCATGTTCCCCGCATTTAACGAATACGTTCGAACTCGCAGGCCCATTGCCGTGGTAGCCACACATATCACGGCAGCCAACGTCGCCGTCGGCGCGCGCGTCATTACGGGCATCGACTATCCCGTCATTTGCGTACCGACCGATTACGAGGTCGAGGGTTGGTGGCCCCATAAGGACACCGACCTATTCTGCGTAGCAAACGAGTTTATGGCCGAAACACTCCGCCCCCGTAAGGTTCCCGAGGCAAAGATCCGCATTACGGGCATCCCCATTCGCGCCGGGTTTGATACGGACTACAACCGCGAGGAAGAACTCGAGAAGTTCAATCTCCCCACAGACAAGCTCGTTGTGCTGGTGATGGCCGGCGCAAGCTTGCCTCAACCGTACGTTCGCTTTCGCGCGGAGATGGACCGCACCCTCCCCTTCCTGCGCAGCTTCGAGGACATGCACTTTGTCTTTTTGCCGGGCAAGGATGCCGAATATGCCACCCGTCTCAAAACGCTTTTCGATGCCATGAAACTCGAGAACGTCACGGTTCTTGACTACGTCGATGACATGGCAGCGCTTATGCACGGCTGTGACCTGGCAATCCTCAAATCTGGCGGACTCACTGTTACCGAATGCCTGTGCGCACACCTGCCTATGATTCTGCTGGGCAAGTCCTATGGCCAGGAAAAAGCCAACACCACCATGCTCACCGGCATGGGCGCCAGCATGCATGTCACCACCGCACGCGAGCTCATCGTGACGTTGCGCCATCTCCACGATCATCCCGAGTCGCTCAAGGCGCTGCTCATCAATGGCGAAGTCCTGCGCCGTCCATGCGCAGCCGAGGACATCGCCATCGCAACCATGGAGCTTGCAGGCAAACCCCAAAAGCGCAAACGAGCCTTCTGCCGCTTCTACTGGGGCGAAAAACCTGCGCATATCCGCTAGCGTCTAAATGTCCGCTGCTCGGCGGGAGCCGCCCATATATCATTCCATGCTCAAACATTCTCGCTTCGCAGGGGCGCATGAATCCCGCCCGTCCGGGGCTCACCCATATCATTCCATGCTCAAACATTCTCGCTTCGCTTCGCTCGCTGCGAAACTGCGCGTGGAATGATATGGGTGAGCCCCGGACGGGAGTCTTCTTGCTTGAAAACAAAAAACAATCTTTCTATCAAACCGATTCGATAAGGGAACTTTTCATTAATCGAACCGGTTTGCTATAAGATTTTATCTGCTTTTTCTGAAGAAGCCGTTTCAGTTGCTAGCACGTAAGCGAAGCTCTCCCGTGGGAGGCCCCTATATATCGTTCCACGCGCAGTTTCGCAGCGCAGCGAGAATGTTTGAGCATGGAATGATATATAGGGGCCTCTCACGGGTGAGCGAACATTACAATACGCCGCTAGAACCGAAACCGCCGGCTCCTCGGTCGGTTTTGTCTAGTTCTTCTACCTCTACAAGATTGACCGTGGGGACTTCTTGGATGACGAGTTGGGCGATGCGGTCGCCTTTGTTGATCTGGATATTGTTGGTGGGATCCAAGTTGATGAGGATGACTTTGAGTTCTCCTCGATAGTGAGCGTCGATGAGGCCAGGAGTGTTGACTATAGACAGGCCTTGCTTAATGGCTAGGCCGCTGCGGGGCTGGACAAAGCCGGCGTAGCCATCGGGTAGTGCAATGGCCAAGCCAGTAGAGACCAAACGGCGCTCAAAGGGCTTGAGGGTGCAGTCTTCGTTGGCGCGGAGGTCTAGGCCAGCATCCGTGGGATGAGCGTATTTGGGAAGCTCGACCGTGGGATCGAGACGCTTAATGTTAACGGTAATGTTGGACATGAAATCACCTTAGTTTGTCGAGCTCTTGCAAAAACTCGTCGACGTCTTTGAAATCGCGATAGACCGAGGCAAAGCGAATGTAGGCCACCTTGTCGATCTTGGCCAAGCGCTTAAGCACCATATCGCCCAGTTCGTGAGACGTTACAGCCGTCAGCGTACGCGAACGCAGCTCCACCTCGATATCATCGATGATCTCGTTGAGCTTTTTCGTGTCGATATCGCGCTTAATCGTGGCGCGCATCAGGCCGACCAGCAGCTTGTTGCGATCGAACCGCTGCTTTGAACCGTCGGATTTGATGACCTCGATGGGATCTTCGCAGCGCTCGAACGTCGTAAAACGATAATTGCACGAACAACATTCACGACGGCGCTTGATAGTGTTGTTCGACTCCTGCATACGGGAATCGACAACGCGGGTATGTGCCTTGCCGCATTTGGGACAGCGCATGGTACCTCCTCCTAAACGATAACAAGGGTACCATGCGACCGAGCAGAAATCTTACGAACGAGCCGGAACTTTCAGAACTGCACCGGCATCAAGGGAGCTGCGATCGAGGTGATTGACGCTACGAATCATGTCGGAAGTCTCCTGCGTGGAAAGGCCATCGATGGGATGCTCCTGGGCAAGCGACCACAGAGAATCGCCGGACTGCACACGAACCGTTTCGAAGGTGACGTTGGCTACGGAATCGGCATATGCTGCGTGACGAGCAGAAAAGACTGACGTGGCGAGCACAAAGAACAGGGTGAACGCTACAGCAACAGCAACAATCGTCGAGGCCTTCAGGGCAACAGGAGCCGAAGCAGCGGCCGCACGCTGGGTGCGAACGGGTTTAGTGGCCACGGCCTGAAAATGGGAGCGTCCACCCTTCACAACCGTGAAGGCAGGCGAGGCGGGCGCCTCGAGCTTAAGGGCAAGGTTTCCCTGGACCATATCCGCTGCGTTCATTCTGTTCTCCTCTCGTTTGTTTTGACGAGAACTGTTTTATCAAGCCGCGGGGACAAAAAAGTCTAGCGCGGGAACGAGTGTTCGGTTATTATTATCTTCGAACAGTTGTTCCTGTCAAGCAAAAATAGAACATTTGTTTGGTATGGGTAGAGAGGAATCCCTGATGGCTCGCAAAATTACCAAGCGTCAGCAGCAAATTTACGACTTCATCAAGGAATATCAGCAGGAAAAGGGCTATCCGCCCAGTGTGCGCGAGATGGCTTCGGCTGTGGGCCTTTCCTCCCCTAGCACCGTACATGCGCATCTCTCCGCACTCGAAGCGCGCGGCTTGCTCAAGCGTGACGCCACCAAACCTCGCGCCCTCGAGCTCTTTGACGAGGACGGATCTTCCGTATCCATCTCAAAGTCCGATGAGCCCACGGCGCCCCGCGGAACCGTATCGCTGCCTCTCGTAGGCCGTGTCGCTGCAGGGATTCCTATTCTTGCCGAGCAGAATATCGAGGACACCTTTACCATCCCAACCGAGATTGCAACGGACCAGGGGTCCTTTATCCTCGAGGTCCACGGCAATTCGATGATTAACGTCGGTATCTATAACGGCGACTACATCATCGTTCGTGAGCAGAAGAGTGCCATGAATGGCGAGATTGTCGTGGCCATGATCGATGGTTCCGCAACAGTCAAAACGTTCTATAAGGAGCAGGGGCGCGTTCGCCTGCAGCCCGAAAACGACACCATGGAGCCTATCTACGCGACAAATCCCACGATTCTGGGCAAGGTCGTCGGTTTGATGCGCCGGTTTTCGTAATGCAAAAACGCATCACGGTCTTTGATACCATTCGCGGATTTACCATGCTGTCGATGGCGGGATTTCATGCCTGCTACGACCTTGCCTACCTATATGGTTGGAAGATGCCCTGGTTTACCCAGACCATCTTCCAAGACATCTGGCGCGCCAGCATCAGTTGGGTATTTTTGTTTATTGCCGGCTGGATGTGCACTCTCTCGCGCAACAACATCAAGCGTGCCGCCAAATATGCCGTTGCCGCTTTGGTCGTATGGATTGCAACGACGCTCGTCTCAGTCGATGACTCGGTAAACTTCGGCATCATTTTCTGCATGGCGGCATGCACAGCCATTGTTGCACTCGCGCGCCCGGTTCTCGATAGGGTACCTGCAGTATGGGGTATAACGATTTGCCTTATACTCTTTGCCTGTACCTGGAGCATTCCTAAAGCGGTCTACCCTATCCCCCATCTAGCTTGGCTGGGTTTCCCAGATCCAGACTTTGTCTCCGGTGATTACTATCCGCTCATCCCATTCTATTTTATGTACCTCGCAGGCTTCTTTGCCGCTCGAACGGCACAGGAATCAAACTGCGAGGCACCAGTATGGGCCTATGAGAATCCCATCCCCGTGCTCGCAAGCCTCGGACGCCATGCACTACCGTTCTATCTGCTTCATCAGCCCGTTATATTGGGCGTACTGGAGCTGATTTATTCCGTTCGGTAACGCTCAAGACGTGGTGCGATACGGGCCGGCAGCTTTGCCACAATACGAACGCCGCCCTCAAGATATTCCTCGTGCAGAAGGGTTCCCTGTTCGTGCACGAGCGTGATTAACGCGCCCTCTCGATACGGGATATCGGCCGAGAGCAACACGTCTGTAGCGGCCGCTTCACGAGCGATGCGGTCGACTAAGTCATCAAGACCCTCACCCGTCTGAGCCGAGAACAGCACCGCCTCGGGATAGCGTCGGCGGAAGCTCAAGCGGTCGACGCTATCGAGCAGATCAATTTTATTGAACACAGTAAGCGTCAGGCGCTCACCGGCACCAATCTCGTCAAGGACACGATCAACCGCCTCGAGCTGACGCTCGTAATCCTCATCGGAAGCGTCTACAACTTTAAGAATCAAATCGGCGCCGAGCACCTCGGAAAGCGTAGATTTAAACGCGTCGACCAGGCCATGGGGCAGCTTTTGAATAAAGCCGACGGTATCGGTGATCGTCATGCCTCGGCCACCGGGCAAACGGTACGAGCGCGTTGTAGGATCGAGCGTGGCAAACAGCTTATCCTGCGAAAGTACCGTGGATCCCGTCAAACGATTAAGCAACGTCGACTTGCCGGCATTGGTGTAGCCAGCCAACGCCACGCGAAACGCCGGCGATTCAATACGGCTTTTCGATTGCACATCGCGACGTTGTTCAACCTGCTTTAGTTCGCGTCGAAGAGCTGAGATCTTATTGCGAATCAGGCGACGGTCGACCTCGAGCTGGCTTTCACCCTGGCCAAAACGCGATCCAATGCCGCCACGCGTCTGTTCCTTGGCAAGATGGCTCCACATACCTCGCAGACGAGGCAGCAGGTACTGTAACTGTGCCAGCTGCACCTGTAAGCGACCCTCACGCGTCTGGGCATGCAGGCCAAAGATATCCAAAATCAACGCCGTACGATCAATAATCTTGACCGGTTCGCCTACGGCTTTCTCAAGATAGGACTGCTGTGAGGGCGTCAGGTCGTCGTCGAAGATAACAACATCCGCATCCATGCGATGCACCAAACCGCACAGCTCCTCGACCTTGCCGGAGCCGATAAACGATTTGGGATAGGGCTTGACCAGGCGCTGAGACAAGCGTGCAACGCATTGGGCCCCAGCAGTGTGGGCTAGACGCTCGAGCTCGTCGAGCGAACGGTCGAGCGGCCAGGCATTATCACGCCACTCAACACCAACCAAGATAGCGCGCTCGGGTTCAGGCGCCGTAGGGACCAAAGGAAAACGAGCCATTAGGCAGCCTCGATACGACGGTAGATATCATCGACGACCTCATCGATCGTAAACTCATCCATATCGAACCACACGATGCGATCGTCACGCTTAAACCAGGAAAGCTGGCGCTTAGCATAGCGACGGGAGCGCATCTTGATAAGCTCACGGGCCTCATCCATGGTAATAGCACCACGCAAGGCATCAATAATCTCTTTGTAACCAATTGCCTGCATCGACGTAAGCGCATCGCCCAGGCCCTGGTCCATAAGACCACGAACCTCATCAACCAGCCCCTGCTCAAACATAAGGTCGACACGCAGGTTAATGCGCTCATAGAGCACTTCACGGCTACGAGTCAGACCAAACCACAAGGCATGATAGCGCTCGCGCGGAACGCTGAATTTCGACTTCTGCTGGGCATACGACACGCCGTCGTCATGCATCTCGAGCGCACGAATCACGCGGCGCACGTTATGGGGATGAATCACGGCAGCCGATTCGGGGTCGAGCTCGGCAAGCAGGGCATGTAGAGCCTCCTCCCCAATACGCTCGGCAAGTTCCTGATAGCCCGCGCGACGCTCGTCCTCGAGTTCTCCCGAAGGAAAATCCATTTCATCGAGAGCGGCCTTGAGATACAAGCCCGTACCGCCGCAAAAGACCGGAAGACGCTGCTCACCAAGCAGACGCTCGATATGCGCCCGGGCATCAGACTGATAGAGCGCAGCGGAATACGCGACGCCCGGATCTACGATATCGACAAGGCGCAGGGGCACCGAGCACTCGTCGGGCATCATCTTGGCCGTACCAATGTCCATGCCGCGATAGATTTGCATCGCGTCGCACGACAACACTTCGGACGATAGACGAGCGGCCAGGCGGTCGGCAACATCGCTTTTTCCGACCGCTGTCGGACCGACAATCGCTACAGCAGAAAGGCTTGCACCAGGAGAAATCATTAGCGGGGCTCGCCCACGACGGAGCCAGACAGATACCACGTCTTGGCGACATCAATATCAACATCGACGATTTTGCCGATGAGTTGATCGATGCTATAGCCAGCAGGAATCGGCGCATGCACCGTCTGGTTCTTGGGGCTCTTGCCCAGAAGGACAGCGTCGTTCTTCTTGCTCGTACCCTCAATAAGTGCAGGCACCACGGTGTGAAGCTCGCCCTGGTTATACTCGTGCGCCGTCGTCTCGATAACCTTGACCAGACGGTTAAAGCGCTCAAGGATAACCTCATGCGGGGTGGGATCATAAATCTCAGCTGCCGGGGTACCGGCGCGCTTGGAGTAAATAAACGTGTAGGCCTGGGCATAGCGCACCGTCTCGGCAAGCGAGAGCGTCTGTTCAAAGTCTTCCTCAGTCTCGCCCGGGAAGCCCACAATGATGTCGGTCGAAAGCGCAATATCGGGCATACGGTTGCGAATACGATCGACCAGGTCCAGATAATCCTCGCGCGTATAACGACGATTCATCTCTTTAAGGATGCGCGTGGAGCCCGACTGAACGGCCAGGTGGAGCTGCGGCATAACGGCAGGCGTCTCGGCCATAGCATCTATGGTCTCGGGCAGCAGATCCTTAGGATGCGAAGAGGTAAAGAAGATGCGCTCGACGCCCGTATCACCCACGGCGCGCAGCAGATCGGCAAAACGTGGCTTACCAAAGAGATCGCGACCGTAGGAGTTAACGTTTTGGCCCAGCAGCGTAATCTCGCGCACGCCCTGGCGCACAAGCCCGGTCACCTCATCGACAATCTCCTCGAAGGGACGGCTCTTCTCACGACCACGGACGTAGGGCACGATGCAGTACGTACAGAAGTTGTTGCAGCCCGTCATGATGGGCACCCAAGCGTGATATTGCGTCTCGCGATGCCACGGCATACTCATGGCGTCGGTATCCTCATGCTCATTCGTGCGGATGTGGCGCTTGCCATCCAAAAACGCCTCAGCGATGAGCTCGGCCACGTGCGCAATAGAATGGGTGCCAAAAATGACATTGACGTTATCGACGTTGGTGGGCAAGCCCTCGCCATCGCGCTGGGCGATGCAGCCGCCCACGGCGACCACACGCTTACCCGAAGGCGAAGGAGGCAGGCTCTTGCAGGAATTGCACTGACCATAGAGGCGCGTATCGGCAGCCTCGCGCACACAGCACGTCATGAACACGACAATATCGGCATGCTCCGGATCGAGCGCCATAAGACAGCCATACGAATCGAGCAAGCCACTCACGCGCTCGGAGTCGTGCTGATTCATCTGGCAGCCGAATGTGCGGATAAAGTAGGTTTTACCGGCAAGAATATCGCGTACGGAACGCTGGTCCATGAGCTTACATCCTAACGATGGTGTCGACGGGGCGCATAGGTGCTACAAGCGTGCAGATGGCTCGTTTACGCAACAGGCTTAACGTCGTCCATGACGACGTTATCCATAGCAGCCCGATTAATCTGGTGAACGTAGATAGAGAGACGAATTGCCGTGCGCGACTCCCCGTTAATGAGGATGTCGGAGAACACCGGCGCGCAGGAGACATCAAAGCCGGTCGGAATCAGAAAGCCGCGCGCAATGGCAACAGCCTTAATGGCCTGGTTGACGGCACCGGCACCGACGCATTGGATGTTGACGGGGACGCCATCTTTGACCATGCCGGCAATAGCGCCGGCAACGGACGCGGGCGATGATTTGCTTGATACCTTCAGGCAATCCATGAAGAAACTCCTGCGTTTAAAAGTACGTTTTAACTGCAATAACTGTATCGTACCGAGCGGACTCGGTAAAGATTTTATTCCTCTTTGGCAAGATCGAACGTCACCGTGATGCGATCACGCGAAACGCGAATCTTAGGGTCGCCGCACAGATTGAGGTAATACCGGGCAGCGAGGTCGTTAAAGTCACGCTCAACCGCACGCGAAAACTGCGCCATATCATCCTTGGCGATGCGAAGGCCTCGACGGTCCTTGGCAAGATCGACGGGAGCCGGCGCATGCGAGGTGGAATCGCGCTCGCGCAGCAGGCGCGCGGTCACGCCGCGAACGGGCTTAATCTGTCCCGACAGAATACGGTGGGCAGTGCGCTCGGACATCTCGAGACCCAACCCGGAGCAGATCCGGATAAAGTCCTCGGCATCCGAGGCAAGACCCAAACGATCGATAACCGGAAGCTCGCACTCGTCGTCGATAAAGAGCAGGCGCGACGTATCGAGACGGCTCGAAGCCTGAGCGTACAGGGTCGCAGCGATCTCGGACGGAGAGCCCAGATACACATCGCAGCAACGCAGCTCCTCAAGGGCAAACTCACAGGCCGCACGAATGATGTTGTGGGGGCCGCGAGCACATACATAGCGGCCGTCTTCGTCTTTAACCGCCTGAGGCCAGCTCGACTGGTCGGCGCGCTCACCCAAGCGATCGGTGGCAACGCACACCTTAAACGCGGAGCCCAAATCGACGCCCGATGTAACAACGCGTGCATCATCCGTGTTCTGCTTGATAGAGAACAGCGCCATACCACGACCGTGAACACCCCAACGGTCCATTTTCATGCTCTCGAGCTTGGAAGTGACACGGGCATCGAAGATACGCTCCTGCATATCCTGCGGCACACCCGAACCGTTATCCAGGAAGAGGAGGGTGCGAACACCCTCCTCCTTGGTCGTGGCAAGATAGACCTTATCGGCTCCGGCATCGCGAGCATTGCGCAGCATCTCGATGACAATGTCCTCTACATGCTGAATGTCATGCTTGGCTTGACGGCGCTCGGCCTCCGAAACGCGGAGGCGGACATACCCCTCGCCAAGGTTTTCCTCGACGCGAAGGTTGCCCTCCCCCGACATCGACGCGATAAATGAGATGAGCTCGTTCGCGTCGTTCATGTTATTTAGCGATATCGACGGCACGGCTCTCGCGAATCACGACAACGCGAACCTGACCGGGATACTCCATCTCTTCCTCGATCTGATGGGCGATATCGTGCGCAAGCACCGTGGACTGGGCATCGGAGATCTTGTCAGGCTGAACCATGACATGAACCTCGCGACCGGCCTGCATGGCATAGGTACGCTCGACGCCGTCGTGAGAGTTGGCGATCTCCTCGAGCTTCTCAAGGCGCTTAATGTAATTCTCGGCCGACTCGCGGCGGGCACCGGGACGAGAAGCGGAGACGGCATCGGCAGCCTGGACCAGAACGTCAAGCACCGTGTTGGGGTCGACGTCGGCATGATGGGCCTCGATCGCGTGGACGATGACGGGCTTCTCGCCATAACGGCGGGCAAGCTCAGCACCAATCACAGCATGCGGACCCTCAACGTCATGGTCAATGGCCTTACCCAGGTCGTGCAGAAGACCGGCACGCTTGGCGGTCACAACGTCCAGACCAAGCTCGGAGGCCATGACGCCGCACAGGTCAGAAACCTCAAGCGAGTGCTGCAGAACGTTCTGACCAAACGAGGTGCGGTAGCGAAGAGCACCCAGGGTCTTGACGATCTCGGGATGCAGGTCGTGGATACCGGTATCGAAGGCGGCCTGCTCGCCAGCCTCGCGCACACGCTGCTGAACCAAATCGGCGGCCTTGTGATACATCTCCTCGATGCGGGCAGGGTGAATACGACCGTCGGCAATGAGGTTCTCGAGCGCCACGCGGGCGGTCTCACGACGGACCGGATCGAAGCTCGAAAGCACAACGGTCTCGGGAGTATCGTCAATCACGAGGTTGACGCCGGACACCTGCTCAAAGGTGCGGATGTTGCGACCCTCGCGACCGATAATGCGACCCTTGAGGTCATCGGAGGGAATATGAACGGAAGTGACGGTGACCTCGGCGGTATGGTCGGCGGCGCAACGCTGAATCGCCAGGGAGAGAATCTCCTGGGCGGTCTTGTGGCACTCGGCGCGGACCTGCTGCTCGGACTCACGGATGATGGTGGCCGCCTCGTGGGTAACCTCGCCGCGGACCTTGTCGAGCAGCTCCTTGTGAGCGTCCTCGCGCGTAAGGTCGGCAATACGCTCAAGCTCGGAAGTCTGCTTGGCGCAGAGCTCCTCAAGCTCGCGAGAGCGCTTCTCGACCTGACCGGCCTGGCTGGACAACTGATGCTCGCGTTTATCGAGCGCATCGTTGCGGCGATCGAGCGATTCCTCGCGCTGCATCACGCGGTTTTCGAGCGTGCGAATCTCACTCTTACGCTGCTTGTCCTCGGCCTCGGCGGCCTGCTTGTTCTTGATGATCTCTTCCTTAGCCTCGAGCAGAGCCTCTTTTTTGAGGGTCTCGGCTTGACGCTTTGCATCACCGATCAGGGACTCTGCCTGCGCGTGTGCCGACTGAATCTTTTCGTCGGCCTCGTGAAGACTACCCTGCTTGGCGGTGCGCATGTAGGCAATGGCGGCGATGGCACCCAAAACGAGGCCAACGAGCGCTGCAATGATAGGCATGCTCACTCCTTTTTATGGATTCGTTACACAGCAAAGCGAACCGTCCTTACGAACGGCTCGCGACATTTGAGTAATATGGGCGCAGCTTATGCGGGTCGGATACAGATAAACATATAAACAAACTCATCACAGATGAGCACATATCACAAAGCAAATGACGGTATTTATCCTACGTTGAACCGCAACAACTGTCAAATAAACGCACCCGGCACGGCGCCAATCGAGCGGTGAACGGCAGCGGCGTAACGGGTGCTATGCTTACACGGCACACTCCTCGCTTAAGGCATCGAGACGTGCCCTAACGGCATCGGCGGCGATGTGATACGAGAAACCTTTACCCATCAAAAACCTGACGAGCTTTTCGAATGCACGGACCTCGGGGACGCGACGTTTAGCGAGCAAGGCCGAAGCGCGGGCCAAGTCGTCATCCACGGCAAAATATGCCTCGGGATACCCGGGGATATCGTCAAGCACGACATGACGACGCTTGAGCTCAACCTCGATCTTGCGCTGTCCCCAGCCGCGACGTTTGCGCTCTTCGATAAAGTACGAGCAAAAACGGTTCTCGTCCAAAAACCGATACTCGGTCGCTCGAGCAACCGCAAAATCGATCGCGGGCTGTCGAAAGCCATAGCGCACCAACTTATCGCGCACCTCGCCTGTGGCATGATCGCGGCGCGAAAGCATCTCGGTCACCATGGTGAGCGCACATTTACGTTCGATAAGCTGCACTACCTCACGAAAGTCATCCCAATCACAGGGAAGATCAGGGCGGTTCTTAACGTACAGGCGCGCCACGCGCACGGGAATCCAAATGGAACGTTCGAAACCGCCCTCGAGATCGCAATCAATATGCGCGCAGGGCTTTTTAGACGCATAACCGCTCGAGAACGAAGAGGCCGCCTTCTTATCGGGAAAGACGACCGTAGCCTCGGTCACCGTATACGACATGTCGGCATCCGCTACTCGTCGTCATCGTCGAGCATCGCAGAGCCATCGATGGCGTACAGCTCATCAAACTCCTCGGGGGCGGGCTGGTCGGTCAACTCAACCTCGGAGGGGGCATCATCGTCATACTCAAGACCGCAGGCAAGGCGAACCTTGTGCTCGATCTCGTCGGCGCAATCGGGATGTTCGCGCAGGAACGTCTTGGCGGCCTCGCGACCGTTGCCGAGCTTATCCTCGCCATAGGCAAACCAGGACCCCATCTTTTTGCAGATACCGCACTCGACGGCCATATCCAGAATCGAGCCCTCTTTGGAGATGCCGGTGCCATACATGATGTCAAACTCGGCCGAACGGAACGGAGCGGCAACCTTATTCTTAACGACCTTGGCACGCACGCGATTGCCGATAACCTCGTCCTTGAGCTTGATGGTATCGATTTTGCGAATATCGATTCGCACAGAAGAGAAGAACTTGAGCGCGCGGCCGCCCGTGGTGGTCTCGGGGTTACCGAACATGACGCCGATCTTCTCGCGCAGCTGGTTAATGAAGATGCAGGTCGTGTTGGACTTGGAAAGCGAGCCGGCGAGCTTGCGGAGTGCCTGGCTCATCAAACGGGCCTGCAGACCCACCGTCGTGTCACCGATCTCGCCCTCGATCTCGGCACGCGGAGTCAAGGCGGCAACAGAGTCGACGACGATGGCGTCGATGGCACCGGAGCGCACAAGCATATCGACGATCTCGAGCGCCTGCTCGCCCGTATCGGGCTGGGAAATCAAGACCTCATCGATATCGACGCCAATGCGCGCAGCATAGGTGGGATCAAGCGCGTGCTCGGCATCAATAAACGCAACAACGCCGCCCATGGCTTGCGCCTCTGCAAGGATCTCGAGTGAAAGCGTTGTCTTGCCGGAGGACTCGGGGCCATAAATCTCGACGATACGGCCGCGCGGCACGCCGCCGATACCCAAGGCGGCATCGAGCGCCAGAGAGCCCGTCGGAATAGCCTCGACCTCGAGCTCGGGACCGCCGTCGCCATACCTCATGATAGAGCCCTGGCCGAACTTCTTCTCGATCTCGGCCTTGGTGGTGGCGATCATCTCGTCGCGCTCTTTACCCGTCGTGCGTGCATGAACGGTACGTACGGGACCTGAATTCTTGGCCATGAATAGCCCTCCTCTTAACAACCTGAAACGATAATAAACGAACGGCTGTTCGTGGTCAACCGTTCAGATTCATCATATGCACCCGACCATTCCAAAACCCGACCAAACGCCAACCAATCACCGACCAAATGCCTGACCACGCCAATCACAAATACGAGTGCGCGAACAAATTTATGCCATGTACCAGCGCAAACGTAATTCCGGTCAAAGGTCCCTATCTCCACAATTAAGGGGCCCTAAGGCCCCTTAAACCACGTCTATTCCATAGAATTGAGCACGCGGACAATGCGTCCCAAAGCCTCCGCGACCGCATGGGCACGAACGCACGACCGATCGCCCTCATAATGACAGCGCGCAGACTCGACAACCGGCGCTCCCCCATCGGCCGTGCGATACGCCCACCCAATATAGAACGTACCGGCGGGGTCTTGCTCGGTGCCACCACCGGGCCCAGCGTAGCCCGTTGCGCTTACGGCTATATCGCTCTGATAAAGCTCCAGCGAGCCTGCGGCCATCTCGCGAGCCGTCTGGTGCGACACGGCGCTAAACCGATCGAGCGTTTCCTGTTTAACGCCGAGCACGCGATGTTTGATCTCATCGCAGTAGGTCACCGCGCCGCCACGAAGCACCGCCGAGGCACCCGGGATATCGGCAATCGTCGAGGCGATCATGCCCGCCGTCAGCGACTCCGCCGTCGACACCGTCACACCATGGGCACTCGCGTGCTCGACAATATCGCGCGCCAACTCCTCGTTGTTTGCGGCGATCTGCAAATAAGACTCCGTCATATCCACCAGGACCTAGACCGAAAAGACGATCTTACGGCAGTTCCAGAAGTACTGGGCACCCGAGACAATGGTCAAAATCACGGCGATGACGTACAGGAAGCGCGACACCGAATAGACACCGAGCAGCAGCGACACCGGCCCCAGCTGAAGACCGGCCATCGCAAAGACGCACAGATAGCCGCAGATAGAGACCATCGTGGTCGCCGTCTTGTACTTGCCGAGCTTATCGGCGGCAACGACTACACCGGCAGCACTCGCGACCATGCGAAGGGCGCTCACCAGCAGCTCACGGAACAGAATGATGAACACGGACCACACGGTCACCGCGCCAAAATCAAGGAACAGCAGCAGGGCCGAAAACACGAGCAGCTTATCGGCGATGGGGTCCAAGAACTTGCCAAAATCGGTGATCTCGTTGCGCGAGCGCGCCAGATAGCCGTCGACCTTATCGGTGCACGACAGGATCACATATAGAATGAAGGCAGCGGCGGCGAGCGGGCCGTCGAAGGTGCTCCAGTCCGTACCGGCAACGCTCGCGTGAGACAGGGCCGAGACGATCATGAACACCGGGATAAAGGCGATGCGAACGCACGTCACGATGTTGGCGGGCGTCCAAACACTCGTCAGTTCCTTATTGCTCTCGTTTGCCACGACGCTCTCCTACTCCACAACATGACCGATAAGCTCATAACAGAAGCTATCGGTAAACTCGACGGTCAGAATATCGCCCACGGACGCCTCGCTGGCGTCCAGATGCACCGCGCCATCGGAATCGGGCGCCTGGAACCAGGCGTGACCGATCAGCTCGGCGCCGTCCTCAGTCTCTTCGATGCCATCGACGATCACCTGGGCGCGCTCGCCCACATAGGCCGCCGTGGCGGCAAAACCGAGCGACTCGGCCAGATCCATGGCCTCCTGGGCACGCTCGAGCTTGACCTCCTCATCGACCTGGCCCTCCATCTTGGCGGCCAGGCTGCCCTCCTCACGCGAGTAGGCGAAAACGCTCGTGTAGTCAAAGCCGACGGTGTCCATAAAGTCGATAAGATCGCGAAACTCGTCGTCGGTCTCGGTCGGGAAGCCAACCATGGCCGTGGAGCGAATCACAATACCGGGGATGCGCTCGCGAAGGTCGCGGAACAGATCCTCGAGCTCCTGGCGCGAACCGGAGCGACGCATGGCCTTGAGGATGCGCGCATCGCAGTGCTGTACGGGGATATCGATATAGGGCAGCACCTCAGGCGTATCGCGAATCGTCTCGATAAGCTCGTCGGTCATGCCCTCGGGCTGCAGATAGAGCACGCGGACCCAGACGTTATGCGGGCGCACAGCCTCGGCGACGGCACGCAGCAGCTGCGCCAGATTGCGCGGCGAGCCCTCGGCGACGTCCTCGTCGGCAAAGTCGGTGCCCCAAATGCCCGTGTCCTGGCCGATCAGCACGATCTCGCGCACACCGCCGGCAACCAGGTCACGCACCTCGGAGATAATGCTCTCGGCATTGCGCGAATGATAGCGACCGCGAATATAGGGGATCATGCAGAAGCTGCAAAAACGATTGCAGCCATCGGAAATCTTAACGTAGGCAACGGCACCCTCGACGGTACGCTTGACCTGCGGGATATAGGCCGCGATCTCGCGCTCCACGCCCAGTACGCCATCGATGACAGAGACGATACCGTCTTCCTCATCGGCCTTCACAAAGGCCGCGACCTCGGGAAGCTCGTCGGGCAGGTCGTCGCCGTAACGAGACGGCACGCAACCGCACATGACGATGGGGCATGCGCGAACGCCGTCCTGCACCTCGTTAGCGAGCTCGAGCGTGGTCTCGATACTCTCGGACGTCGCCGAGGCGAGAAACGAGCACGTGTTGACGATAGCGATATCGGCATCCTGCGGATCGAATGCCTCCTCATAGCCCGCGGCGTTCAGCAGCGAACGCATGCGGTCGGTATCGACCTCGTTCTTAGCGCAGCCAAGCGTGATGTAGAGTACGGAACCCAACGGAGTATCCATGTTGGAGAACGGTCCTTTCGAGTAAATTAGCGGTAGTTGGTAAACTGCAGCGGCTGACCGTAGTCCTGGTCGCGCAGGAACTGGATCACCGTCTGAAGCGCGTCCTTAGAGGCCGAGGTAACGCGCAGCTTATCGGCCTCGATGATCACCTTGACCTTGAGCTTTTGATCCTTGATGTCCTTATTAATCTTCTTGGCGGTCGCTTGGTCGATGCCTTCGACGATATGGCCGAGCACGCGCACGGTACCGCCCGAAGCCGCCTGCGGCGCGTCCCAGGAGACAGCCTTGAGGTCGATGCCGCGCTTGATGAGCTTAGAGCTCAGCACGTCAATGATCTGCTTGGAGACAAAATCGGCCGGTGCATTGATCGTAAAGAGCTTGTCGCCCTTCGAAAGCTCGATGGTGGCGCCGGAGTCCTTAAGGTCATAGCGCTGGGAAATCTCGCGGGTGGTCTGTTGGAAGGCGTTATCGACCTCCTGCATATTGACCTCGGACACAACGTCGAAGCTGGAATCTTTAGCCATGGTTCTTCCTTTCGGTACGGGGAGCCTTAGTAGCTGTCGTACGAATAGTCATCTGAATCGTTTGCTGTCTGGCCGTCGGATGCCGCGTCGGTGCCGTCGGCAGACTGAGCATCGGCGCCGTCGGCAGACTGGGCGTCGGTGCCGTCGGCAGTATCGGTGTCGTCGGTACCCTCGCCGTCCTCGGAGTCTGTGGTCTCCTTCTTGGGAACGGTAATGGTCACGCGCGCCACGCCCGATGTCTTGGTGTCATAGCGAACCTTTTCGCCGTTCTTGGTAACCGTGACATCGGAGGGCTTGGACGTGGTGATCTCGATCGAGGACTCAGGCGTGTACTCCTGCTCAAAGGGGCCGGTCGCCTGGGCGCCGTAGACCGATTTACCGTCGACCTTGACCTCAATCCAGGCGGTCTTGCCCTTGGCAACGGAAACCTTGACCTTGATGACCTCGTCCTCTTCCTTTTTTACCGTCGCCTTGGCGGCATCGGAATCAGCAGAATCCGTCGCCTCGTCGGTGCCTTCATCCTCGTCAACGGATTCGGTCTTCTTGGAAGACTTCTTGGTCGTCGTCTTAGTGGCCGCGGGCGTCTCGGGCGTCGACTCGGGTGCAGAAGAGCCGCAGCCACGCAGGAGGACCACGATGAGCAAAATCAGCAAAAGTGCCACGGCACCGATGCCGGCGTAGATGATGCGCGGATCGAGTCCATTGTTCTGAGGAGCACGTCCACCGCCGCGCCCGCGATTGGAGCCGCCACGACCATTCCCCTGCGGCATACGGCCGCGACCGCTATCGGGACGACCACGATAGCCGCCCTGGCGCTGCGAGCCACGCTGGCCCGAACGCGGCGCAAGCTCACCACGGTTCTGATAGCCACGCTGTCCAGAGTGAGGCGCCGAAGAGCGCTGCCCGTAAGGCTGCGATTGCGAACGGAGGCGCGGCGTCACCTGCGTGGTATCGGCGTCGGCGTAACCACCGCGGGAACGCCCGGCAGAAACTCCGCGATAACCACGACCGGAGTAGCCTCCGTCGCCGTAACCGGCGCGAGGATCGCGACTCAACCCGCGAGCGGCGGGAAGCGCACGGTCATCCGGCATGGGCGTACTGCGAAAGCGATCTCGCTGAGAACGAATCTCCTCGCTGGAGCCCGTCTCGGTGATGTAGCCCGCCTGCGGAGGACGTTGACCGTACCGCGTCGAGCGACCACCCTGAACCATCAGAAAGCGTCCGTTATCGACCGACGAACGCGAGTTAACGTAGCCGGCAGCATCCTGAAAACGACCGCCCTGCTGCGAGGTCTCGCGCTCGTATGCCATGAGGTCATCAAAATAAGCGTTGACGACCTCGCGCGGGTTAAGTCCCAAAAAGCGAGCGTAGCTCGAAATCATGCCCTGCGCATAGCCACGCGGGGGCATCGATGCAAAGTTACCGGTCTCGAAAAACTCGATGATCTGCGGCCTGATTTTGATGGTGTTGGCGACCTGCTGGATGGAAAGGCCCATCCGGCGACGCTGCTCGAGCAGCATGTCACCAAAGCGTGCAGCCATCAGAATCCTCCAAACTCACGATCTTCACGTGCCATCTCGGCGTCGACAGACTCCAGCGCGGCAAGCCCCTCCTCATCCAGCAGGACCTCGCGCGGCTTAGAGCCGTCGGGTGGGCCGACGACACCCTTTTCTTCCAGCATGTCCATAATACGCCCGGCGCGAGCATAGCCAACCTTGAGGCGGCGTTGCAGGCCAGATGTGGAGCCCAGCTGCGATTCCACCACAATATGGGCGGCTTCCCAGATAAGCGGGTCGTCATCTTGCGGCTCGGCAACGCCCGTGCGAACAATACCGCCGCCACCAGCCATGGACATGGAAGCAGGCGCCACGGCAGACAGAATCTCCTCGTGGTAGTCGGGCTCGCTTTGCGACTTAACGAACTCGACGATCTCGTTGATCTCATCGTCCGAGACAAAGCATCCCTGGATACGGCGGGGCTTGCCCCAGTCGACCTTGGAGAACAGCATGTCGCCCAAACCGGTGAGCTTTTCGGCGCCCATCTGATCGATAATGACGCGGGAATCGATGCCCGTAGCCACGTTAAAGGCGATACGGTTGGTGATGTTGGCCTTAATAAGGCCCGTCACCACGTTGGAGCTGGGGCGCTGCGTAGCCACGATAAGGTGAATACCGGCGGCGCGGCCCAACTGGGCGATACGGACGATCGAGGCCTCGACATCCTTGCCGGCGACCATCATCAGGTCCGAAAGCTCGTCGATGATGATGACCAGATAGGGCATCTTTTGCGGCGGGTTATCGTAATGCTCAAACTCGCCGGCGGCCTGCTTTTCGTTATACGTCGAGATCTTGCGAACGTTGAGGCGCTCGAAGACCTTCAGGCGACGCTCCATCTCGGACACGGCCCACTGCAGCGCACTGGCCGCCTGCTTGGGCTCGGTCACCACGGGCACATAGAGATGCGGCAGGCCGTTATAGCCCGCAAGCTCGACGCGCTTGGGGTCGACCATGATCAGGCGAACGTCCTCGGGAAGAGCGCGCATGAGCAGGGTCGTGATGATGGAGTTGATCATGACCGACTTACCCGAACCGGTGGTGCCGGCGATCAGCAGATGGGGCATCTTGGCGAGGTCGGCGACAACCGGCGTGCCCTCGGCATCGCGACCGATGGCAAGCTCGAGCGGACCGCCCTTCACATAGGGAAGCACATCGCCCAGGTTGACGTTCTGTCGCTTGCGATTGGGAATCTCGATACCAACGAGCGAGGTGCCAGGGATCGGCGCAAAGATGCGCACCGACTGGGCAGCAAGCGAAAGCGCAATATCGTCCTCGAGGCTCGAGATCTTGCTCACGCGCTCGCCCTCACCGGGCTGCAGCTTAAAGGTCGTGACCGTGGGGCCGGCAATCCAGCCGACAACGCGGGCGCTACGGCCAAACTCAAGCAAGGTGGACTGCAACGATTCGGCAGTCTGTTCCAGCTCCTTATCAGAAGACGCGGAGGACGCCGACTGAGGGTTGGCGTGCAGGATTTCGAGCGGCGGGAGTTTGAGGCCGTCTTCTTGTTCGCCCTCGGTATCGGCAGCGGTGCCATCCGCTCCTCCATCGCCGGCTGCAACAGGAGCAGCAGAAGCCGTAGAGCTGGAGGCATCGGCAACCTTGGGATGCTTTAGGAAGTCGGGAATCTGCGGAGCTGCCGAAACGGGATTCACGGCAAATGGCGGTTCCGACTCGTCAGCCTTGTCCGGGTCGTCTTCCATCGAAAACTGTCCGGTGACCTGTCCCGCCTTGGCACGGCGACGCGGCAGCAAGGTTGTCTTGGCGATCTCGAGCGGAGTCTCGTCGTCCTCGTCATCGCCCTCGGTGAGTTCGATTTCGCTATCGGACCAAGACGGGTCGGGCTCGCTCGTGTTGAGCTTGGGCGCGGCCTTGCCCTTCTTGGCATGGCGACGCGGCAGCAGCGTGGTCTTGGCTCGCTCGGCCTCCACGGCCTCGGAAACGTCGACAAACGGGTCATCGTCCTCGTCGTCATCCAAAACAGGATCAACATTGCTACCCATGACCGTGGTCACGGCGGCGTCAGTTCCCTTCTGGCGCAGAATGCTCAGGTGCGGACGGACAACGCCGGGAACCGACAGGGCCTCTTCATCGCCCCACGGGCTCGCATTGACATCGGCACGACGGCGCTCGGCAAAATCGGCGGCGCGATCGCGTGCGGAGCGCAAAACGCCGCCCACCGAGAAGCCGATAATGACCAGGCCAACGACGACAAGCCCCAGCAAGACAACCATGGCAATAGGTTTACCCAGGGCATTTTGCAAGGTGCTTGCGATAAAGGCGCCAATGTAGCCGCCCGACGCGGAAAGGTTCTGCGGCGTAAACATGAGGTCGCACGAGTCGGTCGTACCCGGCACCATCAGCGACAGGATAGAGACAATGGCCACAAAGACCACGGCGCCGCCCGCAACCGAGCGAATGTTGAGCGGCGAGTCCTCACCCAAAAAGAGCGTGGCGGCAAGCAGCAAGATGACGATCGGCAGCACGTAGGCGCCCAGGCCAAAGCCGAGGTGATAGAAGCCGGCGACAGCAGCCGTCACGGGCGCCGTTGCCGGCGAAATCACGGCAATGAAGGATGCAATCGCCAAAACGGCAATGACCACGCCGGCGATATCGCGATTGGCCGAAGGCTCGACCAGGGGCTCGAACTCATCGAACTCGGACTCGTGGCCCTTATTGGCACGCAGATGGGAACCGGCACCCTTCGCAGATGCCGGTTGGTTGTTGGCCTTATTGCCTTTGGCGTTTTGTGCAGATCCGCGCGCCAAACTAAACCTCCATGACGACCGGGATGATCATCGGACGGGTGCGCGTACGGCTCCAGATAAAGTTGGAGAGCGAATCGCGCACGGCTTTGCGAATGGCATCGGAGCCGCTGCTGGTAAAGCTAAACTTGCCCTTCTCGATCGTCTTCATGATGGCTGCGGAGGCATCCTCGGAGAACTGATCGTCGATGGCAAACGAAACGCCGCGGCCCGAGAACTCGATAGCCTCGATCTTCTTGTGCTTGAGCGAGACGATGGCAACGGCCGTGACCATACCGTCGTTGGCGAGCTTTTGGCGATCGCGCAGGACGATGGGATCGGTGTCACCGATGCGCAGACCGTCGACATAGACGACGCCGGACTCGACGGGCGTACCGCGCTTTACGATACCACCGCGCATCTCGAGCGTGTCACCGTTGTCGAGGATAAAGATGTGATCGTCCTTGATGCCCATCTTACGGGCAAGCTGGGCATGGGCGCGCAGATGCACGGCTTCGCCGTGAACCGGCATAAAGTAGGTAGGCTTGGCCATGGCCATCAGAAGCTTGAGCTCCTCCTGGCTGCCGTGGCCCGAGACATGAACGAGTGCGCGATTCTTATCCCAGACGTCGCAGCCGAGCTTGGCCAGGCTGTTGACGACCTGCTGGACGGCCTTCTCGTTGCCGGGAACGGGAGTTGCCGAAAGAATGACGGTATCGCCCTCGTGGATGGAGAGCGTCTTGTGCTCGCCGTTAGCCATGCGGGACAGGGCCGACAGCGGCTCGCCCTGCGAACCGGTGCACATGACGACGATCTT
Source organism: Collinsella sp. (assembly GCA_036550355.1). Taxonomy (GTDB): domain Bacteria; phylum Actinomycetota; class Coriobacteriia; order Coriobacteriales; family Coriobacteriaceae; genus Collinsella. The sequence goes on from JAXKGN010000005.1 coordinate 158,778, forward strand.
ATCGTCAGGCAGGTTATCGATATCGAAGGCATCGAGGATATCGGCATCGTCGATGTTGAGGTAGCCCAGCTCGCGCGCCACGCGGGTGTTGGTGAGCATGGAGCGTCCGGTCACGACGACCTTGCGGCCGCACTTGCGAGCGGCGTCGCAAATCTGCTGTAGGCGATGGATGTGGCTCGAGAACGACGCGACGAACACGCGGCCCGGGGCGTTCTTGATGGCGTGCAGCAGGTTGGGGCCGACTTCGGCCTCGGACTTGGTAAAGCCCGGAACCGTGGCGTTGGTGGAGTCGGAAAGCAGCAGGTCGATGCCCTGTTTAGCAAAGCGGCTGATGGCGGCATAGTCGGGCGTGACGCCATCGATGGGCGTCTGGTCGAGCTTAAAATCGCCCGTGTGCATGACGGTGCCCTGATTGGTGCGAATGAACACGCCCAGAGCGCCGGGGATGGAGTGCGTCATGGAGAAGAAATCGAGCGAGATGCCACCGAGATTGACGTGGCTGCCGCCCTTGACCTCACGGAACTTGGGCGCGCGAATGCGGAACTCGGAGAGCTTACCCTCGATAAAACCGAGCGTCAGCTTGCTCGAGAAGATGGGCACCTTGTTGTTGAGGTCCTGCAGCAGGTACGGAAGCGAACCGGTGTGGTCCTCGTGGCCGTGGGTGACGACGATGCCGCGGAGCTTCTCCTCGTTCTCCAGGACATAGGTGTAGTCGGGAAGTACCAAGTCGATACCGGGCTGGGAGTCGTCGGGGAACATGAGGCCGGCGTCGACGAGCACCATGTCGTCGCCGCACTCGAAGACCGTCATGTTCTTGCCGATGCCGTCAAGGCCGCCGAGCGGAATGATCTTCAAGGGAGATGATTTTTTAGCTGCCATAGGTTCGTGTGGTTTCCTTTCTTCGAAACGGGTCTGGAACAACCGACGGGGCGCTTCTGGCAAACCGACCGCCGGGAACGTACAAACATGCACCATAGAGTCGATGCAGTAACCACAGTATGATACCCATTTGCCCACCAACAGACCACCCATGCATCAAAGCCCCATCTGAACCTGTGTATCCCGCCGGTCTGGGCTCAGCGGCCCCGGCACGGGCTAAGTTTCCTGCTCTACAGTCCTGCTCACGACGGAGGCCACATTAAGTGGCCTCCTGTTCGTGCGGAACTCGCGATAAACTTAGCCCGTGCCGGGGCCGCTGAGACCAGACCTGCCAATAAAGGACAGGTTTATTTAAGTAGGTTTTATCTGAGGAAATGCTGCTACGTCTATCTACAGATCTGAAATCTGACTACTGAATAGACCGTCTAACTAAATAGCGAGCGGCATTAACCAGCCCTTTTGCTTGCGCCCGGGAGGGCCGTATATGAAGTTTATCGCGAGTTCCGCACGCAAAGGAAAGCACTTAATGTGCTTTCCGTCTTGCGCAGGACTGTAGAGCAGGAAACTTCATATGCGTCCCTCCCGGGCGCAAGCAAAAGGGCGACCCCGCAGTGGGGTCGCCCTTGTTGAGATGCCTATGTGTAGCTGTTACTCGGCGTCGTGGTGACGGCGGGGCTTGCGGCCTCCGTTGTCGCCGGGGCGGCGCGGACGGTCGCTGCGCTCGGAGCGCTCGCGACGCGGACGCTCACGGCGCTGGAAGTGCTCGCCGTCGCCCTCGGAGACACCCTCGGCGCGAGCAGGGGCCTCGGGCTTGTCAAGACGATCGAGCGAGATCTTGCCGCGATCGTCGACCTCGATGACGACGACCTTGACCTCGTCGCCCACGTTGAGAACGTCCTCGACCTTCTCAACGCGGCCCTTGGCGACGCGGGAGATGTGCAGCAGGCCGTCCTTACCGGGCAGCAGGTTGACGAAGGCACCGAAGGGCTGGATGGAGACCACGCGACCGGTGTACTCCTCGCCCGGCTCGGGAACCTTGATGATGAGCTTGATGCGCTCGACAGCCTGGTCGACGGACTCGCCGGTGCCGCCGACAAAGACGGTGCCGTCCTCCTGGATGTCGACCGAAGCGCCGGTCTCGTCCTGGATGCCGCGGATGACCTTACCGCCGGAACCGATGACGTCGCGAATCTTGTCGGTCGGAACCTGGATGGAGACGATGCGCGGGGCAGTGCTGCGCGTGGTGTGGCGCGGCTCGGGGATCACATCGAGCATCTTCTGCAGGATGAAGGCACGACCCTCCTTGGCCTGCTGGAGGGCGCGGGCCAGGATGTCGAAGGTGAGGCCGGTGGCCTTGTTGTCCATCTGCAGGGCGGTAATGCCCTCGGTGGTGCCGGTGACCTTAAAGTCCATGTCGCCCAGGAAGTCCTCGAGACCCTGGATGTCGGACAGGACCACGGTCTTTCCCTCCTCCTGGATCAGACCCATGGCGATACCGGAGACCGGGCGCTTAATGGGCACGCCGCCGTCCATAAGGGCGAGCGTGGAGCCGCAGGTCGAAGCCATCGAAGAGGAGCCGTTGGACTCCATGACCTCGGAGACCACGCGGATGGCGTAGGGGAACTCGTTCTCGTCGGGGAGCACCGGGAGCAGGGCGCGCTCGGCAAGGTTGCCGTGGCCGATCTCGCGGCGCTTGGGGCTGCCCATGCGGCCGGTCTCGCCGGTGCAGAACGGCGGGAAGTTGTAGTGGTGCATGTAGCGCTTGCCCTCGGTGGGCTCGATGGTATCAAGACGCTGGCCCTCGTTGAGCATGCCAAGCGACAGGACAGAGAGCACCTGGGTCTGGCCGCGCTGGAACAGGCCGGAGCCGTGAACGAGCGGCAGATAGTTGTCCTTCACCATGATGGGGCGAATCTCATCGGCGGCACGGCCGTCGACGCGCTCACCAGTCTCGACGACCATGGTGCGCATGGCCTTCTTCTCGAGCTTCTTGAGCGCCACGGGGATTTCGCGCTCCCAAGCGGCCTGCTCCTCCTCGGTAAACTCGGCGCGGATGGACTCCTTCAGAGCCTCGACCTTACCGATACGGGAGAGCTTGTCGGCGTCGCGAAGGGCAGCTGCCATCTCGTCGTAGTGGGCGAAGATGCGCTCCTGGACCTCCTCGACGGGCTGGTCAAGCGGATACTCCTTCTTGACGATGGGGCCGTTGACCTGCTCCCACTCGGCGACAAACTCGTCCTGGGCCTGGCAGAAGGCAGCAAGGGCCTCCTGGCCAAACTTCATGGCGGCGAGCATGTCGTCCTCGGAGATCTCCTCGGCACCGGCCTCGACCATCGAGATGAAGTCGGCGGATCCGCCCAGCTCCAGGTCCAGATCCGAGTTCTCGCGCTCCTCGTAGGTGGGGTTGACGATAAACTCGCCGGTCTCCACGTTACGGCCGATGCGCACGCAGGCAAGCGGGCCCTCGAAGGGCACGCCGCCGAGCGTCATGGCCAGGGAAGCACCCATGACGTTGATGACGTCGAAGGGGTTGACCTGGTCGGCGACGAGCGAGGTAGCGACGATGTGTACCTCGTTGCGGAAGCCGTCCGGGAAGCTCGGGCGAATCGGGCGGTCGATCATGCGCGCGGTGAGCGTGGCCTTCTCGCTGGGACGGCCCTCACGCTTGAGGTAACCACCCGGGATGCGGCCGGCGGCGTACATCTTCTCGTTGAAGTCGACGGTCAGCGGGAAGAAGTCGTAGTTCTTGCGCTCCTTGGAGACGACCACGGTGTCGAGCATCGTGGTGTCGCCCTGCTTGACCAGGCACGCGCCGGTGGCCTGCTTGGCAAGCTCGCCCGACTCAAAGGTGTAGGTCTTGCCGTACAGCTCAAAGGTCTTGGATACGAGTGTCATTGTTCTCCTTTACCCCACAGGCCCCTTGCCTGCGGGCTTCTCATGTGACGCGGGCCCCCTGCCCCCGCCACGCTTCAGAGCGTGATTGTTCACGCCCTTACACAAAAAGAGCGCCCCGCTGCGCAGGACGCTCTTAGCATGTACAAATCCTTACTGGATGTTGTCGCGGATGCCCAGAGCCTTGATGAGCTCACGGTACTCGACGATGTCGTTCTTCTTGATGTAGGAGAGAAGACGACGACGACGGCCGACGAGCATGAGCAGGCCACGACGGGTGTGGAAGTCCTTCTGGTGGGACTTCATGTGCTCGGTCAGCTCCTTGATGCGCTCGCTCAGGATGGCGACCTGAACCTTGGGGTTGCCGGTGTCGACCGGGGTGTTACCGAACTGGGCAGTCAGCTCCGCCTTGCGCTCTTTGGAAACAGTCATTGTTTCACCTTTCGTTTTACGTCGCCCGCGGGCGACTCAATTCGCCTCGGACTGGGAAGCCGCCGGTGGAGCGAGCAACCAAGGTCGAGGTACCAACAGGTCGGTATGTTACCACAAGCAGCCTGTGCCTGCGCATCATCACCGACCCAACATGAATTCCATCGCACGGAGCCGCTGATCGGTATGTGTTGCCGCCCAGACATGCGAAAGCCCGAGCAAAAACGCCGCAGTATGCGGGTCAATCTTTTGATCCATAAGCTCGTCGAAGGTCATGGACATGAGGGCGCGCAACCAGGCGACCTCGCCGGTCGACACCAGTTCGGCACCCGGAACGCTCGACGCGCACGACCCGCACAGAAGCCCGCCGGCTTGGGCCGAAAAATGCGAGAGCATGGGATCGCCGCACAGCACGCAGGCCGAAAAATCGGGTCGATAGCCAACGTGCGACAGCAGCTTAAAGACATATGCAGCCACAAGTAGATCCATATGCGCCATGTCGAGCCCGCTGCCCACCAGGGCAAGCGCTCGCTGCGTGATGGCAAAGGTAAATGGATCCTCGGCGTCCTCAAACGAGCACACGCGCGCGACCTCGGCGATCGCGCTTGCGGCACAGGTCGTCTCGTAATCGGGCGCAGCGCCGAGCGGCGCCTCCATAAGCTCGGCCTGGGAAACCACGTCGAGCGACCGTCCATGCGCGAGCAGCATATCGACGGTGCAGAACAGCTCGCAGCGGGCCGCAAGGCGACCGCCAGGCTTACGTGCGCCCTTAGCCACAGCGCGCACCTGCCGACCCCGCTCGTCAAGCATCGTCAAGATCAGGTCCGTCTCTTTGAGCTTCGTCTTATCGAGGACGAGCACCTTCGTGCGATATGTCCGGGAGCCTGCCATGCGCGCCGCGCGTCCTTAGTCCTCGGCGTTGTAGCCAAAGCGGCGAATCTGGGCCTCGTCGTCACGCCAGCCGGCCTTGACCTTCACGTCCAGCTCCAAAAAGACCTGCGTGCCAAAGATGCGCTCAAGATCGCGACGGGCGTCGATACCGATATGTTTGATCATCTCGCCGCCCTTGCCGATGATGATGCCCTTTTGCCCCTCGCGCTCGACGTAAATGGTGGCGTGCACGCGCAGCACCTTCTTGGTCTGCTCGAGCGCATCGCAGATCACGCCAACGGAGTGCGGGATCTCATCACGGGTGCGGCGCAAGACCTTCTCGCGCACAAACTCGGCAACGAGCGTCTCGTCGGAAGCGTCGGTACCCATGTCCTCGGGGAACCAACGCGGACCCTCGGGCAAAAAGTGTGCAACGGTCTCGATAAACGCATCGACGTTGAAGTTCTTGACCGACGACGTCACGATCTCATCGTCATATTCCATGAGCTCGTGGGCGGCCTTAAGCTGCTCCATGACCTGTGCGGGATCAGCCTCATCGGCCTTGGTGAGCACCAAGACCTTCTTGGAACGGGCGCTCTTGACGCGCTCGGCAACCCAGGCGTCTCCCCTGCCGATCGGCTTGGTGGCATCAATCAAAAACGCGACGACATCGACATCGTTCAGCTCGAACAGCGCGCTCTTGTTGAGCTCGGACCCCAGGCCGTCCTTGGGCTTGTGAATACCCGGGGTATCGACAAAGACCAGCTGGTAGCCGGGACGGTTAACGACGGCGCGCATGCGGCGGCGGGTCGTCTGGGCCACAGGCGAGGTGATGGCGACCTTTTTACCATAGCAGGCGTTGAGCAGCGTGGACTTGCCGGCGTTGGGGCGGCCGACCAGGGCCACGAAGCCGCTGCGGAAACCGGGCTCAACGTCTCCAAAGCCCGCGAGGCTGTCGTCCTCGTCGCACAGGGCGTCGAGCTCCTCGTCGCTCATGCCCTCAAACGGGTCAAACTCCACGACATCCTCATAAGCCTCTGTCGCTTCGGCATCCACCGCATCCAGGGACTCGTCGTCCAGAGTTTCATCGATAGGCTGCATATTGTCGGACATGAAAATCCCTTTCTAAATAAAGTCGAGCGCGTGGGCAAATACCAGCAATCCCACAATCGCGGCGGTGATGGAAAGTACGTATACGGAGGCGGCGGCGATATCTTTAGCACGCTTTGCCAGCGGATGGAGCTCCTGGGTCGCCAGGTCGACGATCGCCTCCATGGCGGTGTTGCACAGCTCACCGTGAATCACCAGGCCACAGCAGATGATAACCGTGGCCCATTCGGCAATATCGAGCCCCACAATGCAGCCGGCAATGACGGTGCACACGCCTGCCGCGAGCATAACCTTGATGTTGCGCTCGGTCTTGACGGCGGTGACGAAGCCCTCCATGGCGTAGGAGAACGACTTTAAGAAGGAAAGATGGTCCTTGTTCGATCCGGGAATCATAGACGGCTCCTAGTCGTGGGCGTGGTTGGTGATGGGGCCGACGTGGACCAGCTTGGGGTCCTCACCGCGCTCAAGCGCCAGATCGCGCAGGATGGCGTCCTCGCGGGCCTCCATGACCTCGGCCTCGTCGTCCTCAATATGGTCATACCCCAGCAGGTGCAGCATGCCATGAACGAGCATCAGGCGACACTCGTCGGCAGGGCTATTGCCAAAGCCGGGGGCCTGACGGGCAATGACCTGCGGGGCCAAGATGATATCGCCGAGCTCGAGCGTCTCGTCGGCGGGAATATCCTCGTCAAAGGCCGAGTCGCATTCAAACGAGAGGACATCGGTGGTGCGGTCGATACCGCGCCACTCGTGGTTGAGCTCGTGCATCTCGTCCTCATCGACATATGAAAGGGAAATCTCGACTTCACGCTCAACGCCCTCGGCGGCAAGCACGACCTCGCAGATGTACTCTACCTCCTGCGCGTCGAGCAGCGTATCGAGCTCGGCATCGTTGCTGATCAATACACTCAACGGGACTCCTTTCGGTCGTGCACGCGCTTCTCGCGTACATCATCATAAGCATCGTATGCCTCGACGATACGCCCCACCAAGGCATGGCGCACCACGTCGGCACGCTCGAGGTGAGAAAATGCGACATCGTCGACACGGCCTAAAATCTGCTCGACGTCGGCAAGACCGCCGCGACGACCCACCAAGTCGCGCTGACTCAGGTCGCCGGTAATCACAAACTTGGAGTTAAAGCCCAGGCGAGTCAGGAACATCTTCATCTGCTCGGGCGTGGTATTTTGCGCCTCGTCGAGCACCACGAAGGCATCGCTCAGCGTGCGGCCACGCATGTAGGCAAGCGGGGCGATCTCGATCACGCCGCGCTCCATAAGCTCATCGGTGCGCTCGCGATCCATCATGTCAAAAAGGGCGTCGTAGAGCGGACGCATGTAAGGATCGATCTTTTCCTCGAGGGTACCGGGCAAAAAGCCCAGGTTCTCCCCCGCCTCGACAACCGGACGCGTCAAGATCAGACGGCCCACCTCGTGACGCTTGAGCGCGGCAACGGCGAGCGCCATGGCCAGATAGGTCTTACCGGTACCGGCAGGACCCAGGCCAAACGTGATGGTATGCGAGCGGATGGCATCCACATAGCGCTTTTGACCGAGCGTCTTGGGGCGAATGACACGGCCGCGATACGAAAGCAGCACATCATCGCGAAGCGATGTAGCCTCGTGCTCACCGTCGCGCAATACGGCCAGGCAGCGAGAGACATCGTCGGCAGACAGTGTGCGTCCGGCGGCCGCTTCGCGAAAAGCATGCTCGAAAAAACGCGCCACGAGCTCGACCTCGTCCGGGTCGCCGTTCACGGCAATCTGGTCACCGCGCGCAACCACATGGGCGCGAACCAAGTCTTCGACCGCGCGAAGGACAGCGTCGCCGGCACCCAAAACGCGCGAAGGGTCAATACCCTCGGGAACGGTAAGTCTAATCTTCGAGGCTTCCATGAACCTCCCTGCGTGCATGGACCAAGCCGGAATCATCGACTCCGATGATAGCAACATCGAGCAGGCACGGGGCTGTGAGTCCACGGGTATCGTCAAGACGGGCATGATGGAACGAACCGAGCGTCAGGTTGTCGCCATATTCGAGCACGGCACGCTCGACGGTTCCCACGCGACGGCGAGCGTCGGCAATGGCGAGCTCCTGCGCCGCGGCTCGCATGCGGCGGCTGCGCTCGGCCATAACCTCGGGCGGCACCTGGTCGGGCATGTCGGCAGCAAGGGTACCGGGACGCTTGCTGTAGCGGAACACGTGCATACGCGAGAAGCCCACACGGCGGCACAGCGCCAGCGACTCCTCAAACTCCTCGTCCGTCTCACCGGGAAAACCGACGATGACATCGCACGAAAGGGACACCTGAGGCAACTTGGTGCGAATCATGCGCACCGTTTCCTCGAAGGCCTCGGCGCTATAGGGACGGCCCATGCGACGCAGCGTCCTGGTGCAGCCGGACTGCACGGGCAGGTGTAAAAACGGGGCGATGCGCCGCGGATAGCGCGCCATGACCTTAAGCAGGGACTCGGAGATATCCATGGGTTCGACCGAGGAAATGCGCACATGCGGAATGGATGTGCGCTCCATAATCGCCTCGAGCAGCTCATCGATCTCGACGTGTTCATCAGTCGCACTCTTGCCATCGTAGGCGCCCAGGTTCACGCCCGTCAGCACTACCTCGGGCACGCCGGCCTCCTGGGCCTCGCGAACCTGCTCGAGTACGGACTCGACCGGCACGGAGCGCTCGGGGCCGCGGGCCTTCCACACAATGCAATAGGTGCAACGATGGTTGCAGCCGTCCTGGATCTTCACGCCCAGACGCGAGCGACCGAGCGCGTCGACCACCTCGCCGTCACTGCAGGCGGGAACGTCATCGGACTCAACGCCCAGCACCTCACAGACGCGTTCGGCGACATCGATCTTAGACGGCTCGGCGATCACGCGGTCCGAAAGCTCCAGCAGCTCCTCGGGGTGCAGATTGACTACGCATCCGGTCACGACCACATAGGGCTCGTTTGGATAAGCCAGCGCATGGCGAACGGCCTTACGGGTCTTGGCCTCGGCCTCGCCCGTAACGGCACAGGTGTTAATGACGATCAGCTCAGCATCCTGAGGCTCCACCATCGCAAAGCCCAGGCGCATTAGATCGGCAGTGATACGGTCGGACTCAACCCGGTTGACGCGGCAGCCGAGGTTGACGACAGAGATATGAGGTGCGAGCACGCGGGCTCCTTAATCGAGGATGTCGTCGAGAGCGCTCTTGATGCGATCGGTTACCGACTTCTTACCGGATGCGACGTCATCGCCCATCTCGTCGGCAAAGGCGCGAAGCAGCTCGCGCTGCTTGTTGGAGAGATTGGTGGGGACGACCACGCGCAGCTGAACGATAAGACGGCCACGCGAACCGCCACCGCCGATACGCGGCATGCCGTAATTGTTGACGCTCACGGTGTCACCGTACTGTGTGCCGGCGGGGACGCACACCTTGACGACCTCATCGGGCATAATGCCCTCGACCTCGATCTCGCAGCCGAGCGCGGCCTGCGCAATCGAGATATCGCTCACGAGGTACAGGTCGTCACCGTTGCGCTTAAAACGCTCGTGGTCGGCGACACGCACGTTGACGATCAGGTCGCCCGACGGCTCGCCGCGAAGGCCGGCCTCGCCAAAGCCACTCACGCGCAGCTGGCGACCGGTCGATACACCGGCGGGAATATCGATGTCAATCTTTTCGTGAGAAGGCGTGCGGCCCTGGCCATCACAGGTCTCGCAGGGATGGTCGATGACCGTGCCTTCGCCGTGGCAGTCGGGACAGGGCGAAGAGGACTGAACCTGGCCCAGGAACGAACGCTGGACCGTCGTGACATAGCCCGTGCCGTGGCAACGGCTGCACTGCTTTTCCTGTGCACCCTCGGCCCTACCGGTGCCGTTGCAATCCTCGCAGGGAGCAAGGCGGTCATAGCTGATCGTCTTTTTGCACCCGAGCGCCGCCTCCTCAAGGGTAACCGAAAGGGAGATAGCCATGTCGCGGCCGCGACGACGCTCACGGCGATTTCGGGCGCCACCGCCGGCACCGCCGCCAAAGAACGACGAGAACAGGTCATCCATACCCATGCCGCCAAAGATATCGTTAATGTCGACGTAGCCCGAACCACCAGGGCCGTCGGCAGTGCCGTAACGGTCGTAGTTAGCACGCTTCTGCTCGTCGGAAAGAACGGAATAAGCCTCGTTGAGCTCTTTGAACTTGGCCTCGGCCTCGGGGTCGTCCGAAACGTCCGGGTGTACGGTACGGGCCTTCTTTAGAAACGCGCGCTTAATCGTCCGCGCGTCGGCATCCTTGTCGACGCCAAGTACCTCGTAGTAATCCCTATTTTCCGACACGACCGAATCCTTCCGACTTTCATTATTGTCACAGTGCGTCCTATACCCAAGCTGGGCCGGCCGCAAACAGAGGGGTTGATGTTATTGCATTCCGTAAGGCGAAAGCATGGCACGCTGCGAGCAGCTCGCAAACCAAACCGACACGAGCGCAAACATAAATCCGTTGGCAAAACCGTTGGCAAACTGCATCGCGCCGCGCTTCCACCACAGCAGGCTGCGATGCAGTACGCCGTCCGAGAGCACCATGAACAGGCCCATGGCAAACGGAATAAAGCACATCACGGCAAAGGCCGAGAACACACCCGAGATGGCCGACAGCACCAAAAAAGGCGCCACAATGCCCATCAGGTAAAAACCGGTACGGGCCTTGCCTTCCAGGCGCTCGGCCTCAACATGGGCGCGGCCGACCAGATCGCCACCCGAGGCACCGTTGGTGCCGGCGTGACCCATGCCGCTAATGCGAATCTCGTCGCCGTCGTGCGTGCCGGCAGGAAACTCAATCGTCTGCTCGGAGGTCACACGGACACGCCCGCTGCCGCCGCAATCGGGACAGGGGTCGGCAACGACCTTACCGGAACCGCCGCACTCGGGGCAGACCGACTGGAACGTGCCGGCACCGAACAGGAAGGACAGGTCGACGTCGATGTGGCCGCGACCACCGCAGCTCGGACAGGTATGTGCATGCTCGGACGAAACAGAACCCGAGCCGCCACAGTGGCCACAGGTATCGAAGCGCGTATAGCGGACGGTCTTGCGGGCACCGCCCTTGGCCTCCTTGGCGTCGAGCTTAATATCGACGACCACGTTGGCGCCGTTCTCGGGATTATAGGCAGCCTGCCCGCGACGCGGCTGACCCCAGGCGCCACCAAAGGGAAAGCCGCCCTCAAAGGGATTACCATAGCCTGCGCTGCCGGCGTAGCCGCCGCCATAGGGCGAAGCCGTGGGAGCGCCGGCGAAGGGATTACCCGAACGCATGGCGTCATAGCGCGCACGCTTCTGCTCATCCGAAAGCACAGCGTAGGCCTCGGAAACCTCTTTGAACTTTTCCTCGGCATCCGGCTCTTTGTTGACGTCAGGATGGAGCTTGCGCGCCTTTTGCTGGAAGGCCTTCTGTATATCACGCGAGGTGGCGTCCTTGGAGACACCCAAAATCTCGTAGTAATCTTTTTCGTTCATCGTCGCCATGCGCGGCAACCTCCTGCTCACAGCAGCGTATATATTGCGGTAATTCTACCCGAGCGGCCTAAGCTAGACCCCAAAACAGCTCGAACAGCACATTTCCATCGAGCCAGCCCAAGTGGGTGGGCGCTAAGCGGGCACGGACGCGACCTGCGATAACGTCTTTTAAGGTGACGCTCCCAGCATGTCCTTCAACATGATCGGGCACCCAGGTGGCAAGGCCCAACTCGAGAGCACGGTCACAGGCCGCCGCCAACCCATCTGCAGCGATCACGCTTGCCGAGCGAACCAACAGGTCGGGCCCAATGCCACGCGTCATGCGGCAGGCGAGCATCAGATCCTCGGCCGCAGCCTCGCGCTGCGACAGATACTCGGCATCAAACGCCATCGCATCATCGTCACGTTGCACCAAGCGCACGCGATACGCATCGCCGCGAGCAGGCACGTCGGGAAACAGCCCGGCCAAGCGATCGAAATCCTCGGCATCGAGCATACCGGCGGCAGAGCGGCCCAAGCCCAGATAGCCCTGTCCGGTCCAATAGGCAATGTTGTGGGCGCACTCATGGCCGTCGAGCGCGTAGCTTGCCACCTCATACGGGTGATAGCCGGCCGCACCCAGGCACTCACGCGCCGCATCCATGCACGCAGCCTGAAAATCCTCGTCGGGCTCAAGCGACTCATCGTGACACGCCATGCGGTAGAGCGGCGTGCCCTCCTCGAGCGTGAGCGGGTAAACCGACACGTGATGCGGCGCCGCCGCCAACACGCCATCGAGCGTGCGCTGCCAGCTTACGGCGGTCTGCCCGGGAAGTCCGCACATCAGGTCGCAGGACACATCGAGCCCAGCGTCCCTCACCGCGGCGATGGCTGCAAGGGCGCGGTGCGAATCGTGGATGCGGCCAATCGCGGCAAGCTCGGCGTTGTCGAGGGTCTGAACTCCCAGAGAAATGCGCGTGACGCCCACCCCGGCAAGCGCCGCAGCAAGCTGCGAAGTCAACGACTCAGGATTGGCCTCGCAGGTAAACTCAAAGGGCTTGCACCACGCAGAGATACGTCGGGCAAGTTCTACCAGACGCTCTCCCGCCAGCGACGGCGTGCCGCCGCCAACATAGACGGTGCGGATCTGTGCAAGCGCGCCTGCGTCGCCAAAGGCATCGAGGCGCGCATACAACTGCACAAAATAGGCATCGAGTGCAGCGCTCAGGTCGCTCGGAGCAAAACTGCGAGAGTCAAAGTCGCAGTACCGGCACTTTTGGGCGCAAAACGGAACATGCACGTACAGCGCGGTAACGGCCACCCTTAGGCCTCCAGCGGATGCGCGGGCACCGACTCGCCGGCGGCAAGTGCGGCCTCGCAGACCACCACATCGCGCTCGATATCATCGACCAATGCCATGAACTCCTCGTACGTGGAGCAGCGCACCACCTGGGCGCGCCAGGCCGCAGCATGAGGCATCCCCTTTAAATACCAACTCGCGTACGTACGAGCACGCGACATGAGCGGCAACAGCTCGTGCGTGAGCGTCAGGTGCTCGCGCAGGGCATCCAGGCGCTCGACGGAGCTGCGCACCGGCACCGGTATGCCATCGAGCGCAAGGGCGCGGGCATCGCCGAACACCCAGGGGTTGCCATAGATACCGCGCGCGATGAACACCGCACTGGCACCCGAGCTTTGTAGATGCTCCGCCGCGTCCTCGGCCGAGAACACATCGCCCGAACCAATCACGGGAATCTCGACGGCGTCGGCCACCTCATCGACGACCGACCAATCGGCCTGGCCCGTATAGAGCTGCGTGGCACAGCGACCATGTACCGCAACCGCAGCTGCCCCTGCACCCTCGAGCATCTGGGCAAATGTCGCGGCATTGCGATCCTCGGCATAAAAGCCTTTGCGAATCTTGACGGTCACGGGCACGTGCGCCGCACCCACCGTGGCCCCGACGATCTTCTCCGCCAGGTCAGGCGTGCGCATAAGCGCCGAGCCCTCGCCCTTGGTAACGACCTTGCGGGCGGGGCATGCCATATTGATATCGATGAGCGACAGACGATCACCAACGCGCTCCTCGACGGCGGCGACGGCGCTCGCAAACTGATCGGGCTTTGAGCCAAAGAGCTGCACGCAGATCTGCTGTTCCTCGTCGGCCGGTAGCACCAGGCGCCACGTCTTATTGCTGGCATAGGCAAGGCCCGCCACGCTCACCATCTCGCTATAGGCAAGATGGGCACCGCGGCGGCGGCACATGATGCGATAGGCGGGGTCGGTCACGCCGGCCATGGGAGCCATAAGGAACGGCTGCTCGGCATAGGCGCCAAGCAACCGCTTGCTGTATTCAGAAAGCGCCATGGACTTACTCGTCTACCTTGAGGATCGCCATAAAGGCCTCCTGCGGGACCTCGACCGAACCGATGGCTTTCATGCGCTTCTTGCCCTCTTTCTGCTTCTCGAGCAGCTTGCGCTTACGCGAGATATCGCCACCATAGCACTTGGCCAAAACATCCTTGCGGCGCGCCTTGACGGTGGAGCGGGCGATGATCTTGTTGCCGATGGCGCCCTGAATAGGCACCTCGAATAGCTGGCGCGGGATGATTTCCTTGAGCTTGTCGCACAGGCCGCGGGCCAGGCCATAGGCCTTGTCCTTGTGCACGATAAACGAAAGCGCGTCCACCTCGTCGCCCGAAAGCAGGATATCGAGCTTGACGAGCTCGGAGGGACGGTACTCGTTGAACTCGTAGTCGAGCGAGGCATAGCCCTTGGTACGGCTCTTAAGCTGGTCAAAGAAGTCCAGGATGAGCTCGGCAAGCGGCATATCAAAGCGCATCTCGACCGATTTGCTCGTGAGATGGATCATGTCGGTCGTAATGCCGCGGTGCTCGATAGCGAGCTGCATGACGGCGCCCGTATACTCGGGCGGGCAGATAATTTTGGCCTTGAGGTAAGGCTCCTCAATGCGCTCGATGCGCGTAGCCTCGGGCAGATCCTGCGGGCTGCGAACATCAATCATCTCGCCGTCGGTCTTATAGACGTGATAGTCCACCGAAGGGCTCGTAGCAATGAGGTCAAGGTTGAACTCGCGCTCCAGGCGCTCCTTGACGACTTCCATATGCAGCAGGCCTAAGAAGCCCACGCGGAAGCCAAAGCCGAGCGCCACCGAGGTCTCGGGCTCCCACGCCAACGACGGGTCGTTGACGTGCAGCTTATCGAGAGCGTCGCGCAGGTTCTCGTAATCCTTGTTGTCGATCGGAAACAGGCCCGTATAGACCATGGGCTTGGCCTCGCGGTAACCGGGAAGCGGCTCGGGGCAGGGATTAGACGCCCACGTGAGGGTATCGCCCACGTGCACGGCCTCGGGGTCCTTCAGGCCCGTGACCACGTAGCCCACCTCGCCGACCGTCAGTGCGTCGACCGGTGTCTCGGCGGGACGCTTGACGCCCACGCCGTCGACCAAGAAGTCGCCCTCGGCCTGCATCATAAGCAGGGTATCGCCCTTTTTAATGGAGCCGTCAAAAACACGGACCGTGGCAACGACGCCGCGGTACTCATCAAAATACGAGTCAAGGATAAGCGCCTTGAGCGGCGCGTTCGCATCGCCCTTGGGCGGAGAGATCAAAAAGACGATAGACTCCAGCAAATCGTGAATGCCCTCGCCGGTCTTGCCCGATACGCATACGGCATCGTCGGCAGGGATCGCCAGGTCGTCCTCGATCTCGGTCTTGACCTCGTCGGGGTGTGCCGACGGCAGGTCGATCTTGTTGATAGCGGGCACGATATCCAAGTTGGCGTTCATGGCGAGCGTCGCGTTGGAGACGGTCTGCGCCTCGACGCCCTGCGTGGCGTCGACGACAAGCACCGCACCCTCGCAGGCGGCAAGCGAACGCGAGACCTCGTAGGTAAAGTCCACGTGGCCCGGCGTATCAATCAGGTTGAACTGATACGTCTCACCATCGTCGGCGTCATAGGACACGCGAACGGCATTAGACTTGATCGTGATGCCGCGCTCGCGCTCGATATCCATGGTGTCGAGCAGCTGCGACTCCATATCGCGCTCGTCGACGGTATGGGTGAGCTCGAGGATGCGGTCACTGATCGTGGACTTGCCATGGTCGATGTGCGCAACGATCGAGAAGTTGCGGATGTGGGAAATGTCAATTGAAGTATTCATGCGGACTATCTTACCCGAGCGGTACAAAAAATGGAGCCTGTTCCATAAAACAGGCTCCATTTATGCGCGTAATCTGTGTGGTGTGAAATTTACAACTTAGGCGTTGATGCTGTTCACGAGCTTGGCAAGACCGGACTTGCGGTTGGAAGCCTGGTTCTTGTGGATAACATGCTTGGCGGCAGCCATGTCGAGACGCTTGGTGACGGTCTTGAGGGCAGCCTGGGCCTTCTCGGCGTCGCCCTCGGCGACGGCGGACTGGACGTGCTTGGTCAGCGTCTTGAGCTCGGACTTGACAGCCTTGTTACGCATGCGAGCTGCCTCATTGGTGCGGATACGCTTCTTCTGAGACTTGATGTTTGCCACTTCTGGAGTTCCTTTCGAGTTCCTTGCAAAAAATGTATGACACCTCTGAGACACGGTGAGGTCATGCAAGCGCCTACTATAGCACGCTCCCCCTCAAACGGATAGAACGAATTTGTCAAATAGGCAGGTATCATCACGATTTTCTCAAGATGTTCGTAATCCAGAGCAAAAGCGCGGTCTCCGAATCGGCAGAACCCTTCAGTGCGAGCTCCACATCGACCGCGCCCTCGAGCGCAGCGACAAGCTCCGCCATCGAAAAGCGGCGTGCCCAGGTCAGGTGATTTTTGACCTGCCAGGCCTGAAGCTTGAGTGTCGCGGCGAGCTCACGCCCCTGCCCACGAGAGTCGAGCGCCTTGGCGACGATCAACTCGCGGATGCGACCGCATAGCAGCGTGTAGGTCCACACATAGCTCTTGGCGGGCAGCAGCCCAAAGAGCTCAAGCGAGCGGCGCATATCGCGGGCCGAGACGGCATTGAGGAAGTCCCAGGGCTGAACTTCGGCCGTGCGCACGATCCAGCGCTCCACATCGGCAAGCTCAATTTGCGGCGCCTCGACCATCTGGGCAAGCTTGGCCAAGTCGTTATCGAGCATGCGGGTGTTCTCGCCCGAGCGCGAGACGAGCTCCTCGGCAGCAGCCGTCGAGATGGACTTACCGCGCTGCGTCGCCATCTGCTGAACGCGGCGCGGCAGTTCCCAGCGCTTGGTACCCGAACAATCGACGATAGCCTTCTTGTCGATCTTGGCGATTGCCTTATACAGGCGCGTATTCTTGGCAAGTGAGTCGGCAATAATGAGACAGACCGTCGTGGGGCTGGGACTTGCGAGGTACTCGACAAGCGGTTCCGAGACCGCCTTGGCAAGCTTGGAGCAGCCGTCGAGGATCACCAGGCGAAACTCGCTGCCCATGGGAAAGGTATTGAGCGAGCCGATGATCGACTCGATATCGGGATCTTTCGTCATGTCGCGTTCATCGAGGTTGAACTCAACCATACCCGACTTTTCCAAGCGAGCTTTCATACGCGAGACGGCGTGGTCGCGCTTGACCCCATCGGTACCGACGATCAGATATGCCGGCAGCAGACCGGTTTCGGACATTGCGCTCCCCTCTCGCACACACTCGAATTCGTACCGTGCCATTTTGCTAATGTGCGATAAAGAAGTAATAGAAGTGTAAAAAATTTTGCCGTTCCTATCCGGCACTTAGGGCTGTGTCGGATAGGTCAGGCGTTAGGCTTCCGGCAAGTCTATCTTGCCGACAAAGCTGTAATAAATCTCAATGTCCTGCCTGCGGGTGCCGTTCTCGTCATAGCTGCACTCATGCACGACGATTTTCTCAATCATTTCCCGCAAGAGGGTGGGGGTCAATTCTTCAAAAGCAAGGTGCTTTCTCACAATCCCCATGAATTTCTCGGCGTTGACGGTGGCGGCCTGCGACTTGGAAAGTTCCTCCTGCAAAGCGGCAGCCCGGTCTTTCAGTTCCCGCTGCTCCTGCTCATAGTCCGCCGACAGCTCCATGAAACGCTCGTCGCTGATTTTGCCGCTTACATTGTCCTCATACAGCCGCTTGATAATGCGGTTCACTTCGGCAATGCGTGTCTGGGCCTGTTCAAGCTGCTTCGTGGCTGCGGCGGTCTTTCTCTTGCCGCCGATTTCGTTCTGCTGGATGAGCAGCTTTACAAAGCGGCTCTCATGCCTGGCGGCGTATTCCGTCACTTGCCGGAGATTGGAAAGCACGCCCGCCGTCAAAAGGTCGGTGCGGATAAAGTGTGCCGTACAGTCACGGGTACGCTTCTTGTAGCTGCCGCAGATATAACAGTCCTGCTTGCGGTTCTTGTTCTGATACCGCTGCTGATACAGCACATGGCCGCAGTCGGCGCAGAACAGCATACCAGAGAACAGCCCCACTTCATCATAGCGGTTCGGGCGTTTTCGCTGCTTGCGTAACTCCTGCACACGCTCCCATGTTTCCGTGTCGATAATCTTCTTCCTGTGTCATTCCCAATTGTGTTCGCAGATGACGTATTTGCTTTCCTGTTGTAATATTCGTCTGTTCCTGGTTCAAAATAGTTTCTCCTCTCTGATACTGATTTTATCAATGATATTTCGCAATAGCCAGCAATGA
>JAXKGN010000006.1:0-142065 GCA_036550355.1 Collinsella sp.
CACCGGTCAGCGGCCAGAGCATGGGGGGCACGCCCGGTCCCGTTCCGAACCCGGAAGCTAAGCCCCATCGCGCCGAGAGTACTGCGGGGTCAGCCCGTGGGAGGCCAGGGCGCCGCTGACCGGTGGACGGCACCGAGCCGTACGCTTGAACTGAGAGGGGGGAGGCCTGGCGGCCTCCCCCTTTTTGCGTTATATACAAGCTGTGCCTTGTGAACGGGCCCTTCCTTTGACTCTCTTACTGTTTGGCTGTTTTTTGAACCGTCGCTTTGTATTTGCGCGATAATAACTCGCATTGACGTTAGGGAGGGCTTGATGTTTACCGTTTTTGTTTTGGGCAATATTGCTTCGGGTAAATCGACTGCCTGCCGCTATCTGGAATCTCGCGGAGCCCTGCTTATCGATTTAGACGTTCTTGCCAAATCGCTGTACGTGCCGGGGTCGGATATCGTCAATGCTCTTGCTGAAGAGTTTGGTTGGGATATTTTGAATGAGGAGGGCGGCGTTCGACGTAACATCCTCGCTTCTCGAGCTTTTGTCTCTCCTGATGCAGTTGCAAGGCTCAATAGCATTGTGCACCCCGTTCTCATTGAGCAGCTTTCGCTGAGGATTCTCGATCCTGTCTGCTGTACGGTTTCGTCCCCCCGCTA
Source organism: Collinsella sp. (assembly GCA_036550355.1). Taxonomy (GTDB): domain Bacteria; phylum Actinomycetota; class Coriobacteriia; order Coriobacteriales; family Coriobacteriaceae; genus Collinsella. Next base: position 648 of record JAXKGN010000006.1, read on the forward strand.
TCCCTTTGCGGCGGTCGAAGTATCTGCTCCAACTGGCTTTGAGGACGCCTTTGGCCTTGCGGATGAAATTATGGTTGTTAGCGCGCCTTTGGAGGTCCGTCGCGAACGCGCTATTCACCGTGGTATGGAGCCATCCGATTTTGATGCACGCTGTGCTTGCCAACCCGATGAGTCTTCGCTTTGCCGTCTCGCCACGACCGTGATTGATAACGCAGCGGGCGATAGCTCGCTCTTTGTACAACTGGACGCATGGCTTGCTCGCCATGGCCTTTTGGACGCTACGAATAAGGGGACGACAGATGCCTAAGACGCGCTTCTTTACGTGGTATCGCCTTGTGCCGCTGACTGTCGTTTTCGTCTTTGGCCTTATCTCGCTCGTTTACTCGTGTGCTCCCGCCGCTTTCTTTAAACCGTTCTATCCGATTGACTATGAGGCGTATGTAAAGCAGTCCAGTATTTCGCATAATCTTGATCCGTATCTGGTATGTGCCGTCATCAAGTCGGAATCAAACTGGGATCCCGAGGCGGAATCAAACCAGGGCGCCCAAGGTCTCATGCAACTTATGCCCGAAACCGCTCAGGATATGATCGCCAAGGGCCTTGTCGACGGGGACGAGTATTCTGCCGATAACCTGAATGACCCCGCTTCGAATATTGAATTTGGGTGCGCGTACCTCTCGTACTTGCTGACATATTTCAATGGCTCGACGGATAGCGCTATTGCTGCTTACAATGCCGGAATGGGCAATGTCGATGGGTGGGCGCAGCAAAACACATCGCTCCATAACGCGATTACCTTCCCCGAGACGCAAGCTTATTTGATTCGTGTCAATAATGCCTGTGTTCGCTATAAGACCCTCTATCCCGACCGGTTCGTATAGGACTATGCCTGCCGCCTGCGTATACTGCAGATGTATGAGTTAGGAGTATCCATGGCGGATTTTGAAGTTGAGCGTGTTGGCGGAGAGCTCAAACGCTTTGGCGTTGAGGGCTCTGAGGTGCCGTTTGAGGTCGTGTCTCCCTATGAGCCTGCAGGTTCCCAGCCAAAGGCCATTGAGTCGCTTGTGCAGGGTGTGAGGGACGGAGACCGCTATCAGGTTTTGCTGGGCGTAACCGGCTCGGGCAAGACCTTTACCATGGCCAAGACCATCGAAGCTCTCGGTAAGCCAACGCTGGTCATGGCCCCCAACAAAACCCTCGCCGCCCAGCTTGCGAGCGAGCTCAAAGAATTCTTTCCCAACAACGCCGTGGTCTACTTCGTCTCGTACTACGACTATTATCAGCCCGAGGCATATGTACCGCAGAGTGATACGTATATCGAGAAAGACTCCTCGATTAACGAAGAGGTCGAGATGCTGCGCCATCAGGCGACGGCATCGCTGCTTTCTCGACGCGATGTGATTGTCGTCGCATCGGTCTCGTGCATCTACGGCATCGGTTCTCCCGAGGACTATGCAGGCTTGGCACCAAACGTCGATAAGAAGGTGCCGCTCGAGCGCGATGACTTTATCCATGCGCTCATCGACATTCAATATGATCGCAATGACTATGATTTGGCGCGCGGTACCTTCCGTGTGCGCGGCGATGTTGTCGATGTTTATCCGCCCTATGCCGAGCATCCGTTGCGCTTTGAGTTCTTTGGCGACGAGGTCGAGCTGATTGCCGAGATCGATGAGGTCACCGGCGAAATGCTACGTGAGTACGAAGCGATTCCCGTGTGGCCGGCTTCGCACTACGTGACCGAGAAGCCAAAGGTCAAGGCGGCCCTGAAATCGATTAGCGAAGAGTGCGAGAAGCGCGTGGCAGAGCTCAAGGCGACCGACAAGTTGCTCGAGGCGCAACGTCTGCAGCAGCGGACCGATTATGATCTCGAAATGCTCGAGACGATGGGCTTTTGCAACGGCATCGAGAACTACTCGCGTCATCTGGACGGGCGCAAACCGGGCGAGCCGCCGTTTACCTTGATCGATTACTTTCCCAAGGACATGCTCTGCATCATCGACGAGAGCCATGTGACGGTGCCGCAGATTCGCGGTATGCACGAAGGCGACCGTTCGCGCAAAGTTACGCTTGTTGAGCATGGTTTCCGTCTTCCGTCGGCGCTCGATAACCGCCCGCTTCGTTTCGATGAGTTTGAGGCGAGGATTCCCCAGTTCATCTACGTTTCGGCCACGCCGGGTGACTATGAGCTGCGTGTGAGCCAAAATGACGTTGAACAGATCATTCGTCCGACCGGCCTGCTCGATCCCAAGATCGACGTTCGTCCGGTCCGAGGCCAGATTGACGATCTTGAGGACGAGATTCGCGAGCGCGTGGCCCGCAAGGAGCGCGTGCTGGTGACCACGCTCACCAAGCGCATGGCCGAGGACCTGACCGACCATCTGCTTGATGCCGGCATTAAGGTCAACTACATGCACTCCGATACCGCGACGATGGACCGTGTCGAGATCCTGCGAACGTTGCGCGAGGGCAAGATCGATGTTTTGGTTGGCATCAACTTGCTTCGCGAGGGCCTGGATCTCCCCGAGGTCTCGCTGGTGGCAATTCTCGATGCCGATAAGGAAGGTTTCTTGCGTAACCGCCGTTCGCTGATTCAGACGATTGGCCGTGCGGCCCGTAATGCCGACGGCGAAGTCATCATGTACGCTGACGTCGTGACCGATTCGATGAAAGCGGCCATCGACGAGACGCAGCGTCGCCGTGAGATCCAGATGGCCTACAACGAAGAACACGGCATTGTGCCCAAGACGGTGCGGAAGGCCATCAACGACATTTCGAGCTTTATTGCCGAGGCCGAAAAGACCGTCGGGTCCAAGGGACGCTCGAAGGGCGACTCTCTGGGCCATGGTGCGTTCTATACGCCCGATGAAAGCGGCGAGGGCGGGGTGCCAGAGACGGTGACGCCTGAACAGACGCTTGCCGAGCAGCTGGAAGGGCTGCCGCATGACGAGCTGGTGCGGATCGTCGAGACCATGGAGGAAGACATGCGTAACGCTTCCGCCGCCATGGACTTTGAGGAGGCGGCGCGCCTGCGTGATGCCGTCGTTCAGATTCGGGCGATGCTCGAGGGAGCGTCCGAGGACGAAACGATTGAGCGCCTGCGTTCGCAGGCTCGCAAGGGTTCTACCTTTGCTTCGGGCAGAAAACGCCAGGGCGCGCGATTTAAGAAATAGGGTACAGGCCTCGAGCTTCTCGTTGAGCTCGGGGCCTGTGTCTTTAGCACGCTAGAGGTCGGCGATTAGGGCCTCAGCGCAACGGATGCCGTCGGTGGCGGCACTCATGATGCCGCCGGCATATCCGGCACCCTCGCCGCAAGGGTAAAGGCCCGGAGTCAACGCGGCGTGGCATGTTCGATCGCGGGTGACGGTGACCGGGGAGCTCGAACGCGTCTCCACGCCAGTGAGGACCGCATCGGGGCGGTCATAGCCACGCAGTTTCTTACCGAGCAGGGGGATTCCCAAACGAAGTGATTCGACGATATGCTGCGGGAGGGCATCGTCGATCGCCGTCCAGGTCACGCCAAGTGGATAGGTTGGTTTTACCTTTCCGGGTGCCGTGCTGGCGCGTCTAGCAAGGAAATCTCCGACGAGCTGTGCCGGCGCGTTCCAGTTGGAGCCACCCAGGCGATAGGCGGCTCGCTCACAGGCGCGCTGAAGCTCAATGCCTGCGAGCGGATCATCGCTGGGAAGGTCGTCAGGCGTGACGTTAACGAGTAGGGCGGCATTCGCGTTGCGCCCGTCGCGGGCATTGAGGCTGGCACCGTTGACGCACAGATGGTCATGCTCGGAAGAAGCCGCGACAACCTGTCCGCCGGGGCACATGCAAAACGAGAACACGCCGCGGCCGTTGGGGAGATGGGCAACAAGCTTGTAAGGGGCCGCTCCGAGTGCCGGGTGCCCCGCCGAAGGGCCATATTGGGCACGGTCGATGTCGCGCTGTGGATGCTCGATGCGCACACCCATGGCAAAGGTCTTTTGCGCGAGGGCAACGTTATGTTCCTTGAGAAGCTCGAATACATCGCGGGCGGAATGGCCGCAGGCGAGAATGAGGTGCTTTGTGGCGATTGTCTCGCTTGTGGTCTCATGGGGCGGTTGGACATCGACGCCGGTGATGGCGCCAGAACCATCGGTTCGAATATTGACGAGCTTTGTTCGATAGCGGACGGTTCCACCGAGCTGCTCGATGCGCTGAGAAATGTTGGTGACGACGGTGGGGAGGATGTCGGAGCCAATGTGCGGCTTGGCATCCCACAGAATGTCTCTGGGTGCACCCGCTTCGACGAAGGTGTCCAGGATAAGGCGATGGGCGGGATTTTTAGTTCCCGTATTGAGCTTGCCGTCCGAGAAGGTCCCTGCACCGCCCAAGCCAAACTGGATATTGCTCTCGGGGTCGAGGATGCGCTCCTTCAGGAAGAGGTCGATTGCCTGCGAGCGGCGAAGTGCCGGATCGCCCCGTTCGATAAGCAAGGGCTTCAGACCCGCTTCGGCAAGGGTGAGTGCGGCGAAAAGGCCAGCGCATCCGGCACCGACGACGACGGGGCGCTCTTTGGGCGCGCCGGAAACGGGGGAGGGGAATGAAGGCTCATTGTCTTCTATCGTGCGCACGCGTGAGCGGTCGCGCGCAGCAACGCTGTCGAGCACTGTCTGCTCGATGTCTGGGCTCGTCAGCTCAACACGAAAGCTCAGGATAAAATGAACGTCTCGTTTTTTGCGGGCATCGATGGACTTGCGGTGGAGCTCGATGGACTTGATCTCGGAGTCTTTGCAACGTAGGACGCGTTTGGCGATTCGCTTGCCAACGATGAGGCAAGCATTTTCATCGCCGGCTTCATCGAGCGACGCAGTGACTTGGGTGATTTCGATCATCGAGGTCTCCTTAGATGCAAGAAAGAGGCCGTCCGGTGTCCCAGGCGGCCCGAATGCGTTTTGATTATAACTGCGCGGCTATAGGTTACTTGCAGCGCGAATGCCCGAAATCCAGGCCCATGCAAGGTTGAAGCCACCGCAGTCGGCGTCGATATCGAGTGCTTCGCCGCAGACGCAAAGCGGGGCTCCGACTGCGTCGTTCGCGCGAAGGCTGGGTATCGAGATGGTCTCGATGGGTATGCCGCCACGTATGACCTGTGCCGAGCGCTCATCGGCCGTTCCCTCGACGAGCAGTTTAAAGTGCTTGAGGATGGAAACCAGATGGACGACATCGTTGGAGCCTGGATGGCACTGCTCGAACGCCGTACAGACGACGCGGGAGAGTTGAGGAGCGAGCATGCCGTTGAGCCAGCGGGGGTCGTGGGGCGAAAAACGGCCGAGCAGTTCAACGCGTCGGTGGAGCACATCGAGCAGCTCGTCTTTGGAGAGGTCGGGGAAAACGTCGAGCAGGATCGTGTCGCCGTGCTGGATGCGTCGGGAGAGGTTGAAGGCGGCGACACCTGAGATGCCGAAGGTCCGGAACAGCACCTCGCCGTCTTCGCACCAGAGCTCCTCATGGTTGCGGGTGAGCGTCAAGCGGGCACGGACGCGTAGACCATCCAACGTCTTGAGGGCCATCCGGTTGCCGACGACCGATGCCGACACGGGGCAGAGGACGGGGTGCAGCGGCGTTAGGGGGAGGCTAAACATCTCGGCGATGCCGGTGGGGTTGCCGCCCGTGGCGATAATTGCGGTATGTGCCTGCAAAGTCACGTTTTTGCGCGGGGTATCGGCGAGCGCCCTCCGAAGCGAGCGGAGCTCCGATTTTCGATCGTCGTGCTTTTTCGCCTTGAGCGCCCGTGCGGGACGGTCTATTTGGAGCGCCCAACCCTCGGGAGCTTTGTGCACCGTGGCAACATTGGCTCCGCAGATTAAGGTGATGCCCAGATGATCGCAAACGTTGAGAAGCGCGTCGCGCACCGATTCGGCGCGAAGGGAGCGCGGGTACAATCGACCTTCCTCGGAGGTCGTCATGATGCCCAGCGAGGAGAAGAAGCCCATAAGCTCTTGTTCGGGCCGGGGGCCCATGACGGATTCGACGAAAGCGGGATGGTTGTACCGCCGAGGATCAATCGATTCGTTTGAGAGATTGCAGCGGCCGTTGCCGGTCGCAAGGAGTTTAAGGCCGCAGGCGACATCGCGCTCAACGATGCAGACGCTTTTGCCAGCGCGTGCGGCCGTAATGGCGGCGGCGAGACCCGAGGCCCCGCCGCCGATTACCAGGACGTCATAGAAGGCGCTCGTGTTCACTTAGGCCTCGTCGGTCTCGTGCGGGGCGATGGCCTCGACGGCAGAGACGGCCTTGGGCAGCATGCCATCGGGCAGCGCGGTCTCGACTTCACCCTTATCGCAGGCCTCGGCGAGTGACGGATTGATGGGAAGCTGGCCCAAGATGTCGAGGTTGTAGCGCTCGGCGACTTCGGGGAGCTTGCTCTTACCAAAGACCTCGATCTTCTTGCCGCAGTCGGGGCACTCGATATAGCTCATGTTCTCGACGACGCCCAGAATGGGGACGTTCATCTTCTCGGCCATGTTGACTGCCTTGGCGACGATCATCGAGACCAAGTCTTGCGGGCTCGTGACGATGACGATGCCATCGACGGGCAGCGATTGGAAAACGGTGAGCGCGACGTCGCCCGTTCCCGGAGGCATATCGACCAGCAGGTAGTCGATGGGGCCCCATGAGGTCTCGCTCCAGAATTGCCTGATGGCGCCCGCGATAACCGGGCCACGCCAAAGGACGGGATCGGTTTCGTTTTGGAGCAGCAGGTTGGAGCTCATGACCTTGACCCCGTGCTCTGAGATCTCGGGCAGCATAAGATTGCCGAGAGCATGGACATGACGTCCGCTCATACCGAACATCTTGGGGATGGAGGGGCCGGTGATGTCGGCATCGAGGATGCCGACTTTGTTGCCGCGGCGGGCAAGCTCGGTGGCGATGGCACCGGTGACGAACGACTTGCCGACGCCGCCCTTGCCGGATAGCACGGCGATAACGCGCTTGACCTCGGATAGCGTGTTCTCTTCAAATTCCTGCGGTGCGGTTTGTCCGCCGGCCGCCTGTGCGTGCTCGCAACCCATATCTGACTCCTTTGTATGCGTTGGGGCAAGGCCCCACGATGTGACACGAGCGTCATTGTACCCTCGTTTGCGAGCGGGAGTCATTTGTGATGTGCGGCGGGCGATCGACGGCATTCGAAAGCATGGGTCAGGCATTGCGACGCGCGCGTCGGATAAAGCAAAAGGTCTGCGAATCTTGTATTACGAACATCTGTGCGCGTTCAGTGCGCTAAACTCATCGGCAGTGTGATTTGAAGTTATAGGAGGCAAGGAGCTTCCATGTCTGATTCCTCTATCGTTATTCGCGGTGCGCGCGAACACAACTTGCGCGATATCGATGTATCCATTCCACGCGACCAGCTCGTGGTCATTACCGGTCTTTCCGGCTCGGGCAAAAGCTCGCTAGCGTTCGACACGATCTATGCCGAGGGCCAGCGTCGTTATGTTGAGAGCCTGTCGAGCTATGCTCGCCAGTTCTTGGGCCAGATGGACAAGCCCGACCTGGATTCGATTGACGGTCTGTCGCCTGCCGTGTCGATTGACCAAAAGACGACATCCAAGAATCCTCGATCGACGGTGGGTACCGTAACCGAGATTTATGACTACCTACGACTGCTGTTTGCTCGCGTCGGTACGCCGCACTGCCCCGAGTGCGGTCGCATAATCGAGCGCCAGACAACCGATCAGGTTGCCGATAAAGTCCTGGCTGCGGGGGAGGGCCGCCGCGCGTTCGTGCTGGCACCGGTGGTTCGCGGTCGCAAGGGCGAGTATGCCAAGCTGTTTGAGGATCTTCGCGCCGAGGGCTTTAGCCGCGTGCGCGTCGACGGCGAGGTTCGCTCGCTTGATGACCCTATCGATTTGGATAAGAAATTCAAGCACGATATCGAGGTCGTGGTCGACCGTATCGTGATTCGCGAGAACTCCCTGGGCCGTATTGCCGAGTCCGTTGAACAGGCTACTGCGCTGGCGCACGGCAATGTGAACGTATACTTGCTGCCCGACCGCGACGCTCCCGAGGGGACCGAAGGCGAGTTGCTGGAGTATTCGCTGGCGCTGGCGTGCCCGGAGCATGGACACTCCATCGATGATCTGCAGCCGCGCGATTTCTCGTTCAACGCGCCGTATGGCGCGTGCCCCGAGTGCGATGGCCTGGGCTTTAAGAAGACGGTCGATGCCGAAGCGCTAATCGAAGACCCCTCGAAGTCGATTGCCGACGGGGTCTTTGGCAGCCTGTTTGGCAACTCTAACTACTATCCGCAGATTTTCGCTGCGGTCTGCAAACACTTTAAGGTGAGCGTCGATACGCCGTGGGAGGATCTGCCTGCGCGGGTACGTCGCGCGTTTTTAGATGGCATGGGCGACCAGAAGATTTCGGTCGACTATCAAAAGCTCGATGGGCGTCGCAGCCAGTGGGACACCAAGTTCTCGGGCGTGCGCAATATCCTGTACGAGCGCTATAACGAGACGACGAACGAGAACACCAGGGCGCGCTTGGAGAAGTACATTCGCGAGGAGCCGTGCTCGAGTTGCCATGGTGCTCGTCTGCGCCCCGAGATGCTCGCCGTTACCGTAGGCGGTAAGTCCATTTACGAGGTCTGCTGTCTGTCGTGCCGCGAGTCGCTCGAGTTTTTTGAGGGCCTGGAGCTTACCGAGCGCCAACAATTTATCGGCGGGCGCATTGTTAAGGAAATCCTGGAGCGCCTGCGCTTTCTGGTCGATGTCGGACTCGACTATCTGACCCTCGACCGTGCCTCGGCGACGCTTTCCGGAGGCGAGGCCCAGCGCATTCGCCTGGCAACGCAGATTGGCGCCGGCCTCATGGGTGTCCTGTACATTTTGGACGAGCCATCGATCGGCCTCCATCAGCGCGATAACGAGCGCCTGATTAAGACACTTGAGCGCCTGCGCGATATCGGCAATACCGTTATTGTCGTCGAGCATGATGAGGATACGATTCGTGCTGCCGACTATGTGATCGACATGGGCCCCGGCGCGGGCGTGAACGGCGGACACGTGGTCGCAGCGGGAACGCCTGCCGATATCATGGCGTGCCCCGATTCGATGACGGGTGCCTACCTGACCGGCAAGCGAATGATTCGGGTTCCCGATACGCGTCGCAAGCCCGGTCGCGGCTGCCTTAAGATCACGGGTGCCCGTGCCAACAACCTTAAAAACGTTACCGCCAAGATTGAGTTCGGTACGCTTACGGTTGTTACCGGCGTGTCCGGATCGGGCAAGAGCTCCCTGGTTACCGACACCATCGCACCTGCCCTTACGAATGCCATTCATCGCTCGACGCGTCCCGTGGGCCCGTACAAAAAGCTCGAGGGTATCGAGTGCATCGATAAAGTGATCGATATTGACCAGTCGCCGATCGGCCGCACGCCGCGTTCCAATCCCGCTACGTACATTGGCCTGTGGGATGATCTGCGCGCGCTGTTTGCGAGCACCCCGGAGTCGAAGGCGCGCGGCTACTCGCCGGGACGTTTCTCCTTTAACGTGAGCGGCGGTCGCTGTGAAGCATGCAAGGGCGACGGGCAAATTAAGATCGAGATGCACTTCCTTCCCGATATCTATGTCCCCTGTGAGGTCTGCGGCGGCAAGCGCTATAACCGCGAGACGCTTGAGGTCACCTACCGTGGTAAGACCATCTCGGACGTACTCGACATGAGCGTCACCGAGGCGCTGGCGTTCTTTGGGAATATCCCGCAGATCAAGCGCAAGCTCCAGACCCTGTATGACGTGGGCCTGGGTTATGTGAGCTTGGGCCAGCCGGCAACGACGCTTTCGGGTGGCGAGGCACAGCGCGTAAAGCTCGCCAAGGAACTCCACCGCCGTCAGACGGGTAAGACGTTCTACATTCTGGATGAGCCGACGACCGGTCTCCATTTTGAGGATGTCCGCCAGCTGCTCGACGTGCTGCAGCGCCTGGTCGATGCGGGCAACACGGTTCTGGTGATTGAGCACAATCTCGATGTCATCAAGGTCGCCGACCGTCTGATCGATATGGGTCCCGAGGGCGGCAATGGCGGCGGAACCGTCGTGGTCTCGGGAACACCGGAGCAAGTCGCGGCGTGTCCGCAAAGCTATACGGGTAAGTTCTTGGCACCGTTGCTCAAGCGCGATCGTGAGCGTCAGGCACAGCTCGACGCGCAGTAAAGAGATCTTGTAATGCGAAAAGCGCCACCGATTCCTTCCGATTCGGTGGCGCTTCTGTGTGTCGAGATGACGTACGCGGCCAAATTGGACATATACTTAAGCGTTGCGTTCGCATGCGAAGGAAGGGACATGCCATGGCAAAGGCTGCGAAGACGCCAAAAACCAATGCAATGCGCGAGTTGGAAAGCGCCGGCATTTCCTATGTTCTCCATACGTACGAAGACGATGGCGACGAATCGTCAGGCTTGGGCGTCGCGATTTCCGAGCAGCTTGGCGAGGAGCCCGGTCAGGGGTTTAAGACCTTGGTTTGCGTGACGCCGTCCAACGACCACGTTGTGTGCTGCATCCCCGTCGCCGACGAGCTCGACCTAAAGGCCGCTGCGCGTGCCGCGGGTGAAAAGTCTCTGGTCATGATGCATGTCAAGGACTTGCTTGCCGCGACGGGGTATGTCCGGGGCGGCTGCAGTCCAGTCGGCATGAAAAAACGCTTTCGGACGCTGATCGATGAGACATGCGTCCTTTGGGATACCATTTTTATCTCAGGCGGTAAGCGTGGCTATCAGCTTGAGCTTGCCCCCGACGATTTAGTTGCATTTTGCGGGGCGACGGTTGCCCCGATCACGAGAGAGGACTGAGCGATGCCGCAGGAAGAATCGAAGCGCGGAGCTCACTTTGCAAAGGGTTCGGCTTCTCAGGCGCCCGCGCCTGAGGCTTCTTCGGTCGACGACCAGATTCGAAACGCCTGGTCCGCTGCTGCAGATCCAGGGGAGACGGCTGTGTATTTGCGTGCCGCCGGTGCCGGTACGGTGCTTCCCCGTACGATTCTCTCTTCGGGCCGTCCCGATGAGACGGCGGTGTTTTTGGCCGCGGCTCAATCCCGTGCCGGACGGATGCCCGCCGCCGCCGGGGCGTCTCGTGCGCCGCGTCCCGATGAGACGGCAGTGTTCTTGATGGCGGCTCAGGGAAAGGGCACGCTGCAGGGTGTCCCAGTCGATCGTCCCGCGAGACCTGCAACCGACGGTGATGACGAGCAGCTGCTTTTGGATGACGAGTGGTCACCGCTCGGCTCGACCGATCCGGTCGAGGGCGTTGCTGTCGACGACGATGATTGGGACCTTTTGTCGTTTTCTGGACGAACCGCTGCCGTCAGGGAAGTTGACACGGTGTTTGGTGATAATGCCGTTGCTAACGATGACGCTTCGTTTGACAACGATGTCACGCCTGTTGACGGAGCTTTTTCTGCCGATGATGCCGTTTTGGTCGACGACCCCTTCGCGATAATCGATGAGCCTGATATCGAGGTTGATTCTCGACGACATACTGAAGTCAGTCCCCAATCGCAGGACGATGTAGATGATATGGGCTCGTCGGATTACTCCACGATCGGTCGTTCTGCTGGGCTCATGACCGTGCTGACCATCGTATCGCGCGTCACCGGGTTTATCCGCACGTGGGCTATGGCTGCCGCCATCGGTATGTCGCTGCTCTCGTCTTCCTATCAGGTCGCCAACAACCTGCCCAATATGCTCTACGAGCTCGTGATGGGCGGCATGTTGGTTACCGCCTTTTTGCCGGTGTACATGGGTGTGCGTCGTGAACAGGGTCGAGACGCCTCAAACGAATACGTAGGCAATCTGCTCGGCATCCTGCTTTTGCTGTTGGGCGGCATTTCGGTGCTGGGCACCGTGTTCGCTCCGGGCTTTATCTGGACGCAGTCGTTCCTTTCGGGTGACGGCGGCAGCATGAATACTGCCGCGTTCATGTTTCGTTTCTTCGCCATCCAGATTCTGTTCTACGGGCTGGGCTCGGTGTTCTCGGGTGTTCTCAACGCGCACCGTGATTACTTCTGGTCGACGTTTGCCCCGGTTCTCAACAATGTGATTGTCATCGCGAGCTTTATGGGCTTTGCTCCTGTGTCCGCACAATTCGGTGAGCGTGCCGGCATCATTCTTATTGCAGCCGGAACGACCTTTGGCGTCTTTGTCCAGATGGCATGTCAGATTCCCGCGCTCGGCAAGCATGGCGTGCATCCTCATATCCATATCGACTTTAAAGACCCTGCGCTGCGCCAGACGATTACGCTCGGTATTCCGACGCTGCTTGCAACGGTATGCATGTTTGTTTCGACCTCCATCACCAATGCCGCCGCGCTGGTGGTACAGCCCGAGACCGGCCCTTCCGTCATCGCGTATGCGCGCCTGTGGTACACGCTGCCCTACGCGCTGATTGCCGCTTCGCTTTCGACGGCGCTGTACACCGAGCTCTCTCACGATGCGCAGGAGAAAGATTACGACAGTGTTCGTACGGGCATCTCGCGCGGTGTCGCCCAGATGCTGTTCTTCCTGATCCCGTTTGCGTTGTACCTGATTGTTTTCGCGCGTCCGCTCAACATGATTTACTGTGCCGGCAAGTTTGATGAGTCCGGCGTGGCGCTGGTGTCCGAGTTCCTTGTCTATCTGGCGCTCTCGCTGCCACTCTACGGCGTGGTCGTGCTGATGCAGAAGAGCTTCTCTGCTCTGCTCGATATGAAGCCCTATGGCCGCTATTGTCTGTACTCCGCCATTGGGCAGGCCGGTTCGGTACTGCTGTTCGGAGTGGCCCTCGGCTACGGCATGCCTGCCATCGCGCTTTCGTATGTCGTCGACTACGTTATCTTGGTCGGTTGTTCGCTGTGGTGGCTGCGTCGTCGTCTGCATGGCCTTCAGGTTAAGTCCATACTGCACGGAGGCTTCTTTGGCCTTTTGCTCGGCGGCCTGGGTGCCGCAGCGGGTGCCGGCGTTTTGTGGGCGCTCGAGCACTTTGTCGGAGCGCTCGGCGGCTCGATTCTGGTTACCTTGGGCTATGTTTGCGTTGCAGGCATCGTCTCGCTCGCCGTCACCTTTGGTCTGGCTGTCGCCTTTAAGATGCCCGAGGTCTCTGCGTTACTGCGCCGCAAGTAGGTAAATGTGACGGGTCACGATAACATTCCAACCCTTGCCGAACAGGTCTCGCGCGTTCCCACACAGCCCGGCTGCTACCTTTGGAAAGACGCCAAGGGCGATGTCATCTACGTTGGCAAGGCGAAAAACCTGCGTGCCCGTATGCGTCAGTACGTGACGCTGCAGGACGAGCGCCAGAAGATCCCGCTTATGATGCAGCTGGTGGCGAGCTTCGACTATATCGTTGTGGAGACCGAGCACGAGGCATTGGTACTCGAGCGCAATCTAATCGGTCAGTACCATCCGTACTTTAACGTCGATCTTAAGGACGATAAGAGCTACCCCTTTATCGCTATCACCAAGAGCGATCTATTTCCTGCTATTAAATACACGCGTGAGCGCCATAAGCCAGGGACGCGCTATTTTGGCCCCTATACCGATAGCCGTGCGGCGCGTGAAACCATCGATACGCTGCGCAAGGTCATTCCCATTTGCTCAGCATCCTGTGCGGAGTGGCGTCGCTGCCGCCGCATCGTTGAATCTCATAAGGGCGAAGAAGACATCGTCAATATGATTTGCGCGCAAAACGGACGCCCCTGTTTTGACTATCATGTCGGTCGTGGCCCGGGCGCATGCGTCGGCGCGATTTCTCCTGCGGATTATGCCAAGAACGTCAAACGTGTCGAACGTTTTTTGTCTGGCCATCGCAAGGACGTCGTCGACGAGCTGACATTCGAGATGACGGAGGCCGCCGAGGCGCTCGATTTTGAGCGCGCCGCCCGTGTCAAGCGCCGCCTGGACGTCATTAGGGGCCTGGACGATCGCCAACAGGTTGTCTTTCCATCGAGCGTCGATATCGATGTTATCGGCTTCTATCGCGAAGAGACCATTTCCGCCGCTTGCGTTTTTGTCGTGCGTGAGGGTCGAACGGTTCGAACCTGCGAGTTCATTCTCGATAAGGGTTTGGATGTCGACGAAGAGGAACTTCAATCGGGCTTTCTTAAGCGCTATTACGACGAGACGGCTGACATTCCAGCTGAAATCAACCTCTCTGTCGATCTTGAGGATGCGGAGGCGCTGGGGGAGTGGCTTGCGGGCAAGCGCGAGCGCTCCTGTCATCTCCATAGGCCGCAGCGTGGCGAAAAGCACCGTTTGCTCGATATGGCATCCAAAAATGCGCGCCATGCCCTCATGCGCTATATGATGCGTACGGGGTATGCCGACGACCGCACCAATCGGGCGCTCTTGGAGCTCGAAAGCGCGTTGGCGCTGCCATCGCCGCCGTTGCGTATCGAGTGCTTCGATATCTCTACGCTGCATGGCACCTTTACGGTCGCCTCGATGGTGGTGTTTACCAACGGTCGCGCCGACAAGAGCCAGTATCGCCGCTTTAAAATCCAGGCTGAATTGGACGAGGCGAACGACTTCGTTTCGATGTCCGAGGTTTTGGGGCGTCGCTATGCTCCCGAGCGGATGGCCGACGAACGTTTTGGCTCGCGCCCCGATTTGCTCGTTGTCGACGGCGGCAAGCCGCAATTGACGGCTGCAATTAAGCAACTTGAGGCCCTTGGGCTCGATATACCAGTTTGTGGCTTGGCAAAGGCCGATGAGGAGGTTTTCGTGCCTTGGGACGAGACTCCCGTCGTGCTTCCGACCGGGTCCGCGTCGCTCTATCTCATCAAACAGGTGCGCGATGAATCGCACCGTTTTGCAATTACATTCCATCGTGAGTTGCGCGATAAAGCCATGACGGTTTCGGTACTCGATGACATTCCAGGCGTGGGACCCACTAGAAAACGTGCCATTATGCACCATTTTGGCTCGATGAAGCGTTTGCGTGCGGCGAGCGAGCAAGAGATTGCAGAAGTTCGCGGCATACCTGCCGATGTTGCCAAGGCGGTCCACGAGGCGCTCGTCGCATGGAATGCCGAGCGCGCCGAGGCATCGGCTAGCCATTCCGATAGCTAAACACGAGCCTAAACAACTGGTATACATGCTTGCGCGATTTTCAAGCATTTATTTCGCCATGATTACCTGCTGGTTTCGGGTTTTATTAACGCTAAAACGTTTGACTAGCCCAAGCGAAAAGCCCTGCTATCCTGCGGGTTGACGAAGACTGATATCTCACCTCGCCGATACATACTGTCTGCAGTATCGTTTGTCAACGAATTCGGTGAACGGTAGTAAATACCGTTCAAGCGGATGTATGTATCGGTCGCCGAGCGCGGCACCTAAGTTGGGTTTGTCGGTAGGTAAGGTATATGTCGTCCGCAAGTTGCGCGGGGGCAAGTCTAGGTGCTCCCGGGTAAGATTCTCTATTGATAGGAGAAGACATGGCCATCATCAACAAGGGTATGTCCAGGCGTTCGTTCCTCGGCCTCACCGGCAGCGTCGCCGCTGTCGCCGGCCTTGGTCTCACTGGCTGCGGTGGCAGCTCTAGCGACGAGGGTTCTGCTTCCGGTTCCGCCGATTCTGCCAATCGTGGCGGCGGCGTGATCACCGCTGGTTCCGCTTACGCTCCGTCCAGCTTCGACCCCGCCAGCACCGGCTCCGCTGTGGGCCTGGGCGCTAACTGGCACGTCGTCGAGGGCCTCTACGGCATCGATTATCACGACTACAGCACGTTCAACGAGCTCGCCACCGATGATCCCAAGTCCGTGGACGACACCACCTTCGAGGTCACCATTCGTAAGGGCGCCAAGTTTTCCGATGGCACCGAGGTCACCGCTGACGACGTCGTCGCCTCCTACACTGCTTGCGCTGCTTCCGCTACCTATGCTCCGTTCTTCCAGCCCTTCGAGTCCATCGAGGCCAAGGACGCCAGCACCGTGACGGTCAAGACCAAGGTACCCAACTTCTCCCTGCTCAAGGATCGTCTGGCTATCATCCGCGTTACCCCGGCCACCCAGACCGAGGAGGATCGCGCCAAGCAGCCGATCGGCTCCGGCCCCTGGATGTACGACTCTATCTCCGATACCGAGATCACCCTGGTTCCCAACCCCGAGTACAACGGTGAGTATGCTGCCGAGGATAAGAAGATCCAGTACAGCATTCTGACCGACCCCACCGCTCGCGTTACCGCTCAGCAGGAGGGCTCCACGCTCGTTATGGAGCTCGTTACCGCTGATGCCGTCGACCAGCTCGAGAGCGCCGGCTGCAAGATCGATAACGTCCAGGGTTTCGGCACCCGCTTCATCATGTTCAACGTCGCCAAGGAGCCTTGGAACAACGTCAAGGTCCGTCAGGCTGTCATGTACGCGCTCGACACCGAGAAGATGGTCACCAACACCTTCGCCGGCCTTGCCACCGCTGCCAGCTGCTACCTGCCCAAGAGCTTCACCAACTATCATGAGGCCTCCACGGTGTACAAGACCAATGCCAAGAAGGCCAAGAAACTCATCGAGGAGTCCGGCATCACCCCGGGTGCCATCACCCTGCGCACCACCGACAACGAGCAGATTAAGGGCATGGCCGCCCAGGTCAAGAACGACCTCGACGCTCTCGGCTTCGATGTGACCATCCAGACCGACACCTCGCCGGCCACCTACGCTGCCATCGACGGCGGCGAGGCCTACGATATCCTCCTTGCCCCTGGCGATCCTTCCTGCTTCGGCGCCGACCCCGATCTGCTGCTCAACTGGTGGTACGGCGACAACGTCTGGATGCAGACCCGTTGCCCGTGGAAGGAGTCCGCTGAGTGGCAGAAGCTCCACGGTCTCATGGACGAGGCTCTTGCCGCCGAGGGCGACGAGCAGCAGAAGAAGTGGAACGAGTGCTTCGACATCATTGCCGACAACGCCGTTCTGTACCCCGTTGTCCACGTCAAGACCGTCTCCGCTTCCTGGGACGATCCGTCCACTGCGCCCAACGGCGAGGCCCTCGATGGCTTCAAGGGCATTGGCACGACGAGCATGTCCTTCAGGGGCGTTGCGACCGTCAAGGCGTAAGACTCGCTTGAGTCTGTATGCAGGATGTCGGCCGTTGGGACCGTATCCTCATAGTTGAAACAAAGACCCGGGCGGCAACGATGTCGCTCGGGTCTTGTAATGAGTATCCGTACTCATATACCAGTTGGTCCTACCGACAAAAGAAAGGGGAGAGAACGTGAACAACTTGCTACGTTTGATTGGAAGGCGTCTTGTGGCGCTGCCGATCATGGCATTGGGCGTCACCGTCCTGGTGTTCTTCCTTATGTCGTTCTCCAAGACCGACCCCGCCTACACGGCGTTGGGTGACGGTGCCTCGCCCGAGGCGGTTGCCGAGTACCATGAGAAGTATGGTCTGGACGACCCCTGGCCCGTGCGCTACGTGCGCTATATGGGCGATTTGATTCATGGCGACATGGGTACCTATGGTGCTGCTCGCAACTCCGTTGCCAAGCGCATCTCCACGGCCCTGCCCGTCACGATGCAGCTGACCTTCATCGGTCTTGCCATCGGTGCGGTCGTTTCGTTTTTGCTCGGCGTCATCGCGGCACTGTATCGCGACAAATGGCCGGACCAAGTGATCCGCGTCTTTTCCATCGCCGGCTTGGCAACCCCGTCGTTCTGGCTTGCCGTTCTGTTGATCCTGCTGTTCTCTTCCTACCTTAAGGTGCTCCCGGCATCGGGTGCTCTGCCTCACTTCACCACGAATCCGGTTGGCTATCTGGGACGTATGATCATGCCCGCTATCGCCTTGGCATTTCCGCTGACGGGTCAGATGACTCGTATCGTGCGTACCGCCATGGTCGAGGAGCTCGACAAGGACTATGTCCGTATGGCTCGCGGCGCCGGCGTTCCCGAGAAGGTCGTCGTCGGCATCAACGTTCTTCGCAATGCGCTGATCACCCCGGTCACCACCCTCGGTCTTAAGATCGGTTACCTCATGGGCGGCGCCGTCGTCATCGAGGTTATCTTCAACCTCCCCGGCATGGGCACCGCGATTCTGCAGGGCGTTCAGGGCAACGAGGCGAACCTGGTTCAGGGCGTCGTTATCGTCGTTGCTCTTGCCTTCATCATCATCAACATCGTGGTTGACATGCTCTACCTGCTCATCAACCCGCGCATCAGGACGGTGTAGATTATGGTAAAGATTCGAGAGAAGCAAACCGAGCAGCTCGAGAAGGCTGCCTCCAAGGGGCTCAAGCTCGGTGGCTGGAAGAAGATGACGCTGTCTTCTAAGATTGCCGCCGTCGTGCTGATGCTGGTCGCCCTGACCGCGATTCTGGCGCCCCTTCTTGCCCCCTATAGCCCGGTCGAGATCTTTACGGCTCGCCAGGCTCCCGGCAACGGGTTTATCTTCGGTACCGACGACAAGGGCCGCGACATCCTTTCGCGCATGCTCTACGGTGGTCGTTACTCGCTGATTATCGGCTTTGGCGCCACTGCCATGGCTCTGGTCTGCGGCTCGGTCGTGGGCGCCCTTGCAGCGGTTTCGCGCAAGGCCGTCTCCGAGACGATCATGCGTATCCTGGACATCATCATGTCCATCCCGGGCATCGCCCTCGCTGCCGTCTTCGTCTCCATCCTGGGCAACTCCGTGCCGTCGATCATTTTCGCCATCGGCTTTATGTACACTCCGCAGATTGCCCGTATCGTGCGCGCCAACATCGTGTCCGAGTACGGCGAGGACTATGTCCGCGCGGTCATCGTTTCCGGCGCCAAGGCTCCGTGGATTTTGATCAAGCATGTTCTGCGTAACTGCATCGCCCCGATCATGGTCTTTACCGTTACCCTGGTCGCCGACGCCATCATCTTCGAGGCCTCGCTGACCTTCATCGGCGCTGGTATCCAGGAGCCCACCGCTACCTGGGGCAACATCCTCGCCGACGCCCGCGGCGGCGTGCTCGCCGGCCGCTGGTGGCAGGCGCTGTTCCCGGGCCTGGCCATCATGATCACCTGCCTGGCGCTCAACATCCTCTCCGAGGGCATTACCGACGCCATGGCCGCTGCTCCCTCCGCCGCCCTGGATCCGACCGATTCCTCCAAGCGTCGCGAGGCCGACCTGCTGGTCTCCGACCCCGTTCGCGCCTACAAGGAGCAGGCCCAGTCCCTCTCCGCTCGCCTTGGCGCCCTGCGCGATGTCGAGCTCAAGCGTGACGATCGCCATGTGCCCGATGAGTCCGTTGAGCCGATCCTTTCGGTCCGCGATTTCTGCATCCAGTTTGAGCACCACGGTGATATCAACGTCGTCGACCACGTTAACTTTGACGTCCGTCCCGGCCAGACCATGGGCCTGGTAGGCGAGTCCGGCTGCGGTAAGTCCATCACCACGCTAGCCATCATGGGCCTGACCGACGATGACGAGCATCTTTCCGGCGAGGTTCTCTGGGAGGGCCGCGACCTGCTCAAGATGAGCAAGAAGGAGTGGTTCGGCCTGCGCGGTACCGATATCGCCATGGTCTACCAGGACGCCCTGTCCTCGCTTAACCCCTCCATGCTCATTTCCGCCCAGATGAAGCAGCTCACCAAGCGTGGCGGCACCCGTAGCGCCGAGGAGCTCCTGGAGCTCGTGGGCCTCGATCCCAAGCGTACGCTCGAGAGCTATCCGCACGAGCTTTCCGGCGGCCAGCGTCAGCGCGTCCTGATCGCTATGGCCCTTACCCGCGACCCCAAGCTGGTCATCTGCGACGAGCCCACGACCGCTCTGGATGTTACCGTCCAGAAGCAGGTCATCAAGCTGCTCAACGATCTTCAGGCCAAGCTCGGCTTTGCCATGATCTTCGTTTCGCACGACCTGGCGCTGGTCGCCGAGGTCGCTCACAACATCACGGTTATGTACGCCGGCCAGGTTATCGAGCAGGCGCCCACCAAGGAGCTGCTCACCAACCCGATTCACGAGTACACTCGCGGCCTTCTGGGTTCCGTCCTGTCCATCGAGAGCGGTTCGGGCCGCCTGCACCAGGTGCCCGGCGCCGTTCCGAGCCCGCGCGATTTCCCCAAGGGCGATCGCTTCGCGCCCCGCTCGAGCCATCCGCGCATTGGCCTGGACACCCGTCCGGTCTTCAAGCGCGTGCCCGGCACCGAGCACTTCTATTCCGAGCTCCCCGACGAGGTGCTCAAGGCAAATGGTTTGACCCCTCACGCGGAGGTGATGTAGATGAGCGAGACCGCAGTCAACGGCGTCGAGCCGATCATCTTCCTTGATGACGTCCACGTCACCTTTAGGACCCGTACCGGCTCGATTCTGCACCCCAACCTGGTTCACGCCGTCCAGGGTGTAACGATTAAGCTCATGCCCGGACAGACCATCGGCATCGTCGGTGAGTCCGGTTGCGGAAAGTCCACCACCGCCAACGTCATGTGCGGCCTGCAGGCCCCCACGAGCGGCAAGGTCTACTTTAAGGGCAAGGACGTTACCAAGCGTACCGCCGAGGATCGTCGCCACATGGGCCGCGTCATCTCGGTCGTGTTCCAGAATCCGGCTACGGCGCTCAACCCCCGCATGGTTGTTCGCGAGCAACTGCTCGACCCCATGCGCGTCCACAACTTGGGTACTGAGGCCGAGCAGGAGAAGCGCGTCAAGGAGCTCTTGGAGCTCACCGGTCTGCCCAGCTCCGCCGCCGAGGTTCTTCCCGGCCAGCTTTCGGGCGGCCAGCGCCAGCGCGTCGCAATTGCCCGTGCCCTGTCGCTGAACCCTGATGCCATCATCGCAGACGAGCCCACCTCGGCTCTGGACGTTTCGGTCCGCGCGCAGATCCTCAACCTGCTGACCGACCTTAAAAAGGAGCTCGGCCTGGCCATGGTGTTCATTAGCCATGACATCCAGACGGTCCGCTATATCTCTGACGACATCATCGTTATGAATGGCGGCAAGATCGTCGAGCAGGGCGAGGCCAAGCAGGTCTTCCAGCATCCTCAGGACCCCTACACCAAGATGCTGCTCGGCGCTGCGCCGTCGCTGCTTCATCCCAAGCTCGGCGAGTAGCCTCGCTTTCCCTCCCGTGCGCCCGGTTCCCTTACCGGGCGCACCTCCGTTGCGATTTCGAAAGGCTGGGTTCACGAGCCATGCCAAGTGCTCAGGAGCTACAACAGCAATTTGGTGAATATCGAGGCGCTATGCCCCGTCCATCGGATTTCGATCTCTTTTGGAAGGACCGCATGGCCGAGGCCGACGCCGTCGAGCTCGACTATGCGATTGAGGCGGCTTCGGTTGCGGATTCCGCGACCTGTCGGTTTTTCGACCTCTGGTATACCGGCATGTGCGGTGCACGCCTGCATGCCAAGTATCTCCAGCCGGTTTCGGACGAGCCCGTGCCGCTGGTGCTACAGTTCCACGGCTATCCGGGTGCAAGCCGCAGCTGGTTCGAGCAGGCGTCGTTTGCGGGCATGGGCATGGCACTCATCGCTCTCGATTGTCCTGGCCAGGGTGGCCCCTCCGAGGATATTGGTGGATTTGAAGGCACGACGGTTGCTGGGCATATCGTCGCCGGTATCGACGGCGACCCGGCCAATCTTTACTATGTCCGCTTGCACCAGGATATCCGCATTCTGTGCCGTATTGTTCGCGAGCTCGAGGGCATCGATCTTTCCCGCGTATTTGTGAACGGCGCATCGCAGGGCGGCGGTTTGGGCATTGCGACCTGCGCGCTTAATAGTGAGCTTATCAATCGCGCTGCCATCCTCTATCCCTTCCTGTCGGATTTCCGCCTTGTTTGGGATCTGGATGCCGACGATATCGCTTATGAAGGCCTGCGTTATTGGTCGCGTTGGTTTGACGAGGACTCGACTCGTATTGAGGAGGCCTATGCCAAACTGGCGTACTTCGATTCCAAGAACTTTGCCCCCATGGTCAAATGCCCCGTGCTGTTTGGCACGGGCACAGCCGATATCGTCTGTCCGCCGGCGACGCAGTTTGCGGTCTACAACAATCTGGCCTGTGAGAAGCGACGCGAGTTCTTTGAGGGCTTTGGCCACGAGGAGATTCAGGACTTTGACGATCTGATCATTCCGTTTTTCTGCGAGGGAGGGGAGGCTCATGTCTAAGTGCGAGAGCAATATCGACGAGCTGATCGTCCCCGGGCTCGCGGAGATGCCTGGAACGGTTTCGTCAAGGCTCTCTGATTTCCGGGGTTGGCACGGCGATGCTTCGGCGGATGTTTCCGAATTAGAGACAGCCGCTTCGGACCATGAGGTTTGCGGGCTGACTGTTACGGCGATTGATTTCGCCAATCCGTGCGCGCGCTACTCCGAGGTTTCCATTGAGCTCGGCGGGTATGTCGTACACGGTCGTTTGATTGAGCCCTTAGGCCATGCCCGGGCATCCGAGTTTGTGCCGCTCTGTCTGATGTTTCACGACATCGATCGACCCGTGCGTGGATGGCATCACATGACGAGATTTGCCGCCATGGGGTATGCCGTTCTCGCGCTGGATGACGATGTTGCTGGTGCGGACGACCTGCAGCAGGGGATTTCCTCGCCTGCTTTTGTCAAGCGCGTCCGTTGGGGCTGCGCGTTGGCGAAGGTCGCGCGCAATCTTGATGGCATAGACCCCGACCGCATCTTTGCATGGGGCGAGGGCCTTGGAGGCGGAGTCGCGCTGGCGGTTTCTGCTCTGGACGAGCGGGGCCTTGCCTGCACGGCGCTTGCCAATCCGCTTCCCAGCGGTCTCGAGACGCTGTCGTCACGGGTGCGCGGATCGGTGCTCATGGGCACATCGCTCATGGATGCCGTGAGCGATCCCAAGGGCCAGTTTGCCGTATTCAACGGTCTTGAGTGTGACCGGAGGCATATCATCTATGCCAAATACGCTCACGAGCGCATCAATGCGTTCGAAAACGAAGTCGTCGACTTTTTTAACCAAACGTTCTACCCGTGTTCTTTGGCCTAGGCGGCCTGGACACTGCCAACAAGAGTGGGTGGCACAGGGCCGCCCGCCAGACAACTAAGGAGATTCTTGTGGCAACTCAGAAATTCACCGGCGTTATCCCTCCCGTCGTTGTTCCCGATACCGAAGACCACCAGCTCGACGTTGCCTCCTTTGAGCGCAGCATCAACCGCATGATCGATGCCGGAGTCGATGGTCTGTTCTTCTTGGGGTCTTCGGGCGAGGTCGTCTTCTCCACCGATGAGCGCCGTCGCCAGATTATCGCCGAGGCCGTTCGTATCGTCGACCACCGTGTGCCTGTTCTGGTCGGCATCATCGATACCGAGACCGAGCGCATGATTGAGCACGGCAAGGTCGCCCAGGAGCTGGGCGCCGATGCCCTCGTCGCCACCTGCCCGTTCTATGCCCTGCAGGGTATGACCGAGGTCGAGGAGCACTTCCGCATCCTGCACGAGGAGCTCGACCTGCCCATCTTTGCCTATGACATTCCCGTCTGCGTTCACACCAAGCTCCCCTGGAAGCTCCTTGCCAAGCTCGGCGCCGAGGGCGTCCTTGCTGGCGTCAAGGATTCCTCGGGTGATGACATCTCGTTCCGCTACCTCGTTCAGGAGAACGAGAAGAACGGCCATCCGATGAGCATCCTCACCGGTCACGAGGTTGTTGTCGACGGCGCCTATCTCGGCGGCGCTGACGGTTCCGTCCCGGGTCTCGCCAACGTTGAGCCCGAGGGCTACGTGCGTCAGTGGAAGGCCGCTCAGGCTGGTGACTGGGCTACCGTCAAGGCCGAGCAGGATCGTCTCAATGAGATCTCCCACATCTGGGATGTCACCTCGGGCGTCCAGGGCTATGCCGGTGGCGTCGGCGCCTTCAAGACCGCTATGAACCTCATGGGCATCTTCGACAGCCCGACCATGCCGCGCCCGGTGAAGGCCATGACCGGTGAGAACGTCGAGGCGATTAAGAAGGTCCTCCAGGACAACGGTCTCCTGTAAAGCTTCCCCAGGCACCCGATCTTGGGGCTCAAGTGGTCGGGCGTGACCCATTAGGTCAACGCCTGACCACTTTCACCCCAACCTCGGGCACCTGGAAAACCTTTACCGCGCTGTGACGGCTAGCCTGACGGCGCATTTCCTGTAGTTGTTTATATCTCCTAAGGAGAGCGACATGGAGAACAAGTACGTTTGCTCCGTCGATATCGGCGGCACCAAGATTGCGACCGCCATTATGGAGTATCCGGCTGATGGCGGCGTGCCCCATCCGGTCTTTGAAGCCGAGGTTCCCACCGAGGCCCAAGAAGGCGGCGAGGCAGTTTTCCAGCGCATCGAGGCGTCCATCAAGGCTGCTCTCGAGGCGAACCCCGATGTCGAGGTCCTCGGTATCGGTATTGGCGCCGCCGGTGTCGTCGACCCCAAGACGGGCGCCATCGCCTACGCCAACGAGATCATGCCCGGCTGGTCTGGCGTTCAGTTGGGGCCGCGTCTGCGCGAGGACCTTGGTCTTCCCGTTGCCGTGGTGGGCGACGTGCAGGCTCATGCTCTGGGCGAGGCCCACTGGGGCGTCGGCAAGGGCAAGTTCTCCGTCTTGTGTCTGGGCATCGGTACGGGCATCGGCGGCGCATATGTCGAGAACGGCCGCGTGATGCAGGGCTTCCACGGTGCTGCCGGTCATATGGGCCACATCGAGTGCTCGGCTGCCGCCGGCATTCCCTGCGCCTGCGGGCGTTCTGGCCATCTTGAGTCTGTTGCTTCGGGCACTTCCATTGGTCGCATGTACGACGAGCGCTTTGGCCGCGTCGACCCCAGCCGTCCTTCGGTCGGTCGCGATGTAAACGACCTGTGCCGCGCGGGCGACGCAAAGGCGACTGAGGTCATCCATGACGCCGGCTTTGCACTGGGCGCCAGCTTAGGCTCGCTCGCCAACATTCTGGATCCAGAGGTCATCGTGCTTTCGGGCGGCGTGATTCACCAGGGTCCCGATTGGCGTTCGCAGACGTGGAAGGACTCGGTGCACGAGGGCTATGCCAGCCAGGCACTCGACCCGCTTCAGGACACACCGATCCTCATCGGGTCTCTGGAGGGCGACGCGCCGCTCATCGGTGCCGCCGAACACCTTCTTGCATCGTTGAAGTAAACATAACTACCAAGTGCGCCTTCTGAGGTGCCGCAGATTGACGTGAAAGAGGAGCGAAGCGTACTTCGGTACGCGAGCGACGGTTTGAACGTCAAGGTGCGGTGTCTCAGAAGGCTGTTTTGAGAAAGGTTGAGTCGAACATGACCGTTGATCCTTTGATCCAGTCCCTAAAGGGTAAGCTCGTCGTGAGCGTTCAGGCGTATATGGGCGAGCCGCTTCGTACGCCCGAGACCATGGCTCAAATGTCTCGCGCTTGCGAGCTCGGCGGCGCCGCCGCCATTCGCTGCCAGGGCCTTGCCGACATTGCCGCCATCAAGGGCCGCTGTGAGGTTCCCGTCATCGGCCTGTGGAAGGATGGGCACGAGGGCGTTTACATCACGCCGACGCTGCGTCACGCTCGCGCCTGCGTTGCTGCCGGCGCCGATATCGTGGCGATCGACGCTACCGATCGTCCGCGCCCCGATGGCAAGACGGTCGAGGATACCTTCCGCCCGCTGCACGAGGAGGGTGTGCTCCTGATGGCGGATTGTGCCACCATCGAGGACATTCGCCGTGCGGTTGATGTGGGCTTCGACCTGGTATCCACCACGCTCTCTCACGGTGTCGCCGCCATCGACTGCACCATGGCCGATGGCCCCGACCTGCCGCTCCTGCGTCAGGCGACCGAGGAATTCCCCGGCCTTCCCATCATCTGCGAGGGTCGCGTGCACACGCCCGAGGAGGCTCGCGCCGCGATCGATGCTGGCGCCTGGGCCGTTGTCGTCGGCACCGCCATCACGCACCCCACGAGTATTACAAGTTGGTTCAAGGCTGCGCTTGAGGCGTAAGACGGGCCTCGTATCCGCTCGGGGCGGTATACTCAATAAAGGCAATTGACCGCGCGGGATCCGGGTTGCTGGGTCCCGCGCTTGTTTTCGGGAGGCAGCACATGCAAAAGGGAGATGCCATGGATGCGGCGGAGCGCTCGGAGCGCATCCCCGATATCGTCATCATCACCGGAATGTCCGGATCGGGCCGCACACAGGCCATGCACGTGTTCGAGGACATGGGCTATTTTTGCATCGATAACCTGCCTCCGCGTCTGATCGCCCAGCTTGCCGAGCTCGTCGGCATCAATACGGGCGTGGGCAGGCATCTCGCTGTCACCTGCGATCTGCGTAGCCAGGGACTGTTTGACGAGTTGCTCGATGCGGTCGCCGCGCTCGAAGAGCGCGAGATGAGCTGCGACATCGTGTTCCTGGAGGCTTCTGACGAGGTGCTGATTCGTCGCTACAGCGAAAATCGCCGCCGTCATCCCATTGCCAAGCCGGGAGAGACTACGGCCGATGCCATTCAGCGCGAGCGCCTGCAGCTACAGGGCGTGCGCGATCGAGCCGATATGATTATCGACACGAGCCGTCTGCGCACCTCTGCGCTGCGCAACAAGCTACGTATGGCATTTTCCGAGCTGTCCGACCAGCAGCTCATGGACGTGCACGTGTTCTCGTTTGGCTTTAAGCACGGCATGCCCGTCGAGGCGGATATCATGATCGATGTTCGCTTCTTGCCCAATCCGTTCTACGATCCCGAGATGCGCACGATGACCGGTCTCGATAAAAAGGTCTCTGATTTTGTTCTGGACCATCCCAAGACGCAGGAGTTTTGGAAGGCTTGGACACAGCTGCTCGATACGGTAATGCCGGGTTATATCGCGGAGGGCAAGCCACAGCTTTCTATCGCCATCGGCTGCACGGGCGGCCAGCACCGCAGCGTTGCCATTGCCGAGGCCACGGCCCGTTACCTGGAAGGCGCTCAGTATCACGTGAGCATCTCCCACCGCGACCTGTCGCGCGCCAACACGAAGGCATAGGCCTGCATGTCGTTTACCGCTGAGGTGCGCGACGAGCTTGCGCGCTGCGAACCCGAATGTGAATACTGCGACTTGTCGACGCTTGCCGCCCTCACGCGCGTGAGTGGTACGCTCTCGCTTACCGGCTCTGGGCGGTATCGTTTGACGGTTGCGACTGAGACGGGAGCCGTCGCGCGCACGATGATCACGCTGACGCATCGCATCCTTAAGCTCAAAACGGAGTTCACCGTTCGCAAATCTGTCTTGCATAAGGTTCGAAACTATCTCATTACCTTGCCTGATCAGCCCGATTTGGATAAGGCTCTGGTGCTGCTGGGTATCCTCGACCGGAGGGGAGGACTTGTCGCCGGCGTGCCCCGACATATCGTTGCGCGTCCTTGCTGCAGACTTGCCTATATCCGCGGCGCGCTCATCGCGGGCGGCTTCGTGGCCGATCCACGCGGCGACTTTCATTTGGAGATCGCGGTGCAGGGCGAGCAATATGCCAAGGGGCTTTGCGACCTGTTGGAGCAGATTGGGGTCCACGCGCGTGTTAATGCACGGCGGGGGTCTTATGCCGTGTACATTAAGAGCGCCGAGGAAATCGAGCATCTTTTAACGCTGATTGGTGCCAAGCGCAGCGTTGCCGAGATTGAGGAGGCGCGCGCGGTCAAGTTGGTTAAGAACGATGTGAACCGTCGCGTGAACGCCGAGCTCGCCAACCAGACAAGAAGCGCCGGTGCCGCCCAGCATCAGCTTGCGCTTATCGATGAGCTCGAGCAGCGTGGTCTTCGCGATGCGCTTCCGGATGCCTTGGCGGTCTTTTGCGACCTGCGCGAGCGCTATCCCGATCTGTCACTGCGTGATTTGGGGGAGATGGCTGACCCTCCCTTGTCGAAGTCAGCCCTCTACCATCGAGTTTTGAGGCTTGAAAAGCTCATTGAAGCAAACAGGTAGTTTAAAGTATCGACTTATATACGGATTTAACTGCTGTTTTATTCTTTAAAACGTTTTAACGTAAATTTGATTTTCAATTTCGAGCATTCTCGTGAAATTCAAGTCAAAAAAAAGGTATATTAGGCGAGTGGTTAGTTTGTGGGCCTCAACGGCAGGCGCTGTAGCTTGCGGGGGCCTTACGAAAGGAGACACAATGGCAGTAAAGGTTGCTATTAACGGCTTCGGTCGCATCGGTCGTCTGGCTTTCCGTCAGATGTTCGGTCATGAGGGCTCCGAGATCGTCGCTATCAACGACCTCACCTCTCCCGATATGCTCGCTTACCTGCTGAAGTACGACTCCACGCAGGGCAACTATGCTCGCGATCACGAGGTCGTTGCTGGCGAGGATTCCATCACCGTTGACGGCAAGGAGATCAAGATCTACAAGGAGGCCGACGCCAACAACCTGCCTTGGGGCGACCTCGACGTCGACGTCGTTCTCGAGTGCACCGGCTTCTACACCAGCAAGGCTAAGGCTCAGGCCCACATCAACGCTGGCGCCAAGAAGGTCGTCATCTCCGCTCCGGCCGGCAGCGATCTGCCCACCATCGTGTACAACGTCAACCATGAGACGCTGACCGCTGAGGACAACATCATCTCCGCTGCTTCCTGCACCACCAACTGCCTCGCCCCGATGGCCAAGGGTCTGAATGACTTCGCTCCCATCGTGTCCGGCATCATGACCACCATCCACGCCTTCACCGGCGACCAGATGCCGCTCGACGGCCCGCAGCGCAAGGGCAACTTCCGTCGCTCCCGCGCCTGCTCCGAGAACATCGTCCCGAACACCACGGGCGCTGCCAAGGCCATCGGCCTGGTTCTCCCCGAGCTCAACGGCAAGCTCATCGGTGCCGCCCAGCGCGTCCCGACGCCGACCGGCTCGCTGACCAACCTCTACGCCGTCGTTGACAAGAAGGTCACCGTCGACGAGGTCAACGCTGCCATGAAGGCCTACGCCGAGACCATCCCCGATACCTTCGCCTACAACGAGGACCAGATCGTCTCCCGCGACATCGTCGGCGAGACCCACGGCTCCATCTTCGACGCCACTCAGACCATGTGCTCTGATCTCGGCAACGGCCAGACCCTCGTTCAGGTTACCTCTTGGTACGACAACGAGAACTCCTACACCTCTCAGATGGTCCGCACCATCAAGTACTTCGAGAAGTTCGTTGCTTAATTTAGCTTTTAGCGAATAGCTCGTTGAGCGTCTAAAGAAGGGCGCGGCCTCATAGGGCTTACACCCTAGGGTCGCGCCCTTTTTATAAGAAATCGTCTGCCGTAATGGGAGGCAGACACGTACGAAAGGTAGAAGCAAACATGGCCTTTACCAAGAAGACCGTCCGCGACATCGATGTCGACGGCAAGCGCGTTCTCGTCCGCGTTGACTTCAACGTGCCTATCAAGGATGGCGTCGTTGGTGACACTACCCGTATCAAGGCTGCCCTGCCCACCATCAACTATCTCGTTGAGCACAACGCTCGCGTCATCCTCATGAGCCACCTCGGCCGTCCCGATGGCACCGGCTTCCAGCCCGAGCTGTCCCTCGAGCCTGTCGCCAAGAAGCTCGCCGAGCTCTCTGGTCTCGACGTTGCCTTTGTCGCCGACACTTATGGCGAGAAGGCTGCCGAGGCTGTCGCCGCCGTCGAGCCGGGCAAGGTTCTCGTTCTCGAGAACGTCCGCTTCGATAAGCGTGAGAAGAAGAACGATCCCGAGATCGCCAAGAAGCTCGCTTCCTATGGTGACGTCTTCGTTCTCGATGCCTTCGGTACCGCTCACCGCGCCCAGGGTTCCGTCGTGGGCCCCGCCGCTTACCTGCCTGCCGTCGCTGGCTTCCTGCTTGAGAAGGAGGTCGACACGCTGACCGGCATCTTCGCCGAGCCCGAGCGCCCCTTCGTCGCTATCGTCGGCGGTTCCAAGGTTTCCTCCAAGATTGGCGTTCTCGATCACCTCATCGACTCCGCTGACACCCTGATCATCGGTGGCGGTATGGCCTACACCTTCTTCCTGGCTCAGGGCCTGTCCGTCGGTCAGTCCCTCAAGGAAGAGGACTGGGTCGAGCGCGCTGGCGAGATGCTCAAGAAGGCCGAGGAGAAGGGCGTCAAGATCCTGCTCCCCATCGACAACCGCGTTGCCGATCACTTTGGCGAGGACGCTGTCCCCGAGGTTGTCGCTTCCGACGCTATCCCCGACGATCGTGAGGGCATGGACATCGGCCCCAAGACCGAGGAGCTTTATGCCGAGGCCGTCAAGGGCGCCAAGACCGTGTTCTGGAACGGCCCCATGGGCGTTTTCGAGTTCGACAACTTCGCTCATGGTACCCAGGCTATCGCCGAGGCTGTCGCCGAGGCCGACTGCACCTCGATCATCGGCGGTGGCGACTCTGTCGCAGCTGTCAACAAGTTTAACCTGGCCGATAAGATGAGCTGGATCTCCACCGGTGGTGGCGCTTCCATGGAGCTCGTCGAGGGTAAGGCCCTGCCCGGAGTGGAGGCGCTTCTCGATGCCTAATCGCACCCTTCTCATCGCTGGTAACTGGAAGATGAACAACGACGTCGCTGAGGCCGCCAAGCTCGCCGACGAGCTGGCTCAGGCTCTGCCCGAGGTTCCGGCTGGCGTCGAGGTGCTCGTCTGCCCTCCGACCATCGACATCACCACGGTTCATGACCGTATTCAGGCTGCCCCCATCGCCCTCGGTGCACAGAACGTGTACTGGGAGGCCAAGGGTGCCTTCACCGGTGAGTCCTCTTGCGACATGCTCAAGTCAGCTGGCTGCACTTACTGCATCATCGGTCACTCCGAGCGTCGCGACTACTTCCACGAGTCCGACGAGGATCAGAACAAGAAGGCCAAGGCTCTCGTTGCCGCCGGTCTTGTTCCCGTCTTCTGCTGCGGCGAGTCCCTCGAGGTCCGCGAGGCTGGCACCTATGTCGAGCACGTTGTGAACCAGGTCAAGGCTGGCCTTGCTGGTCTTGAGATCACCTGCCCCAAGCAGGTCGTCGTCGCCTACGAGCCCATCTGGGCCATCGGCACCGGCAAGACCGCTACCGCCGAGGACGCTCAGGAGGTCTGCGGCGCTATCCGTGAGACCCTCAAGGAGATGTTTGGCGAGGAGCTCGCTAACGGCATCCGCGTTCTCTATGGTGGCTCTGCCAAGCCCGGCAACATCGCCGAGCTCGTCGCCAAGCCCGACGTTGACGGCGCCCTCGTGGGCGGCGCTTCGCTCAAGGCTGCCGACTTCGCCTCTATGGTCGTCAAGGCAGGCGAGTAGGACATATGGCACAGCGTCATCTTCCTGCACTCCTGATCATCATGGACGGCTGCGGCCTGGCTCCGGCCGATGGCGAGAACGCCGTCGCCGCTGCCAAGACGCCCTTCCTTGATAACCTGTACGAGAAGTACCCCCACACCACGCTCGGCGCTTCGGGCGAGGACGTGGGTCTTCCCGATGGCCAGATGGGTAACTCCGAGGTGGGTCACCTCAACATCGGTGCCGGCCGCATCGTGTTCCAGGAGCTTTCGCGCATCAACAATGCCATCAAGGACGGCTCCATCGCCAAGAACGAGGTTTTCGTCAAGGCTATGGACGATGTCAAGGCTGAGGGCAAGACCCTTCACCTTATGGGCCTTATGAGCCCTGGCGGCGTTCACTCCCACATGAACCACGTCGAGGCTCTGGTCAAGATGGCTGCCGAGCACGGTGTCAAGACCGTTCGCGTCCACGCCTTCATGGATGGCCGCGACGTTGACCCGCAGTCCGGCGCTGGCTACATGAGTGAGTTCTGCGCCTTCCTGGCTAAGATCTCCGAGGAGACCGGTTGCGACGCTCGCGTTGCCACCGTCTCGGGCCGTTATTGGGCTATGGACCGCGATAATCGTTGGGAGCGCATCCAGCGCGCCTACGACGTCATGGTCAACGCGTCCGATGCTGATACCGATCCCGTTGCCGGTATCAAGGCCTACTACGAGAAGGATCCGCGCGGCGACGAGTTTGTCGAGCCCTTCGCTGCCCACAACGAGGGCATCCACGAGGGCGACGCGGCCATCTTCTTCAACTTCCGTCCCGACCGCGCTCGTCAGATGACCCGCGTGTTCACGGACAAGGAGTTCGACGGCTTTGAGCGCGAGCAGATCAAGCTTTCGCACTTTGTGACGATGACCGAGTACGACCCGACGTTTGACGTCGAGGTCGCTTTCCCCAAGACGTTCCCCGAGAACGTTCTGGCCGACGTTATCGCCGCCAATGGCCTGAAGCAGCTGCACACCGCCGAGACCGAGAAGTACGCACACGTGACGTTCTTCCTCAACGGCGGCATCGAGGAGCCCAAGGAGGGCGAGGAGCGCGTGCTCGTCGCTTCCCCCAAGGTCGCTACCTACGATCTGCAGCCTGAGATGAGCGCTCCCGAGGTTACCGAGAAGCTCGTCGCCGCTATTAACGAGGATCGCGCTGATTTCTACATCGTGAACTTCGCGAACTGCGACATGGTTGGTCACACCGGTGTTTTCGACGCCGCCGTTAAGGCCGTCGAGGCTGTTGACGATGCCCTGTCCAAGGTTGTCCCGGCGATTCTCGCTAAGGGCGGCTTTGCGCTGATTACCGCCGATCACGGCAACGCCGATCACATGTTTGACGTTGCTTCCGACGGTTCCAAGCATCCGTTCACGGCTCACACCACCAACCGTGTGCCGTTCATCATTGTTGATGAGAAGGCACAGCTCACCGGTATCGAGGACGGCCGTCTTTCCGATATCGCTCCGACCATGCTCACCATGGCCGGTATTGAGCCTTCCGCCGAGATGACGGGTCGCGTGCTCGCCACCGAGGCCTAAGAGAAAACAAATACCGTTTTCTAGTAAGGGGGTTGTCCACAATCGGGCAACCCCCTTTTTTGGTATTTCTGCCATTTCTAACCCGCCCCCAAATGGCAGGTAGGGGAGTGCTGAGGGTTGTGGTACAGTACTGGAGTTTGAACTGTTCTATTAAGGAGCTTATCTATGGGTCCGTTTCAGATTCTTCTGTTTGTCGTTTGGGCTGTCTCTGCCGTGGCGCTGACGATTCTCGTCCTGATGCATTCCGGTAAGGGTACCGGCGTTTCGGATATGATCGCTAGCTCGCTGTATAACTCCAGCTCTGCCACAGGCGTTATGGAGCAGAACCTCGACCGCCTGACCGTCATCATGGCTGTCGTGTTTGCCGTGTGCGTCGTGCTGTGCATGTTCTTCTTCCCGCAGGGCATCGTCGGCTACTAAGCACGAGCCGCATAAATATTTGAAAAGGGTCCCGCATGTGCGGGGCCCTGTTTGTTTACAGACTTGTAACAGAGTCAAAATATCCCCACATACTTCGCCCAACTAAAGAAATTCTCGACCTTTAACCGGAATTAGCCCCAAATCGTGCATAAAATGCGCTACTGTATTGCAAAACGTTGGCCTGTTGTGCATAACCAGCCATAGCAGCGGGCGGCGTTTTGATGGTTCGGATCGGATTGTCTCGACATGTGTCCGACTGAACATTTCTTTGTCCTATCTCATAAGGAGGATGGCATGGCTGATTCTATGTTCCACCAGCCCGTTATGGGTCGTCGCGCCTTTGTCGGCGGCACCCTTGCTGCGAGCTCCATGGCTTTTCTTGCCGCATGTGGCAAGAAGGGCGGCGACGCTTCCGGTTCTGAGTCCGGTTCGACGCTGAACTTCTACATCAACAACCCGGTCTGCATCGACCCCTACAATGTCCAGGAGGACCAGGGCACTCAGGTCGAGTACCAGCTCTTTGACGCTCTGACCTCTTATGACGCCGAGAAGGGCGAGATCGTTCCGCTGGCTTGCGAGTCCTTCGAGGCCAATGACGACGCCACCGAGTTCACCTTCAAGATCAAGAAGGCCAAGTTCCACAACGGCGACGACGTTACCTCCAAGTCCTTCAAGCTCGGTTGGGAGCGTCTGGTCAACACCAAGTCGGCCATCGCTACCGAGTATGGCCCTTCCGAGGTCTCCTATCACCTTTCCATGGTCGAGGGCTATGACGACCTGCTTGCCGGTAACGCTACCGAGCTCAGCGGTGTTACTTGCCCCGACGATGAGACCCTCGTCGTCAAGCTGTCTTCCGCTTACGCCGACTTCCCCTTCGTCGCTTCTCACCCGGCCCTGGCCCCGGTTCCCGAGTGCGCCGAGTCCGATGTCAAGAGCTTCTACCTTGCCCCGGTCGGTAACGGCCCGTTCATGATGGACGGCAAGTGGGAGGATGGCCAGGAGATCAACGTCAAGAAGTTCGACGATTACTATGGCGACAAGGCCAAGATCGATGGCATCCACTTCCAGGTCATCAAGGACATGGAGACTGCTTACAAGGAGTTCCAGGCCGGCAACCTCGATGTCTGCGACGTTCCCGTTGCTCAGATCGATGCCGCCAAGAAGGATCGCGGCGTGTCCAAGGACGGCTACACCATGGGTGACGGCGAGCGCATGCTGCTCGGCGCCGAGCCTTCCACGTACTATCTGACCTGCAACACCACGGCCGAGCCGTTCAACAACGCCGACCTGCGTAGGGGCATCTCCCTGGCCATCAACCGTGAGGCCATCTGCAAGACCATCTTCAAGGGTACCCGTACCCCTGCCGACGGCATTGTTCCTCCGGGCATCGATGGCTACAAGGAGGGCGCATGGGAGTTCTGCGCCTACGATGTCGACAAGGCTAATGAGTACCTCGACAAGGTTGCTCCTGCTGGCGCTAACGGGGATCGTGGCATTAGCGTGACCCTTTCCTACAACCAGGACGGCGGTCACAAGGAGATCATGGAGTCCATCATCGGCGACCTCGCCAAGGTTGGCGTTACCGCTGTCTCCGATACCCCTGAGTGGTCTGCCCTGCTCGAGCAGTATCAGAACTTTAACTATCAGTTCGGTCGTCTGGGTTGGATTGCCGACTACCCGATCATGGACAACTTCCTGTATCCGCTGTTCCACTCCGACTCCCTCGGTGGCGACAACCGCTCTGGTTACAACAACCCCGAGTTCGACGCCAAGGTCGACGAGGCTCGTACTATTGTTGACGACGAGGAGCGCGTCGCTAAGATGCAGGAGGCCGACGCAATGGTCGCTGCCGACTGCCCGGTCATCCCGGTGATGTTCTACACGCACACCATCGTCGGCTCCGATCGCATCAAGCACCTCTATGTCGATCCGCAGAAGCATGCCGATCTGGGTACCGCTGAGCTCGCCTAAGAGTTTGCAGCTTCCGTGAGGGTCAAGTATTTACGTAGACCTCATGGGAAACATACAGTTCTCCCTAACCTGGGGTAAACTGGCTGATGGTAATTTTGGGATGCCGGTCTGGCGATCGGCATCCCATTTAGGTTAATCCCTAGATAGGGGAGTGGTATGGGTAAGTACATCGTTAAACGTGTGCTTCAGTTCATCCCGGTGTTTTTGGGCGTTACGCTGATTCTGTTCGCCCTCCAGAATATCGTGCCGGGAGATCCGATCAAGCTGATCGGTGGAGACAAGGCTCTGTCCCCCGAGGTGGAGCTTCAGCTTCGCGTTCGCTATCACCTGGTCCAGACGGACGATGACGGCAACGCGATCCTTGACGAGAACGGCGACCCCGTTCAAACGTCGCTCGTGGACCGTTACTTGTATTACATGAACGGCCTGCTTCATGGCGATCTGGGCAATTCGTATCAGCGCAAGCTGCCGGTTACGGAAATCTTTGCCCAGAAGTATCCGTATACGGTCAAACTTGCCGCGTGCGCCATCGTGCTCGAGGCAATTATGGGTATCGGTGCGGGTATCATTTCGGCGGTAAAGCGTTATTCCTTCTGGGATATTTTGGTAACGCTCACCACGTCGATCCTCGTTGCGGTCCCGGCCTTCTGGCTCGGTATGTTGCTGCAGCTGTTCTTTGGCGTCATCCTCAAGGACGCCACGGGCGGTGCAATCTCCATGCCGATCTCGGGTGCCGGCGGTTCCAGCTCTCAGTATCAGGATTGGATGCACTATGTGCTTCCGACCATTACGCTGGCTTCGGTTTCGACCGCTTATGCTGCGCGCATTATGCGCTCGCAGCTGCTTGACGTCATGAACCAGGATTACATCCGTACGGCAAAGGCCAAGGGTCTCTCCAATCGTGCGATCATCGTCAAGCATGCGCTTAAGAATGCACTCATCCCCGTCGTTACCTATATTGGTGTCGACTTTGGCGGCATGCTTTCGGGCGCCATCCTGACCGAGACGGTCTTCAACTGGCCCGGTATCGGCTATGAGGTCTATCGCGCCATTAGCATGCGTGACTGGCCCATCGTTATGGGCGGCGTTACGCTCATCGTTGTCGTCGTTATGGTGATCAACCTGCTCGTCGACATTAGCTATGCATTCCTCGACCCGCGCATCCGCCTTGGCGGTCCGTCGGATAAGGCCTAAGGGAGGTACGTCTCATGCAGGAAACTGATTCTCAGTCTCAGGAGCAGGCTACCGCCACCAAGGTCGCATCTGCTCCCGCCAAGTCCCGCACGCTGTGGGGCGACGCTTTTAAGCGTCTTCGTAAGAACAAGCTCGCCGTTATCGGTGTCTGCTGGATCATCATCGTCGTTGTGGTTGCCCTGACCGCAGATCTGTGGGCTAAGCCCTGGCTCGGTTCGCCGACGGCTTCCGATTCGACCACCATGGCCGAGACATCGCTACTGGCTCCGTGTGCCGAGCACCCGTTTGGCACCGATGCCCTCGGTCGCGACATTCTCGTCCGCGTTATCTACGGTGCACGCGTTTCGCTTTCTGTCGGTATCATGGCCACCGCCATCTCCACATTGATCGGCCTGGTCATGGGCGCCCTGGCCGGTTTCTACGGCGGCATTTGGGATACGATCATCATGCGCTGTGCGGACATCTTCCTGGCGTTCCCGTACGTGCTGTTCGTTGTCGCCATGATCGCCGTTATCGGCCGTGGTCTTCAGAACGTCTTTATCGCCATCGGCATTCTTGGCTGGCCTTCGATTGCGCGCGTCTTCCGCTCTGCAATCTTGACGGTCAAGGAAAACGACTATGTTGATGCAGCGCGCGCGATGGGTGCATCTGATGCTCGTATCGTCGTGCGTCACATCTTCCCGAACTCCGTCGCCTCCATCGTGGTCTACGCGACCATGAACATTGGTGGCGCCATTCTGACCGAGTCCGCTCTGTCCTTCCTCGGCATGGGCGTTATTCCGCCTACGCCTTCGTGGGGCTCCATGATTCAGGACGGTCAGCAGTATCTTCTGACCGCTCCCTGGATGATGATCATGCCCGGTCTGGCAATTCTCTCGACGGTGCTCGCCTTCACCCTGCTGGGTGACGGTCTGCGCGACGCCCTCGACGTCAAGATGAAGGACGCATAAGGATGAAGAAGAACAAGAACTATGTGGACCTGAAGGACCAGCCGGTTCCTGAGGGCCAGCATCTGCTCGAGGTCGATGACCTTAAGATGTATTTCCACACCGAGGATGGCGTTGTTCGCGCTGTCGACGGTGTCTCCTACACGCTCGATCGCGGCGAAACCCTGGGCGTCGTCGGTGAGTCCGGCTCCGGTAAGTCCGTGACCGCCATGACCATCATGGGCCTCATCTCGATGCCTCCGGGAAAGATCGAGGGCGGTGACGTTCGCTATCGCGGCCGCTCCATCCTCGAAATGACCGAGGAAGAGATGCAGCACATTCGCGGCAACGATATCGCGATGATCTTCCAGGATCCTATGACCTCCTTGAACCCGGTCTATAAGATCGGCAGGCAGGTGGGCGAGGGTCTTCGTCTGCACCGTGGCTACTCCAAGCAGGAGGCGCTCAAGCGTGCCACCGAGCTTTTGGACCTCGTGGGTATCCCCGAGCCCGAGAAGCGCGTCAATGAGTATCCGCACCAGTTCTCTGGCGGTATGCGTCAGCGAGTCATGATTGCCATGGCCCTTGCCTGCGATCCCGATATTCTGATTGCCGACGAGCCCACGACTGCCCTGGACGTTACCATCCAGGCTCAGATTATCGAGCTCATGCAGGAGATGCAGGAGAAGAACGGCAACGCCATCATCATGATTACCCATGACCTGGGTGTTGTCGCCGATATGGCCGATAAGATCATGGTTATGTACGCCGGCCGCCCCGTTGAGTTCGGTACTGCTGAGGAAATCTTCTACGAGAGCCGCCACCCCTACACCTGGGGTCTTATCCGCTCCATCCCGGAGCAGGCAATCGAAGAGAAGAAGCCGCTGACGCCGATTCACGGCAACCCGCCTTCGCTCATGAACCTGCCTGAGGGCTGCGTCTTCTCTCCTCGTTGCCCCTACGCGACGGACAAGTGCCGCAAGCAGCGCCCTGAGCGCGTTGTCACCGAGTCCGGTCACTATTCTGCGTGCCACTATTCCAGTGACCCCGAGTTCCTCAAGAACGCTCCTGAGACGTCCCGTACGCGCAAGGATTCCAAGAAGGGAGGCGAGGCGTAAATGGCAGACAATAACGAGCGCACTCCACTGCTGAAGGTCGAGCACCTCTCCAAGGAGTTTCCCGCAGAGTCCGGCATGTTCGCCAAGCGTTTTTCCAAGCGCGTCGTCTCTGCTGTAAACGACATCTCTTTTGAGATTTATCCTGGCGAGACCTTTGGTCTGGTTGGCGAGTCTGGTTGCGGTAAATCCACCACGGGCCGCACTATCATGCGTCTGACCAAGCCGACCGCCGGCAAGGTGTTCTTCCAGGGCAAAGATGTTGCCGAGATGAGCAAGCATGAGATCAAGGACATGCGTCGTGAGATGCAGTTTATCTTCCAGGATCCTTATGCTTCGCTCAACCCTCGTATGACCATCGGTGAGATTGTCTCCGAGCCCATGACCATTCACGGCGTGGGCACCAAGGAGGAGCGCATTGAGCGCGTCCGTGAGCTTCTCGACGTCGTTGGACTGAACCCCGAGCACATCAACCGCTATCCGCATGAGTTCTCGGGCGGCCAGCGTCAGCGTGTCGGTATTGCCCGCGCTTTTGCGCTGAAGCCCAAGCTGATTATCTGTGACGAGCCGGTATCCGCTCTGGATGTGTCCATTCAGGCCCAGGTTCTGAACCTGCTCAAGGAACTGCAGGACAAGTTCGGTACCGCGTATCTGTTTATCGCACACGACCTGTCCGTCGTACAGCACATCTCCGATCGCGTTGCCGTTATGTATCTGGGTAAGATGGTCGAGGTTTCGGACTGGAAGACGCTCTATAGCGAGCCTCACCATCCGTACACGCAGTCGCTGCTGTCTGCCGTGCCGGTTCCCGATCCGGATATCCAGAAGACCCGTAAGCGCATCATCCTTGCCGGTGATCCGCCGTCACCGCTGGATCCGCCGACCGGTTGCCGTTTCCACACGCGTTGCCCGATCGCGCAGGGTATCTGCTCCGAGAAGCTCCCCGAGTTTAAGGAAGTTGCACCGGGTCACTGCTGTGCCTGCCACTTCGCCGAGCCGTTCCCGATCAAGGAATCGCACATCGACCTGTAGTCGGTTGTTCTCGTCCGGGCCCGCCCTGGTGTTACTTTTCAGAACGTCCTCGGACATGCAAGAAACCCCCGCTGCGCACTTCGTGCGGCGGGGGTTTCTTGCGTCCTGCGGAGTGTTCTGAAAAGTAACACCAGGGCGGGCCCTACGTTAACTCGGCAGGGGGAGTGCGATTCCCTGATCGCTCGCTTAATCTGATAGGGAATTGTGTGAGGCCGGAGCCTTGGCTCCGGCCTCCCCATATAAGGGCTCGGCAAAGCCGAGCCACTAAATTTGCATCAGCCCTCAAAACATGTTTGAGAACGGTGCCTGGAGTACGTGCCCCTAGGGCAGGAATGAGGTTGCTTTCCAACGCATTCCGCAGGGGGCGGCATTATTTTGTAGCGCGAAGCGCGGATCAAAATAATGCCGCATGCCCGAGGACGCGTTGGAAAGCAACCTCATTCCTGCCCGAACAGGTCAGTCTACCTGCGCATTTACAAATTCGTAAACTTTTTTCAAAAAAGTGCTTGCACAGTTCTCGAATCATAGGTTATTATCTTCCTCGTTGAACGCGCGGGTTCAACAAAGCGAACCGCGAATCAACAACATAGCATGTCGGAGTGGCGGAATTGGCAGACGCGCTAGCTTGAGGTGCTAGTGACCGCTTTTTGGTCATGCGGGTTCAAGTCCCGCCTCCGACACCATCGCATTTGAGAAGCCTCTTCGGAGGCTTTTTTGTTACCGATAGACGGTGAGGTTCACGATGGAAACGCTTGAGCGCAATGAGTGGGCGGACGTTGCCCAATTGGTCGAGATCACGAGCGATGCTGTCATTATCTGCGAGCTCGACGGAACCATTTTGCATGTAAATAATCGCTTGCTCGACTTGATGTGCGAGGAGCGTTCCGATGTGATCAACGGGGACGTTAAAGACCTCTTGTACTCGTCGGCTTTTGAACGCGCGACAGAGCATCGGCTTCCTTTTGAGACCAATGGAACAAAGAGCGAGTTGATGCTCAAGTTAAGTGACGGATCGTTTATTCCCGTCCTGGTTTGTGCCGGCTCGGTTACGCCGCCTCGAATCTTTGGCCGCCGTGCGCCGCGCGTTCTGGTGGCACTCCATAGCATCGAAGAACAGTATTCGCACGACCGTCAGCTCAAGCGTGCGCTTTCGGAGCTTAGAGTGGCGAATAAGCGTCTCTCGGGTACATTGTCGGTCATTATGAGCACGGTGGGCTCCGATGAGCTGCCCAGTTTGTTAGATATCGTTTTGAACCAGCTTGTAGGAACGCTCGATGCTTCGGGTGCCGCTATCTATTTTTCTGAGAGCGGCGGTTTTAAGCTTCGCGGTGTCTCCAAGGAGCTGCACGACAGCTACCTGCCCGAGTTTTTGCCGTATGGCGCTGGCATTCCGACGTATGTTCTTCGCGAGTCGCGTGCCTGTCGCTTGTCGATTCAACAGGACCTTGAGGGTGATAGGGCTGCCTCCGGTATGTTCATGGACCTGGACAATCGTTCTAAGCACCTGTTGCGCGTGCAGGATATGCCTCCGTACCGCAGCGAGATCTGTCTTCCCGTTTTTTACGGTATGCAGATCCTTGGCGTGCTGGAAGTTGGTTGGAAGCGCCCTCAGGCACCGCTCGCCTATGACGTTAATGTACTCGAGGTCATTTGCGATTACCTGTCTATCCAGCTGGTCGGCATGGCATCGAGCCTTCGCTCTCGTCGCACGGCCGAGCTTGGCCGCTCGCTCAATGTCTTACGTGATGAGTTGTTTACCTTTCTAGACGATTCCGCCGCGGCTACCCAGGCTATATCGTCCGAGATTTGCAATATGCTCAACTGTCATTTTTGCCCTGTTGAGTATGACGCCAGTCTGGGCTCCTATGTCATAGATTTTGAAGGCGGCAGTCGCGTTGCTTTGCCGGACGATCCCGAGAAACTTTTCTTTTCCACGACGGCGCCAGCGGCACGTTTGGGGGTTGGCTCTGATGGCTTTGAGGCGTCTGTTTTGGGCGGCACGAGTGCCGAGGATCTTAAACACGTCCGTATAACTCGCGTTGACGAATCGATGCCTATGGGAGGCTGGCTTAGGGCGCATGGTCTGCCTTGCCAGGGTCTCTACGTCGACACCGGCATCGAGGCGGGGCGCCCGCGCTCTGAGGGTGATGGCAAACACAGCAACGACGCGATCGTTCCTGCTTCTGTTGCGAAAGGCCCGACGACGCGCGCGCTTCTGCTTCGTGACGGTAGTCAAGAGCCGATTGATGACCTTGAATATGACTACTTGGTGCACTTGGCGCATGACTTTGAACTGATCTACGAGGGCGAATCTCAAAAGCGCGAGGAGCGCCATATCGCTCAGACCCTCCAGATTGGCATGAGAAATTCGCTTGGTGACGTTCCGGGTATCGCGACCGATTCGGTATACCTTTCGGCAACGAATTCGGCGTTGGTTGGCGGCGACTTCTATACTCTTGTCCGTCTTCCCGACGATTGCGCCGTTATGATTTTGGGCGATGTATCCGGCAAAGGAATCGAGGCGGCGTCGATGTCAGCGCTCGTCAAGACGGCGCTGACGGCCTATGCCTGGGAGGGTGCTGGGCCCGCCCGTATGGCCCGCTCGCTCAATAGCATGCTCATGGGCTTTTCGAGGGTCGAGACGTTCGTGACGGCGTTTATCGCCAAGATTGATCTTAAAGCGGGTCGCGCTACCTACTGCTCTGCGGGACATCCTCCCACTATGGTCATTAGACCGTCGTCGACGCCGCTTGGCGGCGGAGAAACCCGAGGGGGAGAAGTGGAGCTCCTTGGGTGCCAATCGGGCGTGATCGGTGCCTTTGAGAGCATGGTGTACGAGACAGGCGTGTTTACGTTCGCTCCTGGTGACATGCTATTCATGTATACCGACGGAGCAATCGAAGCACGTGATCGCTCGGGTGCTTTCTTTGGCGAGCAGCGCCTTCGTGACCTTTTGCTCTCTGTCTCGGGTGAGGGTGTATCGGGAATCTGCGGTAAGGTCTTGGGAGAGCTTGACCGCTTTACCGAGTCGGCGCTGGACGATGACATTGCGCTGGTTTCCCTTGAGTTTTTACGGGGTCGATCGTAGACCGCGATACTTGACGGGCAAAATCTGCGCAGCTGCAGATATGTATGCATCGAGCGAGCTCTTTTGGGGAACCATGGTCGTATGAATGAGTGGAATGACATAGCGGTTTTGACGCCACCGGGTGATGTCGACATCGCCTCGGTGTCCGTGCTGCGTCCACGGTTGGATAATCTGATCGACCGGGGCGTGCATCGCGTTGTCATCAATTGCCAGGCCGTGGGCTTTATCGACTCGACGGGTTTGGCGTTTTTGCTTACACGTGCCAGAGAGCTCATGAGGCGAGAGGGCCTGCTTTCGCTCGTTAACGCCTCCGATGAGGTCATTCGCTTTTTGGAGATTGCCCGACTTGTCGACATCCTTCATGTTGCGGGTCCGGCGCGTGAGTCGATTCCCGCTATTCCGGTGGGAGAGTTGCCACGATGGAGCAAGAGCGTCGAGGTCCGACAGGGTATCGAGAATCTTCCATACTATCGACATCGCATCGCCGAACTCCTTGAATCGCTTCCGTTGCGCCGCGACGAGCGCTACGATGTCGCGTTGGCGTCGGGGGAGGCGCTGGGTAATGCCTATGACCATGCGGGCGGTATCGGGTGCGTCCTGACGGTTCAGGCCTATGGCGATCGCGTCGTGGTTGAGGTGCTTGATCGGGGTGCCGGCTATTCTATCGATGGAGCGAGCGAACCGGTCGCATCTGAGGAACGCGGCCGTGGTATCAAGCTTATGCGTATGCTTGTCGATAACGTGGAGGTTGCTCGTCGCACAGACGGCACCGGCACGCGCGTGCAGATGGTGAAGCTATTTAGCGGAGCACTGGAATCGCGTGCCTAGCCAATCGCTTTAGCGCGTTTAGCCACCAAGAACACGCGGCCGGCAACTTTTTTGAAAAAAGTACTTGCGTCTTTTGGATAACTCGCGTAAATTAATAACCCGCAAGCGGACATGGCTCAGTTGGTAGAGCACAACCTTGCCAAGGTTGGGGTCGCGGGTTCGAGCCCCGTTGTCCGCTCCATTGCATTTCCGGACCGTTTAGGCGGTCCTTTTTCGGCGAAGTGGCCAAGTGGTAAGGCAGAGGCCTGCAAAGCCTTTACCCCCGGTTCGAATCCGGGCTTCGCCTCCAGGCAACATCCGGGCGCTCCGGCGCCCGTTTTGTTTTACATATGCGGACATGGCTCAGTTGGTAGAGCACAACCTTGCCAAGGTTGGGGTCGCGGGTTCGAGCCCCGTTGTCCGCTCCAACTATCTTACGCGGTTCTAACGAACCGCGTTTTTTGTTGACGCTGCGCGAGCCCCGGGCACCCCATCTTGCCCCCTCAATCGTCGGTCGCGTACATAAAGTACGCTTCCCTCCTCTTTCGCGGCAACCTGGGGCACCCGGAGCCCGCTCGCTGTTGTGGCCGGGGGAGTGAGTCTTCCGTTCTTTTCACTAATCGATCGATTCGTCCCAGGAGGCTCGAGCCCGAGAGGGAGCGAGCGTTTTGGGGTGTGGCTGTGGCGTTGTTTGCCTCGAATGACAGCTTTGGGCGTATCATCGTGGGCATCTCGCAAAACCTCGTTGCAAGGGAGGCTCACCCCATGGCTGCAGAAAAGTCCTCTTCGCGCTCATGGATGTCCGATGCCGCGATCTATCAGATCTACCCGCGTTCGTTTAAGGATTCGACCGGTTCGGGTCTGGGCGATATCGCGGGCATTACCCAGCAGATGGACTATCTTGAGCGGCTGGGCATCGAGGCCATCTGGCTGAGCCCGTTTTACCCTTCGCCTCTTGTCGATGGCGGCTATGATGTGGCGGACTACTGCGATGTCGACCCACGTCTCGGCTCGCTTGACGACTTCGATGACATGATCGCTGCGGCTCACGCGCGCGGCATCAAGGTCATCGTCGATATCGTGCCCAACCATTCATCCAACCAGCACCCCTGGTTCAAAGCCGCTCTTGCCGCCGGCCCCGGATCGCCCGAGCGCGCCCGTTATATCTTCCGCGATGGTCGCGGCGAGCATGGCGAGCTGCCTCCCACCAATTGGAATGCCAACTTTGGCGGCCCCGCCTGGACGCGTGTTGCGGACGGTCAATGGTATCTGCACATGTTTACGCCCGAGCAGCCGGACTTTGACTGGTCATGCCCCGCGGTTCACGCGTTCTTTTGCGACGTCCTGGCGTTTTGGAGCGATCGAGGCGTCGATGGCTTTCGCATCGATGTGGCGCACGGTCTCGCCAAGGATCTCGACCGCGATGACCTCGACCGGTGGCATCTCGCCGAGGGCGATGACATGGTTGACGACGGCGCCCATCCGCTGTGGGACCGCAACGAGGTCCACGAGATCTATCGCGAGTGGCGCCGCGTGTTCGACCGCTATAATCCGCCGCGCAGCGCCGTTGCCGAGGCGTGGGTGCTGCCTGAGCGCCAGTATCTCTATGCGCGTCCCAGCGAGCTTGGCCAGACATTCAACTTTGAGTTTGCCAAGGCCACTTGGA
Organism: Collinsella sp.; assembly: GCA_036550355.1. Lineage (GTDB taxonomy): Bacteria > Actinomycetota > Coriobacteriia > Coriobacteriales > Coriobacteriaceae > Collinsella. The sequence goes on from JAXKGN010000006.1 coordinate 45,560, forward strand.
CCTATGATGACATGCACGCTGCAATCGAGGAGGGCTTGAAGGCAGCTATCGAATCCGATTCCGCCTCGACCTGGGTACTCTCCAACCACGACGTGCCGCGCGTGGCGACGCGCTATGCCCTGCCGCAAATCAAGGCGACGCGCTACCACCAGATTGCGCTCGACTGGCTCTTACGCGACGGGTCGTCTTATGACGAGGACCGTGAACTCGGCGAGCGCCGCGCGCGGGCGGCTCTTTTGCTTGAACTGGCGCTTCCGGGCTCGGCATACGTGTATCAGGGTGAGGAGCTCGGTCTTTTTGAGGTGGCTGATATCCCGTGGACTGCACTCGAAGATCCCAGTGCAACCAATACGCGCGGACCGAAGCGCGAGAAGGGGCGCGACGGCTGTCGTGTGCCCCTGCCGTGGGTAGCGGCGGACGATCCCGCGCAGGGCGGATCGTTTGGGTTTTCGCCGGCGGACGCTGATGCGGCGCCCCATCTGCCGCAGCCTGCATGGTTTTCCGATTATGCTGCCGATAGGGAAGAAACGGACCCGACATCGATGCTTGCGCTCTATCGTGACGCCCTCTGGCTGCGGCGCAAGCTGCGCGGGTGCGCCAACGATCTTGCGTGGCTCGATCTTGACGGGCGCACCGGTCTTGCGGATGGTGCCGAGGGCGCTGAGGGCGGCGTCATCGCCTATCGCCGCGATAACGGCTGGGCGTGCGTGACGAACTTCGGTGCAGCACCCGTGGAGCTGCCGGCGGGCAGGGTCCTGCTCACCTCATCAGCGCTTGCAGACGGCAGACTCGCGCAGGACAGCTCTGCCTGGATCATGCTCGGTGAGATGTAAGGGCCTCTTGCGGCGAGTTTGCGTTTGCCTGCGCCTTCCGTGGTGGCTGATGTCTTCGCGAGGTTCGCGAGGGCGTCGCAAAACTTTTCAAAAAAAGTTCTTGCATAGGATGCGGGCATCACGTAAGATTAATCCTCGTAAGCGGACATGGCTCAGTTGGTAGAGCACAACCTTGCCAAGGTTGGGGTCGCGGGTTCGAGCCCCGTTGTCCGCTCCATTTGGGCGTTTAGCTCAGGGGGAGAGCGCTTCCCTGACACGGAAGAGGTCAGAAGTTCAAATCTTCTAACGCCCACCAAATGTTCGCAGCTCAGAGGCTATGTCCTCTGGGCTGTTTTGTTTTTTGCCACCAAGCGCGCCGCCAAATAAGTCATCAAATATTGATCCAAGGTCCGTACGCGATGGTCTTTGTATCCCGTAGGGGTGCCGGCAGATTGCATGTGTCCTGGCCCATCATGACCGCAACATGTTGGTCAAGGACAATCTTTTGGATTCTTTTGGCGCGAGCAGCTTGGTTTTGGTGCTATTTGGCGGCGGCACGGTTGAGGGGGTTTCAAAACTGCTGTGCAGGTAGTTGGGTTGATAACGTTTTAGCAGTCTGCCAAGAGGCCTTCATTTATAATGCGTCTGCAAATTGACCAATTGCTTTGACCTGCTGAAACACTATATGTTGTGTTTGACCTAAAAAAAGAATACAGGATATAGATGCCTCTTTGTCGTATGATAGATGGCGGACAGAGAACGAGAACCTTATTCGCCCCATTATTTGGATGGATCTTTGAGCCCCTTGATTGGCTGCGAGGATTGTCCGCATGAGGGCCTATGGTTATCGAAAACACAGATTGCGCGACGGCGCCGCAAGACAGGGTAAGCCCTGCCGGGCATCGTTTGGCTCTGAAGCGCAATGAGGCTACGATGCGAAAGAGGCAAGAGGATGAAGATCATCAAGCGCAGCGGCACCGAGGTTACCTTTGACATCGATAAGATCGTCAATGCGATCCGCGCCGCAAACTTGGAGGTCGAGGAAGGCTCTCGCCTTACCGACCGCCAGGTGATCTATGCGGCACAAAACGTCGCCGAGGCATGTGAGAAGGCCGGCCACACCGTATCGGTCGAGGAGATCCAGGATCTGGTCGAGGACGAGATTATGCGTCTCGACTGCTACGAGGTCGCTCGCCACTACATCATCTACCGCTATGTTCAGAGCCTGAAGCGCCAAAAGAACACGACCGATGACAAGATTCTGTCGCTGATTGAGTGCAATAACGAAGAGGTCAAGCAGGAGAACTCCAACAAGAACCCGACTGTCAACTCCGTTCAGCGCGACTACATGGCCGGCGAGATTTCCAAGGACCTGACGCAGCGCGTGCTGCTGCCCCAGGAGATCGTGGATGCCCACAACGAGGGCCTGATTCACTTCCACGATTCGGACTACTTCGCCCAGCACATGCATAACTGTGACCTGGTGAACCTGGAGGATATGCTCCAGAATGGCACCGTTATCTCGGGCACGCTGATCGAGAAGCCGCACAGCTTTTCGACTGCTTGCAATATCGCGACGCAGATCATCGCGCAGGTCGCCTCTTCCCAGTATGGCGGTCAGTCGATTTCGCTGACCCACCTGGCTCCGTTTGTCGAGGTGAGCCGTCAGAAGATTCGCGGCGAGGTTGCCCGCGAGCTCGAGGAGCTTGGCGTCTCTGCGTCTGCCGAGAAGGTCCGTGAGGTCGTTGAGGATCGTCTGCGTGACGAGATCCGTCGCGGCGTCCAGACGATTCAGTATCAGGTCGTGACCCTTATGACCACGAATGGCCAGGCGCCGTTCGTGACGGTCTTTATGTATCTCAATGAGGCCCGTACGCCCCAGGAGAAGCACGACCTTGCCATGATTGTGGAGGAGACGCTTCGTCAGCGCTATGAGGGCGTTAAGAACGAGGCTGGCGTGTGGATCACTCCGGCGTTCCCCAAGCTTATCTATGTGCTCGAGGACGATAACGTTTACGAGGATTCCCCGTACTTCTACCTGACTCAGCTGGCTGCGAAGTGCACCGCCAAGCGCATGGTGCCCGACTACATCTCCGAGAAAAAGATGCGTGAGCTCAAGCTGTCTAAGGGTGAGACCGCCGGCAATGGCGATTGCTACACCTGCATGGGTTGCCGCAGCTTCCTGACGCCCGACCGTTCGGGCAACGGCTTTAACAATGTTGCCAACGCGCTGAACTATGACCCGACCAAACCTAAGTACTATGGCCGCTTTAACCAGGGTGTTGTGACCATCAACCTGCCCGATGTCGCACTGAGCTCGCATCAGGACATGGACAAGTTCTGGAAGATCTTCGACGAGCGCCTTGAGCTGTGCCATCGTGCCCTGCTGTGCCGTCATGAGCGCCTGATGGGCACGCTTTCGGATGCCGCACCGATTCTGTGGCAGTACGGCGCCCTGGCGCGCCTTAAGAAGGGCGAGACGATCGACAAACTGCTCGTGGGCGGCTATTCCACCATCAGCCTGGGGTATGCCGGTCTGTATGAGTGCGTCAAGTACATGACGGGCCACAGCCACACCGAGAAGGAAGGCACGCCGTTTGCCATGGCCGTCATGCAGCACATGAACGACAAATGCGCCGAGTGGAAGGCCGAAAGCGATATCGACTTCTCGCTGTACGGCACCCCGCTTGAGTCGACGACCTACAAGTTCGCCAAGTGCCTGCAGCGTCGTTTTGGCATTATTCCGGGTGTGACGGACAAGGGCTACATTACCAACAGCTACCACGTCCATGTGTCCGAGGAGATTGATGCTTTCGATAAGCTCAAGTTTGAGGGCATGTTCCAGCAGCTTTCGCCGGGCGGTGCCATCTCCTACGTCGAGGTTCCTAACATGCAGGACAACCTTAAGGCTGTCATTCGCGTGATGCAGTACATCTACGACAACATCATGTACGCCGAGCTCAACACCAAGAGCGATTACTGCCAGGTGTGCGGCTACGATGGCGAGATCAAGATTGTCGAGGATGACGGCAAGCTGGTGTGGGAGTGCCCCAATTGCGGCAACCGCGATCAGGAGAAGATGAATGTCGCCCGTCGTACGTGCGGCTACATCGGTACTCAATTCTGGAACCAGGGTCGAACCGAGGAGATCCGCGACCGCGTGCTGCATCTCTAATACCGCTCCGGGGCTGAACCGAGAGGGCCGCTTGGGCATTTGCTCGCTATTTCGGACAGTCCTGCGCAAGACGAAGGCCACATTAAGTGGCCTTCTTTGCGTGCGGAACTCATATCGAGCAAAAGCCCAAGCGGCCCTCTCGGTTCAGCCAAGTTGACGTAGTTGAGATGCAGCATGCGGTCTGCTCACTTCTCGAAGTTCTTAGCGGAAATGAGTTGACTTGCAACAACGTTTTGCTTGCGATGACGGTTGGGCTGCAACAAAGTTTTTATTGGACCTCGAACCCTATACTCGATGTTCGCTTCGTTCATTGAGTTACCCTTTGCATGAGGCCGGGACATATCGTCCCGCCCGCAGTTTCGCAGGCCGCAGGCCGAGAATGTTTGAGGACGGGATGATATGTCCCGGCCTCCCGGGAGAGTTACCTATGAACTACGCGAACATTAAGTATTTCGACATTGCTGATGGGGAAGGTGTTCGTACTTCTCTGTTTGTGAGTGGGTGCCGTCGTGGGTGCAAGAATTGCTTTAACTCCGTCGCGTGGGACTTTGCCGCGGGTGAACCGTTCGACCGTGCCGTCGAGGACAAGATTATCGACAGTCTTGACCATCCCTTTATTGATGGTCTGACGATTCTGGGTGGCGAGCCCATGGAACCCGAGAATCAGGCGGGTCTCGTTGACTTTATCGAACGCGTGCGTGCGGCCTATCCTGTGGAGTCGGGGAAGACCATTTGGTGCTTTACCGGCGACGTGCTCGAGGAACTTATGCCGGGCGGCCGTCATCATACCGAGGTGACGGACCGTATCCTTGCCTGCCTCGATATGTTGGTGGACGGCCCGTTCGTTCAAGACCTGTACGATATCTCCTTGCGTTTTAGGGGTTCGAGTAATCAGCGGGTGATCGACATGAACGCCACGCGCACTCGTGCCGCGCGCGAGGGCGTTTCGCTTTGCGACGCTGTGGAGCTTTGGCGGGACGATCCGGTCTATTCGACCCATACTATGTAGCTTGTGGCCGATGCCGGAGGGCGTGGTACCATAGCGCGAACGCAAAATCGGAAGAGTGAGGCCTAGATGGTCGATCAGGAAAAAGTTGAGACCGCCATAAAGCTGTTGCTTGAGGGCATAGGCGAGGACCCAACTCGTGAGGGCCTGCTGGAGACGCCGGCACGCGTCGCCCGTATGTATGGCGAGATTGCCGGCGGCATGGACCAGAGCGCTGAGGAGCACCTGTCCAAAACTTTTGCCGTCGCTTCGAACGATTTAGTTATCGAGCGCGACATCACGTTTTACTCGCTGTGCGAGCACCATCTGCTGCCGTTTTATGGCAAGGCTGCGATCGGCTATATCCCTAACGGCCGCGTGGCGGGTCTGTCTAAGCTTGCTCGCACGGTTGAGGTCTATGCCCGTCGTCTGCAGCTGCAGGAGCAGCTGTGTACACAGGTTGCCGATGCCCTCATGGAATATCTTGCCCCCCAAGGGGCAATCGTGCTGATGGAAGCCGAGCATATGTGCATGACCATGCGCGGCGTGCAAAAGCCCGGTACCAAGACCGTAACGCTTGCTCGTCGCGGTGTCTTTGAGACCGATCCGTCGCTCGAGGAGCGATTCTTTAGGATGCTGGGCCGCTAACCATGAGAGTCGTCAACGACTTTGCATCGAAGACCGATGAAGGAACGTCGCGTCGCGGCTTTATGGCTTCGGGCCTGACTCCCTTTGGTGCCATGCCTCGCATTGATTACATCTGTGCCAACGGACTGTTCCGGCGGCATCTGGGAAACATTGCGCAGTTGGAATCGGGGCGCATCTTTTGCCGCCACGGTATCGACCATCTGCTGGATGTCGCCCGTATTATGTGGATCAAGAATCTCGAGGAAGAGCTCAAATTTGACCGCGAGGTCATCTATGCCACGGCACTTCTTCACGATATCGGCAAAGATGAACAGTATGAATCGGGTATATCCCATGATGTTGCAAGCGAACGCGTCGCCGATGCGATTCTCGGCGGCATGCCCGAAGACGTGGCGTTTGAGCCGGCAGATGCCGCAGCCATTAAGACGGCCATTCTGGGCCATCGAAAGCTGCGCGTGAACAGCCAGCCGCTTGAGCGTCTGCTCTATGCAGCCGACAAAGCGTCGCGCGCCTGCTTTGCATGCCCTGCGCGCAATGCCTGCAACTGGAGCGATGATAAAAAGAACCTGTCGATTCGCGTGTAGTCGGTATGCGCGGTCGGGGTTCTGAACGAAGGAGACGATCGCGATGACTAACAAAAAGCTGCCCGAGAATGCAACCAAGACCGAGGGTGCCGAGCTTGCCCGTCGTGGCAGGGGCGAGATTTCCGCCGCAACGGCGGTGCCCCATGTGAGCTATGACGACCTGCGCCATGCCGACCGCATTACTATCGATGGTCTCGAGGTCTTTGCCAACCACGGCGTGTATCCCGAGGAAAACGCCCTGGGGCAGAAGTTTGTCGTGTCCTTGGTGCTCTATGCCGACCTGCGCGCGGCGGGGGAGCACGATAACCTGGATGCCTCTATTGATTACGGCTCGGTGTGCCACGATGTCGATGGCTATCTGCGCGAGCATACGTTTAAGCTCATCGAGGCTGCAGCCGAGGGTGTGGCCCAGATGCTGCTACGTCGTTATCCCTTGCTGCTTGGCGTGCGTGTTAAGCTCGATAAGCCTTGGGCGCCCGTCGGTCTTCCCCTGGCAAGCTGTGGCGTCGAGATCGAGCGCGTGCGCTAGCTGACGCTAAAGCTCGTTGGCGGGCGGTTTTTTGAGTCGCTGCGACAGAGCTCTATTGTTGGGGCAGTACGTGTCGAGCAGGGCGTGAAACCGCTGATTGTGGCTTGGCTCGAGCAAGTGGACGAGCTCGTGGGCGACAACCATGTCGAGGCATTCGACGGGGTAGCCGGCAAGTTCTCGTGCGATGCGAATGGCGCCGGATTTGGGCGTGCACGAGCCCCAACGCGTTTTCATGCTGCGTACGGAAACGCGGGAAACGGAGACGCCCATTGCGATTTCGTACGCGTGCAAAATATCGCGCAGCGCCGATGTGACCTCGGACGTATAGAGCTGGTCGATGTGGGCTTGGAGCTCGTCGGACGTTAGACCGTCGAGGATTGCGAGCCGCTTGGCCTGTGGGCGTTCGTTCGACTTGTCGGCACCCATAAAACTTGCGAAGGTGGCCTGCTGGGGTCGCGGTGCGGGTGATACAAAGTTGTGATCGAGTGCGTCCTGTACCGTGATGGGCTTGCCCCAAAGCGCAATGATGGACGAGGTGCTGAGCGGCTCCTGTGCCGTCGTCTGACGTTGCTCGCGCTGGGCAAGTCGGCTGATAATCCAGGCGCTGTTGCGCTTCACAAACGCTTCGATACGCTCGCGGCTGGCGCCGAGCGGTGCGCTGGCGTGGACCTCACCGCTCGATGTGACGCGTAGGTTGAAGTTCTTGACGCGCTTTTTGGTAACGACGACGGGGATGGGCATCCCATCCGGTCGGGGTAGGAAAATCGTAAACTGCTGCGTCAAAAGCGGTCCTTCAGATTGGGGACGGGCCGGCATTTCGACCGTTCGGTATGCCGGCCCGCTCAAGGGATGTGAAATTAATAACGCTCGAAGAAGGCAAGGGCGTTATCGCTGCAGAGCTTCTGCATCACGGTCTTGCCAAAGTGCTTGGAGAGCATGTTCTGGAATTCGGGCATCTTGCTGGCATCGGAGAGGAAAGCGGGCACCTTGGCGCCGTCCCAGTCGCCGCCGAGTGCGATGACATCTTCGCCGCCCAGGTCGAGCCAGTGCTCGATATGTGCCGCTAGCTGGTCGAAGGTGACGTCTGCGGTGGTCTTGTCGGTCGCATCGTTGGATAGGAACTCGCTGCAGTAGTTGAGGCCGACGATGCCGCCCATGTCGCGAATGGTGCGGAACTGGTCGTCGGTGAGGTTGCGCTTGACGCCGCAAACCGCACGGGAGTTGGAGTGGCTGGCGACGAAGGGGCGCGTGGCGTGGGCGACAACCTCGTCAAAGCACTCATCGTTGAGGTGGGAGACGTCGAGTATCATGCCGGCGTGCTCCATCTGCGTAAGTGCCTCGATGCCGGCGGCGGTGAGGCCGGCGTGGGTGTCGTGGCCGCTCGCGAGCGGTCCCTGCGCGTTCCAGCTGAGTGACGACATAAGCACGCCCAAGCTCTTGAGCACCTCGATCAGCGCGGGGTCCTCGGCAAAGAACGTGGCGTTTTCGATGGTGTGGATGCAGGTGACCTTGCCGTCTTTGAGCGCAGGGCGAATATCAGCGGCGCTGCGCACGTTGACCATGCGGTCGTGGTTGAGCATTGCCTGGCCGCTCATATGCGCCATGATCTGCGCCTGGAAGCGCGCGGCGTGGGCGGTGGGAATCTCGTCGGGGACAAACGTAGCGAAGCACTGCGCCCACGGCGTGTTGCCGATCTTTGCGAGCGAGATGGCGCAGGCGTTGCCCTCGATAAGGTCGAAATCCTGCGGATGCGTTTCGTCGCCGGGGAAATAACCGTCGGTGCCGGCGGTAAAGCGCAGGTCAAGATCGAGTGTGGCCCAGCCGATACGGTCGGCGGTGTCGCAGTGTAGGTCAAATACGGGATATGCCATGGTTCCTCCGGTTGCAGCGTTTCTTTGCAAACTGTCAATGAATTGTATGACTAGGGTATAGTTAGCGCCATATGTTCACGGCGGCCCGCGTTGTGCGCCGCCCTTATCACGGAGGTTACCATGTCCAACCAGGGCAAGAAGGTCAAGACCCATTATCGTGGCACGCTCGATGACGGCACGCAGTTCGATAGCTCCTACGATCGCGGTGAGCCGCTGGAGTTCACCTGCGGTGCCGGTCAGATGATCAAGGGCTTCGACGCCGCCGTTATCGATATGCAGGTGGGCGAGAAGAAGTCCGTGCACATTCCTGCTGCCGATGCCTACGGCGAGCACAACCCCGAGATGGTCCTGACCTTCCCGGCCGAGCAGGTTCCCAACATCGAGCAGATCGAGAAGGGCATGAAGCTCTTCCTGTCCACGCCGAGCGGCATGCCTGTCCCCGCTGTCGTCATCGATGTGACGTCCGAGGCCGTGACGCTCGATGCCAACCACGAGCTTGCCGGCAAGGATCTCAACTTTGATATCGAGCTCGTTGAGGTCGAGGACTAGTTGATGTCCGTGGACCTGGTAGCTACGGAGCGCTTGGGAAATCTCAACGACCCGTCCTATGAACTCCTGCTTCGTCGGGAGCTGGGTGGCGTCTTTGAGGTTGACGAGCTGCTACTCGATTGGGACCAGGCTGATGCGCGCCTGTTTGTGGGCGTGACGGAGCTGGGGCGCACGGTGAATGCCCGGCTGGATGCCACTGATGGCGAGCGTCTTGCCGACGGTGACGTGCTCGCTGTCGACCGCACGGGCACGGTGCCCGTAGCGGTTGTCGTACGCCTGCGCAGCGCCGAGGTCTATTTGGTCGAAGTCGACCGCATGGATCCGATTGTGCTCGCACATGCGTGCTGGGAGATCGGCAACATGCATGCGCCGCTCTTCCGGGGTGACTCGGACGAGCATACCGTGCGCATGTATACGCCGGTGCAACCGGTTTTGGGTCGTATGCTCCGGGGCATTGGGGGCGTTCGGCTCTCGGTGGTCGCACGCGAGCTCGATGCCAGTCGACGCTTTGCATCGAGCGCGGCGGATGTTGTTGTGAGCATGGCTTCAGACTTTACGATCGTAAAAAAGACGCGCGGCTAAGCGCGCGTATGCGCAAGACGGGCTTTGAGGGATTGCCATTCAAAGTCCGTCTTGCTGTTGATGAGAGGCTTTGGGGGAAGCATATGGGTCTTGAGGGAATCAAGCTGATCGCCTGCGATTTGGATGGCACGTTGCTGCATCCGGGGGAGCGCGAGCCGCGTCCCGAGGCCTTTGAGCTCATTAATGAGCTGCATCGTCGCGGTATTGTGTTTATGCCGGCGAGCGGCCGTCAATATGCGAGCTTGCGCTATCTGTTTGCCCCGGTGGCCGATGAGCTCGCCTATGTATGCGAAAACGGAGCCCTGGTGATGAGCGAGGGGCGCGCCGTTGTCAAACGTTCCATGGAACGTAGCCTTGCTATGGATATCGCGAATGCCGTGGTCGCCTACCCCCATGCCGACGTAACCCTTTCCTGCGAGGGGCACCTCTACACCATAAGCGGTAACGATGCATTCATCGACCATTTGCGTTACGAGGTCCACTGCGATGTGACGGTGGTCGACCGTCCCGAGGACATTGACGAGGATGTCATTAAGATTGCGTTTCAAACGCCCGAGACAGAGCAGCCGGCGGCGTTGGAGTATTTTGCGCGTCGCTTTAGCGACCGGGTCGATGTGATGACGTCGGGAACCGAATGGACCGACTTTATCGGCTTTGATTCAGGCAAGGGGTCCGCGCTTGCCGATTATGGTCGCGCACTGGGGATCTCACCTAACGAAATGATGGCGTTTGGCGATAACGAAAACGATCGCGACATGCTCAACGTGGTGGGCCATCCCTATCTGATGGAGAGCTGCAATCCCAGCATGCGCGGTGTCAATGACCGTGTCCGCTACGTGCGCACGGTCGAAGAAGAGCTGCGTCGTCTACTTGCTGAGTAGGCATGTCCCAAAATCTACCTACAGTTGGGGCAGAGACCCTCGAAGATGGTGTAGTGCGAGGTGACGTTCCAGCCGATTTGCTCGGACGCCTTGGCGTCGAGCTGGGCATCGAAGGGGAGCGGTACGTCGATGACGCGGCTGCACGAGGTACAGATGATATGCGCATGCGGCTCGATCGTGCGATCGAAGCGGCTGCCGCCCGGCGTCTTGATGGAGAGGAACTCGCCGGCGTCGGCCAAGAGATTGAGATTGCGGTAGACCGTACCGCGGCTGATTTTGTCATCCTGCGCGCGCACGGCGTTGTAGATCTCATCGGCGGTGGGGTGGTTATAGCTTTGGCGCACGGCGTCAAGAACCAGCTTCCGCTGCTTGGTGTTTCTTCTTTGCACCGCCATGCGCCTCGCCTCTTTTCTATCAACGGTCGTAGGTAAATGATACCGTATTTAGCACACAATACTAATAACGAGGACTGAAACCGTCTTCATTGGTAAGTGGGGCTCGGGCCTGGGCGTCTACGAGGCGAAAGCGCGTTCCCATGCGCTCGTAGGAGGCATGAAGCGCCTCGAGATGAGATAGGATATTTGCCGGAGCTCCCTGTATCTCCATCTCGACTGAGCCGTCTTCCATGTTACGCACCCAGCCGGTGAGTGCGCGTGCCTGTGCGAGGTTGGTGTTGGTAAAGCGAAAACCAACGCCTTGGACTTGCCCCGTCCAGTGCAGGAAGTAGCGCAGGGGAGTGTCTTGAGTGGCCTCGTCGCTTGCGAGCACAGTAAGCCTGCGGCGCAGCTCGAGCTCGTTGTTTGATGGTTTTTGAGGCTCTCGACTGCCGCCGGTGACGCTGGAGAAGAACGTATCGAAGAGGCCCATCGCTATGCCTGCTTGACTGAATCGGCGGGGAAGGTAATGCCGGCCTGCTGACGCACGGCATCCATGATGCGCAGCGAGACGAGCGTGACATCGCGGTAGTGGCCGAGCTCATGGCGTCCCGCCGGGGTCTCCCAAATCTCTTCCTTAACGTTATCGATGCCGCCGATGGCGGTGATAAAGTCTGTGAGTTCGTATTCCATGGTGTTGCTCGATTTGGGCAGGTCGAGCACGCGGCCGTTGTCGCCCTGTTCGCGCGGTGCCTCGGTCGCCGAGCCGCGTACGACATCGCCGCGATAGTCGATGCGGACGTTGCGGGGCGTGGACAGATGGTCGATCTGGATAGTGCCACGCTCGCCTTCGATCTGCGAGGGCAGCAGGTCATTCGTAATTTTGGAGTGCGCGAGCTCGACGGAGATGCGGCCACCGCCGTAGCTGGCGAGGATAGAACCGCAGCCGTCGATGGGGCCGTGCGTGAGCTGTCGCGTGGTGGGGTCGAGCAGAGTAGCCATGCTCGTAAGGCCGGAGGGCATGCCGAAAATCTCGACCATGGGCTCGACGGTGTAGACGCCAATGTCCATGAGGGAACCCGATGCCATATTGCAGTCGAAGATATTGGTGGAGCGTCCCGCGAGAATCTCGTTGTAGCGCGAGGAATACTTGCCAAAGCGCAATGAGGCACGACGAATGGGCGCAATCTCGCCCAGGGCGTCCTCGATGGCGTGGAAAGCGGGGTCATGGAGCGGGCGCATGGCCTCGAGGGCCACGACACCTGCTGCCTCGGCAGCGCGGAAGACTTCCAGCGCCTGCGCCTCGGTGGCGCAGAAGGGCTTCTCGACGATGACGTGCTTGCCACCGGCGATGCAGGCAAGGGCCTGCTCGTAGTGAAGTGCGTTGGGGCTGCCGATATAGACGGCGTCGACGTCGGCAGCGGACGCAAGCTCGTCAAGTGCGGTGAAGTTACGCTCGCCGCCGTGCTTAGCGGTGAAGGCGGTGCCGCGATCTGCGTCGCGCGAGAGCGTGCCCACAAACGCGGCTTGGTCGTTGGCGTTGACGACCTGGATAAAGTCGTCGGTAATCATGGATGTGCCGATGGTCGCTATACGCAGCATGTATCCCCCTCGTGCCGTTCGGTTTACAGGATGAGTGTAGCGCGGGAGGACACAAAAGCGTGCGAAAACGCCGTTACAGGTCGCTCTCGTTAAAGCCGGTGTCGATATCGAGGTTGCTGCCGTCGGCCGCCGTGGTGGCAAGCTCGTCGCAGCGCTCGTTGAGCTCATGGCCGGCGTGACCCTTAACCCAGATGAACTCCACCTTATGCTTGCTCTTTGCGGCAAGCAGACGCTCCCACAGGTCGCGGTTCTTGACAGGCTGCTTGTTGGCGGTCTTCCAGCCGCGTTTTTTCCATCCGTCAATCCAGTGCTTGTTGAAGGCGTTGACGACGTACTGCGAATCGGAATGGACTTCGACGTCGCAGGGGCGGTTGAGCGCCTCGAGTGCCACGATGACCGCCATGAGCTCCATGCGGTTGTTGGTGGTCTTGGCGTAGCCGCGCGAAAGCTCAGAGGTGAAGGTCTTGCCGGCGGGGTTGGTGTATTTGAGCACGGCGCCGTAGCCGCCACGTCCCGGATTTGATCGGGCCGAGCCGTCGGTATAGATGATGACCTTCACATGGTTCCTTTCGTTGGGTACGTTTCGCGTGAGTGACCATTGTAGCGCCATGCCCGCCGGGGGCTAGCAATCTACGATTTCTACCCCGTCTTCCGACAGTTGGTTGGCATGGATGATGCGGTTGAGCTCGTCGAGGTATTGCTGCAAGAGGGGAGAGGGTTTGCGGTCGTCATGCATGATGTAGCCCACATGCATCGTCGGGGCGTCTGCCAGGGGGATCGAGGCCATGCCCCACTGCATTTCGCTGGAGAGTACGCCGGTCGACAGCGCATAGCCGTTCGAGGTGATAAGCAGGTTGGTGAGCGTCCCGCGGTCGGATACGCGGATATTGCGGTTGCAGGGAATATAGCTAAACGGTTCCTCGGCGTAATAGAAGGAGTTCGAGGTGCCTTGCTCAAAGCTGTAGCGCGTATAGGGCGTGAGGTCGGCAAGGGACAGCTGCGAGCGGCGTGCGAGCGGGTGGCGTTTGCTGACGAACACGTGGACCTTCGCATCAAAGAGGGGATGAAAGCTCGCTCGGGCATCGGCGAAGGCCTTCTGCAGAACGCGGGCGTTAAAGTCATCCAGATACAGAATGCCGATATCGCTGCGAAACGCACGGACGTCGTCGATGATCTGCGCCGTGGTGGTCTCGCGCATGATGAACTCGAACTTGCTGTCGCGGCAGCGCTCGACGACGTTGACAAAGGCCTCGACCGAAAACGCGTAGTGCTGGGCCGAGACGGCAAGGCGCGCCTGGGGTGTGCCGCCGTCCTCGTAGCGTGCCTCGAGCATGTCGGCCTGCTCTACGACCTGGCGCGCATAGCCCAAAAGCTCGGTGCCGTCGTTGGTGAGCGTGACGCCGCGGCTGGAGCGCGTAAAGATCTTCAGATGGAGCTCCTGTTCCAGGCTTTTGACGGCGTTTGAGATGTTGGACTGAGCGGTATAGAGGCGCTGGGCTGCAGCGTTGATTGAGCCGGACTCTGCCACGGCAATCAGAAAACGAAGCTGCTGAAGGGTCATCGACGCCATCCTCTCGATTGCTATCTATAAAACAGATAACAGATTAGCGCTTTTAAGTGATTGACCGAGGGAAACAATGCTCGTACTATTCAAAACACACAAAGGCTGTAGGTAATTAAGCCGACCACGGAACCGGGATGCGAAAGGAGGCCCGCATATGAATTGCTTACCAAGACGAATGCCGGGCTCCTGTTTGCGCCCGTCGGCGTGATCAGGAGACAGCGACTTACTTCTCTTACTCTTATTACTTTTGTTCGATCAAGGAGATCATCATGAGCCAGTTTATCAACAACCCCGAGCACACCTTTGGTTTCGATACCCTGCAGCTGCACGTTGGCCAGGAGAGCGCCGATCCTGCATCCGACTCCCGTGCTGTGCCTATCTATCAAACCACGAGCTATGTGTTCCGCAACTCCCAGCACGCCGCCGACCGCTTTGGTCTTGCCGACGCCGGTAACATCTACGGCCGTCTGACCAACTCCACCCAGGGCGTCTTCGAGGACCGTATCGCCGCGCTCGAGGGTGGCGTGGCCGGTCTTGCCGTCGCCTCCGGTGCCGCTGCCATCACCTATACCCTGCAGGCACTTGCCCAGGCTGGTGACCACGTGGTCGCCCAGAAGACCATCTACGGCGGTTCCTACAACCTGCTGGAGCACACGCTTTCCCAGTTTGGTGTCGAGACCACCTTCGTCGATGCCCATAACCTGGACGAGGTCGAGGGCGCCATCAAGGACAACACCACGGTCATCTATCTCGAGACGCTCGGTAACCCCAACTCCGACATCCCCAACATCGACGCCATCTCCGAGATCGCCAAGAAGCATGGTCTGCCGGTTGTCGTCGACAACACCTTCGGCACCCCGTATCTGTTCCGTCCGCTGGAGCATGGTGCCAACATCGTCGTCCACTCCGCAACCAAGTTTATCGGCGGCCACGGCACCTCGCTGGGCGGTGTGATCGTCGACGGCGGTAACTTCGATTGGAAGGCGAGTGGCAAGTACGCCCAGATCGCTGAGCCCAACCCCTCCTACCACGGTGTTTCGTTTGCCGAGGCTGCCGGTCCCGCCGCCTTTGCAACCTATGTCCGCGCTATCCTGCTGCGTGACGAGGGCGCCTGCATCAGCCCGTTCAACGCCTGGGTCCTGCTCCAGGGCACCGAGACTCTGTCGCTGCGCGTTGACCGTCATGTCGAGAACACCAAGAAGGTCGTTGAGTTCCTGACCGGTGACAGCCACGTTGCCAAGGTGAACCACCCGAGCCTGCCCGAGCATCCCGACCATGAGCTGTACCAGAAGTACTTCCCCAACGGCGGTGCCTCGATCTTTACCTTTGAGATTAAGGGTGGCCAGGAGGCAGCTTGGAAGTTCATCGATCATCTGCAGGTGTTCTCGCTGCTCGCCAACGTGGCCGACGTCAAGTCGCTCGTCGTGCACCCGGCTACCACCACGCACTCCCAGCTCTCTGCCGAGGAGCTCGCCGAGCAGAACATCACGCCCTCCACGATCCGTCTTTCCATCGGTACCGAGAACGCCGAGGACATCATTTGGGATCTGAAGCAGGCCTTTGCCGCACTGGACGAGTAAGGCGACTTGTGCAAGGACCCCTTGCGACTCGATAGGTATAACTGCATAAAATGCCTGCTCAAGGCGCCTGTGCGAACAATGGTCGCACAGGCGCCTTTTTTGCATAGAGAGGGTGCAAAAACAGGGTTTTTGGCACGCTTTATGCAATCGAGATGTGGAAAACTCCTGTTGAGAGGATGTGAGTTTTACGCAAATGACGTGCGCCTTTTGAGAAAAACCGCAGGTCGCGATTTGCTCGGGGTACTATGCAGCGCGATCGAATCACACGCAGCTCAAACGCAGCAAAAACGCACTACGGAGGTTTCCAGCTACATGAGGATTGATTCACGAAAACCGAAAGCCGCCGCCCTTTCCGCCGCTCTGACCGTGGCACTTTTGACGGGCGCCGGCGCAACTGATGCCCGCGCGGCAACACTATCCGATACGGTCGGATCCACGCCGTCCGAGGCGACGCTGATGCAGCCCGTCGACTATCGCGGCGACGGCTTTGGCTCCATGCAGGAGTGGAACGCCTCTATGGGGGCCAAGCGCGATTCCCTGGAGGTCCGCGCCCAGATCATCATGAACATGTACGGTGACTATGCCACCGATGACGAGCGCGCTGTACTGCAAGGTTGTATCGATGGTGCGGGCAGTCTTTTGACGATGGAAGAGGTCGACGCGAAGTCGGCCGAGCTCGACGAGCTTCGCTCCGCGCTCGAGGATGCTAAGCGCGAGGCGCTCGAGGCTGCGGCTGCCGAAGCCGAGGCCGCTGAGGCCGTTCAGGCTTCGTATTACAACGCCGGCTCCGGCTCGTCTTACGCGTCTGCTGCGTATTACGCGAACGGCTCGGGCCTGACGCGCTCGAGCGGCGTCAATAACTATAACGGTCGTCGTGAGACCTATTACAGCAGCAACGTGCTCTACCATCACCGCACGGGCGAGTGGACTCAGGATTCCGAGGGCTTTTGGCGCGATTCCGATGGTTACTACGTCGTGGCCGCGGGCGATAAGGCTCAGGGCTCCACGTTTACCGGTTCCAAGGGCGAGTGCAAGGTCTATGACTCCGGCTGCGCAGCCGGAACCACCGACTACTATACCGGTTGGTAATCTGCCATAAGCCAATAGGACATGACGGGCGGGCGTCTTTACCGAGCCTTTGGGCAACGTAAGGGCGTCCGTTTTTTGTGCATGCTTGAGCTAACAGAGCGCTTACCGTGGCAGTACGCCGCGCATATGGGCGCGGGGCACACTAAGTCACGAGAAACAAAGTCTTTCTCGTGGAGGAAGTGGTTCCATGAACGCTCGAGATGTCGCTATTGCCGTCGTTGCCCTTTTGATCGGATGCCTTGGTCCGACGGCGGTGTTAACTGCCGGCTTGCAGTCCGCTACGGGCGCCGCTCCTGTGATTGTGGGCGCCTTGATTGCAGCGGCGTTGCTGGGAAGCGCCGGCGTGCTACTTTGCCGCGATGACGAGGACGAGGTTCCGGAATCGCAACGCTAACTGTTGTGAGATTGACAGCCGGTCATAGACGAAGATGAAAGCCGCCGCGGGGGAACGGTTCCCTTGCGGCGGCTTTGCTGTTAAGGCTGTTGAATGCGGTGCGTTGGCGCTACCAGCTTTTCTCGATATCGCGGATGCGCCGATAGAGCCAATCGTTTTGCGGCACTTGGATATCGTGCTTGGCTGCGAGGCGGCAGATGGTGCCCGCGAACTCCTCGACTTCGGTTTTGCGCCTTGCGATGCGGTCTTGAGCCATCGAGGGCATACCGGCGGGGTCGATTCCCTCGATGAGGTGCACCATTTGCGTCAGGTCTGCCTCGGTCAGCTCAATGCCCTCGGCGTTAGCGACCGCAAGCGTTTCGCGCATGGCGGAAACAAAGCAGCGACGCTGCTCGGAGCCCGGCTCCGTGGCGCTTCCGTAGGTCCCGCCGTAGGCCATGCAGGTCTGGTTGATGCCGTCGTTGAGCATGAGTTTGGCCCACATGCGGTGCGCAATGTCGCTCTCGACGGTATGGGCGACGCCGCAGCGCGTATAGAGCTCGTCGATGGTGGTAACGGTTGCGGGCTCGGTGCCCGCTGCCGCGCCAAAGCGAATTTCGCCCGCATTGGTAAAGGTGAGCTCTCCGTTGAGGAACACGGCGTCCATGCCTTGGCAGATGCCCAGGACGGTGTGCTCCCAGCCAAAGCGCTCGGCAATCTTCTGCTCGCTCGTAATGCCGTTGCACAGCGAGGCGATGAGCGTATTGGGGCCCACGATATGTTCCATAGTCTTGAGCGCCTGGTCGAGTCCCGTCGTCTTGACCGTGAGAATGACCAGATCGGCGGGCGTTGCCTCGCTGGCGCGCACGGACTTGAGTGCGCAGGGCTCGCCGTTGACCGTAAGGGCGTCGTCTGCGTGACGCTCGAAACGGGCGTCGTCCATGACGTATTCGACGGCATCGTCGCCGAGTGCCTGGGCGATCATGCTGCCGTAGAGTAGCCCGACGCCGCCCTTGCCGATAAAGGCGACCTTGTTGATCTGCATGTGGATCATCTCCTCACAAAAAGGCGCCCGCGTGCGGGGCGCCTGATGGATTGTATGCCGCTGGGGCGTGTAGCGTGCACCGGAGGCTGAATTTAGAAGAACAAACGCATGGGAACTTATGCCGCGGGGCAGATGGCAAAAACGCGTGCGGGATATCCAACGCCATCGCGCACCTTGGGGAAGGTGCAGAAGATGACGGCGCCTGTGGCGGGAAGCTCGTCCAGATGGTCCATGACCTCGGTCTGGTAACGGTCGACCGAGAGGATGTATTGCTCGCCGGGATAGGGGTGGGCATCCTCACGTGTGGTCACGCTCGCCTCCCTTCATCGGGCTTTTTGCTGATGTTAAAGCGGTGCCGTGACAGCTCGATTTCTGCTGCGTTACGATACGTTCTCGATTGCGATTCCACGATGTTTCGGCCGCGTGACCATTGTGTTTCGCCTTGCCGAGCGCTGATGGCGAAGGGAGGGTCCGTGCAATACCGCGTTGACCCCAAAAGTGGTAACCGAATATCTGCTCTGGGTCTGGGCTGCATGAGGTTTCCCGGTGCGCCGGGACATCCCGATGCGAAGACGGCCGATGCCATCATTTCCCGTGCGGTGGAGCAGGGGATTAATTATCTGGATACCGCGTATCTCTATCCCGGCAACGAGGTGTGCGTGGGCGCCTCGCTTGAGCGCTTGGGACTGCGCGACCGGGTGTTGCTGGCGACTAAGTTGCCGCACGCTTCGTGTACTTGCGCAGAGGATTTCGACCGTTTCTTTGACGAACAGCTGCGTCGGCTACGGACCGACCGTATCGACTATTACCTTATGCACAACATCACCTCGCCCGCCCAGTGGGAACGTGTGGTGGCGTTGGGCATCGAGGGCTGGATCGTGCGTCAAAAGGCGGCGGGGCGCATTCTCCAGATTGGCTTTTCGTATCACGGCAGCGCGGCGGATTTCCTGACAATGCTTGACGCGTATGACTGGGATTTTTGCCAGATACAGTACAACTATGCCGGCGAGCGCTATCAAGCGGGAACGGCAGGACTCATGGCGGCTGCGGAGCGCGGGCTCGCGGTGTTTGTGATGGAGCCACTGTTGGGCGGGCGTCTGGCGGGCAAGCTGCCGCCGCGGGCCCGCGCCGTGCTCGATAGCGCCCGTGACCAGCATTTGCGCACTCCGGCCGCCTGGGGGCTTTCGTGGGTGTGGAATCATCCTCAGGTGACGATGCTGCTATCGGGTATGACCGATACCGCGCAAGTGGATGAGAACGTGGCACTGGCTGATCGCGCACTGCCGGATTCGATGACGACGGAGCAGCTCGATACCATCGCGCGTGTGCTGGGAGAGTTTGAGAAATCGAATCGCGTGCCCTGTACGGGATGTGGCTATTGCATGCCGTGCCCTAAAGGCATCAATATCCCTGGGTGTTTTGCCGCCTACAACGCAAGCTATGCGCACAGCTGGTTTACGGGTCTATCGCAGTACTTTACGGCGAGCGCGGTGCGCACGGGCGAGCCCAAGTTGGTGAGCAATTGCGTCAAATGCGGCAAATGCGCACGTCACTGCCCGCAGCACATCGATATTCCCGGGCGCTTGGACGACGTACGCCGCCGTTTTCAGCCTGGCCCCGTGACGGCGGTGCTTAAGGCCTTCGGCAAAACGCGCTCCTCATGACCCTTTTATAACTTGCGGTGGAATAGTTCCTGTTTGCGGCAGAATAGGGGCCAAACAGGAACTATTTCACCGCAACTGAAGGGGGCTGTCGTGGGCCATCGGGATTCATGTGATGATTTGCGTGAGGTTCGTTGGGGCGTTTTGGGCGCTGGGAACATTTCGCATCGATTTGCAGCGTCGCTCAAGGAGGTGGACGGGGCACGGCTTGTGGCTGCCGCCGGTCGCACCCCTTCGCATGTTGAGGAGTTTTGCAGGGCGTTTTCGATTGATGCCGCGCACAGTTATGCCACGGCTGACGATAGCGGCGATGCGGCTTATGATGCGTTGATTGCCGACCCCGATGTCGACGTAATCTACTTGGCTCTTCCACATGGCATGCATGCGCATTGGGTCTGTCGGGCACTGCGCGCGGGAAAGGCCGTGCTGTGCGAAAAACCGGCCGTTTTGAACGAAGAAGAGGCTCTCTCGATTGCCTCCACCTCTCGCGAGCGCGGCGTGCTGTTTATGGAGGCGATGAAAAATCGGTTTTGTCCGATGCGTACTCGCGTGAAGGGCTTGCTTGCGTCGGGCGAGCTCGGCCGTATCGTCTCGATTGAAAGCGTGCAAAAACTCGATTATGGTGAGCCCCCTTCGAGTTATCTGCTCGACCCGTTGCAGGGTGGCTGTCTATATGACATGGGCTGCTATGCGGTCGGTTGGTTTGAGGATTTGCTCGCGGGCGCGTGCGAGGTTTCGTCCCGTGAAGTTCGCTGGCGTGACGTATCGGGCGGCCGCGTCGATTGGGCCGACGAGGTCCATATGAGCGTCGGCGGTATACCCATTCATATGGTGTGTGACGGCAAAGCAGCATACGAAAGCCGCTTAACGATTGCCTGCGAGCGGGGTTCGTTGGAAATCGAGCGCCTCCATCGCCCCGAGCTCGCCCATGTGAAGTACTCCGACGGACGAATGCTCGAAATAAATGCCCCGTTTGAGGTCGATGATTTCTACGGCGAAATCCAGCATGCGACCCAGCTCATCCGGGCGGGGAAACTCGAGAGTCCCGTCATGCCCCTTGCCGCCACACAGCGCTGCGCGCGCATTATCGATGCAATCCGTCTAGCCCTCTAGGACTTGGCGCTGACGCGTAGGGGATCATGACGCCGGCGACCGTGGTGCTTGGTGGCCCGCATCTCTGATGCCCCTTTTATAAGTTGCGGTGGAATAGTTCCTGTTTGCGGCAGAATAGGGGGCCAAACAGGAACTATTTCACCGCAACTGATGAGGGGGAGCTGGAGATGCTGACGATTGGGTGTCATCTTTCGACGACGAAGGGCTATCGGGCGATGGGGGAGACGGCGTTGTCAATTGGCGCCAATACCTTTGCATTCTTTACGCGCAACCCGCGCGGCGGCAAGGCGAAAGCCCTTGACATGGATGACGTGGCCGCCCTGCGCGAGCTTATGGAACAGAACGATTTTGGCCCGCTTGTGGCTCATGCCCCGTATACCTATAACCCCTGCTCGGCCAAAGAGCGGGCGCGCGAGTTTGCCTTGGAGGCCATGGCGGAGGACCTGCGGCGCATGGAAGCGCTGCCCGGCAACTACTACAACTTCCACCCCGGCGCGCATGTGGGGCAGGGGACCGATGCCGGCATTCAGATGATCGTCGATACCTTGTGCCAGGTGATGTTTGAGGGGCAGCAGACGACGGTGCTGCTCGAGACCATGGCGGGAAAGGGTACCGAGGTGGGCCGTAGCTTTGAAGAGCTGGCGCGCATCATTGGGGGCGTTGCCGACAAGCGCCCCGAGCTGTCGGTCAAGTTGGGCGTTTGCCTAGACACCTGCCATGCGAATGATGCCGGTTATGACATCGTCCACGATCTTGACGGTGTGCTCGACGAGTTCGATCGCGTGGTGGGTATCGAGCGCCTGCGCGCCGTGCATATCAATGACTCCAAAAACCCTGCGGCGCCCATAAGGACCGCCACGAGTGTATCGGTAAGGGCTACCTGGGTGGTGAAGAGTTTGGTGGCGGTATGCAGGTTATACAGAATATTGTATCGAATGGCCGCTTGCGCGCATTGCCATTCATCTTGGAGACACCGAACGAACTTGCAGGTTATGCGGCTGAAATCAAACTGTTAAGGTCGTTGCAGCAGTAATGGCTGCCATAAACTGAAGTGCTCCATTCACGTTATGGGTTTGTTTCAATCAGTTTTCTAATTGCAGATTCTTCCAAGCGGGTGCATAATAACCCTCAGTTTTTGCAGACCTCTGAATCAAACGGGGTCACGGAAGGAGACTGATTATGAAGCTCAAGAAGATTGGCGCATTTGCCGCCACGGGCGCCATGGCGCTCGCCCTCGCACTGACGGGCTGCGGCTCGTCCAACGCCACCTCTGGTTCTAATGCCGGTTCCAGCAGCTCTGACGACGCTAAGGTCGAGAAGGTCGACGGCTCCAAGGAGTACGCGCTCGTCAAGGACGGTACGCTGACCGTCGGCACCTCTGCCGAGTACGCTCCGTTTGAGTACAAGGACGACAACGGCGATTATCAGGGCTTTGACCTTGAGCTTATCAAGGCTATCGGCGACAAGCTGGGCCTGGATGTCGAGTACGTCAACAATGACTTTGACACGCTGGTTCCGGGCGTCGCTTCGGGCGCCAAGTATGACGTCTCCATCGCGGCTATCACCGACACGCCCGAGCGTGAGAAGGAAGTCACTTTCTCCGATTCCTACTACATGGACGATCAGGCTATCGTGACCAAGGTCGATAACACCGACATCACGGCCGACAACTACAGCGAGAAACTCAACAACGCCGACGCCACCATCATCGTCCAGTCTGGCTCGACCGCCGAGGCCTTTGCCCAGGAGAACTTCCCCAAGGCCAAGATCGTCCCCTACAAGGACGCCACCGAGTGCTTCAGCGCACTGCAGTCCGACAAGGGTGACGCCGTGGTGACCAACCGCTCCGTTGCCAGCCAGCTGACCGCCGAGCAGTTCAACACCTGCCAGACCATCAAGCAGGTCAGCACCGGCGAGGAGTACGCCATCGCCATCAACCAGGGCAACACCAAGCTCAAGAACGACATCAACCAGGCCATCAAGGACCTGACCGACGACGGTACCGTTGACGCCCTCATGGCTAAGTACAACATCAAGTAAATAGATGCTTGATTGCGCGTAGGCCCTTTCCGTTTTGCGGAGAGGGCCTTTGCGCTTCTCTCGACGGAGAGCGTTTCCGTCTCGTTTTGCCGGCAACTTCTACGATAGGGGCCACCTTGTCTCGATTGAACGAAGGGGCCATGGGTCGGCGTTTTCCGCTGCCCTCGATGCTCCAAAAACTAGCCTGCGCCCTAGCTGTGGCGCTCGCTTTGTTGTGCGCGGGGACAGCCGCGCCTTCGACCGCCCAGGCGCTCGAGACCGCAAAGATCACCGCGCGTCCCAATACCGGTTCGGGCAGCGCTGTGGTCGGCGGCACTGAGACGCGCATTACCTGGGAGGTTCAGGCCGATGCCGACGAGGAGCTGAGCGGTCTTTCGCTGACGTTTGTCGACGGCACGACGTTTGGTACCGATGACACGCGATTGACGATGCTCTCGGGCGAGGACCTCATGGATCGTTCGCCCATGAAGCCCACGTGCAAGGCTGACGGCCAGACGCTCAAGATCGACTTTGGCGAGACGGCGCCTGCCGGCGGCTTTTTCCGTGTCGAGGTTTACGGCGTGACGTTTCCCGTCGAGGGCGGCGATGAGGCCTTTAGCGGAACCTATACGCTTGCCGACGGTTCGACCAAGAAGATTTCCAAGATTCCTTCCGTCGAGATCAAAGGCGTGACGGCCTTTGACAACTTCCTGGCCGATCTTAAGGAACAGCCGTGGGTCGAGGCATGGAACTCCAATATGTTCCTGCGCCTGTTCTTGAACCCGGTCATTTTGGTCCAGAGTCTGCCGATCGTCTTTAAGGGCTTCCTTATGTCGCTCTCGATCGTGCTTGTGGCGTTTCCGCTGGCGATCCCCTTTGGCTTTGCCCTGTCGCTCATGCGCATCTCCAAATCGCGCATCTTGCGCTGCCTTGCCGGCATCTACGTGAATATCATCCGCGGCACGCCGGCATTCCTGCAGATCTATATCGCGTTCTTTGGCCTGCCGCTTGCCGGTGTCAAGGTTGACGACTACGTCTTGGGCGTTATCGTCATGGCCATGAACTCGTCTGCGTACCTGTGCGAGATCTTCCGCGCCGGTATTCAGTCGATCCCCAAGGGTCAAAACGAGGCTGCTCGCTCGCTGGGCATGAATGCCTTCCAGACGCTGCTCTACGTTATGATTCCGCAGACGTTCCGCAATGTCCTGCCTACGCTGACCAGCGAGTTTATCCTGCTCTACAAGGATACGTCGCTGCTCGCCGCCGTGGGCGTGGTCGAGATCGTCATGAACGCCCGCACCATCGTGGCAACGACGGGCTCCATTACGCCGTATGTGGTTGCCGCCCTGTTCTATCTGGTCATTACCCTGCCGCTTGCGCGCTTGGTGAGCGGTCTCGAGGCGAGGCTGCTGGGTACGGCCGAAACCAAAAAGAAGCGTCCCACCAAGAGCGCCGGACAGGTTGTCGCGACGCCCGCCGACCATATCGCTGGTCTGTAAGGAGGTTCTATCATGAGCGAAACCAATAACTCGAACGAGGTCGTCGTCAGCATCAAGAATCTCCAGAAGGCCTTTGGCGATAACGTGGTCCTGCGCGACATCGATCTAGATGTGCGCAAGGGTGAGGTCGTCGTAGTCCTGGGCCCTTCGGGTTCGGGCAAGTCGACGATGCTTCGCTGCATTAACCGTCTTGAGGAGCCCACGAGTGGTTCGATTGTCGTCGAGGGCGTGGATGTGTGCGCCAAGGGCGTTGACCTCAATAAGGTGCGTACGCACTTGGGCATGGTGTTTCAGCAGTTCAACCTGTTCCCGCACCTGTCGGTCAAAAAGAACGTCATGCTTGCGCAGCAAAAGGTGCTCAAGCGCAGCAAGGAAGAGGCCGAGAAGATTGCCATCGAGGAGCTGACCAAGGTCGGCCTGGCCGAGCGCATCGATTTTATGCCGAGTCAGCTTTCGGGCGGTCAGCAGCAGCGCGTGGCCATCGCCCGCGCCCTGTCGATGAATCCGCACGTGATGCTCTTTGACGAGGCCACGTCGGCGCTCGATCCTGAGCTTGTCCGCGATGTATTGGGCGTCATGCGCGATCTTGCGCATGACGGTATGACCATGATCGTGGTGACGCACGAGATGGGCTTTGCCCGCGACGTCGCCGACCGCGTCGTCTTTATGGACGGCGGCGTTATCGTGGAGGATGGCACGCCGAGCGAGGTCTTCGACCATCCTAAGAGCGAGCGCACCAAGGCGTTTTTGGGCAATATCTCATAGCTGCTTTATATGACTGACATAGCAGAAAACGGGAGCTGGATGTGATCCGGCTCCCGTTTTTGTTGGGACACGAATGTGTTTTGGCGCAGAGCGCGTTACGGGCGGAGCTCATTGCCGCTAGGCGAGCTCGGCTCCAAGGGCGCGGCAGGCCGCCTCGCCCTCATCGTCGGGGGCGTCGTAACAGATGACGGAGTCGACCACGTTGACGCCTGCCTCATCGGCGTCCGCCTTCCAATTGTCCATCCATTCGCCTTCGGCCCACGAATAAGAGCCAAAGAGGACGACCTTCTTGTCGCCGAGGGTCTCCTTGACTTCGTCCCACATCGGTTGGAACTCATCGTATTCAAGCTCCTCGGAGCCCATGGCGGGGCAACCGAAGGCGAAGGCATCATAGTCGGCGGCCCTGCCGGCAGAGAAGTCGGCGCAGGGGATGACTTCGGCCTCGGCGCCCGCGGACGTGGTGCCCTCGGCAACGAGGTTTGCCATGGCCTCGGTGTTGC
This sequence comes from Collinsella sp., assembly GCA_036550355.1. Lineage (GTDB taxonomy): Bacteria > Actinomycetota > Coriobacteriia > Coriobacteriales > Coriobacteriaceae > Collinsella. Next base: position 71,360 of record JAXKGN010000006.1, read on the forward strand.
CCGTGCCGCTCCAATAGACGACGGCGATCTTGCTCATATTGAGTCCTTTCGGTTGTGCGGCGTGCGGCCGCGGTTTGTATGTTCTATCGGGCTGCCTGGGCAAGTTTTGCCAGGCTGTGGCCCTGCTGATAGATATGGGTAAGGTATTGCGTGCATGCGCGATAGGAGTCAAAGGTCGTAAGCGCCTGTTCGACGTTCGTGTATACCTTCCAGGCGCCAAAGACCTTATAGTTTTCGCCGTGTTGGACGATAAACTGATGGACATCTTCGTAGGGATAGCCTAAAAAATAGCCAATTTCGTGGGGGAACTCGCACGTGTACCCCGTATCGCAGCGCCTATTTCGCGCGAGTGCGCAGACACTGCTGTCATAGGCGCTTTCTGCGGCATTGCTGCTTGCCAGCGTGATGCGCGCGGCGAGATGCACCAGGGATGCGGGCAGGTTGTGGACATCGTATCCTTCGGCGACAGGAGCCGTCGCGGCGCGGGGGTCGGAGAGATATCGCATAAGGTCCGCAGGTCGGTACACATAGATGAGCGCTCCGCAGGGGCGCCAGACCAAAACGCTCATATGGATCCCGAGCGGCTGGAGCTCGCGGTTGCATTGGGCTATGACGGCGAGCAGGCGAGAGCGTCGCTCTTCGATTTGAGCGATGCCGAGTTTTCCGTTTTGGTTGGCGTAAACGCCGGGATAGGTAAAGAGCGAAGCCGGCTTGATACCTGCGAGCGTAGGGGAGCAGTTGCGCACGACAGCCGTTTGGTATGTTGGGATGTCGATGGTTCGAGTCACGTTGCCCCTTTCGATCCCTCACTTGTTAGCCTAGGAAAACTTATACATGAAAGTAAGCTATGGTCAACTAAAAAGTTTGAAGAGGGAAACTAATTGACCGAACGGACATGATTTTGGGTTAAGATGAGGACACCCCATGGGGGTATCTAGATAGGGCTACTTGAAAGGGGAGCGCATGAGTGACTTGCTCAACCCTGCAAATCTCATCGTGCTGGCCGTCATTGCCGTCGGCATGTTTTTTGGACTGCGTCGCATTGCCGCTTCGACACACGGGAAGAGTTGTTGCAGCGATGGCGCGAGCGGCAAGAGGGCCAAAAAGGTTGTTGTGGTGGATACCGATGCATCGCACTATCCCTATAGCGACGAGCTGCTCATCGGCGGCATGAGCTGTGACGGCTGCGCTCAGAACGTAGCCAATGCCCTCAATACGCTTGATGGCGTGTGGGCTACGGTGACGTATGCGGACCACACGGCACGCGTACGCTCGAAGCGCCCGGTTGATCGCGACGCACTCGAGACGGCGGTGAGGGGCGCGGGCTATTACGTTATGAAAATGTAGGCGTTGCCCTCTCCGGTGGGTACCAGCCTCCTGCCCATTGTGACTATCGGTATCCAAAAATTTGCGCAAAAAATAATCTTTAGATGCGGCGAAAGTGGAGTTTGGTGACGGTTTGCGCGGAATTCGCCACCAATCGAGCATCTATTAACCCGTCCAAAAAATTACAGGTGTATATTTATACGCTGATTATTGCTGCGCCCAGATCGCAATTAAACGTGGACAGAGATGAGAAATGCTAAAACTGGGCTTAAGGTCAGGGGAGGCTATAGCTTTATGAGACGAGTGAGAACACTTGGCTTGGTGGCAGCGCTTGCCGCTATCTTGGTATCGCCGCTGCCGGCGCACGCCGAAGACGCTTCGGGTGCCGTTACCTACAATGCGGGAAATGGGTATTCCTTTGAGAAGCTCTCGCATCCTACGGTAGGAACGTCGCAGCCGGATGGCATCGTCGACTACCAGGGTAACGGTGCCGTTGCCGTTCCGGGTGCCGATGGTAATACGGCCAACAACGAAGGCGATCGCGGCCAGAGCTACACTTGGGCGGCTGCGAGCTATGGTGACTGGCTTTATGTGGGCACCTGCTATGCGGCGATGGGCAACACGCTTACGCTCATGGACAGCACGCTGGGCGATTCCTTTGATGCCGAGACCATGCGCCTGACGCTGGAGGCCATGTTTAACGGCACGTTCTTCTATGGACAGCAGAAGGAGGACGGCACGGCCGACAAGGACAGCGGCGGCATCTTGGTTAAGATCAATACCAAGACCGGTGAGACCAAGCTGCTGCTCTCTGAATCGCTCAACGGCGTCGGTCCTTTGTTCCGCAATGCCGTGAGCTATAAGGGTAAGCTCTATTTCTGCGGCAGCGTCAGGACCAATGGCGGCAAAAGCGGTCTGCCTTCTGTATACGAGATCGATCCTAAGACGGATGAGTGGAAAGTTGTCTATCAGGGCCTTTCGAGCGTGGACGATTACCGCGATGCCTACAAGCAGGGCATCTCAACCGGTATCCGCGGCATGTGCGTCCATGATGGCCAGCTCGTCATCAGCAATGTGGGTAAAGCGGGCAATGAGTTTGTGGCGACAATCCTGACGTCATCTGACCCTTCGAAGGGCCAGGCTAGCTTCACCGAGATTGCTAACTCGAAGACGCTGTTTGGCTATCCGGCGATTCGCTATAAGGACAGCATCTACGGTGGCGCCATTTGGGATATGGTTTCGTACAATGGCCATCTCTATGCGACCATCTGCACCGGTACGCCCGAGAACGCTCCCGATGATAATTCCATGCAGTCGTTTGCCATGGTTCGTGGCGACAAGAACGCCGACGGCAGCTATTCGTGGACTCCCATTGTTGGCGATAAGGATGCGACCGATCCAAAGTGCCGTGCAAAGTACTGCTTTGGCATCGATCCTGCCCGTACCCGTTCTGGCGCTGCCAACCTCATCGTCTACAACGACTACCTCTATATCGGTGAATACAACGACGAGGAGATTGCCCTCGAGCGCATCCTGTTCAACAAATCCAACACCGAAGAGGGCGGCAAGAGCAGCATGGGCGGCGTTGACTGCTCGTTTGTGAATGCCAATCTTGAGCAGTCGGTTAACATCTATCGCATGGACAAGGACGAGAACATGGAGCTCGTCGTTGGCGATCGCACCGACATGTTCCCCGAGGGCGGCATTTCCGGCCTGACTTCGGGCTTTGGCCGAAACGAGAACCAGTACATTTGGCGCATGCAGAAGTTCGACGGCAAGCTGTATATCGGTACCTTTGATACCGCGAGCCTGCTTGAGCCGATCGGCCAGTTCTCCAATGGCGACATTATCGATATGACGCCCGAGGAGTGGGACTCTCAGGTTCAGCGCCTTAGGGACCTGCTCGATCACCTGCTCGACAAGAAATCGCCTGACGACCCCATCGTTCCCGTGAACACGCTTGCGGACGATGATTCAAACGAGGCCGTCGAGGTCGATGATTCGAACGAAGCTGCCGAGGTTGATGATTCAAACGAGGCCGTCGATGTCGATGACGAGAAGACCGAGGTTGCTAAGGGCTTTGGCGATCTAAGCGATGCGCTGGAGGATGCCACGGGCGATCTTTGCGATCAGGCCTCGACGATGTCCCAGGACTTTGAGGACGACGCCGCTTATGTCCAGAAGATCGATGGCGAGATCGCGTACTTCAAGTCCTTTGCCGACCAGTATCAGGACATGCTCGATAGCTATGAGAGCCTGAAGCAGCAGTACGAGGATGCCTATGGCACCGAGCTGCCGGGCGATATTCAGGATGCGCTCGATAAGCTGCTGAGTGCGGAGAACCTCAAGAAGCTGAAGAGCGTGCTTACGTGCATGTATTACCTTCGCGATGCCGAGCGCGGCTTTGATATGTATGTGACCGAGGACGGCGTGAACTTTACGACGCTGACGACCAATGGCTTTAACGATCCGTATAACCATGGTCTGCGCACCTTTGCGGTGACCAACCAGGGTCTGTGCCTTGGTACCGCCAACCCGTTCTATGGCTGCCAGGTTTGGATCCAGCGCAAGGAGAATTCGGAGAATCCGATTGATCCCGGTACTCCGGATCCGACGAAACCCACCAATCCTTCGCAGCCGGGTGGCGGCGATCAGCCTGGTGGCAGCCAGACGGGCGGCAACGACCAGTCGAGCAGCACCACGACCACCGTCACGACGGCCACTAAGAAGACTCCGAAGGACGGCTCGCTGCCTCACGCTGGCGACTCGACCCTCACGCTGGTCTTGGGATTGCTGGTTGCAGCTGCCGCGGTGCTTGGCATTGCCCTCGTCTTGCGCAAGCGTTCTTGTCGCTAGGCGCGTCCGCGCAGCTCGATGTTTTTGATATCGTCGAAGTCGATGGCGATATCCCTGAGTTTGAGCAGCTTGAATGCGGGTAACACTTCGTCGAGAATGCCCGTGCGGCTACGATAGCCGTACATATCGTAATAGGTGACGCGCACCAGGTCGCCGCGTTTGAGGCCCTCGAGCTTTTTCGAAAGCTCGAGGGCTTTTTCTTCCGTGAGTTCGCATTTGGGCTCAACAGTGATCTCTTGTTTGCGCACGAGCTCGTAGTATCCCGTGAGGGCGGCAAAGGGCATAAACTGTGCGGCACGGCCGGCGCGGACGGCGCCGTTGGCGGTGAGCTTGGGGTCGGCGGATCGACGTCTTCCCTCGGGGTCCGCTAGGCGTTCAAAAGGCGTCGGTGGCCGCATCGGCTGTTGTTGGGACTTAGGCACGATGTCCTCCTACCTGATCGTTGCGTTCGCGTGCGGTGGCGCCGGCGGTGAAGCTTAATCCCTTGACGAGCGCGTTCTTGCCGTACTTGCCCTTCACGGCCAGGACGGCGCGCGCCAGGTCGCGCTCGCGCTCATCGGCCTTAACATCGCTGAACAGGTCGATAGTGGCAAATTCCTCGGGCACCAGATTGCCAAATCCCAGGTTGATGCGCTTGACCGGTCGTTTGGGATCGACAGTCTGCGCCCAGAGCTCATCGAAATAGCCCATGATCTTCTTAAACGAATTGGTGCGCTCGGGCAGCTTGCGCGAGGCGTTGGAGTGCGCAAAGAGCGCGGCATAGCCACCACGCGGCTTGCCGCCGTGTTCGCCCACAAAGATGCCGTCAATCGCCTGTGCCTCTCGCACCAAACGTCGGCGTTCGTCATCGCGCTGGACGGGCTTGGGCGCGCGGGGTGCGAGCTTGGGGCCGGCGGTTGCGGCGGGTTCGATGCTCGACGTGCTCGAACGCAAATGCCCGCATCCGTCTACATATTGCGCTGTGCCGCTGGCGTCGAGGCGGCGTATGTCGGCGCGCTCGCTCGCGTAGCCTACAAAGAGCGAGATGCTGTTGCACACCACGTGCTTATCGACTAAGCCCAGCACAGCGTTGTCGACCATCTCGCGCAACACGGTGTAGGCTTGCTCATAGGCATAACCCTTCGATAGCACTTGCCCCGTGGTTGTTGAGGTTGCCTGCGGGCGATAGGCCTGAATATCGGCGATAGTTGTCGGCTCGCGCCCAAAGGCGTGGTCGATAAGATACTCGGCATTGACGCCGAGCTCGTCGTAGAGCAGGTTTTCGTCGAGCGCCGCGACGCCCATCAGATCGTAGACGCCGTATTTTTCGAGTCGTGCTGCCACGCCGGGCCCAATGCCCCAGATGTCGGTGATGGGGCGATGGGGCCAGATCTCCTTGCGAAAGGTCTCGTCGTCGAGTTTGCCGATGCGGCTGGGTACGTGCTTGGCGGTAATGTCGAGTGCCACCTTGGCCTGGAATAGGTTGGGGCCGATGCCAACCGTTGCCGTGATGCCGGTGCGCGCCAGGACCTCGTCGCGCAACATGCAGGCGAAGCCTTCAGCGTCGGTGTGATAGAGGTCCAGATAGGGTGTCACGTCGATAAAGCATTCGTCGATGGAGTAGACGTGCACGTCTTGCGGACTCACGTATTCCAGATAGATACCGTAAATTTGCGCCGACACCTCCATGTAGTGCTGCATGCGCGGTATGGCCTTGATGTAGTCGATGCCGTCGGGAATTTCGAACAGACGGCAGCGATTGTGTATCCCCAGGTCCTTCATGGCCTGTGTGATGGCGAGACAGATGGTCGTGCGCCCGCGCGATTCGTCGGCAACGACCAGGTTGGTGGTGAGCGGGTTGAGCCCGCGGTCAACGCACTCGACGCTAGCGTAGAACGTCTTAAGGTCGATGCAGACATAGGTGTGACGCTCGTGCCCCACGCGTCCTCCCATCAAACACATGTTCTTATCGAATACATGTTCGATAATACCCGCTTGTGCGGACATCGTCAAAACCTGTCCCTTTTTGGTCGGTCGCCGTTTGAGGGCGGATTGGCAACGCTCGCTGATTGTAGTCTTGACCTGCGCTAGAATAGTGGCATCTGAATGTCCGGGCGCATGGAGACGTGCGCCCGTATGCTGAGGAGGACTTTATGGCAACTGTTGCCGCACCTATCGATGCTACGTCGACTGCCGCTTGGAAGGCGCTCGAGGCTCATCAGGAGAAGCTCGAGGCCGAAGGTATCGACCTCAAGGCCTGGTTCGCCGCCGATGCCGAGCGCGTGAACAAGCTGAGCTTTGACGCTGGTGACCTGCACTTCGATCTGTCCAAGAACCTGGTGACCGATGAGACCGTCAAGCTGCTGTGCGATCTTGCCCGCGAGGTGAAGCTCGAGGAGCGCCGCGACGCCATGTTCTCCGGCGAGCACATCAACACCACCGAGGACCGCGCCGTCCTGCACACCGCGCTGCGCCGCCCGGCAAGCGAGAAGGGCCAGCTCATCGTTGACGGCCAGGATGTCGTCGCCGACGTGCACGAGGTCCTCGACCGCATGTATGCCTTCGCCGAGCGCGTGCGCTCCGGTGAGTGGAAGGGTGTTACCGGCAAAAAGATCGAGCACCTGGTGTCCATCGGCATCGGTGGCTCCGACCTGGGCCCGGTCATGGCCTACGAGGCCCTGCGTCCCTACGCCGACGCCGGTATCGACTGCCGCTATATCTCCAACATCGATCCCAACGACCAGGCCGAGAAGCTCAAGGGTCTGGATCCCGAGACCACGCTCGTGATCATCGTCTCCAAGACCTTCACCACGCTCGAGACCCTCACCAACGCCCGCGAGGTCAAGACCTGGATGCTCGAGCAGCTCAAGGCTCAGGGCGCCATCGATGGCTCCGATGAGCAGAACGCCGAGGCCGTGGCAAAGCACTTCGTCGCCGTTTCCACCGCACTCGAGAAGGTCGAGGCCTTCGGCATCGACCCCGCTAACGCTTTTGGTTTCTGGAATTGGGTCGGCGGCCGCTACTCCGTCGACTCCGCCGTGGGCCTGTCGCTGATTGTCGTGCTCGGCCCCGAGCGCTTCCAGCAGTTCCTTGAGGGCTTCCATGCCATCGACGAGTACTTCTGCAACACGCCGCTCGAGAACAACGCCGTCGCGCTGATGGGCCTGCTCAACGTCTGGTACGTCAACTTCTTCGGTTCCAAGAGCCATGCCGTGCTTCCGTATTGCCAGTACCTGCACCGTTTCCCGGCCTACCTGCAGCAGCTCACCATGGAGTCCAACGGCAAGCATGTCCGCTGGGACGGCAGCGCCGTGACCTCCGACACCGGTGAGATCTTCTGGGGCGAGCCCGGCACCAACGGCCAGCATGCCTTCTACCAGCTGCTGCACCAGGGCACTGTGGTGGTCCCGGCCGATTTCATCGCCTTCGCCAATACCGCCAACCCTGCGACCGATAGCGGCCAGGACGTGCACGAGCTGTTCCTGGGCAACTTCCTGGCCCAGACCAAGGCGCTCGCCTTTGGCAAGACGGCCGACGAGGTTCGTGCCGAGGGCACGCCCGAGCAGATCGTCCCGGCCCGTTGCTTTGAGGGCAACCGCCCGACGACCTCGATCTTCGGCGACACGCTGACCCCGTTTGCGCTCGGCGAGCTCATCGCCCTGTACGAGCACATCACGTTTGTCGAGGGCACGGTCTGGGGCATCGACTCCTACGACCAGTGGGGCGTCGAGCTGGGCAAGCAGCTTGCCAAGCAGATTACCCCGGCCTTCCACGACGACGCCGCCAAGGCCGAGCAGGACGCTTCGACCCAGGCGCTCATCGAGTTCTACCGCGCGCATCGCAAGTAGTCGCTGCTGTTAACGCATCGCGCCTTATAGCCAGGGGCCCGTATCCTATCGGATGCGGGCCCCTTTGCTTTGCCGTGGTCCCGGGGCGCACGGCCTTTGTGGAACATTGCCGGGGCGCCGCGCGCTGCGAGAACCCTGCGCCTAGATCTCGGCCTCCGCATGGCCTCGCTGCGCCTCGGGCAGCTCCCCGTAGAGCGGATGGTCTTCGAGCCTAAAGCGCTCGACCTGTTCGGGAGTGCGACCGCGTACAAAGAGCCACGAGCGATCGATTGGCGTCGCCATGAGCGTGCTGGGCAGCGCGTCGGCGCGGTCGGAAAACACCCGGGCACTCTCGGGATCCTGGAACGCCAGCACCAGATGCGTGTCGCAGTTGCCCATGATGGAGCGTGCGCGTGCCTCGCCATAGAGCGCATCGAGCTGGTTGGTCGACTGCAGCAGCAGCGTTGCCCAGATGTTGCGGCTTCGGATAATCGAGAGCACGTTGTCGATCTGGGGGATCTGCAGATTTGCGAAGTCATCGAGCATAAAGCGCACGGGCACGGGCAGGCTGCCGTCGGGCTGCCTATCGGCCTCGCGAATGAGGCCCATAAACGCCTGCGAAATAAAGAGGCCGGTCAGCGGATCGAGATTGCGGTCAATATCGCTCACGGTTACAAACAGGGCGCAGGGGGTGTGTCCCATGGAAGCGAAGTCCACCTGATGGCACTCACGATAGAGCTGTGCCGCACCGTCGAACCCCAGACACATGACCTTTTCGGCAAGGATGCCGACGATGCTCGCGTGCATGCGCTCGGCATTTTGCGTAATGGCGTAGCGCCGCCATAGCGAGAGGGCATAGCTTTGGGGGTCGGTCGTGATCAGATCGTCAAACAATCGGGCCGTGGCACCGTCCTGCAGGTGCTCGATCAGCTTGATGACCGAGCTGATTGTCTGCTCGTCGGTGGGTAGCTGTTCGGTGACGTAGGCGATAAGACACGACAGCAGGTTTGCCGCCGCATGACCCCAAAAAGGCTGGTTGTTGTCCTCGATGGGGCAGATGGCCTTTGCCACCGAGAGGATGTCCTGCTGGTTGGGCCTGCCGTCCGCCTTGCGGCGAATGTGCCTCAGGGGGTTGTAGCCGCAGCGCTCGATGCCGGGCGCAAGGGCCGGGACGGTGTTGAGGTCGGCGAAGTTGAGACATTGCACGCGGTAGCCGTGGGCTGCCAGCACGGGTCCCACTTCGCGACAGAGCGTACCTTTGGTGTCGAGCACGATGTAGCTTGCGTTCATTTGCAGCAGGTTGGGCTTGAGGACGTTTCGGGTCTTGCCGGCTCCCGAGGGGCCGATCACAAGTGCATTGTTGTTGAGTCCCGTTTGGCGGGTGTCGCAGGAAAGCGTTCGATCCTTGGCGAGGATGGTGGACGATGCGGACTCAGATGCGGCGAGGCGGCTGGCGAGGTTAGACATGGGCGACCTCCTTGGTGGTCGAGAGGATTTCGTGGGCAAAGCCGAGCTCGACGGCGCGCTCGGCCGAAAGGTAGGTGTCTTTTGCGGTGAGGGACTGGATGCGCTTGGGCGTGAGGCCGCTGCGGTCCGAGAGGATTTGCGTGAGGGTCTTGCGGGTCTGCATGAGACGCCGGCTGGTTTCCTGCAGCGCAAGTGCCGAGCCGCCTGCCCCCTGGGGGATCAGCGGGTCGTGAATCATGAGCTCTGCATGGGGCGCCATACGGCGATTGTCGCCGCCCATAAAGATCACGGCGCCCATGGACGCGGCGAATTCCAGGCAGACGGTGCGGATGGGGCACGATGCGAGGCGTATGGCGTCATAGATCGCAAGGCCCGATCGCACGCTTCCGCCGGCGCTGGCGACAAATATGGTGATGGGGCGGCTGGGGTCGGTGGCATCGAGCAGGCGGATCTGCTGGCATAGGTCGTGGGCCATCGGGGTTTCGATGTTTCCCATGACGGAGAGTTCGCGACGGGCGAGCATCTCATCGTAAATGCTGGTGAGCGTGATACCTCGGGCGGATTCACGCATGGTGAGGGGACTGATGATGGGGGAATGATTGGTGTCCATGAGGACTCCCTTCTGTTGGTTGTGTTGTGGAATAGGATTGTTGCCCGCGGAGGGGCTGGCGGGCTACAGGGCTCGTCCGAGCCTGAGATCGAGCTCGGTTGTGGGACAGGCTGCCTGTTCGTGCGGCTCGCAAGCACCAAAGGCTCCAAAGCGATGGAGCGTTGCGGCGGGCGTGGTGTAGGCGAGCCGCAGCTGATGCTCGACAGGGGCACATCCGTCATTTTTGTAATGAGCCGCGTAGTACTGCGCGATGCTGGCGCTCATCTCGCTGCCATTGCGATGGCGCTCAAACTGGCGTCTGCAGGTCTCGATGATCTTTGCTACCGACTTGGGTGCCGTCGCGGGAACAAGGGCGAGATAGCCCTCAAATAGCTCGTTGATGCTCAGGAGGCACAGCAGGTCGATCAGCGTCCTTATGGCTGCTCCCTCGGCGGAAAAGTGCGCAGTCATGCGGTTATATCGGTTGCGGTCGACGATGGCCGCATGGGGTCTTGGAGTTTTCTGCCCCGTGGTCCCGGGCTTTTGCCGCGCCTGTGTATTGAGCTCGACGTTGCAGCGCTTGAGGCCGTCCAACGGAAGGAACAGTGCGGTGCGCAGGGTGTTCCGCTTGCTTTCGAGTTCATGACGCTCGTCGGGTTCCCATTCGAGCTTGAGTTTCGTGTCGAGCGCCGTAAGCATATGGGCTAGGCAGCCTACGGTAAGAACGCACGAATCGTTGTCGCGTTTTGGGGCATAGGGGTCTGTCAGCTTGCGAATATCGGGGTCGCCCATGATCTTTGTGCAGCGCTTCAGCAGTTGAGGGTGGTCGGCCAAGATCGTCGCGAGCGGTAGCGACGCGTAGTTCTTGATGGTCGCGGCGGCAAAGGCGGCGTCATATTCGTTTGCATATGCTCGCTCAATGCGGGCATCCAGAATGCTTTTCTTATCGCCGTCTTCAGCGTGGTGGTTTGTCATAGCTTCTCCAATCGGTTGATGTTCGTGCTGTTTGTTGATGTGTTGGTTGTCGTGAGTGATGTGCTTGCCGTGGGTGATGTGCTGACGTTGGGGTGCTATGCGGTTTTCAATGAGCCCATGAGGCAGTTGCTGCAGGGGCGGGATGGAACGGCCCATGCAAGGCGGAAGGCATCGTGCTCAAAATCGAGACAGCAATGCCCTGGGTGCCTCACATGTGGCAGTTACCTCATTAAGTTGTCATTGCGTTTGGGGTTGTACTTTGCCGATCTTCCTTCTCTTACACGCTAAAACTCAAACTTCATATGCTCGATCTACTTAAAACCGCAACGGCGGTCTTTTATCAACTTATATGTCGGAACGCGTCTTTGCAAGTACTTTTTTGCCTTTGTTTCAAATGGGGTGGTTTTGCAACCGTCATACGCGCGCTGTGCGAACGTGCCCCGGCTCGGATAAGATAGTGCGCGATAAAAACGATGCAAGGAGGCACATATGGCAATCAAAGCCATCGCGATGGATATCGACGGTACGCTCACCAACGACCAGAAAGTGATTAGCTCGCGTACGCGCGAGAAGCTGCTCGCGGCGCAGGAATCGGGCATTAAGCTCATCTTGGCTTCGGGTCGTCCCGCATGGGGGCTGCACGCCTTGGCGCAGGAGCTCGACCTTCAAAACCATGACGGTCTGCTGGTGGCCTTTAACGGCGCGCATGTGGTCGACGCTCAGACCGACGAGGTGCTGTTCGATCAGGCTATGCCTGCCGACGAATTGCATCGCCTGATTGATCATCTGCGTAATTTTGACGTGATCCCTATGATTTCGCTCGGTCGTGATTTGCATGTCGAGGACTCGTACCATTGCATGATCACGCTGCCTGACGGCTCGCAGAAGAATATCGTCAAGTATGAGCGCGACGCGTGCGATCTTAAGATTCGCGAGGTGGAGAGCCTGCATGAGGTCGCTGATGCTTATCCCGTGGACAAGCTACTCACTGCGGGCGACCCGGCATACCTGCAGGCGCATTACGAGGAGATGTATGCGCCCTTTAAGCAGACGCTTTCGGGCATGTTTACGGCCGACTGGTACTTTGAGTACACGGCGCCCGGTATCGACAAGGCCTGCGCGCTCGAGGGTGCCCTGCCCAAGCTCGGCATCGATGCCAGCGAGGTCGTATCGTTTGGCGACGGCCAGAACGACAAGTCCATGATTGAGTGGGCCGGCACCGGCGTTGCCATGGGCAACGCCGTCGATGAGGTTAAGGCTGTGGCCCAGATGGTGACCGCCAATAACAACGAAGATGGTATTGCGGTGGCGCTGGATAAGCTGCTGGGTTAGAATCGCCGATCAATGCATGGTTCGGGCGCCTGCTCGCGGGCGTCCTTTTGTTAGGGAGGGTGCCGTGTCCGCATTTCCGTTCGATGCCGTTATCTTTGACATGGACGGCGTCATTGTCGATACCGAGTATTACTACCTGGGCGAGACTGCCGCGTTTGCCAAGGAGCTTGGGCTTAACCTGACTCAAGAGGAGTTGAATGGGCAGGTCGGTACCTCGCATCAGTTCTTCCTGCATATGCTGGTCGATTGGTTTGAGCGTGCCGGTAAGGGGCATTTCACTGGCGAGGAAGCGTTGGCCCGTTGGGACGAATGGGCTCATAAGCGTCCGCGCGACTATCAGGCTTTGATTAACCCAGGCGCCGTGGATACGATTCGAGAGCTGCCGCGCCGCGGCGTTCGCGTGGCGCTTGCCAGCTCGTCTCCCATGGTTAGCATCGAGGAAGTGCTCAATGCGTGCGGGCTGTCGGATGCCTTTGAGTATGTGGTGAGCGGCGAGCAGTTTAAGGAGAGCAAGCCCGAGCCCGACATCTACCTGCATGCGCTGGACCTGCTGGGACTGCCCGCGAATCGCTGCTGCTGCGTTGAGGATTCGGTGCCTGGCATCACCGCTGGCAAGCGAGCCGGCCTGACAGTCATTGCCAAGCGCGAGGAACGCTTTGGCTTTAGCCAGGATGCCGCGGACAAGATTATCGACCAGCTACCGGAGCTGCTCACGCTTTCTTAGGAGCGCGGTAGTTGCGCGTTTTTCGGGTCTGATGAGTAAATAGCCAACATTTTGGTGCGACACCTAGCATACTTTAAGCTAATGCGGGCTTAAGGGCTTGTTGAATGCCCTTAAGCCCGTTTTAGAATTAATTGTGCTGGGAGAGGGTATATGCCACCGACTGAAGGGCCAACTGACGGTAAAGCAGCGATACCGCTGTACCAACAGGTCATTGATATCATTAAAAACGAAATCAACTCCGGCGCCTACAAGGCAGGCGCGCGGATACCCAACGAATTCGAATTGGCTGAGAGCTATAAAGTTGGCCGCGTTACCGTGCGACGCGCTATTGAGGAGCTCGTCCAGCAGGGCTATCTAACGAAGCGACAGGGGAAAGGCACGTTTGTCAATGCCCCCAAGCTCAAGCGCAAGATTCGCCAGAAGGATGACGTTCAGAGTTTTTCGAACGCATGCCGCGTTAACGGAATGGAACCGGGGGCGTGTGTCATTTCGAGAAAGATACTGCCGGCGGATTCCACCGAAGCGCAGTTCTTTGGTGTTCCCGTTGGAACTGACTTGATTTGCGTTGAGCGCGTGCGCACTGCCGATGGCGTCCCTGTCATGCTCGAGAACAACATATATGTTTACGAGGACAACGCCTATCTATCAACGGCACCTCTATCTAACCAATCCATTTTTGAGTTCGTGCGCAACCGGACGGGCCGCACTCCCGCGTTTACCGACCCGTGCACGCTCGAGATCGCGTGCGCGTCGCCCGAGGTCGCTCGGCTGTTGGCAGTTCCCGTTGGTGAACCCTTGTTTTATATGGAAGCCTTCTTTTTCGATGAGCAGCGGCGGCCGTTTATCATCGGTCGTCAGCGGATCGTTGGGTCTCGCTACGTCTTTGACATCTAGGACATTGCGAATGGAGACGCCCGGTTGATCATCTCACCGGGCGTCTCCATACCGTTCACGGCGCGAACGCAACCGTTCAACCGCGTCGCGGCAATCAGTTTGAAATTATCTTGATGATGGGAAAAGCTGCTGGTAATCTATGGAACGTCATAGAACGTTTGCCTTGCGCAGGCGTTGAAGCGAGATGCGATGCAGTCTCGAGTTCTTTGGAGGTATCTATGTCAGATACGAAGGCGAAGAAGACAAACAGACGTTTTAAGTTCAAATTACCGCATGTCTATACGATCATGTTCTTGCTGATCGTTGTCTTTGCGGTCCTGACTTGGATCGTTCCCTCTGGTCAGTATCAGCGCAAGACGATTTCGACAGCGGCGGGCGAGCGTGAAGTCGCCGTTGCTGGAACCTATGAACAGGTTGATAAGAACTACACCGATTCCGAGACCGGCGAGACCATCAATCTGGGCCAGGATATCTTTGCGGTCCTGCAAGCGCCTACTAAGGGCATCCAGGAGGCTGCCGACGTCGTTGCGTTCGTCTTATTGATTGGCGGATCGTTCGCAGTCATCACCAAGACCAACGCTTTGAATGCCGGCATGAGCCGTGTGATTAAAAAGCTCAAGAACAAGGACATCCTCATCATTCCCATCACGATGACGTTGCTGTCCATTTGCGGCACTACGTTTGGTATGTCTGAGGAAGCCCTGCCGTTCTATGCCATCTTCATTCCCATCATGATGGGTATCGGGTATGACTCGATGACGGCGTTTATCATCTGCTTCCTTGGTCCTAACCTGGGATATTGTGCTTCGACCATCGACCCGTTTAATGTTTTGATCGCCCAAGGCATCATTGGTATCGAGGGCAATCCTCAGCTGTGGCTGCGCGCCGTTTCTTGGGTCATCTTCACTGCCGTTGGTATCGCATGGGCCATGCGCTACGCCATGCGTGTCAAGAAAAATCCCGAGTCGTCCATTGTGTACGAGGACGATAAGCTCAAGCGTGTTGAGTTTTCCGTGACCGATGCCTCCATCGAGGAAGAGTTCACTACCCGTCAGAAGCTCGTGCTTATCGATTTTGCCTGCGGCATGGGCATTATCGTCTGGGGTCTTGTTACCCAGGGCTGGTACATGAATGAGATTTCCGCCGTGTTCCTTGGTATGGGCTTGCTTGCCGGTATCCTGGGCGGCCTTGACCAGCAGACGATCGCCGAGGAGTTCGTTAAAGGCATTGCCGACTTTGCGTATGCCGCTATCGTCATCGGCATCGCTCGCGGTATCTTGGTCATCGCAGAGGGTGGCATGATCATCGACACCATCCTCCAGGCGCTCGCTACTGCACTGGCCGGTGCACCTGCCGCCGTCTACACCACGTTTATGTATATCGTCCTTGGCCTGCTCTCTTTGCTGGTTCCCTCGAGCTCTGGACTTGCGGCGCTCACCATGCCCGTCATGGGTCCGCTGACCGAGCTTATGGGCCTCAATCCCGAAGCCGCCGTTACCGCGCTCCAGTTTGCTAATCAGACCATCAACACCATCAGTCCCGTGGCGGGCATGACGGTTGCCGGTCTTGCCGTGGCAAAGATCTCGTTTGGTCAATGGTGGAAGACCATTTGGAAGTTCTTCATTTTCATGGTCGTCTTTGGCCTGATCGTAACGGCAATCTCTGGCATGCTTCCGGCGTAGGTGGTTGTGATGTCTGATCGTTTGACGGTCCTGACGTCTAAGAGCGTCTTTACCGGTACGGGGGACCTGCCGTTTGAAGGTTTCGTAGCGGTCCGTGGCAATCGAATTGAGGCTGTTGGCACCAAGTGTGAGCTAGCTTCGTATTTGACCCAGGCGGACGAGGTAGTTGACCTGGGCGACCGCACCGTCATGCCTGGCCTGATCGATGTGCATACCTTCTATACAGGCTGGGCGCTGCGGACGTTGGGGCCTGATCTGTCCGGCATCGCTGATGCCAAAGAGGCCGTGTCGCTCTTGCGTGCATGGAAAGAAGATCGTCCGGATTGCGCGGCGGCTTTTGGCCACAACCTACCCGAAACGTTGGCATCGGATGCCGAGAACGCAAATACAGCAGCTGTGTTTGACGAGTGTTTTGGCGATATCCCCGTCGTCTGCTTTACACCGGGCGCGGATACCTGTGTTCTCAATGCTGCCGCCAGTGCGCGATACGGCTTCACACCCCAGGCGTGCTATGCCGAGAAGATCTGGCGCATGATGAGCGATTTCCTCGCGCTGCCCGAGGTGCGTGCAGGGTATTCGGACTACATGAGCATGCTTAACGAACGCGGCGTTACCGCCATCAAGGAGATGGCGTTTGATGACTACTACGGCTTTGCCGACGAAATGGCTCGCCGTGAGGAATCTGGTGAGCTGACGGTTCGCGTCTCTATGATGTCGCAGCCGGTGGGTGCCGGTGCAAATCTTGCATATGCCCGCGAGGCACGAGAGCGCTTCCGGGGACCGTTCGTTCGTTTTTCTGGCTTCAACCGTATGACCGATCGCGGCGTATGGGCGGGGCTTGCCGAGATGATAGAACCCTATGAGGACTCGGCCGATGCGGGCGCTGCCGGCAAGACGGTCGTCGAGGAGCCAGAGTGGGATCTGATTGAGAACGAGCTGCGTGCAATTGATGCTGACGGATTCCGATATTCCTTGCATTGCCAGGGCGATGGCGCCGTTCGTCGCACCGTGGCGCTCTATGCCTCGCTGCCTCGAGACGAGCATGGACGGATGCTTCGCCGCCATGCGATTACCGATCTCGAGAACTCTGACCCGACCGATCTTGTCGAGTTTGGCAAGTTAGGTGGAATTTGCGAGGTCTATCCGCAGATTCTGACGCTGGACCGACGCGAGGATTGTCTGTCGATGATGCGTCGACAAATTGGCGAGACGCGACTTTTGCACAGCTGGAATCGCCGCGGCATGGAAGATTCCGGATGCACAGTGTGCTGTGGAACGGATTTGCCGCTGCTGATTCCGAGCCTGGGCGAGTCAATCTACAGCGCGTGCGGCGGATTCTTCGCCGACGGACTGCCTGTGAATGAGGTCAACACGCTGACGCTTGTCGAGCTCTTGCGCGCTTGGACTGCCGGGGGCGCGTACGATCTGATGCGCGAAGACGAGCTGGGTACGCTCGAGGTCGGCAAGCTTGCCGATATCTGCGTGCTCGATCGGGATGTGTTTGACCTCGATTATCGCGACGCACGCGATCTTGCGGTTGATATGACGATGTCGGACGGACAAATCGTGTTCGATCGAAATAAGGAGGCATAAGATGTCTGAATCCAAACCGACGCTGCGCCGCGAGCAGATTGCGGGCATGAATATCCACTACATCATGTGGTCGCTCGATTACTTCCTTGATGTGCAGCAGCGCTTGGGCTTTGAGTCCATTGAGCTGTGGTGTGCAGAGCCGCATGTGACGCTCGACCATACGGGCTACTTTGAGGCTGAGGTCCTGGCGAAAAAGGCTGCAGACCGTGGGCTTAGGTATCGTACTCTGTGCCCCGAGAATGTTGTCTATCCTTGGCAGTACTGCGCACGCAAGCCGCTGCATGAACAGCGCAGCCTGGCGTACTTTAAACACGGCATTGAACTTGCCGAGGTACTTGGGTGCGACCGTATGTCCATCAACTCGGGCTGGGGCGACTGGGACGAGGACCGCGAGGAAGCCTGGAAGCGCAGCCGCGAGCACTTGTCCATTCTGGCGGAGTATGCCGGCGAGCACGGTCTGGTGCTTACGATGGAAAGCCTGCGTCCCGAGGAGAGCAACCTTGTGACGACGGTTTCCGATGCGAAGCGCATGATTGACGAGGTCGCGAGCCCGTACTTACAGCCCATGGTTGATACAACCGCGATGGGCGTCGCAGGCGAGACGCTCGAGGACTGGTTTGCCGCCTTTGGCGATGGGGCAATTCACGAGATGCACTTTATCGACGGTGACCCGTATGGCCATCTGGTGTGGGGCGATGGCAAGCACGATATGGACGCCTTCGTCGCCACGCTCAACGCCCATGGTTTCGACGGCATGCTGGGCCAGGAAATCACGGACGGTCGTTACTACGATGACCCGGCGGCCGCAGATGCCAAGAACATGGCCGCATTCGAGAAATATCTGATTGACTAAAACAACCATCGGCCACGCAACCAACGTCATTGATTGCGGGCCAAACAAGAAAGGAACTGGATATGAACGCACACGATCTGATTAAAGAGGCAATTGCCGAGAAGGGCAAGTTCGACAGCGTCTACTGGATTGCTTGCGGTGGCTCCATGATCGATTTGATCCCGGCTCATGAGCTTCTGCAGCGCGAGGCTACCACCTTCACTTCGTATATCTATACCGCGCGTGAATTCGACATTATGCGTCCACGTCGTCTGGGCGAGAAGTCCCTGGTCATCGCTTGCAGCCACAGCGGCAATACCCCCGAGGTCGTCGAGGGCTGCGAGATTGCCCTTGCTGCTGGCGCTACGGTGATCGCCCAGACCGACAACGCTGGATCCAAGATTGACTCCGGCAAGTGGACCACGTGGGTCTACCCATGGGGCGAGGGCGTGCCGCAGGCCGAGGTCCCCGCTGGCATTTCGCTGTCGCTTGCGGCAGAGCTGCTCGATCAGCAGGAGGGCTACGCCGATCTTGCCGATATGTATGCCGGTATCGCCGAGATGGATAAGATTCTTCCCCCGGCACGCGAGAAGGTAAATGCCGAGCTGGGCGATCGCTTTGCCAAGCTTTGCCAGGAGCACGAGTTCTTCTATATTCTGGGCAGCGGTCCCAACTTTAGCCAGACCTACGGTTTCGCTATCTGCTCTCTTATGGAGATGCAGTGGCAGCACTGCAGCTACATCCACTCTGCCGAGTACTTCCACGGCCCCTTCGAGGCTACTCAGGATGGCGTTTTTTACTTCCTGCAGATGGGCTCCAGCGAGTGCCGTGCTATGGACGAGCGCGCCCTGGCGTTCCTTAAGACGCATACCGATACGCTGATGGTGCTCGATGCCAAGGATTACGGTATGGAAGCCGTGCCGGCGAGCGTCCGTGCCTATCTGGACCCGGTGCTGTTCTACGCCATGAACTGCGAGCTGCGTGCCGCACGCGGCAAGGTGTTTGATCACGATCCCGATTTCCGTCGCTATATGGGTGTTGTCGAGTACTAGAAGGGGCAAAGGCCATGGCATTTAACGTTAACGCGCTCGGATTTGGCGACAACGTCGTCGATCGCTACGAGCATATCCACACCATGTATCCCGGCGGCAATGCGGTGAACTTCGCCGTTTATGCCAAGAAATGCGGTGCCGCACGCTCCGCATACATGGGCATTTTTGGCAATGATGCCGCTGCCGAGCATGTCATTGCAAGCCTCGAGGATGAGGGTATCGAGCTTGACAAGTGCGAGCAGATGATTGGCGAGAACGGAGCGGCTCGCGTGACCGTCGTTGACGGTGACCGTGTCTTCCTTGGCTCCAACGAGGGCGGTATCCGTGGCGATGCGCGCTATGTCCTCGATCGCTTTGACCTTGCGTACATGAAGCAGTTCGATGTGGTTCATTCGGGCAACTATTGCTTTACCGAGCGCGAGCTGCCCAAGTTGAAGGCTGCGGGCGTCACGGTCTCTTTTGACTTTTCGGACGACTCCACCGACGAGTACTACGAGCAGATTGCACCCTACGTCGATTTTGCCTTCTTTAGTGCGGCGGATGCCGCGAGTGAGGACGAGATTCGCGAGCGTCTGGCATGGGTGAAGGGCCTGGGTCCGCGTTTTGTGTCGGCTACGGCGGGTGCCGAGGGCTGCATTGCTTACGACGGCGAGCGTTATTACCGCCAGCTGGCTAAACCGGTAACGGACATGAAGGACACCATGGGAGCGGGCGACTCGTTCCTCACTTCGTTTTTGATGTGCTATCTCGATTCCGCCAAGCGTGGAGAGGATGGCGCCGAGGCTATCGAGCGCGCGCTCGACTTTGCTGCCGGGTTTGCCTCGACCGTGTGCGGCATGGAAGGTTCTTGGGGCCACGGAGCACCAATCGTCGAATAGCCGAGCGGTCCCGGGGAGGTGCAGGATCCTCCCCGGGACCTCGTGTGCAAAAAATGCCAAATATGAGTACTGTGACTAATTTAGTCGCAGCAAAATCAACCCCTTCAGACGTGATTTGAGCGTCTGGAGGGGTTTAAGATTTGCGAAAACGCAGGATGAATGACTGTAAAAGCTTTAATTAGCGGACAATCGAGGATTATTCTGGCGGTTGGAAAGTTAAAAGAAATGTATCCATTCCGGTAGCAGTACTCATATTTGGCATTTTTTGCACACCAGGGGTTAGCGAAGGTCAAAAAAAGAGCGCGCATTTGTTAAAACTATCGACTCGATGCGCTTTGCGTCGCAGTTTTTGAGCGAGGTGATGCGTTCTGAGGTCCTTGTGAGCGACCTGATGAGCGACTGCGCGCTTGTTTCTGTGTTTGGCTCGGCCGGCGCATCGGTCTCGAGCAGTAGGCGGTCGAGTGGAATCTGTCGTGCGTATTCGCGACCGCGCTTGGTCGCGAGCATGCGTTCGTTGACGGAAAAATAGCAGCCCGCATTACGCGCGCGGGTGAGTTCGTCCGAAGTGCCGCTAAACCAGTGGAAGATGATAGCGGGGGAGTCGGGGTTTGGGATGAGTAGTCCATGCGATTCGAGGACGTCCAGTACGGCTCCTGCCGAACGAACGGCGTGAATTGATATCACGCGCCCGGTAAGAGGATGCTGCACGAGCGCATCGCAGAGCCGGTTAAGTGCCTGTATTTGTAGCGGCTCACTTCCAGCAAAGCGCGCGGAAAAGTCGAGTCCGACTTCGCCGATGTAGCGTTCTTGGGCAGCAACTTCGCAAAGCAGATTGACTTCGGCAAAACCGCAGTGGCCATCGGCGAGCCACCAGGGGTGAAGCCCAACGCCGGCGATGATGCCCGGGTGGCGACGAGCGCGCTCGTTTGCGGCCGAAAAGTCGCGTGGATCGACGCCGCAATCAAATAGACCCAAGCCCAGCGCCGTTGCCTCATCGGCAACGGCGTCCGGGTGAGCCATTAAATCAAGATGGCAGTGTGCATCAAATAACCGGGGCTCCATCTCGGCGCGCTCCGCTAGTCCAAGCGCTGGCCATCGGCGCGCACGCGCTCGGTGCCGCGGCCACTGATCTGGCGGATAACCTCGCCGGCAATCATCTGGCCCATGATGGGCGGCATAAAGCTGGCGGTTCCGAGCTCGGTGCGCTCGTGGATATTGGAAGGGTCGCGGGGCTGTGTCTTAACCGATTCCTCGCAGCTAAACAGTACATGCAGACTCTTGATTCCGCGCTTCTTGCATTCTTTGCGCATGATGCGGCTCATGGGGTCACGTACCGTATCGAAAATGTCGGCAAAGCGGAGGCACTCGGGATGGAGCTTGTTGGCCCCGCCCATGGAGCTAACCAAACGAATGTCGTGGTCCTGAGCATATTTGGCAATGGTGAGCTTGGCCGAGATGGTGTCGATGGCGTCGACGACGTAGTCGAGCTTGCCGTCCGTCTGCTCCAAAACGCTCGCGAAGAACTCGTCGATATTGTCGCTCAACAGGTATTCGGTGCGCTTGATGACGGTAGCGGCGGGATTGATGTCGTGGATCATGGCTTCCATAACATCGACCTTGCGCTTGCCGATGGTGCTTTGAAAGGCGATGGCCTGGCGATTGATATTGCTGGGCGCGATGATGTCCTTATCCAGAATGACGAAATGACCAATGCCGCCGCGGGCAAGTGCCTCGCAGCAATTGGAGCCCACACCTCCGCAGCCGAGCACCAGCACCGTGGCGGCGGCGAGTTTGTCGAGTGCCTCGCGGCCCATGATGATCTCGAGCTTGGTGTCGCGTGTCTCGTTGGGGGTTGCGGCTGTGGTTTCGGTCATAGACATCCTCCGATGGGGAAGCGAATCGTGTTTTAGCTATCGTCATTATAGGTATTATCGCGATTCCATTTGAGCCCTAGGGGCTTGTTGAAATGAGGCAGTGATTCGCATAAGATGAAGCAGATGGCACCCGTTGCCGCGGGTTGGCCAACTCCCAAACACGTTTGTAGCGTGAGAAGTGGCCGTCTTCGCATTACGCGGGGGCGGCTATTTCATTCGACCTCCAATGTGGATGCCGAGCTCCACAGCCGCGATTACAAGCAATAACAACGTCAGGACATCGTCAATACTCATAGTCCATCTCCTTCTCGGGTAGAGGGAGCTGGCCCATCTGCTTCAACTTCCATTGTAGCTAAATACGAACGAATGTTCTATAGATGTTCCTGTATTAGATAGTTAGACAAACATCTAAATATCGAGTATAGTGTGCGCGTCATGAGAGATGATGAAAGGGGGGTCTTATGCCGGGAGAGGGTTTTAAGGCGCTTGCCGATCCAACGCGACGGCGCATTTTGGAGTTGCTGCGCGAGGGCAATTGCACGGCGGGGGAGCTTGCCGAGCATTTCGATATCAGTAAGCCGTCGCTGAGCCATCACTTGGCGACGCTCAAAAACGCCGGGTTGGTAACCGACGAACGTCATGGTCAAAACATCGTATACAGCTTAAACACTACCGTCATGCAGGACTTGATCGGTTGGTTTATGGGCTTTACAAACACGGAAGGTGATAAGGATGAATAACGAAAACAAGGGCATTCACCCCACGGGGGTATCGTCGCGCGTGTGGATTGCGCTGGTCGCTCTGTGCGTCGCCAATGTCGTAGCGCATCTCATGGTGATGCCGAGCTTGCCTGGGCAGATTCCCACGCACTGGGGCGCGAACGGCGCCGTCGACGGTTGGGGTCCCAGCTGGATGGTCTCCGCGCTCGGCGTGCTGCCTCTGGTGCTTCTCGCAATGTTCTGCGTGGTGCCGCGCATCGATCCCAAAGGTGAGGCATATCGAACCTCGGGCAAGTTCTATCAGGGCTTCGTAATCGCCTTCACCTTGTTCTTGTGCGCCATAAGCTGGCTGGGAGAGCTTACGGTCTGGGGCGTGGTGCCGGCGGTCGGTTCGGTCAACGTGCTGATTTCCGGTGTTGTCGGTTTGCTGTTCATCGGCGTAGGCAACTACTTGCCGCGTGTGAAGCAGAACTATACGCTCGGTATCAAGACGCCTTGGGCGCTTGCCAATCCCGAGAACTGGCGCCGTACGCAGCGCTTTGGCGGTGCCTGCTTTATGGTGCTGGGTGTTGGCCTGATTGCGATGGGCGTGGCAGGCAGCGCGCTTTCGAGTGAAGTCGTCGCCGCGGTGATTGCGGTTCTGGCGTTTGGTTCGGTTGGAGCCGTCTACGTCTACTCGTATCTGCTGTGGCGCAAATCGCAGCGAGCCGCTCGCTAAGGTTGCGGAAAACTAGCGTACGTAGTTCATAGTATGTTCCGGGGGAACTTTTCCCAGGTAGTATTAGGGGGTATGGGCAACCATGCCCCTTTTTCGTTACGTTTCAGAGCTGGTTTTTCCATTTCGTTTCCACTTAGGCGAAACAAGAATAGAGAAACAGCAGGTAGAAAGGATAAAACAGGCAAATGGCGGAGTTTATCTACCAGATGTATCAGGCTCGTAAGGCCCATGGCGACAAGGTAATCCTTGACGACGTGACCCTGAGCTTCTACCCCGGTGCCAAGATCGGCGTCGTGGGCCCCAATGGTATGGGCAAGTCGACCCTGCTCAAGATCATGGCCGGCATCGAGGAGGTCTCCAACGGCGATGCCAGGCTCACCCCCGGCTACACCGTGGGCATCCTGCACCAGGAGCCGCCGCTCGACGATGACAAGACCGTCATCGAGAACGTGCGCATGGCATTTGGCGATATGATCGCCAAGGTCGATCGCTTCAACAAGATCGGCGAGGAGATGTGCGACCCGGATTGCGACATGGACGCCCTCATGGCCGAGATGGGAAAGCTCCAGGACGAGATTGATGCCGCCGACGGCTGGGATATCGATTCCAAGCTCGGCCAGGCCATGGACGCCCTGCAGCTGCCCGATTCCGACATGCCGGTCAACGTACTTTCCGGCGGCGAGCGCCGTCGCGTGGCCCTGTGCAAGCTGCTGCTCGAGGCTCCCGACCTGCTGCTGCTCGACGAGCCCACGAACCACCTAGACGCTGAGTCGATCCTGTGGCTCGAGCACTTCCTGCATAACTACCAGGGCGCGGTGCTTGCCGTCACGCACGATCGCTACTTCCTGGATAACGTTGCCGAGTGGATCTGCGAGGTCGACCGTGGTCACCTTTATCCCTACAAGGGCAATTACTCCACGTATCTGGAGACCAAGGCCGCGCGTATCGAGGCGCAGGGCAACCGCGACGCCAAACTCGCCAAGCGCATGGAGGCCGAGCTCGAGTGGGTGCGCAGCTCGCCCAAGGCCCGCCAGGCCAAGAACAAGGCCCGTCTGGCTCGCTACGAGGAGATGGAGGCCGAGGCCCGCGCAAGCCAGAAGCTCGACTGGACCGACATTCGCATCCCTGTGGGCCCGCGTCTGGGCAACAAGGTGCTCGAGGCCCATCATCTGCACAAAGAGTTCGATGGCCGCGTGCTCATCGATGACCTTTCGTTCACCCTGCCGCGCAACGGCATCGTGGGCGTCATCGGCCCCAACGGTGTGGGCAAGACCACGCTGTTCAAGGCGATTGTGGGTCTGGAGCCGCTGACTTCGGGCGAGCTCGAGGTGGGCGAGACCGTCAAGATCTCCTATGTCGACCAGAACCGTTCCGGCATCGACCCCGACAAGAACCTATGGGAGGTCGTCTCGGACGGCCTGGACCACATGATGGTCGGCGAGACCGAGGTTCCGAGCCGCGCTTATGTGGCGAGCTTTGGCTTTAAGGGCCAGGACCAGCAGAAGCGCGCTGGCGTGCTCTCCGGCGGCGAGCGCAACCGTCTGAACCTGGCGCTCACGCTCAAGCAGGGCGGCAACCTGTTGCTCCTCGACGAGCCCACGAACGACCTCGACGTCGAGACGCTGTCCTCGCTCGAGGCGGCGCTGCTCGAGTTCCCGGGCTGCTCGGTGGTCATTAGCCACGACCGTATGTTCCTGGACCGCGTCGCCACGCACATTCTGGCGTGGGAGGGCACCGACGAAAATCCGGGCAACTGGTATTGGTTCGAGGGCAACTTCGAGGCCTATCAGGCCAACCGCATCGAGCGCCTGGGCGAGGACGCAGCCCAGCCGCATCGTATTCACCGCAAGCTGACGCGTGACTAATTTGTTACGCGGTTTTACCAAACCGCGTAACTGCTCGACGCTGCGCGGGCCGCAAGCACCCCATCTTGCCGTTCAAACCGTCGCTCGCGTACCGAAGTACGCGTCGCTCCTCTTTCACGGCAACCTGGGGCACTTGCGGCCCGCTCGCTGTTTGTTACGAAACACCGATGAATGCTAATAAAAGCGGCTCAAATCCTAGTCGGGATTTGAGCCGCTTTTCGTTATTGTTCGGATTCTTCGACTTTATCGATGGTCCAGGCGGCTCCGAGGCCGCCGGTGGTGTTGCGGCGGATGCGCACGGTGACTTCGCGGCGCTCGCCGGCCTGCGTGTAACGCAGGGGGAAGCTTGCGCGGTTTCGCGCGACCTCGATGGTACCGCGCTCGCGGGCGATCCAGTAGTACTCGCCGACGATGCCGAGGGTGTCGGCGCCGTAGGGGAGATAGGTTGACAGCTGGTGCAGAAGCGGGCCGGGGCAGAAGATCTCGGTTGTGAAATCGACGGGGAAGTCCTTGGGGATGGCGGGCGCTGCAGGTGCGGGGGTTGGGGCTGCTGCGGGTGCCGGAGCCGGTGCCGGTGCGGGAATTTGGTCGCAAGCAGCGGTGGGCACGGACTTGATGACGGGTGCGGGCTCTGGCGTCGAGTCCGGTTTGATCGTGGAATCTGCGGGCTCCACGGTGACGGGCGCGTCTGCAGCTGCAGTTTCAACCTCAACCTGCGTCGCGTTCTCGTTCTCGACGCTCGGCTTTGCCTCGATGGGCGTGGATGCCATGGTGGTGATGCCGGCGTTGGCGTTCTCGGGATCATAGACGACCGTGAGCGAGATGGCGGGCTGCGGCGTCTCGGGCTCCGGCGCCGACTCGGTAGCGCCTTGATCGGCGGGCTCGTCGGACTGATCGTCCTCAGCCTCGTCGCCAAAGACATCGCTGTTTTGGAACGCAGGCGTCTCAGGCTGGTCAGCGGCTTCTTCGGTTGTCGACTTGGGAGCCTCGTCGAGCTCCGCAGTGGCTTCCTGCTCGGATATGACTTTGGAATCGGTCGTGGCGGCGATTTCGGTTTCGGCTTCTGCTGTTACCTCAATAGCGACTTCGATCTCTGCCTCGGGCTCGGGTTCCGGCGCGGCTTCAACCATGGCTTCGGGCTCGGGACGCTTAACGTGCTTAGGGCGCACGGCCTTGAGGTCCTTCTCGCCGCGCTTTTTCTTTTTGTAGGACTGCTTGGCTCCCTTGGCTGCCTTGGGCTTGTCCTCGCCCTTGGCAAGGGCGGCATCCCAGGTATCGTTGGCGATGACGGTGGCATACAGGCGACCGCCCTTAAAGACGGTCAGTCTAATGCAGTCGTCGAGCTCCTCGAGCAGCTCGCGCGTGGACTCGAAGCCCAGGTCATAAGCGGTCATGTCGCCGGCGGCGAGCGCCTCCTCGACCTGCGTCATAAACGTTTGCTTGCCGCACCCAATCGCGTCGCGCAGCAGACGATACAGATAGATGTGGTTGCCCAGCGATAGCGTGGGCGTAACTATTGTCTTGCTCATGGCAAATCTCCTCTATACACACCAAAGCATCTTACCATCGCACGGGCCTTGCCATCTCGTCGCCCAAGGTAAACGGGCGCGACCGTTGCCGGTTCGCGCCCGTTATGCAGGTCGGTTATCTATGAGAGACAAACGTGCTTAGTTGCCCGATGCCGTGTCTTGGCTCGAGCTGTCTGATGCCGTGCCGGAAGCGGTTCCGCTCGAGCTGTTGGTGTTGCTATTGTCGGTAGATCCCGTGCCCGATGCATTGCCGCTCGTCTGGTCGCCTGTGCTCGGTTGAGAGCCGTCAGTCGTTTGGCTTGAGTCGGTCGTGCTGGATTGCGTGCCGCCGCTGTTCGCAGAGGAATCAGCGCTCTGCGACTGATCGGGGGTGTTCGAGGACGAGTCGGTGGATGAGGAGGCGCCCTGCGAGTCGTCTTGCTGGCTTTGCGATTGACCGGTGTTATCCGCGTCGTGCTCGGTCGTGCGCGACGAAAGGATTGGCTCGGGACGCTCGCCCAGACCCTCACCGGCGGTGGTGATAAGGATGGCACCGGTGCAGGCGATGACCGCGACGATGGCGATGGCGATCGAGAAGATGATGACCTTCTTTTGCGTCTGGCTGCGCTCTGCCGCCGCCTTGGCGCGCAGGCTGTTGGGAGCGACGCGTGCCGTGGTCGCGCGCCCCGCAATCTGGCGCATCTCTTGCGTAGTCGCGGCGCCGCCCAGGTGCTCCTCGGCATTAAATTCAACGGGCTCATAGGCGCCGGCGGGGTAGTCGACGTCGGCGTGCGTACCTTTGAGGGCTTTGGCGCTGGCAGAGATAAAGTGGCGGTAGACCTGCGAGGACACAACGGTGATGACCGAGCTCACGGCGGCGCCGATCACCGATCCGGCGATACCGATTTTGGAAGCAAGCGCGACGCTCGTGGCGGCGGCTGCAGCGCCGGCGATGATTTGGGGAATGGAAATGTCGTCGAACAGGCCCTTTTTGGGCGCGATGGCCATGGTCTGTCCGATGGAATGGTTTTCGTGAACGCCGTTGTTGAGCGCGGCCGGTGTCATGACGCGTGTGCGCGGCGCGTCGGTGTACTTGGTTGTCATGCGGGACCCTCCCGGTGTAAATCTGCTTCGTTTCATGTAGCCATCAGGGTACCCACCAGATGTGAATCGTACGTGACATTTAACAGATACCATCAACTCATCAATAGCTCACCAAGTTGGTGGGATGCGGTTGCACCCGGCGGTTGAACTACAATAGGGCTTGCTAATTGTTGTGAATGGCGTCTACGCACGGGAGCATTCTTATGAATCTTCACCTTTCTCAGTCTGATGGCTTTTTGCGTGTGGCGGCGGCGTCGCCGCAGATTCGCGTGGCCGATGTCGAAGGCAATGCCGAGGTTGCGCTGGCGGCTGTTCGCGAGGCTACCGAGCGCGGCGTTCGCGCGCTGGTGCTGCCCGAGCTCAACTTGTGCGGCTATACCGCGGCCGACCTGTTCCATAACCGCACGCTGCTGCATGCCTGTGAGGCCGCTCTGGTACATATCCTCGACGAGACTCGTGAGCTGCCGATTGTCTTTACCATCGGTCTTCCCGTTGCAGTTGCCGAGAATATCTACAACTGCGCCGCCGTGTGCTGCGCGGGCGAGCTTTTGGGTCTTACGGCCAAAAAGTATCTGCCCAACTATGGCGAGTTCTACGAGCGCCGCTGGTTTGCTCCGGCGCCTGCGGATCCCGTGTGGGTTGAATTTGCCGGTCAGGGTCCGGTTCCGCTGGGTTCGGGGCTTGTCTGCCGCTGCTGTGATGAGGGCGCCGAGGACCTGGTGCTGGGCGTTGAGGTCTGTGAGGACCTGTGGGTGCCGGCGCCGCCTTCGACCGAGATGGCGCTTGCCGGTGCGACGGTGATTCTCAACCCCTCTGCTTCCGACGAGATCATCGGCAAGGCAGACTATCGCCGCAGCCTTATTTCTAACCAAAGCGCACGCCTGTACTGCGCCTATGCCTATGCAGACGCGAGCGAGGGCGAGTCCACGACCGATATGGTCTTTGCAGGCGAGAACCTTATCTACGAAAACGGCTCCAAGCTCGCCGCCACCAAACTGCTTACCTGCGATATGGCCGTCGCCGATGTCGATCTTGACCGTCTGGTTGCCGAGCGCCGTCGCTCGACGACGTGGACGCGCGCGGACGATGCGCCGGAGGCCACGACCGTTGAATTTTCGTTTGAGGGCGTGCTGGCAGACGAACCTGTCCTGCGCGATGCCTGCGATATCGACCGCGTTTTCCCTCGCGCGCCTTTTGTGCCGGCCGACCATGGTGATCTGGCCGAGCGCTGCGAGACCATCCTCGACCTGCAGACCGCCGGCCTCAAGACCCGCCTTGCCCATACGGGTACCAAGGCTGCGGTCATCGGTCTTTCGGGCGGCTTGGACTCCACGCTGGCACTGCTTGTGACCGTGCGTGCCTTCGATGCGCTGGAGCTGCCGCGCACCGGTATCACGGCCGTGTCCATGCCCGGCTTTGGCACGACGCATCGTACCAAGTCGAATGCCGAGTCGCTCGCTCACGACCTGGGTGTGAGCTTCCGCGAGGTTTCGATCCACGCGGCTGTGGAACAGCACTTCAAGGACATAGAGCACGATCCGACCGTGCAGGACGTGACCTACGAGAACAGCCAGGCCCGCGAGCGTACGCAGATTCTGATGGATCTGGCCAACCAGGCTGGCGGTTTTGTCATCGGCACGGGCGACTTGTCGGAGCTGGCACTCGGTTGGGCTACCTATAACGGCGACCACATGAGCATGTATGCCGTCAACGCGAGCGTGCCCAAGACGCTTGTGCGCCATCTGGTGCGTTATGCTGCCGATGTCTTTGGCGGGCGTATTGCCGAGACGCTGCTCGACATCCTCGATACACCGGTGTCCCCCGAGCTTCTGCCGCCCACGGGCGACGGCGAGATTGCGCAGAAGACTGAGGATTTGGTGGGCCCGTACGAGCTGCACGACTACTTCCTCTACTACCTGCTGCGTTTTGGCTTTGAGCCGGGCAAGATCTACCGCATGGCGCTCAAGAGCTTCGAGGGCGTCTACGACGCCAAGACCGTCCACACGTGGTTGCGTACGTTCTACCGTCGCTTCTTTGCTCAGCAGTTTAAGCGCAGCTGCCTGCCCGATGGTCCCAAGGTGGGCTCGGTGACGCTCAGCCCGCGCGGCGATTGGCGTATGCCGAGTGACGCCAGCTCGCGTCTGTGGCATGCGCAGATCGATGCGCTCAATGCAATTGACTAAGGTTGGCTAAATTGAACCAATACGAGGGTTGCAAGCGTTACACTTTTGCAATCTGATGGCCCGTATCGCGCGGCGCTCTTGTCGGAGCGCCGCGTTTTTCATATCGAAAGGTGGCACCATGCAGGCATCGCAGCGTCTCGACCGCTTTGGCGCGGAGGTCTTCGCCTCGCTCAACAACAAACTGCTCGCGCTGAAGGCTCAGGGCAAGACCATTTACAACATGAGCGTGGGCACGCCCGACTTTAAGCCGTACGACCACGTGGTCGAGGCGCTCACGCAAGCAGCCAAAGATCCCGAGATGTGGAAGTATGCCCTGCGTGACCTGCCCGAACTCAAGCAGGCCGTGTGCGATTACTATGAGCGTCGCTTTGGTGTCTCCGGCATTACGCCGTCCATGGTGCAGTCGTGCAACGGCACGCAGGAGGGCGTGGGCCATTTGGGCCTGGCCCTGCTCGATCCGGGCGACACTATTTTGGTTCCCGATCCGTGCTACCCGGTCTTTGAGGCGGGTGCCAAGATCGCCGATGCCAAGCTCGAGTACTATCCGCTGGTTGCCGAGCACAATTACCTGCCCTATGTGGCGGGCATCGATCCCGAAGTGGCCGACCGCGCCAAGTATATGATCGTGTCGCTGCCCGCCAACCCGGTGGGCTCGGTGGGCACGCCCGAGATCTACGAGGAGATCATCGCTTTTGCCCGCGAGCACGACCTGCTCATCGTCCATGACAACGCGTACTCCGACATCGTGTTCGACGGCGAGCCGGGCGGCAGCTTCTTGCAGTATCCCGGTGCGCTCGAGGTGGGCGTTGAGTTCTTCTCGCTCTCCAAGTCGTTTAACGTCACCGGTGCTCGCATCGGCTTTTTGGTCGGCCGCGAGGACGTGGTCTCTGCCTTTGCCAAGCTACGCAGCCAGATCGACTTCGGTATGTTCTTCCCGATCCAGAAGGCTGCTATCGCCTGCCTGAACGGTCCGCGTGATGAGGTCGAGGCGCAGCGTTTGAAGTACCAGGAGCGTCGCGATGCCCTGTGCGACGGTCTTGAGGGCCTGGGCTGGGAGCGTCCCAACGCGCATGGCTCCATGTTTGTGTGGGCCAAGCTTCCCGGTGGTCGCACCGATTCCATGACGTTTTGCGAGGAGCTCATGGAGAAGGCCGGTGTTGTGGTGACGCCGGGCGCGAGCTTTGGTCCTTCGGGCGAGGGACACGTGCGTATGGCGCTGGTTTTGCCGCCCGACCAGATCGCTTTGGCTGTCGAGGCCATCCGCGAAGCGGGCCTGTATTAGAAAGCTATTTCGGCTCGTCAATAGCTCGAAACCGATTTCGTGCAGTTATTTTACGAATTCTGCAAATAATTTCGGCAAACGGTCGATATTTGGCTGCGAATAGGAGCATAATCAAAGTCCCGATTGGATGTATTGGGATTACGGCAAGCCGCTCGGGTCGTTCCCGGGCGGCTTGTTTGTGGAGAGAGATGGGAGTTTCTAATGGTTAACGAGAAGAAGGTCGCTATTGTCGGCTGCGGTTTCGTCGGTTCGTCTTCGGCGTTCGCGCTGATGCAGAGTGGTCTGTTCTCCGAGATGGTTCTCATCGACGTGGACAAGAACCGCGCTGAGGGTGAGGCTCTGGATATTGCGCACGGCATGACGTTTGCCGAGCCGATGAAGATCTACGCTGGCGATTATTCCGATGTCGCCGACGCCGCCATGATCGTCGTCACCGCTGGCGCTGCCCAGAAGCCCGGCGAGACCCGCCTGGACCTGGTCAACAAGAACGTTAACATCTTTAAGTCCATTATCCCCGAGATTAAGAAGTCCGGCTTCGACGGCATTCTGCTCATCGTCTCCAACCCGGTCGACGTTCTGACCTACGCCGCCATCAAGATGTCCGGCCTGCCCGAGGGCCATGTCATCGGCTCCGGTACCGTGCTCGACACCGGCCGTCTGCAGCAGATGCTCGGCGCTCACGTCGAGGTTGACCCGCGCGACGTTCAGGCTTATGTCATGGGTGAGCACGGCGACTCCGAGTTTGTCGCTTGGTCCAGCGCCCAGGTTGCCGGCGTGCCGCTGAACACCTTCTGCGAGCTTCACGGTCATCTGGAGCATGAGGCTGCCGAGAAGCGCATCGCCGAGGACGTCAAGAACTCCGCCTACACCATCATCGAGAAGAAGCACGCCACCTACTACGGCGTCGCCATGGCCGTTAAGCGCATCTGCACTGCCGTCATGCGCGATGAGCAGACCGTTCTGCCCGTTTCCTCGCTCATGGTGGGCGAGTATGGCCTGTCCGATCTTGCCATCTCCATGCCGACGGTCGTTGGCCGCGACGGCGTTGTCTGCCGCGTCCCCGTGCCGCTGAACGATGGCGAGCAGCATGAGCTCACCGCCTCTGCAAAGGCCCTCAAGGACATCATCGACAGCGTCGACTTCTCCTGCTAAATCAAGCTTGCTAGAGCAAAAAGTTACAATGAAGGCGTCCGGGTCCACACGGCCCGGGCGCCTTTTTGGTGCAAGGTAACCTGACCCCAATGCACCATAGTTGATGGGAGGGCCATGTCGGATTCGCCTAATTTTTTGACCTATGCCCAGACGGCGTTTGATCCGTTTGAGGAGAGGCCGTTCTGCGCGGTGGATAGCCTCGTCTTTGCGTGGTTGTCCTATTTGCGTTTGCCGGGTGATATGGCGGAGCTGACGAACTGGCAGGGCCTAGACGTACGCGAGCTGCTGCGTGCCGAGTGCTACCGGGACATGATTGACGACTTGTGGGATCCAGAGGGGAGCAGGGCCTTGTTGGAGGCCGTGGCAGCAAGCCCTCGCTACCGTGGCGTGCACGTTTGCGGCTATCGTGCCGTGAGCGATGTGGTGGCGACAGAGCAGTTTGCAGCCATGGCGTTCCGGTTTCCGGCGGGGTTTAGCTATCTTTCCTTCCGGGGGACCGACAGCACGATTGTGGGCTGGAAAGAGGACTTTAACATGGCGTTCCGGTATCCTGTGCCGGCCCAGGAATCCGCGGCGCGTTAT
The DNA here is from genome assembly GCA_036550355.1 of Collinsella sp. Taxonomy (GTDB): domain Bacteria; phylum Actinomycetota; class Coriobacteriia; order Coriobacteriales; family Coriobacteriaceae; genus Collinsella. The sequence continues at coordinate 104,353 of JAXKGN010000006.1, forward strand.
GTGGACGAGGCGGCGGATGCGATTGACGGGCCGCTTTTGTGCGGAGGTCATTCCAAGGGTGGAAACCTTGCGGTGTACGGTGCGGCGATGTGCTCCGATGTCGCCCGTGCGCGAATCGAACGGGCGTATTCCCATGATGGTCCGGGTTTCGTCGAGGAGTTTCTGAACGGCAACGCCTTTGCCGATCTTTCCGGTCGAATCGACAAGACGCTACCTCGGTCGTCGATCTTTGGCATGATGTTCGAGACGCAGGAGGACTATGCCATCGTTGAGAGCACCGAGTTCAGTCTGCTGCAGCACAATCCCTTTAGCTGGGTGGTTGATGGTCGCGACTTCGTGTACTGTGAGCGCCTGTCCGCCGGTGCTCGATACGTTGATGGCTCCATTCGCGAGATGCTGCTTGCAGTTTCGCCTAGCGAGCGCGAGCGTTTTGTAGATGCGTTGTTCTCCGTGTTTGAGGCTACGGGTGCTGAGCGGTTTGCGGATATCGCTGGGAATCTGCGCGAGAGCCTGCCCGTGATGCTCCAGGCTGCGCAAGGGTTTGACAAGGATACGCGACGCTTTGTCTCGCAGACCATCGTGGCAATTCTTAAGTGTGCGCTGCTGCCCAAACGACCCCAGATCGACATGCCCGCCGCCGGCAAGAGTTTGGCAGAACAGCTCGAGGCTTGGCAGTCCGAGCTCCTGCGCTAGCCATTGGTGCAAAGTAACCTGTCCCCGATGCACCAATCTTCGATGCGCCTGGGGCGGGCTCGACCGCTATACTGGTTCGTGCCGAAATCGATCTAGAACGGAATGCCGTATATGAAAATCAATCACGCGATTCTGCATATCCTGGACTTTGACTCTGCCGTCAACGTTATGAGCCAGCGCGAGCTCGATACCGAAAGCCGTGCCGTGCGCAATTTCGTAACCACGCATCTGCGCCGTGCACGCACCTCGGCCGACAATAAACGCGCCACGTTTGCCGAGAACTCTGCGTTTGGCGGCGAGCTCAAGGACTATTTCTTTGGCGAGCGCGAGTTCGTGGACCTGTCGCAGCAGATTGCGGAGTTTATCTCTTCCGAGCTCACCAAAGCCGAGAAAGCCGAGTCCACCGACGTGCTCGTGGCCGATTTTGACGACGATGAGGATGCCCGCTGGTTTGCCGTGATGCTGCTGGGCTCCAAGCAGGCTTTTATGCACGAAGTGGGCCGCGAGGAGGGGGAGGTGCGCAACGACATCGCGCGCCACTACGCCATTCTGCCGAACCCCTCGCAAAAGGTGCCGAGCTATGCCATCGTGCGCGCAAGCACCATGGAGATCGGCTACGTGGACAAGAAGCGCAAGATTGCCGGCGAGGATCGCATGCTCATTCCCGACGGCCTGCTGCAATGCGACACGGGCGTTTCGGGTAAGGAGGTCATCGACACGGTGACGCGCGTGGTCGAGGAGGTCGCTGAAGAGCACGGCGCCAACACGGCCGTAGCGCTCGCCAAGGTCAAAGCCGCCGTTGCCGAGAAGGTTGAAGACGACGAGGAGCTGCCGCCTTGGGATATCGTCGATGAGGTCTTTGAGGACGAGCCGGTTATCAAGGAGAGCGTGCGTGCGGCGCTGACCGAGGAGAAGGTGCCCGAGCGCGTGCCCGTGGAGCGCAAGCAGGTCGAACGCGCGGCCGTGCGCAATCACAAGATTCGTACCGACACGGGCATCGAGATCAGCTTCCCGGCCGAGATGGGTTCGAATTCCGAGTACATCGAGTTCGTCAACGAGCCCAACGGCCTCATCTCCATCGAGCTCAAGAATATCGGGTCAATTGAGAATCGATAAACTGCGCTTGAACTTCAGACAAAGCAAAGGCCGAAGCCCTTCGGGACTTCGGCCTTTTTGCTTGGAGCTGAATTGAGTTGCAGACTGAGCATATGTCAGCGAAAACGCCCCTAGGCGAGCAAGGTGACGTGAAAGAGGAGGGAAGCGTACTTCGGTACGCGACCGACGATTGAACGTCAGATTGCCGCTTAGGGGCGTTTGCAGCGTCGAGAGATCCGTCGTTCGTTAGAACGACGGAACCAAAGGTGCAGCGTCGACTAGTTGCGCGGTTTGGTAAAACCGCGTAACCCTAGAGCTGGCGCAGGCCCTCTTCCAGGCCGGTCTTGCTGTCGGTCTTCCCGTCGCGCATCTTGATGACGCGGGCGGGGACACCGGCCACGACGGCACCGGCGGGGACGTCCTCGACGCACACGGCGCCGGCGGCAACGACAGCGCCCTTGCCTACGTGCACGCCCTCCAGGACCACGGCATTGGCGCCGATCATAACGTCGTCCTCGATGATGACGGGCGTGGCACTGGCGGGCTCCACGACGCCTGCCAGCACGGTGCCGGCGCCGATGTGGCAGTTCTTGCCCACGGTGGCGCGGCCGCCCAGCACAGCGCCCATGTCGATCATGGAGCCTTCGCCAATGACGGAGCCGATGTTGATGATGGCGCCCATCATGATGACGGCGCGATCGCCAATCTCGACACGGTCGCGGATGATCGCGCCCGGCTCGATGCGGGCGTTGATACCCTTGAGGTCGAGCATGGGCACGGCGGAGTTGCGGCAGTCGTTCTCTACGTCGTAGTAGTCGATGGAGTCGGCGTTGGCGTCGAGGATTGCCTTGAGCTCATCCCAGTCACCAAAGACGGTCTTGCCACGACGACCGCCGTAGACGTGCGCATTGCCCCACTGGACCTTCATGCCCGGCTTTTCGCGCACGTACAGTTTGACGGGCGTTTTCTTGGGCGCGGTTGCGATGTAGTTGATAATCTCCTGTGCATTCATCTCGGCTGCATTACTCATTTGCTGTCTCTCCTTTGAGTGGATCCGGTTGATACCTGGTTAGGCAAACATGACCTGGTCGAACGTATAGAAGCCAGGCTCGCGGGTGACGAGCTTCTGCGCGGCTGCCAGGGCGCCGTTGACGAAGATCTGACGGCTCGTGGCGCGGTGCGTGAGCGTGACCTCCTCGTCCTGGCCGAAAAAGCTTACCTCGTGCACGCCGGCGACGGTGCCGCCGCGCAGCGAGTGCATGCCGATCTCCTTGGGGTCGCGCGCGCCGCACATGCCCTCGCGGCCATAGACGGGGTGGTAGCCTGCCTCGGGCTCGGCTTCGACGACGGCGTCGAGCAACAACTTGGCGGTGCCGCTGGGGGCGTCGACCTTTTGATTATGGTGCGTCTCGACGATTTCGCAGTCAAAGCCGGGCAGCTCGCGCGTGGCCTGGGCAACCAGATGGCGCAGGGCGGCGATACCGATAGAGTAGTTGCCCGAGTGCATAACACGGGCGTTCTGACCCAGCTCGCGCAGGCGATCCACCTGCTCGGGCGTATAGCCCGTGGTGCCGGAAACGAGTGCGGCACCCGTGCGCTCGACATAGGCGACAACGGCATCGAAGGTCACGACGTTCGAGAAGTCGATGATTACATCGGCGGCCGGTGCGCTCTCGAGCTCGGACAAGTCGAAGCCGATCTGGGCGACGATGTCAAAAACGGGCTCTCCAGCGGTGTTGACAATGCCCTCGGCGGTGGTGCGGATGAGCGAGCCCATGCGGCCCGTTCCCATAATGACGGTCTTAATCAAGCAGACCAGCTCCTTTCAGAGCATCGGTAAGTGCGGAGCGCGTGTCGTCTGCCATGGGGCACAGCGGCATGCGGTAGTTTGCCTCGATCATACCCATCTGGGCGAGTGCTTCCTTGACGGGGATGGGGTTGACCTCGCTAAAGAGGGCATTGATGAGCGGCTGGCCGGCAATCTGGATATCGCGGGCGCGCTCCACGTCGCCGTCCAGATAGGCGCGGCACATGTCGTGCACGAGCTGCGGCTGAACGTCGGCCCACACGCTGATGGTGCCCGAAGCGCCCAGGCTCATGAGCGGCACGGTGAGGGCGTCCTCGCCCGAGTACATGCGGAAGTCGTCGGACAGCAGGTGGGCGATCTTGGCCGCGTAGGCGACGTTGCCCGAGGCTTCCTTAATACCCATGATGTTGGGATGTGCGGCCAGGCGCTCTACGTTGCGCTCGCTGATGCCGCAGCCGCAACGGCCGGGGATGTTGTACAGGATGCAGGGGATGTCCACGGCATCGGCGACGGTCTTAAAGTGCTGGTAGATGCCCTCTTCGTTGGACTTGTTGTAGTAGGGGGTGATGAGCAGCAGGCCGTCGGCTCCCATGCCCTGGTAGGTGAGCGACTTGGTGAGCATCGTCTGCGTGGAGTTGGAGCCCGAGCCGGCGATGACAGGGACGCGTCCTGCAACATGCTTGACCACGGCGGCGACGACGGAGTTGTCCTCGTCATCGGTCATCGTGGCGCTCTCGCCGGTGGTGCCCAGGGTGAGGATGGCGTCGGTGCCGTTTTGCAGGTGGAAATCGATAAGGCGCTCGAGTGCGTCAAAGTCGACGCTGCCGTCCTTTTTAAACGGCGTAACAAGGGCGACGATTGAGCCCTCGAGATTGCGGATGTCCATGTTCTTCTCCTTCGCGTCCGCGATCTGGATGCGTTTGTTCCATTGGGCGGCGACTGTCAGGCGCTCGTCTTGGGCGCGACGGCGGGCACTTTCGGCGCGCGACTTGGCCAGCAGCTCTCGGCCGCTCGGCAGCACGTCGAGCGTGGCAAAATAATCGCCCGGGCGCTCGGCGCGGCGGATGAGGTCGGCTGAGCCATCGGGACGCAGCAGGACCTCGGCGGAGCGCAGCCGTCCGTTGTAGTTGTAGCCCATGGAGTAGCCATGCGCGCCGGTATCGTGGATCACGAGCACATCGCCCATGTCGATCTGCGGTAGCTCGCGGTCGATGGCGAACTTGTCGTTGTTCTCGCATAGGTTGCCCGTGATGTCGTAGGTGTCCGTGACGGGCGCTGTGGTCTTGTCGTCGCCACCCGGCTGACCCATTACCGTAATGTGGTGGTAGGCGCCGTACATGGCAGGACGGATCAGATCGACGGCGCTTGCGTCGACACCGATATAGTCCTTGTAGATCTGCTTTTCGTGGATAGCCTTGGTGACCAGGCAGCCGTAGGGCCCCATCATAAAGCGGCCCATCTCGGTGCAGATGGCCACATCGCCCATACCGGCGGGAACCAGGATTTCGTCGTAGGCCGCGTGCACCCCCTCGCCGATGGCGTGAATGTCGTTGGCCTGCTGCTCGGGCAGATAGGGGATGCCGACGCCGCCGGACAGATTGATGAAGGCGACATGTGCACCGGTCTCGCGCTCCAGGCGCACGGCAAGCTCAAAGAGGATGCGCGCGAGCTTGGGGTAGTAGTCGTTGGTGACGGTGTTGCTGGCAAGGAATGCGTGGATGCCAAAGTCCTCGGCGCCTTTGGCTTTGAGCATGTGGAAGGCCTCGAAGAGCTGCTCGGTGGTCATGCCGTATTTGGAGTCGCCGGGGTTATCCATGATGCCGTTGGAGAGCTGGAACAGGCCGCCCGGATTAAAGCGGCAGCTGACCGTCTTGGGGATGGGGCCCGCGACGCGCCCAAAGAACTCGATGTGGCTGATGTCGTCAAAGTTGACGATGGCGCCCAATTTGTCGGCGAGCTCAAAGTCCGCTGCCGGCGTGTCGTTGGACGAGAACATGATGTCGTGTCCCGTGATGCCCAGCGAGCGGGCGATCATGAGCTCGGTATAGCTCGAGCAATCGCAGCCGCAACCGTATTCGTTGAGAATGGAGATGAGCGCCGGGTTGGGATTTGCCTTGACGGCAAAGTATTCCTTAAAGCCTGGGTTCCATGCAAAGGCATCGCGCACCTCTTGCATGTTGCGGCGGATGCCCGCCTCGTCATATAGATGAAACGGCGTGGGGAACTGCTCGACGATATGCTCGAGCGTCTCCTTGTCCACAAACGGCTGCTTGGCCGCATATGCCTCGTTGGGAGTCAATGCCATGTCCCGTAAACCTCGCTATCCAGACGGCGCCATCTGCGCATCGAATCCGCATAGCGTGGACCCAATGTCCGGATAGCGCTCCTGCATTGCTGCAGACAGTCCTGCGGGTGTTTCCCGCAGGCCCACCAGGTTGTTCGTGCCCGAAAAGCCCAGTTCGGCGGGTTTCGCCTCCCCACGGGGTCAAAGCCTGCCGGCTCGCCCGCGGTTCTTCGTGCCCGCGCCTCTATCAAGTGGTAACGACCCTACCACGTTGCACTTTACCAAACAAGAGTATTCGTATATAACGTTTAAAAAATGCAGGGATATGCTGGAAATAAGGGTGCGGCAATCTTGCGGCACAATAAGATGGCAACTGGCGCGCACCTATGAAAGGAACCTTTATGACCGAGCTCCAAGAACTCCGTCGCTATCGGCGCGACTTGCACAGGATCCCGGAGCTCGACTTCGATCTTCCACAGACTATCGCTTATATTGAGGGCGTGTTGAGGCCGCTCGCCTGCGAGGTGACCCATCCGTGTCCCAGCTGTGTCTGCGCTTTCTTCGATGCCGGTACGGACGCCGCGCATGCTACGGCGATTCGCGCCGACATGGATGCCCTGCCCATCGCGGAGGCAACGGGCGCGGCCTTTGCCTCGACGCATCCCGGCAAGATGCATGCGTGCGGTCACGACGGTCACATGGCCATGGTGCTCGCGGCGGCGACTTTTGTCGACCGAGCGGTTCGTGAGCAGCCGGGTGCCATCAAGCGCAACGTGCTCTTTGTGTTTCAGCCGGCCGAGGAAACGACCGGTGGCGCCAAGACGGTGTGTGAGAGCGGCGTATTCGAGCGCTATGGGGCAGATCGCATCTTCGGGTTCCACGTATGGCCCGACCTGCCTGCAAACACGTTGGCGAGCTGCTCCGGTCCATTGCTGGCGCGCTCGAGTGAGACGCACGTACGCATTCACGGGACAAGTATCCATATCGCCAAGACTTACGGCGTTCCCGTAAACGAATCACACGATGCGGCGCTGGCGGCTGCCAAGTTCTTGGTCGCCGAGCGCGAATTGATGGACGAGCTGGGCACCGACGAGCCCTGTATCGGCAAGTTTGGTCTGCTGCAGGCCGGTACCGTTTGCAATGCGGTGGCGGGGGAGGCCCATGTGGCCGGCAGCCTGCGTGTGTTTACAGACGACATGTTCGACCGTGCACGCGAGGGCGTGCACCGCGTGCTTGATGAGGCATGCGCTGCAACGGGCTGCACGTACGATCTCGACTTTGCCGAGGGCTATCCGCCGGTTGACAACGACCCCGAGCTATTTGCCAATGTCGCGCCTGCTTTGCCCGAGCTGCAGCTCGTGGATGAGCCTTTGCTGATTGCCGAGGACTTCGCTTTCTATCAGCGCCATCTGCCGGGTGTGTTCTTCTTGCTGGGCACGGGTGTGCCAGAGGGGCAAGAAAACCCGATTGACGCTGATGGCTGCCCAGCCTATGCGATGAGTGCCCTTCACACCGATACCGTGCTCTTTGACGAGGAAGTCCTGCTCAAAGGACTCGATGTCTACAAACGATTGCTTGGCTTGGAGTGACGATGGAACGACGCCGATGGTCTGCCGTGTATAGTCCTGGTGGGTGCGGGTGCGGCTTGCTGCTGCTCCCGGTTATTGCTGTGAGCATTGGCGTGATGTTTGCGCTTGCTGGACTGGCAGCAGCGGCACTTGCGCTGTTGATTGTGGCCATTGGCGTGACGATTTGGCTATGCCGTTCTCGCGAGCAACGCCGTGCCGACGGCAAGACCAATGTCGGCTGGGTCGTCTTCCTGATTATTGCGTACCCGCTGAGCATCAGTTACTTGGCGTTCTTTATCCTGCTGCTCATCAGCACCTTTACTGGGGAATCCGTCACGGTGGGGTAGGCTTCGACAAGCTTCTTGAGGATGAAACGAAAAAGGGGTCGGATGGGCGCTTTGCCCATCCGACCCCTTTCGCACGGTAGTTAATTCGGTCTCCTACTCGGCTGCCTCGCGGCGAGCGACCTCGTCGATCAAGATGGCATCGCCGTGCTTGGCGGCGGCAATGCTCGCGGCCATAATCATGCCCATTGCCGTGATGTAGGCGAAGAGCATCGACGGCGCCACGTCCATAACGATGCCGGAGAGAATCGGCGTCGCCACCTGAGCCGCCATGCTCACGGTGTAGTAGTAACCGGAGTAGCGGCCCACGCTTTGGGAGCTGCAACACTCCAGAATCATCGTGTACACGCACAGGTCCACGCCGCCCAGCGCGACGCCCATCAACAAAAAGACCCCGTACAACACGGGCGAGAAGCCGGGTGCCAGCCAAAGAAGCGTGGGGCACAAAACCATGATGACGGCGGTGCCCAGGGCGACCTTTTTGCGGCCGATTTTGAGCGAAAGGTTTGCCAGGGGTACGTAGCTTAGCAGCGCGCCTGCAATCGTCACGATATTGATGATGACATAGGAACCGCCCTCCATGCCATAGAACAAATCGGCATAACGGCTGATATTGGTGGTCATGGCGTTATAGCTCATGTAGTAGAAAAACGTTGCGGCGAGCAGCATGATGATGGAGCGACGCACGTCGGTGTCTGCAACGCGTTCCTTACCGCCGGCCTCGGGGGAGTCGTCTTTGTCAATCTGATCCTCGTCGATGCCCATTGACAGCGATTTCTCGCGCATCTTTTCGACGAGGGCGGGCTCACGGACAAAGATGCCGTAGACAACGGCTGACACGAGGATAAAGGCGGCCTGCAAGATAAAGAGCGGAAGATAATCAGGTTTGTCGGCCTTGGGAACCATGACCGAGATGGCGACGAGCATAAGACCCGTTCCCGCATAGCCGACGATCTTTTCGATTGAGTCCGCCTTGGTTCGAAGTGGGCGAGGCGTAATATCGGCCACAATGGCGACCGTCATGGTGCGGTAGGCGCATATTGCCAAAAGCGTGAGGATAATCGCGCCAATGAGCAGAGGTAGGCTGCCCATGTTGTTGGCGATCGCGATGAGCGGGACGGAGAGCATTGCCACCGCGGAGCCGCCCAAGATAAAGGGCGTTCGGCGCCCGAGTTTGCTTGCGCAGCGGTCCGAGAGGATGCCAAAGAGCGGAAGCAGGAACAGGCCAAAGACATTATCGATGGCCATGATCGCGCCGGTGAGCGAGTTGGATAGGCCAAAGGTCCCTGTGAGCATCTTGGGAACGATGCCGTCGTAGACCTGCCAAAAGCTGATCATGCCCATAAAGGGTAGGGAGGCGAGGGCGACGGCCTTGGTGTCGAGCCGGGCCGCCCGCTTAAGATTTGGTTGGGTCATGCTGGTTCTCCTGGTCGGTAAAAGCGGGGAGGGGTGCTATCGGCCCCCGTTCTACAGTTGTTCAAGGTTGGCGAGAAACGCCACATAGAATTCGATGCCGCGCTTGTAGACGTCGACGCCGATGCGTTCGTTGGCGGCATGGATGAGCTTGCGCGCCTCGCCCGAGTAGATAAAGCCGCAGAAGCGGTAGACGCGATCGCAGATCTCGTTGAACTCGCGCGAGTCGGTACAGGAGTTCTGCACGTAGGGAGCAAAGCCGGCCTCGGGATAGACACCCGACACGCAGCGATGGATGTAGTTGAAGGCGGCATCGTCTTCGTAAGGCGAGATGGGCGCGGGCTCGGTGTAGGGAATCGCCTCGTTGATTTCGACGGTGACATGGTCGGGGCTTACGCCCGAGGCGCGGCACTGCTGGGCGGCGAGCTTGCGGGCGCGCTCAACGGCATCGGCGATGGTCTCGAACGGAGCGATGCGCACGTTGAAGTTGGCGCGAGCAACTGGTGGCAGCACATTGTGCGCATTGGAGCCTTCGAGCTGCGTGAGCGCATAGGTTGTGCGCAGCATGGCCGAGGTCTCGGGGCTGGCGGCCATGATCTTGGTAACCGCGGGGCGCGTGAGCCACAGGTTGCCAAAGATTGCCTGATACGTCGCGCTGCTACGGGCACCCAACTCGGTCAGTGTGGCCTCGACGGCGGGCGTGAGCTGCGGCTTGCCGGGGTTGGCCGAGATAGTCTCGCATACACGGCAGAGAAGACGGCAGGCATCGTTTGCCGCAGGCGTAGAGGCATGGCCGCCGTCGGCGCGCGCCGTGACGGTAAGGTCGACGTGGCCCTTCTCGGACACGCCTACCATGGCAACGGGTTCGGTGACGCCGAGCGGGGCGTCGGTTGCCACGGCGCCACCCTCATCGAGCACCATGTAGGGATGGATGTTATGCTCGCGAAGCCACTGCACTGCATGGGTTGCAGTAGGTGCGGCGATTTCCTCGCCATCGCTCGAGAAGAACCAGACATCGCGCGGGGGAACGAAGCCCTGGGCAATCAAATGCTCGGCGGCCTCGAAGAAAGCCGAGACGATGCACTTGGTGTCGAGTGATCCGCGGGCCCAGATCTCGCCGTCGAAGATCTCGGCTCCAAAGGGATCGTGCTTCCAGTCTTGGCCCTCGACGGGCACGACGTCCTGATGCGCCATCATGACGATGGGGTCCAAGGCGGAATCGGCGCCAGGCCAACGCAGGAGCATGCCAAAGTCGTCGACGCGTGTGAGCTCGGCGACTTTAAAGAAATGCGGATAAAGTCGCTGAAGCGTGGGAATCCACTGGCTGAAGGGCTCATCGTCGCGCTCGGCGATGTTCTCACGCGAAACGGTGGGGATGCGCAGCAATTCGCAAAAGCGCTCGACGGCTGCCTCGTCTGCCTTGTAGGTGCCTGCATCAAGAGGCGCGCCCTGTGCGACCGATACCGATGCTCCCATGGTGGGACTCCTTTCGTGTTGTATATCGAATACGTCAAGATTATCGCCCGCACCGCGCGTGGGAAATGGCGAAACACGTTGTTCATCTGCGGGCGGCGGGTCGGATAGCCTTAGCCGACGATGACCGTGCCGTCTTCGGTCACGGTGATGGCGTCTCCCGTCGACACAGCATCGAGAAACTCATCGCCCAGGTTGTCAATGGTGGGCATGGGGGTGTCGGTCCATACGCCCGAGAGGATCGCGCCAGCGGCGGCAAGGCTGTCAATGGGTTTGGAAAACAGCAGGCATGCGGGTTGGCGCCCCATTTTGGTGGCGCAGAAGAGCACCATGCCGCCTGTGGTGGAGCCGATAGTCTGCGGAAGACACAAGGCACATCCCGCCAAAGGTTTGCCGTACAAGTCGGGATTGTTTTGGTCGGAACACGTGGCCTTTTTGTCGCCAAACATCAGTGCCTTCTGAAACGATGCGAGTGTGTTGAGCCCTCCGTGAGAGACAAGTGCCTTGGCGTGGGCAGTTCCGGGGACAACGACGCGGCCGTGAAAGATTTTTTCCATGAGGAGTCGCCTTCCTATTTGATTGGTTTTCCGGTGGTGACGTAGGCGAGCACCTCGTCGTCGGTGTAGTAGCGCGATGCCGAGTACGTACGCAACTTGTTGGAGTTGGTGATGATGGGCATGCTGCCACACAGCGGGTTGTTGGTGTACATAAGCGGGCAGATGCTCGAGACGACGGCACCGGTAGTCGAGAGGCGTCTGTATGCCGCAGTCTTGCGGAAGGCGTCTGCCACGGATGGGGCGGCGGTCAGTACGGTGGGTACTTGCACGCGGCACTTGCCGGAGGCGCTCAGCCCATCGCAGATGGCGTCTGCCCAATGGGCGAGTTGTGCAGACGAGAGGTGGGGGCAGCCGATGAAGGCAAGCTTGGGGCGCGCGCCCGGGTTCTTCCACATAACGGGGTAGCTCGAGCGGATGCGTTCCAGCTCGGCGTCGTCAATGCGATAGATTTGGGCGTCTGGTGCTATGAGGTGTTCGCCTTGTTCGACGGCCTCGGGCGTGATGCTGTCCACGTGGTAGAGCCCGACAGCGCCGTTCGATGCGCTGGCGGCGCCCATGTCCTTAAGGTAGTCCTGCGTGCCGGGTGTGAGTTCGCGGCCAAGCCAGCGGTCGAGGCCTTTAATGTAAGGGACGTCTTCCATCACCTTCATGCCAATGGCGCTGCCAAGCACTTGCGCTTCGGGCTTGCGCTTACAGTCGACTTCGATGATCCAGGTCGCCTTGCGGCCCTCATCGGTGAGCAGACCGAATTCCGGGACAAAGCCGGCAATTGAGCCGAACATCTCGATGATGCCGGAGTTGCGATTGCAGCGAGCGCCCAGCACGGAGTTGGCAAAGACCACGGCGCTGCTTTCTGCCCAGCTTAGGATGTCGCCACGCCGAGGTCGATTGCCAACCTCGGGCTGGTAGCAGGTGCAGGTGAAAGCATCGTTGTCCAATAGACCCATGCTGCGCAGCTGTGCCTCATAATCGTCTTGTTTGGAATACATAATCTTGAACAGCAGCTTTTGCAGCGGGTTGGCCGGGACGGCGGGGTCAAGGGGCCTCGGGTCGACCGAGAATGACTGACCGGACAGGGCGCCGTCTTTCAGCAGCTCATCCATAAGGTCATAGACTGGACCGAGCATGGAGAGGCCAAAACTTGTGACAAGATGACCGTTTGCGCCGGTCACGGGAACCATACACTCGGCGCCAAAGCATTCGCCGTACATAACGAGGGTCTTGACCACTTTGGCCATGGCGGGGCCCTTGGCGCCGTCGAGCAGGGCTTGTTGTTGGGAGGTCAGGTTCATCTGTGAGCCCATCCTTTCGTGTTAGATATTGGTGCCGAGTCGGTATGCCGCACGGACCGCTTCGAGCACACGGCCGGGCGCAAACCCATCGCCGATGTTATGCAGCTCGTCAGCGGCGTGCGTCTGCTGCAGTTTGTAGAACAGCGCGTCGTCGGGGTGTCCGCCGCAGGCAATGATTACCAAGTCGCAGGTTAGCTCGAGTGACTTCCAGTCGTTGCCGATTTTGGGTGCAAGCGGGTTTTCGACGTTCTCGGGCAAGACCGGTGACCACGAGACGTAGGGGTCGGGGACGTTTTTGTGGCAGTTGCGACTCAAGTGGAGACGCGCACACCTCGATGGGGCTCCAGACTCGCGTTTGCCGCTGACTTCCGCGCGCTCGACGCGTGTCATATTGAGGAGCCGCACATTGCGTCCCCTGAGCGTATGGAGTAGGTGGCCGCGATTTGCCGTGCAGGCGCCCTGCATCATGTGAGGCAGTATTTCAATTACGCTGACCTGTGGTATGCCGTGTTCGACGGTGAGCCATTGGGCAACCTCGCAGCCCACGGCCCCTCCGCCAATGATGGTGACGGTTTTGGCGTTGCCAAGCAGCGCGGGTTGGCGCAGTAGCTGCGTTGCCAGCACGGCATGGCCCGATGCTGCAAGCTCCGTAAGACCGGGGATGGGCGGTATTGCATTGGAAGTGCCTGTCGCGCACACGATTGCGTCGAAGCCTGCTTTTGCAAGATCTTCGGCGCGTGCTGCCCGTCCAAGTTCGAGTGTCAGGTTCCCGTTGGGTTTTTCTGCCTGCTCGCGCACCTGTCGAACAAGATATGATCGGTAGTTATCGAGGTCGAACTTGATCCGGGCGGCGCTGGCGGAGAGGAGTTTTCCTCCAAGTTCATCTTCGGCATCGATGAGCTTTACGTCGTGGCCACGACGCGCGGCGATTAGCGCACAGACCATCCCGGCGGGTCCGGCTCCTATCACCGCTATGCGTTTGGGTTCTTTGGCGGGAGCGGGTGTCTGGGGCATGAGGTATTCAAAGCTGCAGCGTGGATTGACGGCACACTGCGGATGGCCCCCTTCGACAAACTCGTTGAGGCATCCTTCCTGGCATCCGATGCAGGGGCGAATATCTGCCACGCGACCGGCGTACGCCTTGTTGGGCCACTCGGGATCCGCAAGCAGCGGGCGTCCGAGCATGATCATATCGGCGTCGCCATTGCGAAGGGCACGTTCGGCAATGTCGGGGTAGCCCAACTTACCCACCGCGACAACGGGTACGGGAAGGCCGGCATTGGAGCGGATATTGTCGGCGGCAAAGCGCTCTCGAACGGCGCGCGCCACGGGAACGAAGCAGCCTGCGGGCATGCTCGCAGGCGGGTGGGGCATCCACCAGTTGTCATAGCAACCAAGGTCGACGTCAAAGATGTCTACTCCCGCCGCCACGAGCTCTTCCATATAACCCAGGGTCTGTTCGACTGTACGGCCGCCGCGCATGCGTCCCAGATAGGTCGAATTCATGACCTGCTCGTCATAGGTTTCCTCGAGTGCAAGCGAAAGGTCGATGCGGTACATGATGGGGTAGTCGGGCCCAACGCGGCGACGGATTTCTTTGATCATATCGAGGCCAAACTGACGCCAATCGGCATAACGTCCGAGCTTGCGATGGTTAAAGGCGGGGTTTCCGAGCTGCTCGATAAGATAACCCTCGTGCCCGTGCAAATAGACGCCATCGATGCCCATGGCATGAGCATCGGCCGCCGCTTGGCCGATATTGTTTACGATACGGCGCAGCTTTTGATCCGAGAGGCGCATGCATGGAATGGCGGGGATGTAGTAGTTAGGCAAGAAACTCGCCGAGACCGGAAACTTTTTTTGCGTGATGAGGCATTGCGGGTTGCCCACGCGGCCGAGTCCGGCCGTAAGCTGGACAAAAATGCGCGATCCGAAGGCATGGACACCTTGGGCAAGGTCGCGCCAGCCTGCCATAACGGTTCGGCTTCGATCGATGCGCGGGAAATAGGTGAGCTTGTCCAGCTCGGTGACCGTGGTGTCGATGCCGTGGCTTACCGGTACGAGTCCTGTTGTGATGAGGCCGCAGCCGCCTTTGGCGCGGGCGAAAAAGTACTGCAGCATCATGTCGCTGGGACGACCAGTTTCCTCGCACATGTCGATATTGCCCATCGGCGCCATGACAATGCGGTTTTTGACGGTGAGCTTGTTAATTTTGATGGGAGAGAAGAGCTTGTCAAAAGGATAGAGCTCTTGTGTCATGCGGGACGATCCGCAACCGGAATTTTTAGCGGGCCAGCTGTCGAATGAGTCGACGAGTTGCTGCACCAGTACGTCTTTTCCCAATGAGGTTCCTTTCAGATGTTGACAAGGTAACAAAGCAGTTTACGTCTAAATGTTTAATAGTCAACAACAAAGGCATGAGTTCGGTGAAGGAAAAAAGACTCAATGAGTGCCAGGTGGCAAGCTGTGCTGCGACATTAGCTCCCAGCTAATGAATTTGAGCTCGCTGCCTCCTACGATGTGCTGTGTGCCGGCACGGTAGCCGGATCGTAGGAAGGATGCATAATGGCAAAAGAGGGAAAGAAGCCGATCGGCAAGATCGTTTTGGGCGTCATCGTGGTGCTCGTTGTTGCCGGCGTCGTGGGTTCTATGGGCGGTAACTCGTCTGATTCGTCTACGGGTGATGCAGCAAAGCCTGCCGAACAGACCCAGCAAGTCGAGGAGAAAAAAGAGGCACAAGAACCCTATACGGTTTCGGATGAGGCCGGGGATACGTCTAATCAGTTCGCGTATAAGATCACGGGCACGTTGACCAATAATACGGATAAAGAGCAAAGCTACATTCAGATTGAGTATGTTCTGTATGACGTAGACGGCAATCAGGTGGGAACGGCTCTTGCGAACACCAACCATCTCAAAGCGGGCGGCACCTGGAAGTTCGAAGCGATGAGCACGGTATCTCCCGACCAGGTTGCCAGCTGGGAACGTTCTGACGTGAGCGGTTTTTAACTAGAATTAAAAACATGGTTACTATGCGAGCTGGGGGGTGAGGCCATATGCCCGATAAGAAGCTAACCGAAGAGTTGCTCAACGAGCTGCTCGATGCTCCGAGTATCGAGGGCTATATCAAAGAGCACGACTTTACCGCCCCGTCGCTTTCGGGGTATCTGAAACAGCTTTTGGAAGAAAAGGGGCTGGAGCGTTCGCGCGTGGTGCGTATGGCCGACCTCAACGAGACGTTTGGCTATCAGATCTTTACCGGTGCGCGGCATCCGAGCCGCAATAAGGTGCTGCAGATTGCCTTTGCCATGGCGCTGACGCTCAAGGAGACCAACCGCGCCTTGACGGCGGCGGGCGTCAATGTCCTCAACTGCAAGGACCGCCGTGACGCCATCATCATTTTCTGTATCGATCGTGGCTGCAGCCTGCAAAAGGTGAACGAGGAGCTGTATCGCTTTGGTGAAGAGACGGTGAGCTAACAGCTAGCTGCCGGCGGAAGCGGTGTTCACGATATTTAGAACGTGCAGGGCACGGGCGTCATGGGGCGTCCGTGCCCTGCGTTATTATGGACGCTATGGATACTCAGAGCCCAACATATTCCGATGATGAGCTGACTGCTGCGCTCGCCGGACACCTGGCGTCACTTGAGCGTGATGACAGTTATCGCGTAGACCGTGTGCTCAAGCACTCCGACGTCGAGACGACCGAGCTCGTGTACTTTGAGGGCTCCGGCGGAGGATCTCTTGGCCCCTTTGTTCGCAAGCGCATCGACGCGTCGGCCCAGATTGGCGGGGCGTATGAACGCCTGTTTGCGGCCCAGCATGCTGGGCGACGTTACGAGCACTTGCCTCGGATTGTCGATTGCCGCCGCGTGGGCGACGAGCTTTGCGTGGTCATGGAATACATCGAAGGCGAAACGCTCGGGGCCCTGGTGGGGCGTTTGGGTGCGACGCCCGATTATGCTTGTGAGCTGTTTGGCGCCCTTTGTGATGCAGTTGCGGAGCTCCATGCCGGCTTTGCGTCGGCGGGGGAGATGGCCGCTCCGGTGATCCATCGCGACCTAAAGCCCTCGAATATCATCGTGTCGGGCGCGAGCTATACGCCCGATACAGGCATGACGTTTTCATCGCTGGTGATTATCGACTTGGGAATCGCTCGCGTGTGGCGCGAGGGAGCCGATGCCGATACCGTTAAGTTTGGCACGCGTCCCTATGCGCCGCCCGAACAGTATGGTTTTGGCCAGACGAGCGTGCGCAGCGATGTCTATGCGCTCGGTGCCCTGCTGTTCTTTTGTCTGACGGGGGCCGACCCCAAGCCGGGTCGGAACATGCGCGAGCAATGCGAGGCATATGATATCCCCGCCTCGCTTGCCGATGTTATTTGCATGGCGATGGCGCTCGATCCGGACAAGCGCTTTGCAAACGCGAAGGCGCTGGGGCACGCTGCGCGCGCATCCTATGCGTTGTCCGCACCGACGCCGTCGTCTGCGCCGAATGCTGCTTCCTTCCAAGAGCCTTCGGAGCGGCGAGCCGTGTGCCCTGCGCCCGTGCTCCCCACGGATCAGTCTCAGGGTGGATTGCCGTTGGTGCCTGAGCGCCCGAATTTACTCTCCCGCATTCCCGACACCGTTGGGCGCATTTGGAACGCATTCGTCTATCTTTCGCTACTTGTTTTCTTTGCCGGAAGCCATTTTGCCGTTTTTCATCCTACGGGCGCCAACCAAAACTACCCGATGTGGTTTCTCGCGATTGAGTATTTTATCTTCGTCGACGGTCTCGTAGTGCTCATCCATTTTGTGATGCTCGACAAACGCCGCCTTCGCCGGCGGTTTGAGCTACTCGATAGATACCGCGGTAAAAAGCTTGCAAAGCTCTGGCTCAAGGCTATGGGTGTGCTCTTGTTGGCAATGATTATCATTGTTGCCATTGCAAACGCGACTGGCGTCGTCGATACCTCCGTCGCGTAAAAGAAAAAGGGCCCCAATTGGGGCCCTTTGACGTTGATCTTAGATGCGGTTCATCTGGGTTGCAACCTTGTTGTACCAGTCCTGCCACGTGGGCGGGCAGTACTTTTTGGCGGCTGCCGGGGTAAGCGTGGAGCCATAGTTGGCGCCCAGGTAGGCAACGTGGGCAGAGACGCCCTCGCTCCAGCTACCAAAGCTCCGCCAGCCGCCGCCGCGGGCGCTCCAGCCCCAGGCGTTATAGGAGCCGGCACAATAGAGGCCCTTGCTGCTCTCGATGCAGGCGATGGCGGGAGACCAGCGAGGGTCAACACCGGTGTTCCAGGCTGCCACGGCAAAGTTGTAACCCTGGCCTGCCATGGGGGAGCCGGCGAGGTAGTTGTCGATGCGACTCGTCCACTCGTTGATAAACGAGTCGTAATCGGAGTTGCCGGTATTGGAGTTGTTCACCGTGGTGTCGATAGTGGTGTTGGCGTTATTGGCCTGGCTGTTGGAGTTGTTGCCGCTCACGCCCTCGCCCGAGAGCTTCTCGGCGGCAGCGGCCTTGTCGGCCTCGAGCTTGGCCAGCTCGGCGGCATTCTCCTGCTCGGCCTTTGCCTGGGCTTCGCTGCGAAGCTGCTGGGCCTGTGCCAGTGCGTCCTCGGCGGTTTTCTGCTCGGTCTCGAGTTGGGACTTCGCCTGCTCGAGCTCGGTCTTGTTCTGCTCGAGCTCGGTCTGCATCTTGTTGAGCTCTTCGATCTCGTCGACGCTCGAGCTCGTGATCTGGTTGGTGTACTTGCAGGTGGTGATGAACTCGCCCAGGCTCTGCGCGTTGACCAGGAAGCTCACGATGGGGTTGGTGCCCTTCTGGTACTTATACAGATCGCGCATGGCGGAGCTCGCCTTGGCCTGTTGATCGGGAAGTTCGGCTTCGATCTTCTCGATGCTTGCCTCGTTAGTGTCGATTTGCTTCTGCAGATCCTCGAGCTTGGTGCGGGCTTCGTTGTAGGCACTCGTGGCGGTTTCGATTTTCTGCTGGGCAGCGGAAAGCTGATCCTGCGTTGCCTGCGAGGCGGCATAGGCTGCGACGGGGGAGAGCATCGGCGCGGCCGTCAGTGTAACGGCAAGCGCGGCGCTCGTGATGATACGAGCCGGCTTCGACGCGATGAGCGCTGCGGTGCGATGGTTCGAATGCTGCATCCAGTCCCTCTGCAATCAATCGTAGGTTATAGTTCGAAAGGTATTCTACTACTGCTTTCGACCTCAACTTGAACCTTAAAGGTTCTAAAGGGTCAAGTTGAACTTGAGGTTTTGGCCTTGACCTGCAGTTATAGTGAATTGTTAAGAAACCATAGAGTTCAACTTTAACGTTACGGAACCCGGCGGGCTCGATCATAAGCGCCTGCTTGCCATAGATATGGTGGAACTTTGGGAAGCGGCGGTTTGGCACGCTAGAATAAACCAGTTGCATAAAGACCGCCCATCGTACGGGCAGTTGATGATAGGAAGTTTCCATGGCATTGCAGTTTACAGAGCGCGAGTTTATACCCGTGCTGCTCGGCGGCGATATCAACGCCTATTCGGTGGCGCGCGCCTTCTACGAGGAGTATCAGGTCAAGAGCCTGGTCTTTGGCAAGTATCAGACGGGTCCTGCATACCGCAGCCAGATTACCGACTATACGCCCAATGTGGATATCGACACTATGCCGGTCATGATCGAGACCGTCAACGGCATTGCACAGGCCAATCCCGATAAGAAGATTATCCTCATGGGCTGCGGTGATAACTACGTCGCGCTTGCCGCACAGGCTCAGGATGCCGGCCAGCTTGCCTCCAACGTCATCGCGCCCTATGCGCCCTACAGCATGCTCGAGCAGTGCCAGAAGAAGGAGATCTTCTACGAGCTGTGCGAGAAGCACGGTGTGCCCTATCCGCACACGTTTACCTTTACCATGGCGATGCTCAACGCCCAGGGCGAGGCTTCCGCAGAGGTGCTCGACCAGATCGACTTCCCTTTCCCGATGATTCTGAAGCCCTCTGACGGCATCATGTGGTGGGAGCACGAGTTCGAGGGCCAGAAGAAGGCCTACGAGATTGCCGATCGCGCCGAGCTGGAGCAGGTCATTCGCGATGTGTACGCCAGTGGCTACACCGATGACCTCATCTTGCAGGATCGCGTGCCCGGCAACGACGAGTACATGCGCGTGCTTACCAGTTATTCCGACCGCAACGGCAAGGTTCGCATGATGTGCCTGGGTCACGTGCTGCTCGAGGAGCATCAGCCCCATGGTGTCGGCAACCATGCCTGCATCATCACCGAGCCCAACGACGAGCTCATGGGTGGCGTGCGCAAGTTGCTCGAGGACCTTAAGTTTACGGGCTTCTCCAACTTCGACGTCAAGTACGACCAGCGCGATGGTTCGTTTAAGTTCTTTGACTTCAACACGCGTCAGGGCCGCAGTAACTACTACGTCACCAACAGCGGCTTTAACGTTGCCAAGTACGTGGTGGATGAGTACGTGTACAACCGCCCGTTTGAGCCTGAGTTTGTGACGGCGCAGGACGAGGCGCTGTGGATGGTCGTCCCCATGGGCGTCCTTGACAAGTATGTCAAGGACCCCGAGCTACGTGCGAAGGCGCATCGTCTGGCCAAGGAGGGCAAGGCTGCCGATCCTTCGTTTATGAAGGGTGATTTTGTCTTTAACCGCTGGTTGCGCATGTGGCACACCAAGCTGCGTCACTTTAAGCTGTTCAAGACGTATTACAAGTAGATGAGCGCGGCGCCCGCCCGGTTTGCATCGGATGGGCACGGGCATGATACGAGCAATTGCATGGGCGTCACCAAGGAGGCGGCGATGGAAAAGCTGGGAGTTATCGGCGGCATGGGCGCTGAGGCCACGTCGTATTACTACGACCAGGTCGTGCGTCATACGGCTGCTACCTGTGATCAGGAGCATATCGACATGGTGGTACTTTCCAAGTCGACCATGCCCGACCGTACGCTGGCCATCAAGACCGGCGAGCATGCCGAGCTGCTGGCGACCATGAAGGAATGTGCACGGGCGCTCGAGGGACTGGGCTGTGCTCATATCGCCATTCCCTGCAACACATCGCACTACTTCTACGACCAGATTCAGTCGTTTACCAAGGTGCCGATTATCCACATGCCGCGCGAGTCGGTGCGCTATGCCCTGGCAGGCGCGGTGATGGGGGAGTGCGAGTTCGATCCCAACCTGAGCATGCCGTCCGAGCCGGTGCGCAAGATCGGCATCATGGGCACTGACGGCACCGTGGGTGCAGGCGTCTATGGGCGCGAGTGCGAGGCCGCGGGCGTCGAGGTCGTCTATCCCAGCGAGAAGCGCCAGGCCGACGTGATGTCGCTGATTTATGATGACGTGAAGGCCGGACGCGAGCCCGATATGGACAAGTTT
Source organism: Collinsella sp. (assembly GCA_036550355.1). GTDB lineage: Bacteria > Actinomycetota > Coriobacteriia > Coriobacteriales > Coriobacteriaceae > Collinsella. The sequence continues at coordinate 125,249 of JAXKGN010000006.1, forward strand.
GACCGCGTGATGTGGGAGTTCGCCCGCAGCGGCTGCGACCGCGTCATTCTGGCCTGCACCGAGCTCTCGGTGCTGCAAAAGTACCGGGAGATGCCCGAGATTACCCTTGACGCCATGGACGTCCTGGTGCGCGAATCCATCATCCGCAGCGGCGCCCCCTACCGCCTGTAGCCCTCGACCTGCCAAAAAGGGACAGGTTTATTTTGGTAGGTTTTATCTGGGGGAACAGTAAGGCCTCGACTCGTTTGGTGCGAGCCGAGGCCTTTTGAATTTATCGGTTGCCGGTGGCGATGGGTTAGAACAGGAAGCCGAGGACAATGAGGGCAATGCTAACAATAAGCATGGCAATGTCCTGGCCCTTGATGGGGTAGCGCTTGTACGAGCTCGCGCGCGTGCGCAGGTAGAAGCCGCGCTGCTCGGCCGCCAAGGCCGTGGCATCGGTTTTACCCACGCTCGAGATCAGTAGCGGCACGCACAACGGCAGCATGAGCTGAAGCTTCTTGATGGGGTTCTTGGTGTCATACTCGATGCCGCGTGCGGTCTGCGCCTCCATGATGGCGTTCATCTCCTGGCCAAACACTGGCACAAAGCGCAGCGCCGTGGTAAAGGTGAAGGCGTAACGATACGGAACGTGCAACACCTCGACGCAGGCGTTGGCAAGGTCGTTGAGCTTGGTCACCATGAGCATCAGAATAAGCGGTAGCGCCACGCCCAGCAGACGCAGACAGGCCTTTGTTCCGGTGATGAGGCCTTCATCGGTGACAAAGCTCCACACCACGTTGCCATCGCGCATAAAAGCCAGCTGCAGCACCAGCATGATGAGCGCGAGTGGAATCAGTAGCTTGAGCAGCGCGAGCAGGCGGTCGACGACGCCGGCGTAGGCTCCCAGCGCGAGCGTGAGTGCCAGAAAGCCCAGCAGTGCTACATAGGTGTCGGACAAGAAAATGCCGATGATGATGGCGGCGGCGAGGCCCAGTTTGATGACGGGGTTCAGGCGGTGTAGCAGCGTGTCGCCCGGCATGTAGTCGATGACGTTAACCACGGCGGACCATCTCCTCGGTAATGCGAACGATATCAGTGACCTCACTCACCTGCGTAAAGGCGGGCGAGACGGTGGATGCCAGACGGCGCGAGAGTTCGATGACCTGGGGCGGCTCAACGTAGGCACGCTGCATGAGTTCGATGTTCGAGAACAGCTCGTGCGTGCGGCCGCGGTCGAGGATGCGACCGTTGGCCATCACCACGATGCGCTCGGCAAAGTCGGAAACGACTTCCATGTCGTGACAGACCATGATGACGGCGCAACCGCGCTCTGCCATGGTGCGCACCGTTTCCATCACGGTCATGCACTCGCGGTAGTCCAGGCCGCTCGTGGGTTCGTCGAGCACCACGATCTTGGGCTCGATCACCACAACGGAGGCCAGCGCCACCATCTGGCGTTGGCCGCGCGACAGTGAGAACGGTGCCTCGTCGGCGGGCAGACCAAAGCGGTCGATGACCAGCTGGGCGCGACGCAGGGCTTCGGCGCGGTCGATGCCGGCAAGTTCTAGACCAAAGGCGACCTCGTCGAACACGGTGTCTTTGCAGATTTGGCGGTCGGGGTTCTGGAAAAGCGTTGCCACTTCGTGTGCGATGCGGCTCGTGGGAACCGATGCCGTGTCCAAGCCCGTAACGCGTACGCTGCCCGATGCGGGCTTGAGCAAACCCGTGAGCAGTTTGGTGAGCGTGGTTTTGCCGGCTCCGTTTTGGCCGACAATGCCCACGAGCTCGCCGGGGTAGAGCGTCAAGTTGAGGTCGTGGACGGCGGCGCCTCCATGGGGGTAAGAAAACTCGACATGGTCAAAGGTGAGCACCGGCTCGGCGTCTTTCGCATGCGGGCGCAGCGACGGCGCGTGCGGGGAGCCTGCGGGCGCCTGGGTATCGCTTGTCGCACGGTCGGGGTCGACGATTTCCGTGATCAGGCGTTCTGCCTCGTCGACATCCAGACAGGGCGTGCCGCTTACCAAGCCATCGGCCTCGAGACTGTTGAAGATGCGCGTGACGCGCGGACAATCGACGCCGATGGTGCGAAGCTCGTCGGTGCGTGCGAAGACCTCGTGCGGCTCACCTTGCAGCGCGATCTGGCCGTGATCGAGCACCAACACACGGTTGCAGTACTCCGAAAGCAGAGCGACCTTTTGCTCAACGACGACGATGGTGATGCCGAGCGCGCGGTTTGCCTCGCGCAGCGTCTCGAAGACCAAGGTGGAACTGGCGGGGTCGAGTGCTGCGGTTGGCTCATCGAGCACTAAGACGCGCGGACGCATGGCGAGGATGGCGGCGATAGCTACCTTTTGCTTTTGACCGCCCGAGAGGGTGGCGATCTCGCGGTCGCGCAGGTCGCTAATGCCGACGGTCTTAAGCGTCTCGCTCACGTGCTGCTCGATCTGGTCGTGCGGAACGCCAAAGTTCTCGAGACCAAAGAGCATCTCATCCTCAACGACCGAAGCGACCATCTGCGTGTCAATGTCTTGCAGCACGCTACCGACGATCTGCGATATGTCGGTGAGCGAGACCTCGCAGGTGTCGTGGCCGTCAACTAACACGGAGCCATAAAAGGCGCCGGTGTAGTGGTGAGGCACGGCGCCCGACAGACAGGCGGCAAGTGTGGACTTACCGGCGCCCGAGGGCCCGATGATGCCGATGAAATCTCCCTTGTTCACGCTGAGCGAAACGTGGCTGAGCGCCTGCTCGGTTTGCGTGCCATAGGAGAACGAGACATCGTCGACGTTGATGATCGTTTCCATGGATACCTTTCATAGTCATTGGGGACGTTCTTACATGACAAGTCGTTTAGGAACGTCCCCAAAAGCTCGTTGTTTGGGACAGTCTTTGGTGGTGAAGCACGGAAACGGCTTTACGAGGTGCCCCAGGTTGGCGCGAAAGAGGAGCGAAGCGTACTTGGGTACGCGAGCGACGAATGAACGCCAAGATGGGGTGGCTCGTAAAGCCGAGCAGGTTAGTTGAGCTTAAGGGCCTTCTGGATGGGCAGGTAGAGGGCGCCGACCAGAATGGCGTTAAATACGGCGGTCATGGCGACGACGGGCAGCATGGCTGCGGCGAGCTCGCCCACAACGCCGAGCATGGCCATCTTGATGACCATGAAGATGACGCCCGAGACAAAGGTGGTCACGAATGTTGCGGCGATGGCGACGACGGGCTTAACCTGGCCGTCCTTGGCGGCAGCGTTGACAATGACGGCCATGAGCATAGCGGCGATGCCTTCGGCGGCAAAATCGACAAACGGCGAGGTGGTAGTGATCTGGATCACGGCCGCCGAGATGAGACCAATGACGAGCGCCTGGCCAATGTTGGGACGAACGACCAGGATGGTGAGGCAGAATGCCGAGATGATGAACTCGGGGCTGATCATACCGCCCGAGATGCCCGAGATTGCCTTGCCGACGGTGAAGTTGAGGATGAAGCCGGCGGCAAGCAGGATGGCGAGCAAGACGAGGGCGCGGACGTCGAGTTTGCCGCGGTCGGCGGTCTGGACGGTGCGGGGCTGTGCGGTGGTTGTGTTCTGAGACATGGTGAAAATCCTTTCGGAAGGGAAGTACAAGAGAAGAAAGCGGAGGCACGTGATGCGAACGCGATCGGGCTCGAGATAGAAAAAGGCCCCCGGTCGAAACCGGAGGCCTTCCAATCACCTAGAGCGCAAAAACAGGCGTGAGGGACTCACTGTCGACCGATCGTATTCGCATCACGCCACCACCAGTTGTTGAGGGACTTCATCGTGTTCATCATCTTGGTGGCTCCTTTCGTGATGCCTTGGCGCGGTCGCACCTCGTTGCTGTTGCGCTGCACTATAGCACAGCGAAGTGTGTGCGGGGAAATCTTTTTTGAAAAGATTTCGGCGGCGTTTCCTGCCGGTCAAAAGGGCAGGCTGAGCGGGCGGGATGACTCATGCGACCCCGCCCGTCTCTTGGAACGCAAGGGCCTTAGGCCTTCTTGCGACGATAGAGCACGAAGCCGCAGACACCGATGATGACGACGGCGCCAACGGCCATGGCGGCCATGTTGTTGCCCTCGGACTTCTCCTCGGTCGCCTCTTCCTCAGCCTCGGGCTCGGCAACGTCCTTATCGGAGAGAGCCTCGTCGGCGTAGGTGATGGACTCGACCAGGCAGTCGTTGTCGGCATCGTAGTCACTCGGGACGAACTCCTCGGAGAAGTCGCCCTCCTTGAGGTAGTCGCGCATCTCCTCGAGCATGGCCTTGCACTTGACGTAGGTGTTCTTGGTCGCTGCCTTGCCGGCCTTGTTGGCCAGGGCGGTGCGGGCCTCGGTGTCCTCGGCGGCCTGCATGGCCTCGTCGACGGTCAGGTTCTGTTCAATGAGCTCCTTCTGCAGGGCGTCGAGATAGGCGCGGACGCCGGTGGCACAGCTGTCGCGGTTCTCATAGGCGAGCGTGTTGATGTCCATGAGGACGTAGTTGATGGAGTTCTTGGGCTCCTCGTTGTTCACGACGTCTTCCTCTTCACAGTGATCGAAGGAGACATCCTGATCGCTGAAGTAGGGGCTGACCTCGGTGAGCAGTGCGGAATAGAGGGGGATAGCGACGGAGAACTCGGCGTTGGAGAGCATCTCCCACTGGATGGTCGCGATTTCGGGGTCCATGCCGTGACGGATCTGGAAGGTGTGGATCTCGGTGTTGCGGTTGGAGCCGATGGCATAGGCGCCGTCGGTGTTGGCGTTGAGGCCGGCGACATTCTCGCCGCGAGCGGCGAAGGAACGAATCATCTCAAAGGTGTTCCAGTCGGACTTGCCGGGCTGGAAGAACAGCGGCTGCATCTCGTGGACCAGGGCGCCGGTCGTCGCACGAGCGTCTTCGCGCTCGTCCTTGACGATCTCATAGTCGGTGCCCTCAGCAAGCGGAGCCATGAAGTAATCGCGGCCCTGGACATAGCGCGACCACTGGTGCATACCGGCCTCGCTAATCTCCTCGCCGTAGGTCTTGGCGACGTCGAACTTGCCGTCGGTGTACTCGGCAAAGCCCTTCTCCTTAGGCATGGACTCGATGCCCTCGGAGTGGAGGCAGTTCTCGGTGTCGTCGAGGTCGACGTCATAGGTGAGGTTGCCGATGTTGGGGTTGAGTGAGGCAATATCGTCGGTGAGCCTCATAGCGATCCACTGGTGGCCGGAAAGCGCTGCAAACAACCAGGTCTCGTTGTTGTCGGCAATGATGATCTGGTCGTTGGAGCAGACGCCCTGCTCGTCAATCAGGCTGCCGAGGAGCTCGACACCCTCACGGGCCGTGGCGCTCTCGCCCAGAATGACGCTGGCGTAGTTGTACTCGCCGATGCCGGTCTCCTCGGTGACGGGGTCGGCTTCCTCTGCCTTCTCGTTATAGGAGGTGCTCAGCGTGGCAGAGCAGGAAACGCCCTTTTCGTTGATGCCAGCCTCGGAATATGCGTCGTAACGATCTTCCCACTGAGAGGGGTTGTCGCGAACGAAGGTGTAGCGGTAGGTTGCGCCCTTGGACTTGTACTCAAAGCCGGACTCGACCGAGGTGTACTTGCTGCCGTCCTTGTGTGCGGGCTCGATGCCAAAGTGCTTGATGTAGCGCGGGCCGAAGTCCTCGGAGCGTCCGTAGTACGTGTTGCCGTCTGCCGTGAGCTGGCTGCCCATGTAGATCTGGGTGCAAGCGAGCGCCGAAGTCGGCATGGCCATAATGGCCGCTGCTCCAAATGCAAGGCCGCAGCCGAGCTTCTTGAGCGTGTTGACAGGATGAGTAAACCTCATGATCCCTCCCAACTGTTGAAACCCCGCGAAACCGTACGGAGTTTCAGCTAATAAATACATCTACTAGCCTAAAGGAAGTGTAAAGAGTATTCATTCGACAACAGCTTTTACTCGATGAGCGTGAAGAAATATACGATGAGCGGATAATAATACTCATTTTATTGCTTTAGTTAAATAAAGGCACCCTGCATTTACTGTAGCTGAATAAAGCGCCAGACAATGCTCAAAAAGAAAACTCTCCCGCTGTTTAGGATTTGCATAAACAACGGGAGAGTCGATAACTGGATGAATATCATACCAATGTGGATTTACTTCTTTCGGCGGTGGATCACATTGATGGCGTAACCAACGAGCATGGCCAAGACGATGACGATAAAGCCAATCAGGGGATTGTCGTTCATGGGGTCCTCCTATTTTCCGAGCGGTGAAAAATCGTCGACGATGAGGTCGAGACATTGCGGCAGCGCGCGAGCGCCAAAGACGCCGGAGTTGCTGGAGATGATCTCTCCATCGAACTGCATACCCAGCGATGGCGTGCAGGTGATCTTGGCTTCCTTGGTCTGGATGATCTTAAACTGCGGACGGCCGAGCACTTTGCCAGCGGGGTCGAGCGCGGCGGTAATTACCGTGGGGAGCAGCTGCATCGTGCGCACGGGCTCAATAACGACGATGTCGACCATGCCGTCGTCCATGCGGCAGTTGGGGAACAGGTTGATGTCGTTTTGGATGACCGAGGTATTGCCTGCCATGCAGCAGATGCCGTCGAGCTCCTCGACAATGCCGTCGTGCTCAATGGTAAAGTGCGCCACCGTGGGGTTGGGCGTGGCGAGCGCGGAGAGGAAGTAGGCGATCTCGCCAATGTCGTTTTTGGTGGGAGCGGCCTTCATCATGATCTCGGCGTCGAAGCCCGAGCCGGCGATGATGATAAAGCCGTGGCGCTTCTCGTTGCCGTTCTCGTCGAGCCAAAAGAGCTCACCCATGTCCACTTTGACCGTGCGGCCGTCGCGGCAAGCCTTGGCGAGTGCCGCCGCCTCGGGGGCATTGCCGATGTTGTTAAAGAACAGGCAGGCCGTGCCGGAGGGGAAGACAAGCGTGGGGACACCGCACCCGCGCATCTGGTCGAGCACGTTGGAGACGGTGCCGTCGCCGCCCGAAACGACCACGCGATCGAACTCGCGAACGTCCGCTACCGCGTCCTCGGGCTCCATGCCATCGCCGATAAAACGCATCACGACCTCGTCGCCGCCCTGCGCGAGGGCGTGCGTGAACGCGTAGATTTCATCTGAGCTGGGGCCCGATGCCGGGTTGTGGATGATAAGGCAGCGCATACTTACGTTCCCGTTCTGTGACTAACCGAGTATAGTTGTAGAGCAATGCCGATATCCTACCCGTGTTTTTCGGGCCTAACCTTATTCGATGGGTTGATATGTACATTTCCACACATCAGGCTCTGGTCGACTTTTGCCAGCGCGCCCGCGAGTTCGACGCGATCGCCGTCGATACCGAGTTTTTGCGCGAGCGCACGTTTCATCCGCGCCTGTGCCTGGTCCAGATTGCCACCCCCGCCGAGAGTGTCGCTGTCGATCCGCTGGTGATCGACGACCTGTCGCCGCTTGCCGAGCTTATGGCCGACGAGGGCGTGGTCAAGGTATTCCATGCTTGCTCACAGGACATGGAAGTTATGCTCCATACCGTGGGCGCACTGCCGCGACCGATTTTTGACACGCAGGTTGCCGCCGCCTTTTTGGGCGAGCGCCAGCAGATTTCGTATGGTGCGCTCGTTCAGACGTTCTGCGGCGTATCACTGCCCAAGACCGAGTCGCTGACCGATTGGTCGCGCCGCCCGCTGAGCGATAAGCAGATCGAGTACGCGATCGATGACGTCAAGTACTTAATCGTCGCCTATACCGAGATGATGAGCCGCCTGCGTGAGCTGGGCCGCGTGGACTGGGTGCTCGACGAGTTGCGTCCTTTGGCCGACGAGTCGCACTACCGCGCCGACCGCCATGAGGCATTCCGCAAGGTCAAACGCATCAACTCGTGTAGCCGCCATCAGCTGGGCATTGCGCGCGAGCTTGCCGCTTGGCGCGAGGACCGCGCCGAGCGTCGCAACATCCCGCGCAAGTGGGTCATGTCCGACGATACGCTGCTGGCCCTGGTTAAGCGCAATCCCGTGCGTGTCGAGGAGTTCCGTAGCATCCGCGGTACCGACCAGCTGGGGGAGCGCGACGTGGATGGCGCGTTGATGGCCATCAAGCGCGGCGCAAGCTGTCCGCACGATCGCCTGCCGCTCATGGTGCGCGGGCATCGCCAGATTTCGCCGGAGCTTGAGAGCGTGACGGATCTCATGTACGCGCTCATCCGCCTGGTTGCCGAGCGCTCGGGCGTGGCGACCTCGGTCATTGCCTCGCGCGATGACCTGGCCGACTACATTGAGCATCCTGAGCAAAGCCGTTTGCGCGAAGGTTGGCGTTTTGAGCTTGTGGGCTCGCGCCTGGACGATCTGCTTTCCGGCAACATGGGGTTGACGGTCAAAGATGGCAAAATTGAATTGCTATAGGTATATAGTTACGCGGTTTTACCAAACCGCGTAACAGCTCGACGCTGCAAACGGCCGAGAGCGGCAATCTGACGTTCAATCGTCGCTCGCGTACCAAAGTACGCGTCGCTTCTCTTTCACGTCACCTTGCTCACTCTCGGCCGTTTTCGCTGACATTGCCAAAACATCGATGTTGATTTGCTGGTCAGTCGAATGGGTAGAATGCCTCCAACGTGTAACTCGATTCGGAGGAATTCGCATGCCCTATTACTATGGTTACGGCTTTGGCATCGACCCGCTGTACCTGCTGGTTGTCCTTGTTTGTACGGTGCTTGGTCTTGCGGCGCAGAGCTATATCAACTCGACGTACAAGACCTGGTCCAAGGTTCGCTCGGACGGCGACACGGGTGCCACGGTCGCTCGCCGCATGCTCGACGCCAACGGTTGCAACGCCGTGGGTATTAAGGGCGTTGCCGGTGAGCTCACCGACCACTACAACCCGCAGGATAACAACCTGTATCTCTCGGACGCTAACCGTTCGGGCGGATCGGTCGCAAGCGTTGCCGTGGCCTGCCACGAGGCGGGTCATGCCGCCCAGCGTCAGAGCGGTTACGCCATGATGAAGGTTCGCACCGCCCTGGTCCCGGTCGTCAACTTTACCCAGAACACCTGGACCATCGTGTTGCTCTTGGGCCTGTTTATGAACATCGCCGGGCTCACGACCCTCGCATTGATCTTCTTCTCGTTTAGTGTGCTGTTCCAACTCGTTACGTTGCCTGTCGAGATCGATGCCAGTCGCCGCGCCGTGGCGTATATCGAGCAGTCGGGCATGAGTTCCAAGCAGGTCAACGGTGCCAAGAAGGTGCTGACGGCAGCCGCGCTCACCTACGTGGCGGCGGCGCTCACCTCGATTATTCAGCTGCTCTACCTGATGGCCCGCTACAACAGAAACTCCAACCGATAACAAATTGGCTTGACAGGCGCCGCGGAGATTCTTGTCCCCGCGGCGCTGTACTATGTGTTGGACTTGAATCTGCGCAGGGTCGAAGCCCTTGTGCTCGATAACGAAAGGAGGCTGCGTGGCAGGCTGGAATCTAACCGGCAATGCCGTTTCCGCCGAGTTCGACGGTTCGGACGATCAGGAGCGCAAGGAGCTCAGCGTGAGCCAGGCAGTGGAGATCGCCGCCGGTGCGCTCGATGCCATTCCGCAGCTGAGCGTTCTGGGCGAGGTCACAGGTTTTCGTGGTCCTAACGCCCGAAGCGGTCACTGCTACTTCCAGATCAAGGACGACTCGGCCGCCGTCGACTGCATTATCTGGAAGGGCGCCTATCTCAAGCGCACCTTCGATCTGCGCGATGGCATGCAGGTGAGCTTTAAGGGCAGCTTCAATCTCTATAAGCCCACGGGTCGCATGAGCTTTGTTGCCCGCTCATTTTCGTTGGCGGGGGAGGGTCTGCTGCGTCAACAAGTGGCGCAACTGGCCGAAAAGCTACGCCGCGAGGGCCTGATGGACGAAGCGCGCAAGCGCCGCATCCCGGTGTTCTGCTCCCGCGTGGCGGTCGTCACCTCGCTTTCGGGTGCCGTAATCGACGACGTCAAGCGCACGTTGCGTCGTCGCAACCCGCTCGTCGAGCTCGTCTGCGTGGGCGCCAAGGTTCAAGGCGAGGGTGCGCCGGCCGAGCTCATCGAGGGCTTGCGCCGCGCCGCTTCCATTACGCCGGCGCCCGACTGTATTTTGCTGGTGCGCGGCGGCGGCTCCTTTGAGGACCTCATGACCTTTAATGACGAGGAGCTTGCCCGCGCAGTGGCGGCTTGTCCTGTGCCCGTGGTGACCGGTATTGGCCATGAGCCCGATACCTCGATTTGCGACATGGTGAGCGACCGTCGCGCCTCCACGCCAACGGCAGCGGCAGAATCGGTGGCGCCGGCTATGACGGAGTTGGCCGACGTGCTCGAGACGCGCCATCAGCGTCTGGGCGCCGCGATGGCTTCGATGATCGGGTCGGATCAGGTCGATCTGGAAATGCTCGACCAGCGCGGTCGTCGAGCCTGGGATGCCTATACGGCTCGTCTGGGCGACGCGCTCGATGCAGCCGCATGCCGCCCGTGCCTCAACGACCCCACGTTTATGGTCGAGCGTCGCGAGTCCGAGCTTGCCCTGACGGCCGATCGTCTGTCCGGCGCCATAACGCGTTCGGTTGGGGCCTTCCGCTCCAACTTCGAGCGTCTGCCCGAGCGCTTGATCGCAAGCACCTCAGGGCTCGATGGCAAGCGCCATGCGCTCACACTTGCGAGCTCCCGTCTGGAGCATCAGGGGCGCACGATGCTCAGCAAGCCTGCGTCCGACTTAGGCCGAGCTGCCGCGTCGCTCGATGCCCTGTCGCCGCTCAAGGTGCTTGCCCGTGGCTATTCCATCGCGTACAGCGATGATGGGGTGGCTACGACCGCCAAGACCTTTAAGCCCGGCGACGCCATCCGCGTGCGCATGGCAGACGGCAATGTGGCGGCAACGGTCGATGCGGTCGAGTAGGCCGCGTTACATAGCGATAAGCCTTTAGGAAAGGAAACAGATATGGCAGAGAAGACCCCGGTCGAGCAGCTTACGTACAAGCAGGCTTCGCAGGAGTTGGAACTCATCATCCGCAGCTTGGAGTCGGGCGATATGGAGCTCGAGGAGTCACTCGAGAGCTATACCCGCGGCGTCGAGCTCCTCAAGAGCCTACGCACCCGCCTGTCCGATGCCGAGCAGAAGGTCTCGGTGCTCCTTAAGGACGTCGACGGCAACGACGTGCTCGCCGACGGCGAGGCCGCCAACACCGACGACAAGCTTTCGTTCTAACCATCCCGACCAAATATAATTACCTTGGTCTGTGAGAAAGGAACCAGCCATGTGTGATTGCATCTTCTGCAAAATCGCCAACCACGAGATTCCCTCAACCGTTGTCTATGAGGACGACCAGGTCATCGCCTTCGACGACCTCAACCCCCAGGCGCCGGTCCACACACTCGTGATCCCCAAGAAGCACTACAGCGACATCGCCGACAACGTGCCCGCCGAGACCATGGGCGCCATGGCTCACGCCATCCAGGAGGTCGCCAAGGTCAAGGGCCTGGAGGACGGTTTCCGCGTCATCTCCAACAAGGGCGTCAACGCCGGCCAGACCGTCATGCACTTCCACATGCACGTCCTCGGTGGCAAAAACCTGGGCGAGAACCTCATCTGAGGACGCGTAGCCCGTCGACTTGGCTGCCTTTGGAGTAGTCTATGCAGCTTTCTCAACTCGAATACCTTCAAGCGGTAGCGAACTATGGCGGCGTGCGCAAAGCAGCTCGCGCCGTTCATGTGAGTCCGCAGGCCGTTTCGTCGGCAATCAAAAAGTTGGAATCTGAGTATCAGATTGTTTTGCTTGACCGATCGGCGGGTGAGGCTGTTTTGTCTTCGGCGGGCAGAGAATTTGCGCGTCGTGCACGCGTGATCCTGGCACAAGTCGACGATCTCAAAAAGTACGCTCAATCGAGGGACGACGGCGTCTCGCCCGACGGCCACTTTCGTCTTTACGCCCCCTGCCTTCATGGGCGGGGGCGACTTTTTGCCGAAAACTGGTATGACTCGTTTGAAAGCTCGCACCCTCATATTCACCTTGATGTGTGGCATCAGCCAACGGCTACATGCTTTGAATCACTTGTGCTTGGCATTTCGGATGCGGCCATCTCATTTGAGGAACCAAGGGATAGTGTCCTTTCTTCGAAATACTTGGGTGAAAAGGAGCTCAAGGTTCTTTCCTGCCCAGCGGGTCATCAATCCGTGGGCGCTATGACCGTTCGTGAGTTACTGGGCGGCAGGCTCGCTGTTCCCATTAATTTGTCACCCTGTCTCAATGCGATCAACCAATGCCCTGAAGCCCAGCTCGTCAATTTTCGCTTCCGTGATGTTGAATACGGAAGCAGGGCTCAGGCTGAGTTTCTTCAAGCCGGGGGATTGATATTGAGTTTGTCCGGGTCCTCTCTCGCATCGGATGGATCAGAAGTGAGTGAGTGCTCCATTGAAGGCTCGCGTGATGTAACCTTGCCTATCTACTTTTGCTATCGGCAAAATTCCTGGACTGATCGACACCAGACGGTTTTTCTGCACCTATTGCGTCATCTTGCTTCGCGAAATTAATTGGCTTCGAGACGTCAAGTGATTATTGACGCCTTGCAACACATAGCTGACAGCTTTGCCCTCATGCTTTTCCAAGATTCCGATTTAGATTGCTGACTCTTGGAGGGCGGAGCATGAAAAACCGTACGGTTTTGCTTTATATGACGTTCGTTTTTCTGTCGAACTTCAGCACCATTTTGTATTTTCTGACGGTTTACCTTGAATTCGTCGGATTCTCGATGGTGGCGATTTCTAGCATGATGATTGCATATCAAGTGAGCAAGTTCATCCTTGAAGTTCCTACTGGCTATATTGCTGATAGGTTTGGACGAAAGACAAGCGGTCTCGTTGGCGTCGTGGGGATGCTTGGATACTACGCCGCCCTGCTTCTCGTCCGTTCTCCTCTGCTTTTAATCGGTGCGTTCGCTCTCAAAGGTTTTGCCGTTGCATGTCTGAGCGGATCCATAGAAGCGATTTACATTGACAGCGTCTCTCAGGACCAGCTCGTAAGACTTAATGTCGTTGAGCGATTTGTTTTCTATGCCTCTTATGCCCTCTCCGCTTGTGTGGGCGGTTTCATTTCGTCCGCTGGCGCGTATCTCATTGGGCTTTCGGTCGATATCATCACAATGGTGCTGACATTGGTTGTCGTTGTCTGTATTCCTGAGGCGAGAAGAGAGGGCGCTGCGGTGACACCTGGGCATGGAATGAGCCCGAAGATGATCGGTGCTGCTATTGCGGGTAATGGCATTCTTCGGTCAGCGTTCATCATGGACTGTTCTCAGGCATTTGCCTTCGTCGCCCTGGAAGACTTCTTCTCACTGTTGCTTGCAGGCCGCGGAATGAATGCCGTCGCTTCGGGCGTGACCATTGCGGTCCAGCTCCTTGCCTCCGCCTCCATAGGATTTATTGTGCCCAGTGTGATTGCTCGTGTCGACAAGGGCCGTTTTACGCGTATTTGCGGCATCATTCGCTTAGTATTGACAGCTTTGTTTTTGATTCCCCTTACTCCGGCTAATTTGCTGCCCGTGTTCTATGTGCTGCAGACGGTTGCGTACTCGTTGTTTGCCCCAATCAAATACTCGATTTTTCAAAATGCTGCCGATTCTTCGATGCGCTGTTCACTGATTTCGGTTCAAAGCCAGATGGTGGCGGTGGGTGCCATCCTTTTCTACCTGTTCAATGCTGCGTTGAGCAGCATCGCGGATATTCGAGTCATATTGCTTGTTGCGCTCGGGATTTCTTCTCTGGTGTATATCCCCGCGCTCTTTCGTCTTACAAGCCAAAGGCCATGAGTATTTAGGCACCGATAACTTATATATCAACGCAATAAACCCGAGCGCGAGGGCGTTTGGGTTTATTATTGAAGCGTATGTAACCTGGCGGCGCCACACCGCCTGTTAGTAGGGAGACACATGAACGTTCTGGTCGTCAACGCAGGATCTTCGACCCTTAAGTATCAGGTCATCGATACCAAGTCCCACAAGGTGTCCGCAAAGGGCTCCTGCGAGCGCGTCTGCTTCACCGGCGGTACCTTCACCCATGCTGCCAACGGTTCCAAGAAGGTGACCGAGAACATCGAGTTCCCCGACCACAAGGTCGCCATCGAGGTTGTCCTGAAGGACCTCGAGGCCAACGGCGTCAAGATTGAGGGCATCGGCCACCGCATCGTTCAGGGCGGTTGGTACTTTGGCGACTCCTCCCTCGTCGACGAGGACGTTCTCGCTAAGATCCGCGAGGTCGCCCCGCTCGCGCCGCTCCACAACAATCCCGAGGCCAACGTTATCGAGTTCTGCCTGGAGCAGTATCCCGACCTGCCCAACGTCACGGTCTATGACACCGCCTTCCACTTCAACATGCCCGAGGTCGCCAAGACTTACGCTCTGCCCAAGGACGTCTGCGACAAACTGCACATCCGTAAGTATGGCGCCCACGGCACCAGCTACCGCTACATTTCCAAGAAGGTCGCCGAGATGACCAACGGCGAGGCCCGCAAGGTCGTCGTGTGCCATATCGGCTCCGGCGCTTCCCTGTGCGCCATCGAGGACGGCAAGTGCATGGATACCACTATGGGCCTCACCCCGCTCGACGGCGTCATGATGGGCACCCGCTGCGGCTCCATCGACCCGGCTACCGTGTGCTACCTGCAGCGCGAGGGCGGCTACACCTTCGACGAGGTCGACGAGATGATGAACAAGAAGTCCGGCCTTTTGGCTGTGACCGGCGGCAAGACCAACGACTGCCGCAACGTCGAGGAGCTCGCCGCCGCTGGTGACCCCGAGGCTCAGCTTGCCTTCGACATGTTTGTCTACAAGATTGCCGCCAAGGCCGCCGAGATGGCTACTTCCATGTGCGGCATGGACACGCTCGTCTTTACCGCCGGCATTGGCGAGCACGCTCCGGCCGTTCGCGCCGGCGTGGCCGATCGTCTGGCCTTTATGGGTGTCAAGATGGATCACGCCCGTAACGCCCTGCGTGGCGACGGCGCTTGGTGCCTGTCCGCCAAGGATTCCAAGGTCAAGATTTTCGTCATCCCCACGGACGAGGAGTTCATGATCGCTTCCGACGTCGAGCGCATCGTCAACGGCAAGTAATTGCAAGAGGGGAGGGGCTGGACGACCGAGCGCCGTTCGGCCCCTCTTTTGTGCTCGTTGGGCGATATGCCTGATAGCTATTTATCAAGGTGTGATAACTTCTTATTAACATGCGGCCGCCTTAAGGGGTCTGCGCCGACCGTATCGCACTGCAAAGGAGTCTCATGAACGTACTTGTTGTCAACGCCGGTAGCTCAAGCCTTAAATATCAGCTTTTGGATACCGATACCCGCGAGGTTTTCGCCAAGGGCAACTGCGAGCGTATCGGTTCGGACATGGGCATCTTTGGCCACTCCGAGAACGGTGGCGCCAAGCAAACCGAGGAGGTTCCCTTCCCGGATCACCGTTCGGCTATCGCGCGTGTGCTCGAGGAGCTCGAGAAGACCGACTTTACGATCGATGGCATTGGCCATCGCATTGTTCAAGGCGGTTGGCACTTTAAGGATTCCGCGGTCGTCGACGACGAGGTCATGGCTAAGATTCTCGAGGTGGCCCCGCTCGCCCCGCTGCACAATTATGGCGAGGCCGCAGCAATCGAGTATTGCCGTGAGAAGTATCCGGAGCTGCCCAACGTGGCCGTCTTCGACACCTCGTTTCACATGACCATGCCCGAGGTTGCCTACACCTACGCCCTGCCCAAGGACGTGTGCGACAAGTACCACGTGCGCAAGTACGGCGCCCACGGTACGAGCCACCGCTACGAGTGGATGATGGCCAAGGAGATCCTGGGCTCGCGCTGCCACCGCCTGCTCTCGTGCCATTTGGGCAACGGCGCCTCGCTTGCCGCCATCGAGGACGGTGTATGCCGTGACACCACGATGGGGCTCACGCCGCTTGACGGCCTGATGATGGGAACCCGCTGCGGCTCTATCGACCCGGCTACCGTGTGCTACCTGCAGCGCGAGGGCGGCTACAGCTACCAGGAAGTCGACGACATGATGAACAAGCAGTCTGGTCTGCTCGCCATCTCGGGTATCTCCAACGACGCCCGCGACATTCGCACGCGCGCCTCCGAGGGAGATGAGCGCTGCCTGCTCGCCTTCGATATGTTCGCCTATAAGGCTATGCAGCAGGCCGGCTCCATGATCGCTTCTATGGCGGGCGTGGATACCATTACCTTCACTGCCGGCATCGGCGAGAACGACTGGTCGATCCGCAAGGCCTTCTGCGACTGCTTTGAGTGGTTGGGCGTGCGCATCGACAACAACAAGAACCGTGAGGCCGTGGGCAGCGGCCCGCAGGTCATCAGTGCCGCCGGTTCCGCCGTCACGGTCATGGTCATCCCCACCGACGAGGAATACATGATCGCCCACGACGTCGAGCGTCTGACCAAGAACAACTAACGCGCGCATTTACAAGTAAACGAAAGGCCTCCAGAGCAACAGCTCCGGAGGCCTTTTTACTAGCAGGCGGAAATACCAGTCCCAAAGTGACCATCGCCAGCAACGCTTGCGCCCCTAGCAACGGCACCCATCCATTCAGATCTTCAGCCCCAGCTCGTAGTCAAGCCGCCGTCCACTCCAGATGCCCTGATTGCTACGTAGCGGCAGGGACCCTACAGGGTAAAGCTCTGAAAACATTCCGCACTGATATTTTCTGTATTGAAGACGTCGATGATGCGCCCGTA
Organism: Collinsella sp.; assembly: GCA_036550355.1. Classification (GTDB taxonomy): domain Bacteria; phylum Actinomycetota; class Coriobacteriia; order Coriobacteriales; family Coriobacteriaceae; genus Collinsella. The sequence goes on from JAXKGN010000006.1 coordinate 141,931, forward strand.
TACCATTGACGTCGACACCATCAGACGCGGTCCGCGCGGTGACCCCACATTCCGCTGGCGCCCACAGGGCTGCCCTCGTTTCCTGACATGTCCCGCGCGGGCCGCGGCGAGCCGAGACCGCCGCATGACCTAATA
>JAXKGN010000007.1:0-140197 GCA_036550355.1 Collinsella sp.
CCGGGGGAGGGGGCAGGTTCTCCACGTGTTACTCAGCCGTTCGCCACTCGCTTCTGCCCGAAGGCAGGTGCCGTTCGACTTGCATGTGTTAGGCGCGCCGCCAGCGTTCATCCTGAGCCAGGATCGAACTCTCCGTCCAAAGTAAATGGGCTTCGAGCCCGTCCGGTCCTCACAACTATTAGCTGATCGGTTCCGTTCGATTCATATGGTTTTAGTATAGGAAAAGGAATTTCTCGGGGCCGCCTCTCGGCGGCCTTGCGAAAAACAAATCCAAGTTAGACCATTTCAAATGGTTCGATGTCTGCCCGGATGCGACACTGAAGTGAGTGTCCATCCTCGCAGTATCCGGTTCTCAAGGTGCACGCTGTGCGGCTGATCCGGTTCGACCGGGCCGCGCGGCAAGGAGATATATTGCCAGACCGCGAAGCGATGTGGCACGTCAATTCCACTCTTCACAAGTCCTACACAATACATCGCTTTCTATATAAGTAATAGAAAGGCTGGTGCAGAAATACTGCACGTATCAGATGATGACCCTTCGGTTAAGAGATATATAAAGATCGGTCACCTGTAAGTGTCTATCTACCCGCGCTTTTGCTATATAAACCAGCGCTGTAGATAAAAAGAGGGAGCGCCGCGCACAACGCGACACTCCCCTAGCGATTCAAGAGAATCAATTAGGCCTCGAGAGCCTTCTTGGCGATGGCAGCCAGCTCGTTGAAGGACTCGATGTCCTCGTAAGCCATCTGAGCCAGGACCTTGCGGTCGAGCTCGATACCGGCAACCTTCAGGCCGTGCATGAACTGAGAGTAAGAGATGTCGTTCAGGCGAGCGGCAGCGTTGATACGGGTGATCCAGAGAGAGCGGATCTCGCGCTTCTTGTTGCGGCGATCACGATACTGATACTGCAGGGAGTGCTGGACCTGCTCTTTAGCATGCTTGTAAGTACGCGAAGCGGCACCGTAGTAACCCTTCGCACGGTGCATAACGGTACGGCGCTTCTTCTTGGCGGCAACAGCGCGCTTAATACGTGCCATGTTCTATCAACTCCTAGACGGTAAAACGAAAAACGGGAACGCGAACTTAGGCGAGACGCGACTTGATGACCTTGCGGTCGGCAGCGGCGATCTCGGTCTCCTGACGGAAGCCACGCTTACGCTTGGTGGACTTCTTGCTCAGGATGTGGCTCTTGAAAGCCTTGGCGCGCATAAGCTTGCCGGTACCAGTCTTGCGGAAACGCTTCTTGGTGCCGCTGTGGGACTTCATCTTAGGCATGAAATACTCCTTAATCGGTTACAGAACACTAGTTACTTAGTATCGCTTGCCGCTTTATCCTCATCGAAGGCGCCCTTAATCGGGGCGAGCAGCATAAGCATGTTACGGCCTTCCATCTTAGGCTTGGACTCGACCGTAGCGTAAGGCTTGAGATCCTCGGCAAGACGCTCGAGAACGTTAAGACCCTGCTCCGGGTGAGCCATCTCACGGCCGCGAAACATGATGGTAATCTTAACGCGTGCGCCCTTCTTGAGGAAACGCAGAACGTGGCCCTTCTTGGTCTCGTAGTCGCCAACGTCAATCTTGGGTCGGAACTTCATTTCCTTGACCTCGACCTTGGACTGGTTCTTACGAGCAGCCTTGGCCTTCATGGCCTGCTGGTACTTGAACTTACCGTAGTCCATGACCTTGCAGACCGGCGGCTCCGCGTTGGGAGCGATCTCGACCAGGTCGAGACCCTGATCGTCGGCGACGCGCTGGGCATCGCGGATGGCGAACAGGCCGAGCTGAGAGCCATCGACGCCAATCAAACGGCACGAAGATGCAGTAATCTCGTCGTTGATGCGGGTGTCATCAGACTTAGCTATTTTCCCTACCTCCATTCATAAAAAAATAACCCGGCGCTTCTTTGCAACCAGGTCGTACACATAGACATCCTCGGTATGAGGAAGAGAATCTAAGTTGTATGACCAGTCAGCTGCTCATTGGCGCCAAAAGGTGGGAACCCTCGGGTTCCTCTTTAGGGCATTGCGGGAACAACGCCTTGTGGATAATAACACGTACCGCGCATTATCACATTACGTACACGAAAAAGAGGGCCTTGACCCCCTTGAACGCTCACTTGCATGTTTGGTGCCCGAGGCGAGACTCGAAGGGCCTTCGCTTCGCGAAGCCCCGGGCTTCGGGCGCACAGCGCCCTCGCCACGCTCCGCTACAAACAGGCCGCTGGCCTGTTTGCTTAACGCTCCGCGCGCTCACGCGAGTTCGGCACGAAAAAGGGGGCCTTGACCCCCTTGAACGCTCACTTGCATGTTTGGTGCCCGAGGCGAGACTCGAACTCGCACGTTGTTGCCAACGGTGGATTTTGAGTCCACTGCGTCTGCCAATTCCGCCACTCGGGCACGTAATGCGTGAGTTAGTTTATCACAGCTTTCTACCGATTAGTCCGAAAATGGAACTTCGAGCATTTCGATGAGTTCGACCGTGCGGAGCATCTCGCGCTGACGACATCCGCGACCGTCGACCGAAGCCTCACCCATCTGGTTATCGTAGGGGTCCTCGCGCATGCCATCGAAAGCAGGCACAAACTCAGCCTGGAATCGATTGTTAGCCACCATACGCCACGGGTCGAGATTGCCAAAGTAGTGACGACGACGCCACTCCTCCCCCATTCTGCGCGCTGAGGAACCAAACGAAACATCGGCGTTAAGCCAACCGGTCTGGGGTGTGAAGAACTCGGCCCAGTCGTGCGGTCCCACCGAATCGGGAGCAACATACAGGCCGCTCTGCCAACGGGCAGGTACGCCCGCGATACGGCACATGGTGATAAACGTGAGCGCCATAACGCCGCAATCGCCGCGGAGCGAGTGTGCACAGTCATCGGCGATGGAGCCCAAAAGCAGATATGGTGGCTGATAGCGATAGTCGATATGTTGCGTCAGATAATCATAGATGGCGCGAGCGCGATCGAGCGAATCCTCGAGCCCGTCAATAACACGCTCCGTCACCTGTCGCAGATACGGCGTAAACGCAATGTGCGGACGGTCCTCGGAGGTGTCCTCGGGCAGGGGCGCGTCCATACAGGGATGCGATGGGAGCGCGCCACCATAGATATCGCAATAGGCGGCATCGATGTGATAACGATAGGTCACCGAAAATGAATGTTCAGTCGAAGATGTCCAGGAGACAGTACGAGCCGAAACGTTCTCAGAGGCAACAGTGCCCTCCGACGTCATATCGAGAACCTCGACATGAGACTGTTGGCGACAGGCGGCGGCAACGGGCAGCCACGCGCGAACAGTCTCTCCCTCCAGAGCCCCAGGGACAGACACGGACGCCTTAAGCGTGATGAGGCGACTCAACCCGTTTTGCGACTCCATCTCCTTGAGCATCTGGTTGCGAAGCGCAATTCCGTCCGTAGAATCGGGACGCAGACCCAGAACCTCCCTGGGGTACACGCGAAGCGAATCGAGGAAGTTATCGAGAACAAACAGCTCGCCATCGATAAAGCGCCAGTCAATTCGCTTACGATTAATCAGGTCATCAAACTGCTCTTCGGTAAACTCAGGCCACTCCTCGCGAATCATCGCAATAGCCAGATCACGCGACACCGAAAAATGAAGCGGCGTCTCGAGCATGCGATACCGCTCGGCACGAACGCAGGCTGCCAGGGAAGGCTCAGGATTCTGCTCCAAAAGGCGATCGCAGGCAGCAACAGCCCGCGTCAAATAGCCGGCATCCTTGAGACGAAGAATCTCGGGCGGCAGTTCAATATCGAGATGACGAAAGTCATCGCAGCAAACATCAACAGAGCAACCAACAGGACCCTCGTCAATAACCTTCCCATCCGAAGGCAGCACATCAATAACAGCCATACCAAACTCCAAGTCATTAGAACTCTTGAAGCCCATTGTAGCGAGATAAAAAAGAAAGCCCCAATAAAGGAACCCTCAACACCGATAAACGGTACCTATTAAAAATGAATTCAGCCCAGTAACCCTGCGGCGTTAAACGAAGGAAGCCCCGTCTCCCGGAACTGTTTCCTTGGCGCGACTTCTGGCGAAGCCAGGTGAGCGCAAAGGAAACAGTGTAGGGAGACGGGACTTCCGGTGGGAAGTTTAGCGACGCTTACGCCTTGTTGACGGAGCCAAACTCCTCCATGAGCTCCTTGGTGCGAGCAACGATGTTGTCGCGACCAGGCTTGAGGAGCTTGCGGGGGTCAAAGCCCTTACCCTGCTGATCCTTGCCAGCCTCGATGTACTCGCGGACGCCCTTGGCGAAGACGAGCTGCAGGTCGGTGTTGACGTTGATCTTGGAGATGCCCAGGGAGATGGCCTTCTTGATCTGATCCTCGGGGATGCCGGTACCACCGTGCAGGACGAGGGGCAGGTCGCCAGTCTGAGCCTTGATCTCGCCCAGACGCTCGAAGGAAAGGCCGGCCCAGTCGGCGGGATACACGCCGTGGATGTTGCCGATGCCGCAGGCGAGGAAGTCGACGCCCAGGTCAGCAATCTGCTTGCACTCAGCAGGATCAGCGAGCTCGCCGCTGGAGGTCACGCCGTCCTCGGTGCCGCCGATGCCGCCGACCTCGGCCTCGATGGACATGCCCTTGGAGTGGGCAAGCTCAACGAGCTCCTTGGTGCGGTCGAGGTTAAGCTGGAAGGTCTCCTCATGAGAGCCGTCATACATGATGGACGTGAAGCCGGCCTCGATGCACTTGAAGCAGTCCTCGTAAGAACCGTGATCGAGGTGAAGGGCGACGGGAACGGTAACGCCCGTGGCCTCGACGGCAGCCTTGACCATGTCGGCGCAGACCTTGAAACCGCCCATCCACTTAGCGGCACCAGCGGTGCACTGAAGGATCAGCGGAGACTTGGCCTCCTCGGCGGCCTGGAGAATAGCCAGGGTCCACTCGAGGTTGTTGGTGTTGAAGGCACCGAGACCGTACTTGCCGGCCTCGGCCTTCTTGAGCATGTCTGCTGCGTTGACGAGCATAAAAGAAACCTCCTGTAAGGTTGCTCCGATAACGCCTGAGATTTTACCACGGCGCACCCGAGCATAAACGTTCGTTTGTTCACGAATATCGTCCAAACAGACTTTTTTTGACCGTTTGCCCTACGGAATCGACCCGTTGGGGAAAAATAGCTTGACGTTTGGACACTTCTCGTGCTTCAGAAGCTGACTATAAAGCTATATCTGCATGAAAGGGTTCTGCATGAGCTCGCGTGCCATGGTGGTCGAATCGCCATGGCCGGTTAGGCAAACGGTATCGGGCGGGAGAAGCCGGGCGAGCTTGGAGAGCGAGCGAAGAATCGCCGTCTCGTCTCCTCCAGAAAGATCGGTGCGGCCGTGCCCACCCGGGAACAGGGTGTCGCCCACAAAGGCAATGTTCCCCTGCTCAGCGGCAGCAAACAAGACAATCCCGCCCGGCGTATGCCCTGGCGTCTCGATCACCTGCAGGCAGATATTGCCCACCTCAATGGTATCGCCCTCGGCGAGCAGGCGCGTCGGCTCCCCGGGGTCGGGCGTCTCAATGCCCCACATAGCTCGCTGTTCCTTGATGTTCGCATGCGGCACCGCCGCATCCTTAGCACACAGCTCATACCGGCAGCCCTCGCCAACGGTGGTTCGCACGCCGGCAACACCACCAACATGATCGGCATGGCCATGAGTGCATACGGCGCCAAGCACGCGTACGCCGGGATGTTCGGCTCGAATATGCTCCACCAGGCGCTCGCCTTCCCACGCAGGGTCGATAATCACGCACTCATTGCCCGAAATAAGAGCATAGCTATTGGTCTGAATGGGACCGTTTACGAGCGTCTCGATCTCGACCGACCCCTTGGGAGTTAAATCCAAGGACATAGCACTCATGTCCCTCTCCTCTCTATAGAACTCGAGGCATCAAACGATGCCTCGAGTGTAGCGAATATTGATAATGTGGCGCGTTCGTCGCGACTAAACGCGGCGCTTAAGCTGGGCTCCACCCTCGCCGGGCATCAGGCGGCGTGCGTCGTAGACCGAGTCAACGCTGCTGATAGAGGCCAGCAGCGGATCCAGACCACTCGCGTCCGAGATCTCGACCATAAAGCGCAGGGTTGCAATACCCTCGCGGTTGGTCGACGTAGCGGCAGAAAGGATATTGCCGCCCGCATCGCCAATGGCAATGGTGACATCCTTGAGCAGGCCCATGCGGTCCAGACACTCGACCACGATCTCGACCTGGAAGAGAGTGTCGGCAGCACCGTCCCACTCCACATCGATCATGCGCTCGGGATGCTCCATAAGACCCTTGACGTTGGGGCAGTTGGCGCGATGCACCGAAACGCCACGACCGCGCGTGATGAAGCCGACGATGTCGTCGCCCGTCACGGGATTGCAGCAATGGGCCAGACGAACCAGCAGGCCGCTGTTGCTCTCGCCCTTGACGATAATGCCGTTGCTGGCGCTCTTGCCGCGCTTTTGCGGCTTGCGGTTGGAGCCGCGGGCAGGCTGCTTGACGACCTCGGCAATGGCTTCGGTCTTGGTGAGCTGCTCCTCGGGCTTGGGGTCCAAGATTTGCTCGACCTTGTTACCCACAGCGCGCGGGGCAACCTTGCCGGCGCCGACGGCGGCAAACAAGTCCTCGAGCTGCTTGTAGTTAAACTGCTCCGCCACGGCGTTGAGCGCACGCGTGGATCGCGGCGTAGAGATGCCATACCCGCGCTTGCGCAGGTCCTTGGCCAGTATATCGCGACCGGCGGCAGCGTCGTCGTCCTTGGTCGCGGCGGCAAAATAGCGGCGGATCTTTGACTTGGCGGAAGGCGTCTTAACGATCTTGAGCCAATCACGCGACGGCTTGGAACTCTTGTTGGTCAGGATCTCGACACGGTCGCCCGTCTTGATCTCGTGCGTGAGCGGGGCCACCGCACCGTTGATCTTAGCGCCGACGCAGTGGTTTCCCACCTCGGTGTGAACGGCGTAGGCAAAGTCGAGTGGCGTGGAGCCGGCACGAAGCGCCATGACCTCGCCCTTGGGCGTAAAGACGAAGATCTCCTGATCGAAGAGGTCGACCTTCAGCGAATGCAGGTATTCCTTGGCGTCGGTGATCTCATCAGACGCAGCCCAATCGAGCGAATGTTTGAGCCAGTTAATCTGGTCGTCCAGACGCTGGGCATCATTGGTCTTAGACGCAGACGACCCGCCCGACTTCTTATAGAGCCAGTGGGCGGCAATGCCGTACTCGGCCTGCTCATGCATCTCATAGGTTCGAATCTGAATCTCGAGCGGGCGGGCCGTGGGGCCGATAACCGTCGTATGGAGCGACTGGTAGTTATTGACCTTGGGCATGGCGATATAGTCTTTAAAGCGACCGGGCATGGGGTGCCACAAGGTATGCACAGCACCAAGCGTGGAGTAGCAATCGCGCACCGAATGCGTGATGACACGCAGCGCCACCAGGTCGTAAATCTCGGAGAACTCCTTGCCCTTGCGCTTCATCTTTTGATAGATGGACCAATAGTGCTTGGAACGACCGTTGATCTGAAAGTCCTCAAGACCAATGCGATTGAGCTCATCGGTGAGCGTCTTGATGGTCTCGGCCAGATAACGCTCGCGAACCTCGCGCGATTCGGCTACCATGCGCGCGATGCGCTGGTAGGCATCGGGCTCAAGATAGAAGAAGGACAGGTCCTCGAGCTCCCACTTAATAGAGCTCATGCCCAGGCGGTCGGCCAAGGGCGCGTATACGTCCATGGTCTCGCGTGCCTTAAACAGGCGACGGTCCTCACGTAGGGCTGCAAGGGTGCGCATGTTGTGCAGACGGTCGGCAAGCTTAACGATGATGACGCGGATGTCCTTGGACATGGCGAGGAACATCTTGCGCAGCGTGAGGGCCTGCTTCTCGTCCATGCTGTCGACTTCGATGTTGGTGAGCTTGGTCACGCCATCGACGAGTTCGGCCACCGTATCGCCAAACAGGCCGGAAACATCGGCAAGCGAAGTCTCGGTATCCTCGACGGTATCGTGCAGCAGCGCGGCGCACACCACATCGCAGTCCATCTTGAGATCGGCCAAAATGATGGCAACCTCGACGGGATGGTTAATGTACATCTCACCCGAGCGCCGCTTTTGGTTGCAGTGCTTCTCGGCGGCAAAGCAGTAGGCCTGCTCCACCTTGGAGAAGTCGTCCTCATTCATATATTTGAGGCACAGGCGCTCCAGCTTGTCGTAGCTGTCCGCCATAATCTCGGGCGGCAGCTCATCGGCATGCTTATAGTGCTCCATCTCCGAAAAAGGCTGGAGGGTGGAATCATGGGCGGTACGGGCTGCGGCATCCATCGAGGTCCCCTTCCCCTAGGCCCGCGGAACGATCGGGCGGTTAACTTTGGCTAGCATATCAGAAGCGCACGAATCGAGTGCCCAGCTCCGAAAAGCCGAGAACTCCATGCGCGAGCGCAAGCCCTCCAAATAGCGAATCGACCTGCTCAATTGCACGCGGCCGGGGTTTTCGGCCATCGCGATGCGACGGGTGTCGTCAAACCCCGACACGCGACAGAAACCAAGCTCTTCGAAGATCCCCAGACCGCTTTCCACCGAGCGCTCGTCGACCGGCGTGCGAGCATCGATAGCAAGGCACATCTGCGCGATGTCGATATCACTCGCGCTAAAGGAATCGTCCCCGGTCTTGCCGCGGTTGGAGCGCCACATGGTCTGCAGCGCGCGATAGAGCGTGACAAGTTCGTCGCGCTCGGGCGCATAGCAGTCGAGTAGGCGCTCGTTAATGCGGGCGTCGCGCGACGAATAGAGCAGATGGATCACGGCGGGCTGGCCATCGCGACCGGCGCGGCCGCTCATCTGGTTAAACTCAATGCCGCCAAACGGCATGTGATAGAGCACGACATGGCGAATATCGGGAAGGTTGACGCCCTCGCCAAAGGCAGATGTCGAGACGATGCAGCTGAGGTTGCCGTCTCGAAACGCCTCCTCTACGCGATGGCGGTCGGTGCGCGTAAGGCCCGCGTTGTAAAAGGCGATATGTGACGCGTAGTCGGGAACGCGTTTGCGTAGCGTCTTGGCAAGCGCCACGGACTGATCACGCGAGTTGACGTAGATGACGGTCTTCTCCCCCGTCGCGACGATGGACACCAGGCGGTTTTCGCGGCTCGCAAGATCGCGGTCGTCCTCGAGCTGCAAGTTCTCGCGCACGGTCTCGTCGACCACCGTACGGGTAATCGGCAGCACGCGGGCAAGCTCCGCAACAACCGGAGCCGTCGCGGTGGCCGTCGCCGCCATAACGACCGGATCGCCCAGGGCCTTGAGGATATCGGGCATGTCGAGGTAGGCGCTGCGGTCGCCGCCCTTGGCAAGACCGGCATGGTGAGCCTCATCGATAACGACAAAGCCGATGCGCCCCGAACGTGCAAAGCGATCGCGGTGAATAGACAGGAACTCGGGCGTCGTGAGCACGATGCCGGTGCGGCCCGAAGCCAAGCCGGCAAACACGTCATCGCGCGCCGCCTCCACGGTCTCGCCGGTCAGCACGCCTACGCCAATGCCGAGCGCGGCCATCGTCGACGAGAGGTGATAGGCCTGGTCGGCAACGAGCGCGCGCAGCGGATAGACAAAGATGCTCGCACGCCCGCGAAGGACCGCCTCGCGCGCGGCGTGCACATGGAAGATGAGCGACTTGCCGCGGCCCGTTCCCATAACGGCCAAAACGCTCTGGTGGTCGACGAGCGCGTCGAGTGCCTCGACCTGCGCGCGGTGCGGCTGGTTCGAGCCGATAAAGCTATGGATAAGCGAGCGCGTGAGCTCGGTATAAGAAAGCTGGGCGAGCGTCTCGCGTTTACGCGACTCCAGGCGCAGGCCAGAATCCGCCGGTTGCACGCCGCGGCGAAGCTCACATGCCGGATCGTCGATATTGGGCGCCGTGGTATCGCGCACCAAGACATCTTTGATCATGAGCTTGGGCTTCACACGTCCCTGCCAATGCTCGGCCACGGCCTCGAACACCAAGTCGACGGCGCTGTCGCAATTGATGAGCCTATCGATCTGCGGCACGCGGAACATGATGGCCGGCACACTCGCAGCGCCATCGGTCGCCACAAAGCGCATGTGCTCGCCGGTTTTGCCCACCACGGCGCGATCGCACATCGTCACGCCCTCGGCGGCCAGAAGCGGCACCTTATTGCCCTGGCCAAACGGCTCAAGACGGGAGATCTGCTCGATGGTCTCAATATTCAGCTCGGAAAGGTCGACGGTGGCGGCAACCTCGTCGGTGTCCTCAAAGTCCTCGGCGGGAAGCTCGGACAGCACGGCGGAAAGGCGACGGCGGAACTCGTCGAGCTTGGACGCCTCGATGGTCACGCCCACCGCGCCCGCATGCCCGCCGCGACGAATCAGCAGATCGGAGCAGCGTTCTACGGCGTCGAACAGGTTGACCTTGCCCACCGAGCGACCCGAACCGCGAGCGATACCGTCTTCGATCGAGAACAGCAGCGCCGGCACGTGATAACGGTTGGTCAGGCGGCTCGCTACGATGCCCTTGACGCCCTCGTGCCAGCCCTCGCCGCCCACGACGATTGCGCGACCGCCATCATAGGTCTCCTCGACCTTTGCCATGGCATCGCGCGTAAGCTCGGCCTCGATCTCGCGGCGTTGGCGATTGATTTCCTCGAGCTCGGCCGCCAGCGCACTTGCCTCGATAGGATCGCGGGCAAGCAGCAGGTCGAGCGCCAGCTTGGGATCAGCCATGCGGCCGGCAGCATTCAGACGAGGAATGAGCGAAAACGACAGGCCGTCGGCCGTAATGGTAGAAAGGTCGGCCTTGGCAAGTGTGGCAAGCGCGATATAACCGGGGCGGGCCGTCACGCGCATCTGCTGGATGCCCTCGGCGACCAGTGCGCGATTCTCGGGCGTGAGCGGCATCATGTCGGACACGGTGCCCAGCGCCGCGACCTCTATCAGCGAACGCCAATACGACGGCTTGCCCAAACGCTCGCCCAGGACCTGCACCAGCTTAAGCGCCACACCGGCACCGGCAAGCTCGCGCGAGGGGCCCTCGTCCTCGAGCTTGGGGTCGGTCAGGGGCACGCCCTGCGGCACCTGATCGGAGGGCTCGTGATGGTCCGTGACCACCAATTCGATCCCCAGGCTCTCCAGATAGGAGACTTCTTCCTTGGCGGCAATGCCGTTATCGACGGTCACGATCAGCTGAGGATGAGCGAGCTCGTTAACGCGGTCGAGCGCCGCGCGCGACAGACCGTAGCCCTCGTCAAAGCGATGCGGAATAAACGGCGTGACATCGGCGCCAAACGTGCGCAGCGCCTCAGTCAACAGGCAGGTCGACGTAATACCGTCAACGTCAAAATCGCCAAAGACTGCGATGTGCTCGTGGTTGCGAATAGCGCGCTCAACGCGGTCGGCAACGACCGACATGCCCGGGATAATAAGTGGGTCGGCCCAGTCGCGATCGAGCGAAGGCGTCAAAAACAACTGGCCTTCCTCGATGGATGCAATGCCGTGCGCAACCATAATGCGCGCAACCAGCCCGGGTATGCCCAGGCCAGCCGAAAGCTCCTTTTCGAGCTCGGGGTTTTGCTGAGCGACCGCCCAGCGATGCGTCGTCTTAAGCGATGACATAGGCGCCCACCCCCGATAGGGGCAGGTCGCCGCGATACCTCTCACGGTTCATAGCGATGAGTCCTCTGTGTATGCCCGCTTCGGCAGGCAGATCTGTTGAACGAATTTATTATACCGTGCAGCACGGACGCAAATCGCCGCAGTACGCCGCGGTTTCGGTAAACGATGCCGGTAATAGCCTCGAAATATTCGAGCTTTTCTGACGTACGGACGCATGCGAGCGTCTAGCATATCCATTCAAAACGGATTCACGAGCAAAGGGAGTCACAAGAGTATATGAAGCAATGGGTTGGACTGGGCAAGTTTCTCGCGGGGCACATGCGGGTCATCGTTCCGATTTGCGTGGCGCTCGGCGTGCTCTTTCCCCAGCAGATCGGCGTACTTAAGCCCATCGTTCCCACCTTGTTTGCCTTTATGACGTTTCAGGGTGCGCTCAGCAACACCTTTCACCAGGTGACTGAGGTGTTCCGCCGTCCCCTGCATCTGATTTTGGCGTTATTTGTCTCGGCCGTGATCATCCCCATCGCAGCGTATGCCATAGGCTCACTGTTCTTTGGCTCCAACCCCAACCTTGTCTGCGGCATCGTGCTCGAGTACAGCGTACCCGTGGCGGTCACTGCCTTTATGTGGATTAGCATGTTCGGCGGCAACGGCCCGCTTGCGCTCACCATCATCCTGACGTCTTCGGTTATCTCGCCTGTGACGATTCCTCTTACGCTCAAGCTCCTGCTGGGTGCCACCGTCTCGATCGATGTGCCGAGCATGATGCAAGACATGGCCTTTATGATCGCCATACCCGCCGTGCTCGGTATCGTCATTAACGAACTCACGCGCGGCTGGGGTCATGAGAAACTCTCCCCCGCGCTCTCGCCCGCCTGCAAGTTCATGATGATGGGCGTTATCGCCTCCAACTCCACCGCCATGAGCGAGTACGTGCTGCACATGAATGTTGTGCGCTTGGAAGTCGCCCTCTTTATCCTTTCGTTCGCCATCAGTGGCTTTATCATCGGCATCCTGGTCGCACGTGCCCTGCATCTGCCGTATAGCGAGACGACCACCATGTGCTTTACCTGCGGCATGCGCAATATCTCTTCGGGCGCCGTCATCGCCACACAGTATTTTCCCGGCGAGGTCGTGTTTCCCGTCATGTGCGGCACCCTGTTTCAGCAGGTGCTGGCCTCGACCATCGGGCATCTCTTTGAACGTCTAACCAGCGAGGAGCGCGCCAAACAGCGCAAGCGGGTCAAGGCCGGCCGCGACGCGATGGCACGCTAGGCAGCACGCTTTTCGCAGGCGCTCGCCTTGCTACGCGAGCGTTTCCAGATGCGCATGCAGTCGCTCAGCATCGATATCGAGCGTCGTCTCGGCATTGACCTGGGCCAGACGATAGCCCACAAAGTAGGGCGATACCACCCAACGTGGCAGCGCCTTGGCAATGGTCCGACCGCCCAAGTGATAGAAGAACAAGTTGTATGACTCTGCGCGGCCGCCGTGGTGCTCGTGCAGGATATAGCGCAGGGCCACCTGAATCGCATCGGCAAACAGGTCCGCTTCGGCTTGGTCGCGGGCGTCGTCGCTGGCGGCGATTCCCTGTGGAGCCGAGACGTTGACCTCAAAGAATCCCATAATCGGCTCGGTTGAGATGTTGACCAAGATTCTCCCCTGCTGCCAGACATTGATGCCTTCGAAATTGGCGGAAGTCAGCGAAGCATAGCCGTCCTCCTGTTCCAAGCCCACAATCTGCATGTGCGGATGGACCAGACTGCCGCCCGAAAGCGGGCCTTTGTTCTTGTACATGAGCACACTGCGGTACTGTTGGGAATCAATCATCTGCTGCCAGCAGCCCAGGGCAAACCGCATCACATGATGCAGCTCATCCGGTTCATAAGTCACCAGGTCGGCGTCGTGATTGGCCGACTCGATCAATACGGTCTGACGGGTGGCCCGCAAGGTCTTGAACTTATTCTCGAGCCAGATGCAGTCACCATCGCGCTGGATGATGTTGGCGAGCCCCTCCGTGTCGCAAAAAGGGCACGCGGTGCCAGGGCGACGATTATCGTCGGGCTTGCCGCTCGCCTGCTGAACGTCAAATACCAGCGCCACGGGTTATACCTCCAGCGGCACGATCTTGGTGCCATGGAGCTCGGAGACGCCTAGCGCCGCCGCGACCGCGTCGCGATTTGCCGTAGTGATGCCGCCGCCGGGAAGGATGGTCAAACGATCGCCCGCATACTCAATTAAACGAGCCAGGTTTTCGAAGTTGTCCTCGATCGACGTACCGGCCGCACCGCCATGCGTGAGGATGCGCGTAACGCCGCAGTCAGCGAGCGTATCAATGGCGTCGAGCTGAGCCTCAGGCGAGAGCTGATCAAACGCCATGTGGAAAGTGATGTCGATGGGCTCGCGTTTGCACTCCTCGGTCGCGCAGCCCGTAGCCATAACGAGGGCGCCGAGGGTTAGCTCGTCGAGCGCCCAGCCGCCGGCACAGGGCTTGCAGCAGCCAAAGACCAGGCCGTCAACGCCGGCACTCACAGCAAGGCCCAGGTCCATCTCCATCATGCGCAGCTCGTCCTGGTTGTAATGAAAGTCGCCACCACGCGGACGAATCATGCACATCACTCGCGCGTCATGATCGTGAGCGTAGCTGACTGTAGCGCTAATAACGCCGGCGGAAGGCGTGGTGCCACCGACGGCGAGGTTGTCACACAGCTCGATGCGCCCCGCACTGGCCTCGATGGCCGCCGGCACTCGCTCAAAGTTCTCGGCACAAAACTCGTACAGCATAGATAGGCCCCCAATGACAGCAGATGTTTTCCGACGGGCATTGTCACACATCCCCATGAAGTTGCGGTGGAATAGGGACTGTTTTGGCGTCTAGAGCCCCCATTTAGTCCCTATTTCACCGCAACTCAGAATGATCTCTTGGGGACGGCACAGCTGGCCGAAAAAAGTTGCCGATGGTGAATGTTTCGCAACAAGATTTCGGAATCCCGATTAACCATGGCAGTATCGCATTCGCATTTAGAGGAAAGGATTGCCATGTTTAAGAGCATCCAAAAGAGCGGAAGGATCGTAGCAGTCGCCATCGGCCTGATCGCGGCCCTGTCTCCGCTCGCAGCCCCTCCTGCAGCATTAGCCGGCGGCAGCGTACCGACGCCTGAGCTTGAGAAGTCGTGTAGCTTTAAGGTCAGCAGCGATAACTCGTATGTCAGCAAGATAGATTTAGACTCAGAGTATCGTTACCTGTTTGACCGCGATGATGAAAACAAACTGAAAAAAGTATCCCTCATCAATTTGGACGACGGAAGCGTAAGACCCGTTGACATTCCAAAGAATAGCCTCGATTCGACAAGCGTGTCGTGGAATGACCAGCTGTCTTGGATAGAAGGCTCTAACCTGGTCGTCTTCTCTCCTGAAAAGCAAAGTCGCTCAGTCCACTCGCTCGAACCAGGAAAATACACTCAGGACTATGCCTGGATTAGCGAAAACGGAGAGACAGCCTGTGTTACGCAACGCGATTCCGACGATAACTATTCGTTTGCATTTTATGATCTCAAGACTGATAACAAGATGCAGGCATGCCACCCAGAAAGCGATTGGTCGCGCGCAGTATTTTCGAAAGATGGAGACTGTTTTTACGTCATGACGACCAATGCGGATAAATCCACCGTCACCCTGGAAGTATTCGACACAAAAACCGGCTCGACCAAATCAAACACCACCCATGTAAATAAGGTAACAGACAGCATCGAAATAAGCTCAGTATCGCAACTCTCGGACTCAGAAGGCATTATTCTTCAAGGTGAGTCTTTTTTGATTAAAGCCGACCGCGATGCAAATCTGAGCACCATATCCAATGATGAGGACCATGCTTTTACCGATGAGTATTCGCCTGTGGCATGCGATTACTATCCCGTTTATCTTAGTAATGGCTCCGATGATCTGATCGAGGACGGCTATTACCTTAATACAGATAAGGCAAACCTCGGCGTTATCGATTTGCAAAGTGGAAACACGATCAGCTCGATTGCTTACCCCTTCTGCAGAGGCAGCCTCAAAGACATCTCTCATGACGGCAGTACCTTGCTCGGAGTAAGCTCAGACGATGACAAGCCCTCGGCGTGCCTAGTTGATGCGAAATCCGGAGCTAAGAGCAAATTTGGCTCTCATTGGTGCGACCTTTGGTTCATAAACGGTGATCGCAAGATTTTAGAAACCTATTTCGACGATAATGATTCTTCGATGCTCCATGTGAACATCTACAAGTCCAATATTCCCCACTCGCTGCCCGAGGATGTGCTGTACTTTATCCAGACTCACCTGCCGTTTGTTATTGGCGGTGGCGTGGCGATCGTCCTCATCATCGGTGGCGCGGTTGTTGTCCTTTGCATCCGCAAAAAGCGCGCGAAGGCTGCGAACGGTACGACAGCCGCAGTGTCCAAGCCTCGGCGCAAGCAGCGCCGTCGCCAGAAGCGCTCCCAGCAGAACGCCGTGGCGCCCGCGGCACCGACGATGCCGGCAGCTCAGGCCGAGCCTGCCCGCTTCTGCCGTCACTGCGGAACCCCGCTCGTGCCCGAAGCCCAGTTCTGCCCCACATGCGGACAAAAGGTAGACTAGCGAACAAAACCCAATAGACCCCAACCACCAAGGCCCCGTTCCGACACATTCCGGAACGGGGCCTTGGCTTGGTGCAGGGGCGCTAATTTGGGACGGTCATCGTCGCACGCCCCAATGAAGTTGCGGTGGAATAGGGACTGTTTTGGCGTCTGGAACCCCCAATTAGTCCCTATTTCACCGCAACTTAAAAAAGGGGCGCTGACCGGGATAGTCAGCGCCCCTTTTGTTGGATTGGCTAGCCTCCGAGGTAAGCCTTGCGGACGTTATCGTCGTGCAGGAGCTCTTGGCCCGTGCCGGTCATGGTGATCTTGCCGGTCTCGAGCACGTAGCCGCGCGTGGCGATCGAGAGCGCCATCTGCGCGTTCTGCTCGACCAGAAGCACCGTGGTGCCGGCCTTGTGCAGGTCCTCGACGATCTGGAAGATCTGCTCAATCAGAATCGGCGCCAGGCCCATGGAAGGCTCGTCGAGCATGAGCAGCTTGGGATTGCTCATAAGGGCGCGTCCCATAACGAGCATCTGCTGCTCGCCGCCCGAAAGGGTGCCGGCGACCTGCCGACGGCGCTCCTTCAGGCGCGGGAACTGTTCGTAGACGCGCTCAAGGCCCGGAGCAACCGTGGACTTGGGTTGCGTATAGGCACCCATCTCCAGGTTCTCCTCGACCGTCATCTGCAAAAAGGCACGACGGCCCTCGGGAACCTGAGCCAGGCCCTTGCCCACCAGCTTGTCAGCAGGCGTATGGGCAATGTCCTCGCCCATAAACTTGATGGAACCTGTCTTGGAACGCAGCAGGCCCGAGACAGTTTTAAGCGTCGTGGACTTGCCGGCACCGTTCGCACCGATCAGGGCCACGATCTCGCCCTCGTTAACGTTAAAGGAGATGTCCTTGATGGCGTGGATGGCGCCGTACCAGACGTTGATGTTGTAGACGGAAAGCATCGGCTCTGCCATTTAGTTCTCCCCCTTATCCTGCTTGCCCAGATACGCCTCGATAACGGCGTCGTTGTTCTGGATTTCCTCTGCCGTACCCTTGGCGATGACCTTACCAAAATTAAGCACGCAGATGCCCTCGCAGATATTCATAACGAGCGACATATCATGCTCGATAAGCATGATAGCGATGCCAAAGGTGTCGCGGATCTTGACGATGTTCTCCATGAGCTCCGCGGTCTCGGACGGGTTCATGCCGGCGGCAGGCTCGTCGAGCAGCAGCAGCTTGGGGTTGGTGGCAAGCGCGCGGACGATCTCCAGACGACGCTGAGCGCCATAGGGAAGCGAGCCTGCCTGTTCATTTGCCAGGTGCTCCATGTCAAAAATGGACAGCAGCTCCATAGCGCGCTCGTGGGCGGCCTTCTCGTGCTTCCAATACGTCGGCAGGCGCAGTACGCCCTCAAAGCCGGAGTAGCGCTCCTGGTTGTGCAGGCCGACCTTAACGTTGTCCTCCACCGTCATGGTGTTGAACAGACGAATGTTCTGGAAGGTACGGGCGATGCCCATGCGGTTGACCTGATAGACCGACTTGCCCGAGGTGTCCTCGCCATCGAGCAGGATGGTGCCGTGCGTGGGCTGATACACCTTGGTGAGCAGGTTGAAGACCGTGGTCTTGCCAGCGCCGTTGGGGCCGATGAGACCGGCGATCTCGGTCTTGCCGATGGTCAGGCTAAAGTCGTCTACTGCCTTAAGGCCGCCAAACTCAATGCCCAAGTGGATGCACTCGAGCGCCGGGCGCTGACCCAGGTCGCGGTCGGGAACGATAGCGCCAGAAGGATACGGGACCATCTTGCCCTTGTTGAACTCAAACTTACTGGGCATCGGCTGCCACCTCCTTCTTGGAAGCAAAGCGGTCCTTAATGCGTGCGAAGAATGCCTTGAGCTGTGGGTTGTTGGTAAAGATCATGACCAGGATCAGTACGATGGCGTAGATGAGCATGCGGTAGTCCGAGAACTGACGGAGCAGCTCGGGAAGCACCGTGAGCAACGCCGCCGCGATGACGGAACCGCGCATATTGCCCAGACCACCTAGGACCACGAACACCAGGATGAGGATGGACGTGTTGAAGTCGAACTTGGTGGCGGAGAGCTGCGAGAAGTTACCGCCGAAGAGAGCTCCGGCAGCACCGGCGAGGGCAGCGGAAACCACGAAGGCGATCATGCGGTACTCGGTGACGGAGATGCCTACGGACTCGGCTGCAATCTTGTTATCGCGCACGGCCATAATGGCACGGCCGGTACGGCTGCGAACCAGGTTGAGCACGATCACGAGTGCGACCATGACCAGGATGGCACCGGCGAGGAAGGTCGAGTACGTCGACACGCCCGAGGCACCCTGGGCGCCCTTGATGATGGCGGTGCCGTCCTCGAGCAGGTGCAGGTCGTCGATTGTAGAGTTGCCCGTGATGTTAAAGATCACGTGCAGACCGCGGGAGTCGACACCCACAATGAGGCAGGTGACGATCTCTTTGATGATCTCGCCAAAGGCCAGCGTCACGATAGCCAGGTAATCGCCGCTCAGGCGCAGGACCGGGATACCGATCAAGAAGCCCAAGATGGCAGCGGCGATAGCGCCGACCACAATGCTGATGATCAGACGCATCGGGTCGGACGGAACGGCGCCCTCCAGCGCGACGGCGGTGACGATGCCCGTATAGGCACCGACGCTCATAAAGCCCGCGTGGCCCAGCGACAAGTCGCCCGCGATACCGACGACGAGGTTGAGGGAAATGGCCATGACGATATAGGCTGTGATGGGAACCAGCTGGCCGGCGATCATGCGCGGAATCATGTGGTTAGACTGCATAAAGAACACGATGGCGAACGCCACAAGGCACATGGCGTACGTGACAAAGTCGTGACGCGTCTGCTTGTCTTTAAGAAACTTCATAACGCTCACCTACACCTTCTCGGGGACGTACTTGCCCAAGAGGCCGGCAGGCTTGACGAGCAGAACGATGATCAAAACACCAAAGACGATGGAGTTGGCAAGGCTCGTGGAAATGTAGGCCTGCGCCATCGCCTCGATGATGCCGATGAGAATACCACCGACAAAGGCGCCGGGGATGGAGCCGATGCCGCCGAAAACGGCAGCGTCGAAGGCCTTGATGCCAGGCATGGCACCCGTCGTGGGCTGCAGCACCGGCGAGTAGGAGCACAGCAGCACGCCGGCGATGGCGGCAAGGGCAGAGCCGATGGCAAACGTCATCGAGATGGTGCGGTTGACGTTGATGCCCATGAGCTGAGCGGCGGCCTTGTCCTCGGACACGGCGCGCATGGCTTTGCCCATCTTGGTCTTACCTGTAAAGAACATCAGGCCGGCCATGATAACCAGGCAGGCGACGATGGTGACGAGCGAGACGGCGCTTACGTTGAACTTGGCCAAGAACTCCGGCACCTGGAAGGTGACGAGCGAAGTGAAGTTCTTGGGCGTGGCGCCCCACAGAAGCTGCGCGGCGTTCTGCAGGAAGTAAGACACGCCGATAGCCGTGATCAGAACGGCCAGCGGGCCTGCTTGGCGCAGCGGCTTATAGGCCAGACCCTCAATGAGAACACCGAGAACCGTGCAGGCCACACAAGAGAGAACTACAGATGCCCAGCCCGGGAGGCCGAGATACGACGTGGCGCAGAACGAGACATAGGCACCGACCATGATGACGTCGCCGTGAGCGAAGTTGAGCATCTTGGCGATACCGTAGACCATGGTGTAGCCCAACGCGATGATGGCGTAGACGCTGCCCATGGACAGGCCGTTGACCAGGTATTGGATAAAGACCGTCATGTTCCACATCCCCCTTTCGAATAGGTTTCCAGTTGATGTATGAAACAGGGACGTTACGCTGTCCCTAGATACCAAGCAAGCAGGGAAGGCCAAAACCTCCCCTGCTTGGGATCAAAACCGCTCTATGTAAGGCGGCCTATTAGGCCTGTACGTACTTGCCGTCGGTGATGACGTACGCCGTGGGCTCCTTCTGGACCTGACCCTTATCGTTCCAGGTGAGCTTACCGGTCAGACCGTCAACGGTAATCTTGAGCATAGCCTTCGACAGTTTCTCGGCGGCCTCGGTCGGATCGGCGTCGACACCAAGACCGGCCTCCTTGACGGCCTCGGCCACCGCGTGCACGCCGTCGTAGGCGTCGGCGGCAAACTGGTCGGGGGTATCGCCGTACTTATCCTTGTAAGCGTTAACGAAGTCGGCGTTCTTCTCGTCGTCGGCGGAGAACGGGGTCATGAGCAGCAGACCCTCGGCAAGAGAGGTGTCGAAACCCTCAACGCCCAGGATGCCGTCCATGCCATCGCAGCCCATCATCTTGACGTCGTAGCCCATGTCCTTGGCGTTCTTGAGCAGGACGGACGCCGGCGTGTAGTAGATCGGCGCAAAGATCATGGTGGCGCCGGCCTGCTTGGCCTTGGTCAGCTGGTTGGTAAAGCTCGTGGCGGAGTCGTCCTTAAAGGTCTCCTCGTCGACAATCTCGAGCTTGGACTCAGCGGCCTGGGCCTTAAAGGAATCCGCGATACCCGAAGAATAGGCGTCGCCGGAGTTATAGAACAGCACGAACTTCTCGTCCGCATATTTCTCTGCCAGGAACTTGGCAGCGTTGACACCCTGGTTGGGGTCGGTGAAGCAAACCTGGAAGACGCAATCCTTGCCGTCGGTGACGTCCTCGGAGGACGCGGACGGGGTGATCATGAACGTCTTGGGGTCGTTACCACACTCTGCGGCAACGGCAACCGACGCACCCGTGGTGGTCGGGCCGACGAGGGCCTGCATGCCCCAGTCGAGCAGGGTGTTGAAGGCGTTGACGGCCTTCTCGCCGTCGGCCTGGTCATCCTCGGCCTTGCTGGAAAGCGGCAGCTCCTTGGTCGAGAAATCCTTGCAGCCAAGCTCGACACCCTGGGTAACGGACTTGCCGTAGGACGCGTTGGCGCCGGTCAGCGGGCCGATGGTGCCGATCTTAAACGAAGCGTCGCCCGAAGCGGAACCGCTGTCGTCGCCGTTGGAGGAGCAGCCAGCTAGAATGGACATCGCCCCCAGACCTGCTGCGCTCGCGATAACGCTCCTGCGATTCATAACAGGGTTCAATGACTTACCGGTGAGGCTCGACATGCGGCTCTCCTCTCAAATCTCGTCGGGTTTCGGTTACCCGACAGGCCATCCTTCGCCGTATTCGGCGTTCGCAAAATAGTAGACGCTTTAGTTGAGAAAAGTGGCGGTTATTTCGACTTTTCTTTGGATTTGTTCATTTATCCATATTTCTGCGTATTTCTATTACTTTATGCAGTAAAGCCACTTTATTGTGTAAAAGCAATGTTTCCGTTCTGTTACAAGCGTCCCCGCCCTGAATAAAACAGCCTCACCGGTCGCGCTTTATGCGCGCTTAGGCGGCGATGTACTTGCCGTCCTGGATCACATAGGCCGTAGCGGGCTTTTCGACCTGGCCCTCGTCATTCCACGTCAGCTCACCCGTCAGGCCCTCGATCTTGATCTTGCGCATGGCCTTGGTCGGCTGGTTGATAAAGCTCGTGGAGGAGTCGTCCTTAAAGGTCTCGGTATCGACGATGTCGAGCTTGGATGCCTTGGCCTGCTCGGCAAAGGCATCGGCGATCTCGCCCGAGACGGCGACGGCGGCACCGGTGGTGACGGGGCCGACGAGCGCCTGCATGCCCCAGTCGCACAGGGCAAACCTTATGGCGCAAACGTTGACAGTTTGTTACGGAGTTCCGTTTGTAGCGAGCATGTTTCCAATGTTTCCGCAGCGTTTCGGGGGTGCCGTTTTGTGCGACTCCTGTTGCCTGGCGAGCACGCGTCCTCGGTTCACGCTAGAATGCACTCAACCTTTAAGCGGTTAATCCATCCATAAGATGCACGAAGGAGCTATCTATGAGCGAACCCCTGCGCACCGTGAACGTCGGCCTCATCGGTTTGGGAACCGTCGGCGGCGGCGTGGCCCGTCTGATCAAGAGCCACCACGATGAGTACCTGGCAGCCTACGGCATCGACCTTAAGCTGACCCGCGCCTGCGCGCTTGCTTGGGAGCAGGCCGAGGCGGCAGGCATTGAGCGCGAGGCCTTTACGAGTGACTGGCACGACGTCGTCACCGACCCCGCCGTCGACATCGTCGTCGAGCTGATCGGCGGCGAGCATCCCGCAACCGAGATCTTCACCACTGCCTTTGAGCACGGCAAGCACGTCGTCTCTGCCAACAAGGCCCTGCTGGGCCGTCACGTCGAGACGCTTGCCAAGAAGGCGCGCACGTGCGGCGTGCAGATTAAGTGCGAGGCCAGCTGCGGCGGCGGCATCCCCATCGTGAGCACGCTTGAGCACGACCTGGTGGGCAACAAGATCCTGACCATCGCCGGCATTCTCAACGGCACCACCAACTATATCCTGTCGCGCATGGACGCCGAGGGCGCCGATTACGCCGACGTGCTTGCCGACGCGCAGGCCAAGGGCTATGCCGAGGCCGACCCGTCCGCCGACGTCGACGGCTTCGATGCCGCCAGCAAGACGGCGATCCTCGCTTCCATCGGCTTTGGCACCCGCGTGACCACCGACGACGTATATCAGCAGGGCATCCGCACCATCGGTGCCGAGGACATCGCCCAGGCCCGCGAGCTCGGCTATACCATCAAGCTGCTGGGCATCGCCCGCAACACCGACGCCGGCGTTGACGTTCGTGTGCACCCCACGCTCATCCCGGCAGACCATATGCTCGCCAAGGTCAACGGCGCCATGAACGCTGTTTACGTAGTGGGCGACGCCGTGGGCGAGACCATGTTCTACGGTGCCGGCGCAGGCTCCTTCCCCACCGCGAGCGCCGTCGTGGGCGATATCCTGTCGCTCTCCGAGCAGATTAGCCGGGGCGTGGCTCCGCTGCCCGAGATTGAGCCCTATGGTCACAACCTCGCCTTTAAGCCCATGGACGAGCTCCAGACCAAGTACTATGTGCGCCTGAAGGTCGCCGACCGCGTGGGCGCCCTGTCCGAGACGGTCGACATCTTTGCCAAGCACAACATTTCGATCTCGCTCATCAACCAAGTCGAGGACGGCAAGTCGGGTGTCAGCGATGCCTGCTCGGTCATCTTCCTGACGCACCGCGCACTCGAGAAGGACGTCCAGGCTGCCGCCGCAGAGCTTGCCAGCGTCGACTGCGTGGCCGAGGTCGCCAACGTCCTGCGCATCGAGGACGTCGAGGCCTGGACCGAAGGCGTCATGGCCAACTAGCCCGATTCTCGGCAAATCAAATAACGCATGAGGGGCTCCCGTCCGATTGGATGGGAGCCCCTTTTAGTTACATCTTTTGCACGAAGTGGTCGACTAACGTTTGAACAACTTGACCGTTCGTCAACAACCGTGGATACCGTTTGCCGATATGCGACGGCAGCTGTATTTTGCCGACGCTATGCTGTGCCGTGTATGTCCGCCCGCGATGAGAGGAAGCACCATGTTGCTCGAGGGCAAGAAAGCAATCATCACCGGAGGCACGCGCGGTATCGGCTATGCGATCGCCTGCCGTTTTATCGAGGAAGGCGCTGCCGTCACCGTCTTTGGCTCGCGCCAGGAGACTGCCGACGCGGCCGTTGAGAAGCTGGCGGCCGCCTATCCCGACGCCGAGGTCTGGGGCCGCTCCTGCGACCTCACCTCACTCGAGGCCGTGACCGAGGCTTTTACCCAGGCTGCAACCGACATGGGCGGCCTGGACACGGTCGTCAACAATGCCGGAATCTCCCAGCGCTCGCCCCTTTTGGACTACACGGCCGAGGAGTTCGCCAAAGTCATGGACCTCAACGTCGTCGCTGTCTTTAACGGTCACCAGGCGGCCGCCAAGATTATGACCGAGGCCGGCCACGGCGGCACCATCACTACCACGAGCTCGATGGTCGCCAAGTACGGCCAGCCCTCCGGCGTCGGTTACCCCACGTCCAAGTTCGCCGTCAACGGCATGGTCCAGTCGCTCTCGCGCGAGCTCGCCCCCATGGGTATCCGCGTCAACGCCGTTGCCCCTGGCGTGACTAAGACCGACATGGTCGCCAACCTGCCCGAAGAGGTCATCAAGCCCATCGTCGCCACTATTCCGCTCGGCCGCATGGGCGAGCCCGAGGATGTCGCCAACGCCTTCGTTTTCCTAGCGAGCGACATGTCATCCTATGTCACGGGCGCCGTGCTCCCCGTCGACGGAGCCGCCCGCTCCTAAAGGTCGCAAGCCACGACTTCGAACCTCAACGAGGCCCAACGCAAAAGGCGCGCTGCCTGCATCAACTACAGGCAGCGCGCCTTCTATTATTTGGACGGAACCCGTATCCCGGTATTCCTTACTACTTACCGTCGTCGTCCTGGGCTTCATCGCGCGCATAGAGCTCCAGCATGCGGCGGCGGTATTCGCGCACGGCGAGCTTGGCGCGCTCCAGGCGGCGACGCTCATGCGGAGTCAGCTCGGACGTGTCGATCTCGTCTCCATAGGTCTTATCGGCAAGCAGGTGCGCCGCGTCCACGATGCGGGCATCGATGTGGCCGCTCGCCGCCTCGGCGGAAAGACGCTCGGCAATCGTATCGAGCGTAGGCAGGCCCTCGAATACGCGACCGTGACCATGCGAGGTCAGCAGCTCGTGCTCGCGTGCGAGCAGGCTCGCCAAATCGTGATGGGCACGCAGGATGTCGAGCGCATCGGATGGATGCTCGGCAACCTCTGCCACGGCGGCGACCGGCGCGGCGTCGACCACGCGGTAGAAGAGCTGCGCGAGCAATGGCATCAAGAACACCGTGATGGCACCGGCGGCAACCATGACCGACGCAATATCTTGCGACAGCGCGCCCGCGTTGACGGCCACGCTCGTTACGGCAACGATGATCGGCAGCGCCGTGGTGCAGTAGAGCGCCACGGTAATGCGGCCATACGCCGACACATCGCGCGTCACGGGACAAATGCTCATAGAGATGAGAATGGGCACGGCACGAATGATCAGCAGCGCCAAGATAAAGCCCACGAGCAGCCCGGGGCGCGACACCACGGCCGTCAGGTCGATCTTAGCGCCCGACACGGTAAAGAACACCGGGATCAAAAAGCCGTAGGCCAGGCCGTCGAGCTTGGTCTCGAGCGTATGGTTGCCCTCGGGGATGATATAGCGCAGGACAAAGCCGGCGGCAAAAGCGCCCAATACGATATCGAGGCTAAAGATGGCCGAGAACGCCACGAGCGTGACCAAAATAAGCACTGTCAGGCGTACGAACGTCTGCGACGTGGTATCGGCGCGCTCCTCGACAAACGCAAAGAAGCGGCTGCCGACGCGTTTGGAGCGGCTGGGGACCACGGCAAGCAGCACACACACGGCGGCAAATAAGCCCAAGATCAGCAGCGTCTCG
Organism: Collinsella sp.; assembly: GCA_036550355.1. Taxonomy (GTDB): domain Bacteria; phylum Actinomycetota; class Coriobacteriia; order Coriobacteriales; family Coriobacteriaceae; genus Collinsella. The sequence goes on from JAXKGN010000007.1 coordinate 25,585, forward strand.
ATGCCCGTACGGGCAGACAGCAGTACCGACATGGCGAGCACGGGGCCGAGCTCGCCCCACGTACCATAGGCAAGAATCGAATCACCGACGCGCGTTCCGGCAAGCAACCGCTCGCGCAAGATGGGCATGAGCGCCCCAAGCGCCGTCGAGGTCAAGGCGAGCGTCACGGCGATACCGTCGAAATGGCTGACCGAGAACCACGGGGTAAAGCGCACGGCAAGCCAGGCGATACAAAATGTGACAGCCCACGTGGCCATACCGTAGCGGCCCTCGACGCCCGTGATGTTCTTGGGATCGATCTCAAAGCCGGCAAGCAGGAACAAAAATGCCAGACCGAGCTCTGACACGAGCGAGACCTCGGCATCTACATGGATGACGCCAAGCATATGGGGTCCCAGCACCGCGCCGAACACGAGCAAAAAGACCGTTTCGGGAACGGGCTTTCCGGGAATCGCCGAGGCGATGAAGGGGCTTGCAAAGGCCACGAGCGCGATGATGGCGAGTGAAACGAATGCCATGTGATGCCTTTCTCTTGTTTGCGCATCACTGTAGCACCCTCGCCGTCCTCAACGCGCCGCGAGCTGTCGTATCATAGTGAGGTTTACAAACATGTGGCTCAAGGCGACCGCAGGGCAGACCCCGCAAACCGACCGCTGCCGCATACCGTACCGTACGCCCAACCGATCAGGAAGGCAGGAACCAATGGTCTCTCGTATCTACGTGGAGAAGAAACCCGGGTTCGACGTCGAGGCTCAGCAGCTCAAGGGCGAGCTGACCGAGATTCTCGGCATCAAGGACATCGAGGCCCTGAGGATCATCAACCGCTACGACGTCGAGGGCATCGACGAGGAGCTTTTCCGCTCCTGCGTGCCGACCGTCTTTAGCGAGCCCCAGGTCGATATGACCTACGACGAGCTCCCCGCAAGCGATGGCGCCGTCTTTGCCGTCGAATTCCTGCCTGGCCAGTTTGACCAGCGCGCCGACTCCGCCAGCGAGTGCGTGCAGCTCATCAGCCAGGGCGAGCGCCCCGCCGTGCGCTCCGCCAAGGTCTATATGATCTCGGGCGCTCTGGACGAAGCCGCCATCAAGGCCATCAAGCACTACGTGGTGAACCCCGTCGAGGCGCGCATCGCCTCGCTCGACTTGCCCGAGACGCTGTACATGGAGACCCCCGAGCCCCAGCCCGTCGAAGTGCTCGACGGCTTCCGCGAGCTCGATGAGGCCGGCCTTGCCGTCTTCATCGCCGATCGCGGTCTTGCTATGGACGAGGCGGACATCGCCTTCTGCCAGCAGTACTTCCGCGATGAGGACCGCGACCCCACCATCACCGAGATCCGCGTGATCGACACCTACTGGTCCGACCACTGCCGCCACACCACCTTCGGCACCGTCCTAGATGACGTGACGATCGACGATGCCGTGGTGCAGCAGGCCTTCGACCGCTACATGGAGATGCGCCACGAGCTCGGTCGCGACGCCAAGCCCGTCTGCCTCATGGACATGGGCACCATCGGCGCCAAGTACCTCAAGAAGACCGGCGTCATGACCGATGTCGACGAATCCGAGGAGATCAACGCCTGCACCGTCAAGGTGAAGGTCGATGTCGACGGCGAGGACCAGGACTGGCTGTTCCTCTTTAAGAACGAGACCCATAACCACCCGACCGAGATCGAGCCCTTCGGCGGTGCCGCCACCTGCGTGGGCGGCGCCATCCGCGACCCGCTCTCGGGCCGCAGCTATGTGTACCAGGCCATGCGTGTCACCGGCGCCGGCGACCCCACCGTCCCGGTTTCCGAGACGCTCGAGGGCAAGTTGCCGCAGCGCAAGCTCGTAACCACCGCTGCCGCCGGCTACTCCAGCTACGGCAACCAGATCGGCCTTGCCACCGGCCAGGTCAACGAGCTCTATCACCCCGGTTACGTGGCCAAGCGCATGGAGGTCGGCGCCGTCGTGGGCGCCACCCCGGCAAACCACGTTCGTCGCGAGTGCCCCGCCCCCACCGACAAGATCATCCTGCTGGGTGGCCGCACCGGCCGTGACGGCATCGGTGGCGCCACCGGCTCCTCCAAGACCCAGAACACCGAGTCCATCGAGACCTCGGGTGCCGAGGTCCAGAAGGGCAACGCCCCGGTCGAGCGCAAGCTGCAGCGTCTGTTCCGCCGCGGCGATGCCTGCCGTCTGATCAAGCGCTGCAACGACTTTGGCGCCGGCGGCGTCTCGGTCGCCGTAGGCGAACTTGCCGACGGCCTGTACGTGGACCTGGACACCGTGACCAAGAAGTACGACGGCCTGGACGGCACCGAGCTCGCCATCTCCGAGTCCCAGGAGCGTATGGCCTGCGCCGTCGCCGACGGTGACGTCGAGGAGTTCATGGGCTACGCCGCCGAGGAGAACCTGGAGGCGACCGTTATCGCCGAGGTTACCGCCGAGCCGCGCATGCGCATGGCCTGGAACGGTGTCGCCATCGTCGACCTATCCCGCGAGTTCCTCAACTCCAACGGTGCGCCCAAGCACCAGGTCGCCCACGTGTGCGCCCGCAGCGTGTGGCAGCCCAGCTGGACCGGCACCACGCTTGCCGAGCGCATGACCTCGCTTGTCACCGACCTCAACGTAGCCTCTAACAAGGGCCTTTCCGAGCGCTTCGACTCCACCATCGGTGCCGCAACCGTGCTTATGCCCTTTGGCGGCAAGACGCAGCTCACCCCGAGCTCGGCCATGGTCGCCAAGCTCCCCGTGGACGGTGAGACCACCACGGCGAGCGCTATGGCATGGGGCTTTAACCCCTATCTGATGGAGGCCGACCAGTTTGCGGGCGCCTACCTGTCCGTGGTCGAGTCCATCGCCAAGCTCGTGGCCGCAGGCTTTGAGCACAAGCACGCCTACCTCTCCTTCCAGGAGTACTTCGAGCGTCTGCGCACCGAGGCTGAGCGCTGGGGCAAGCCCATGGCAGCCGTCCTGGGCGCCCTTATGGCCCAGGTCGACCTGGGTGCCGGCGCCATCGGCGGCAAGGATTCCATGAGCGGCTCGTTTGAGGACGAGGCCGGCGAGCTCAACGTTCCGCCGACCCTGATCAGCTTCGCTGTCGCCGTGGGCAAGGCGGCCCGCGCCGTCTCCCCCGAGTTCAAGGGTCTCACGCATCGCGTCGTCCGTATCGCCCCCGCCACCTATGGCCAGGACTACCGCCCCGACGCCCAGCAGCTGCTCGCCGCGTTTGACGCCGTCGAGGCGCTCACTGCTACCGGCGACGCCCTGGCCGTCTCCACGCCCGGCTACGGCTGCGGCGCCGAGAGCCTCTTTAAGATGTGCGTCGGCAACCAAATCGGTATCGAGCTTGCTGAGGATGTGGACGTGGAGAGCCTCTTCACCCCGCTCTATGGCAGCTTTATCGTCGAGCTCGCCGAGGATGCCGAGCTGCCCGAGGTCGCCGACGGCGTTGTCGTCGAGCCCCTGGGCACCACTGTCGAGGGCTATGTCATCGACACCGGCTCCGAGGTCATTGAGCTCGCCGAGCTCCAGGAGGCCTGGGAGAGCGGCATCGAGGGCGTCTTTGCCTACCGCAGCGCCGGCAAGACCCCCGAGGTCGAGACCATCGACTTCCGTGCCAAGGACATCCATGTGTACAGCGGTGCCAAGATCGCCCGCCCGCGCGTGGTAATCCCCGTGTTCCCCGGCAACAACTGCGAGTACGATAGCGCCCGCGCTTTCCGCGCCGCCGGTGCCGAGGCCGACACCTTCGTGATCAACAACCTCACACCCGAGGCCGTCGCCGAGAGCACCCACGAGCTTGCCCGCCGCATCCGTGCAAGCCAGATCGTCATGATCCCCGGCGGCTTCTCGGGCGGTGACGAGCCCGATGGCTCCGCCAAGTTCATCACGGCGTTCTTCCGCGCTCCCGAGGTCACCGAGGCAGTCCGTGACCTGCTCAAGGCCCGCGACGGCCTGATGCTGGGCATCTGCAACGGCTTCCAGGCCCTGGTCAAGCTCGGCCTGGTGCCCTACGGCGACATCGTCGACGCCACGCCCGATGCGCCCACGTTGACGTTCAACACCATCGGTCGCCACCAGAGCCGTCTGGTGCGCACCCGTATCTCGTCCAACCTGTCCCCCTGGCTGTCGCAGTGCAGCCTGGACGACCCCTACACCGTCGCCATCAGCCACGGCGAGGGCCGCTTTGTCGCCAACGATGAAGTGCTTGCCCAGCTCATCGCCAACGGCCAGGTCGCCACGCAGTACGTGGACGAGGACGGCAAGCCCAGCATGGATCTCTCCGTCAACCCCAATGGCTCCGCACTCGCCATCGAGGGCATCACGAGCCCCGACGGCCGCGTCCTGGGCAAGATGGGCCATGCCGAGCGCCGCGGCGACAACCTGTACCGCAACGTGCCCGAGCATGTCCCCGGCGATAAGTTCATGCCGATCTTTGAGAGCGGCGTGGCCTACTTCGCTTAATGCGTCCCATCGGGTACAATCCCCTCGGGTAACAACACCCGCCACCGGCACACCCGGTGGCGGGTTCTTTTTTGCTTCGCGCATACAGGAAGGACATCATGGAAAGCCGCAAGCCGTATCTCGCCACCCTACCCGGACTCATCCTGGGCTGCCTCGTCTGCTGTGCGCTCTGGGGGTCGGCTTTCCCCTGCATCAAGATCGGTTACGGGCTCTTTGGCATCCCCGCGCACGATAGCGCCTCACAGCTGCTCTTTGCGGGCTTGCGCTTCACGCTTGCCGGCGCCCTGGTTATCGTTGGGATGAGTGCGGCCCAACGCCGCCCCCTCATTCCGCAGGCTCGTGACATCAAGCTCGTCTTTGTCTTGTCACTCTTCCAGACTATCGGGCAGTACTTCTTTTTCTACCTAGGACTCTCGCGCGCCAGCGCCATGTCGAGTTCCATCATCGAGGCCAGCGCCAACTTCCTCGCAATCCTCTTTGCCGCCTTGGCATTTCACACCGAGAGGCTCAATACGCCCAAGGTGCTTGGCTGTGTGTTGGGCTTTGCCGGCGTCGCGCTCGTCAACCTTTCGGGCGCGGATGGCACCTTTGGCTTTACGCTCGACGGCGAGGGATTTATCTTGGCTTCCACTGTTGCGGGCGCCCTGTCGACCTGCCTCATTGGCATCTTCTCGCGCGAGCATGACGGCGTCTTGCTCGCCGGCTGGCAGTTTTTAGTCGGTGGCGTGGTCCTTACCGCCATCGGGTTTTTGATGGGCGGCACGTTTTCCCCCACCGAAATCGCCCCCGCCATCGCGCTCATCATTTATATGGCGCTCATTTCCGCCGTCGCGTACTCGCTGTGGTCCCGCCTGCTCGCCGTCAACCCCGTCAGCCGCGTTTCGGTCTTTGGCTTTATGAACCCGGTCTTTGGAGTGCTGTTGAGCGCACTGCTGCTCGGCGAGGGCGCTGGCACGAGCCCCGTTACCGTCATCGTTGCCCTGCTGTTGGTCTGCGGCGGCATCATCATCGTCAACAAACCCAAAAAGGCCTAACGAACCGCCCTTATTTAGTAGAGGAGATTCACATGCTTTAGCTTAATGGAGTACATCGGTGAGCTGAGGGCCGCAACGCACGCCAGCGTTCGCCCCTTTTCTAGCGTATCTGGACGCCGGCTTTCTTTTTCTCGGCCTTGACGCGGTAGAGCTCCGCGTCGGCAGCGCGAAGCAAGTCTTGCCAGGTATCAACGCCATCACCAACCCGTGCGTAGCCGATGGACATCCGCAACAGATACGGAACCTCGGCGCGCGCGAGCTCATCGTTGATTGTCACGCACAGACGCACGATATCCTGCTCCGCCGTCGCCTTTTGAAGCGCCACGAACTCATCGCCGCCATAACGCGCGATAAAGCCACCTGACGCCGAGCAGACCTCTTTGAGCGCAGCGGATATGACCTGAAGAGCATGGTCGCCCTCCACATGTCCATAGCGATCGTTAATCTGCTTAAAGCCGTCGGCGTCCATCATAAGCAGATACACGTCTTCGGCCTGATTCACATTTGAGAAGAGCGACAGCATATAGGTCTCAAAACGGTTGCGATTGTTGAGGCCAGTCAACGGGTCGGTCGAGATGAGCTGCTCCTGGTAGATGATGTAGAGCAGCAGGATGCTCAGCGTTATACCGACACAAAGGCCCGGTACCGAAAACAAAACCTGGAAGGTACCGCCCACCAGAGCGGGAACCGCAAAAAAGGCGAGGGTGCGATAAATGGCCTTCTTTTGCAGACTTTCGACTTTTCGAGTCTGAATAAAGGCATGCAAAGACGTATATATGATGTAGCAGTAGCTAACGATAGGCTGAATCATATAAAGCGCTCCGCGACGATATACGCCCTGTGCATCGATATAGAACATAGTGTGCGTCCAGTAGCTGGTAAATGCCAGCACGACCACCAATACGGTTGGCAACGTCACGAGCGCCACCCTATAGCGCGAGGTCAAAAGGCGAGAACCCTGCACCGTCTCGGAATAGATAAACCAAATGAGACACGCGATAGCAAAGAGCGAAAACGAAACCGCGTTGGAAATCCAGTTGGCAGCAATGCCCAACGTGCCGTCCACACCGTCCGAAAGCGTCCAGATCATATCGAATAATATGTACGCGGCAGAGGTGTAGCCAAGCATGCTAAACAATAGCTGCTGGGTGCTCGAGAACAAGGAGCGACGACTTCGCACGGCAAGCCCGATAAGAACAATCATGCATAGCACGAATATCTCAATCTTGAGTGCCTTAACCACTAACCGCCATCCCTTCAATATCCAAGTGGTCTGAATCGACCAATTCGAATCTGGGCAACAAACACCCCTACCCGCAGGGGTAAGGGGAATAATAGCAGAGCGCCCGAACGTCACTGCAAGACAGCTCTCGTTCGGGCGCTCAAACGGCGCGAGTTGCACGCCGAAATCAATTATCGGTAACGGACGTTACTCACCGTCGATATCGGTTGCGACAGCCTCCTCGATGGCCTCGACGCCAGCAGGCGACAGGTCTTCCTTACCCTGACAGAACTTCTTGTCGACCCAGCCGGTCAGAATCGGAGCCATGATTGCCGTGATGATAACGGCGGTGGCGATCTGAGCGTACGCAGTGGGCGCAAGCTCGGCGTAGCGCGGTGCGACTTCGGCGAGAGCAACCGGTGTGGTCATGGCCGTGCCGGCGATGGTGGAGCAGGCCACGGCAGCCTTGCCGTTACCGCCGCACAGGCGCTCGAACGCAAAGGTGATGGGACCGACGACAAACAGCGTGATAAGGCCCAGCAAGATGCCGGAAATACCGCCGGTGATAAAGCTCGACAGGCTCATGGACGCACCGAGCTGAAATCCGATGACGGCGATCGCGGGATTGGCGCCGGGAACCAGCAGGTTCTTGATGAACGGGAAGAGGTTGCCCAGAACCATGCCGATAACGAGCGGCAAAATGGAGCCGATGATGGTACCGACAGGGATGTTGGCGAGACCCGAAACGCCAAGGATGATCATGGTGACGGCGGGGCCGGCCGTAAAGAAAAGTATACCCACGGCGCCCTGCTCGGATTCGTCGCCGAACTCGCCCATGATGCCCGTGTAGAGCGCCATGTTGCAAAACGTAATGCCGCTGATGATGGAAACCGAACTCAGGCCCAAAAGGTTGTCGTTAAAGAAATACGCAATGCCCAGACCCAGCGCGGCTGCCACCACAAGCTTAGGAATCAGCACGACGATGCCGGTCTTGATGGCACCCGGCGTGGACTTAAAGCTGATGCCGGCGCCCACAAGCAGCAGGATCGCGGCGACGATGGTGTTGGAACCGCCGCGGCAGGCAGCGGTAAAGAAGCCGCCGATCTCGAAGACCTGCGGGCAGAAGGTATTGAGCAAAAGGCCGACGATCATCGGGTAGATCATGATGTCACCCGGAATGCGCGGTACTTTGAATTTCTTTTGCTCGTTGGCGTTCGCTTCCTGTGCCATGAAACCCCCATTTCCGCTGACGCGGAACAAAAGCCCACGTCATACTTTGCTACAGTAAAGTTTGACCATGGTACCAGAAGAAGCAGACCGCCTCGGTGAGAAATTGGATTCGTTGGCCGGGATGATAACGCGTCCTGCTCTTATACGAGGCTCAAAACGATATAGAGCACGATGCCCGAGACACAGCACCATAGCATCGACTTTGTCTTGATTGCCACCGCCACGACGCCGGCAGCCGCAATCCAGGGAATCAAGCCCTGCCACAAGCCGGCGTCAAAAGCGCCAGGGCTTATCAAATCGTTAGCAACCAGTGCCGCGAAGGCGGCGGGCGGAATATAACCCAAGGCCTCGGTAACGCGGGGTGACAGCGTTCTCCCGCGCAAGGCGAACGCCGGGGCAATGCGGAAAAATGCGATGGCCGCCCACGACGACAGCCACAGGACCAAAAACTCATTCACGGGCATCGCGAGCACCCCTTCCTTCGGCGAGAGCATCGCACGCAAGCGCCGCGACAACGCCGACGAGCACGCTTACCGGCACGGCGATATTCGTCCACCCCAAGAACTTGCATATGGCGACGGACACCGCAGCCAAACTGGCAGCTACGACATTGCCGCTCGACAGTCGCTGTGAAAAGAGCAGGCAGATAAAGAGCGATGTGCAGACAAAACCCGCAATAGCGGTGGGAACATCGACAACGGCGCCGACGATGGCGCCCGTCGTACACGAAACGCCCCATGTTGCGATGAGGATCACGTTGAGCACAAAGGACTCGCGCGGACCCCAATCCTCCCCTTCAACCAACTTGGCAAGCGAAATGCCGTATGCCTCCTCGGTAAGTGTCGCGGCAACAGCCAGTGTCTGACGCTTCGAAGCACCCCTCAAATGCGGTGCGATCGATGCCGAATAAAGTGCAAAGCGCGAGGAGATTGCGGCCACACTTGCGACAATCGATGTCGCAGGCACACCTGCCAGCCACAGGTTGCAGACCATAAACTGGCCGCTACCCGTCACAAACGTGCTGCTCAGAGCAAAAACCATCCAGGGCTCCATTCCCGTCTGCGCCATAATCATTCCGCACGGCGCGCCTATCGCAACATAGGTGAGCATCACCGGCCAAACGGTTTTAACGATTTTGAGCACCATAGCGTTCCTCGTCCCGACAAGATTTCCGAGCCGCGTTCAACGACACGACAGAATCATCGTCCGGTGGCAACCGAGTTCACCTACAATTGCCACCGGATCGAAAGACACAGAAAGACACAACTTTTTAGGAAGTCATTATGACAGCTATCGATCGAACGCGGGCTGCCGCGGCCTTCAAGACCTACACCGATGCCTACGATGCCGCCAATCCGCGTATCGCGCTTAAAATCGAGCATACGTACCACGTTGCCGAGGCATGCGATGCCGTGGCGCGCGAACAGGGCTGGTCACCTCAGGACATTGACCTGGCGTGGCTTTGCGGCCTGCTGCACGATATGGGTCGCTTTGAACAGCTGCGACGCTGGGACACGTTTAAGGATGCCGAGAGCATGAGCCATGCGGCATTGGGCGTCGAGGTTCTCTTTGGCGAAAACCCTGCAGACGCGCCCGCGACAACAAGTATCCGCGACTTTATCGACGATCCGGTAGAAGACGAGTTGATTCGCGCAAGCATTGCCTATCACAGCGATTTCCGTCTATCCGCGCAGCTCGACGAGCGCACGCGGCGCTTCTGCGATATTGTGCGCGATGGCGACAAGGTCGACATTATGCGCACCATCGCCGACAGCACCGTCGACACCATCCTCAAAGTGGATGAGGACGTGTTTCTTGCCAGCCACTTCTCGGCACCAACGCTGGCCGCCTTTGACGAGCACCGCTGCGTCACGCGCGATGAGCGCGATGAGCCCGCGGACTACTTGGTGGGGCTTATCTGCTTTATGTTTGAGCTCGTCTATCCGGCAAGCCGCGCGCTGGCGCGCGGGCAGGGCGATATCTACCGCCTGCTCGACGCACCCTTTGGCATTGTGCGCCCCTTTACCGATCCCGCCACGCAGGCGACCTGGGAGCGCCTAAAGAAAGAGATGCGAGCCTGGCTAGCCGGCGCCTAGCGCTCGAGCTGGGCCAGGAGCTCCTCAACGACTTCGACGGCGTCGCCGACAACTTTATACTGCGCAGCGCCGAAGATGGGGGCATCCGGGTCCTCGTTGACAGCGATGATGCACTCCGCGCCGCCGATGCCGGCAAGATGCTGGATAGCACCCGAAACGCCGATACTCACAAGGAGCTTGGGCGAAACCGACACGCCGGTCTGCCCAACCTGGTGGCGGTACTCCAGCCAGCCTGCCTCCACAACGGGACGCGTGCAACCAAGCTCGGCACCCAGGGCATCGGCGAGTTTTCGCATCAGGGGCAGATTCTTCTTGGAGCCAATGCCGCGGCCCACCACGACCAGACGCTCGGCATCGGCAATTGATGCCTGCTGCCCCCACTCCTCGGCGGGAATCGAGATCTCGACGCGGGCCTTAACATCATCCGCAAGCGATACCTGGGTAATCGTGCCAGAGCGGCTGTAATCAAACTCGGGCGCCCCAAAGATGCCGGGACGCACCGTTGCCATCTGGGGACGATGATTGGGGCAGATAATGGTGGCCATCAAGTTGCCGCCAAACGCCGGGCGGGTCTGCTGCAGCAGACCCGTCTCCGCATCCATCGAAAGCACCGTGCAGTCGGCCGTAAGGCCCGTCTGCAGGCGTACGGCCACACCGGGCGCCAGCTCACGGCCAAAGGCGGTCGCGCCGTACAGAATGGCCTCGGGCCTGCGCTCTGCCACCAAATCGCAAATCAAGCGAGCATAGACCTCCGCATCGTTTTGACGCAGCCGCTCATCGCGGCAGACCACGACCTCATCGGCACCGGCGCAGACCAGATGCTCCAGGTCCTCAAGCGAACTCTCGGGGCCCATGCCGGCCAATGCCACCAGACGGCAGCCGCGGTCATCGGCAAGCTCGCGCCCCTTGCCCATGAGCTCGTAGGCCACCGGAGCCACGACATCGTGATCGTCGGTCTGCACGAATACCCATATGTCTCGATACGCATCGAGGTCAACCGCGCCGGCGGCCTCGTCGCGCTCGATCGAAATGGCATTGACGGGGCAGGCGTCGACGCACCCGCCGCACAAGATACAGCCGTCGGTCACATGGGCGCAGCGGTTGGGGCGCTCGCCCTCCACCACAATGCCACCCGAGGCACAGGCGCGAACGCAGCGGCCACAGCCAACGCACGCCTCGCTATCGATTATCAGTCCGCTCATCTATGCCATCCCCTCGATAATCTTGGCAAGCTTTGCCGCCTGCTCGACCGGCGTGCCCTCGATGGCCTCGCACGTTTGGTTACGGTCGGGCACAAACGAGCGCACGACCTGCGTCGGCGATCCGGTAAGGCCGCAACGCGAAGGGTCGGCATGTACATCGGCAGCACAGACCACCCGCACATCCGCATCTTCGGCCGCGCGAATGCCGGCGATGCTCGGCATGCGCAGCTGGCCGATCTCCTTGGCGGTCGTCATCGCGCACGGCATCTCCAGATAGACCGTCTCCTCGCCGGCGTCACAGCAGTGGACAAGCGCCAGCGAGCCGCACGTCGTAAAGCCCGCACTCTGCACGCAGCTCACATCGGTCACGCAGGGAATCTCGAAGGCGCCGGCCAGCTCGGGGCCAATCTGGGCAGTATCGCCATCCACCGCCATCTTGCCGCAGATGAGCAGATCGAAGTCCTCGTCGAGCGCCTCGATGCCGCATTTGAGAGCATAGGTGGTCGCCAACGTGTCCGCGCCCGCAAAAGCACGGTCGGTGAGCAGCAATGCATCGTCGGCGCCGCGGGCGATGCAGTCGCGCAGCAGCGGTTCGGTTGCAGGGATGCCCATCGACACCACCGTCACGCGTACATCCATGCCAAAGCCGATAAAGTCGTCCTTGAGCGCCAGAGCGCATTCGAGGGCACTTGCATCGAAGGGATTAATGACCGCCTGCTTGCCATCACGCACGATGGTATTGGTTTTGGGGTCCATCTTGACCTCGGTGCTTCCCGGCACCGCCTTGACGCACACCACCATATGGAAATCGCTCATCTTCACGCGCCCCCTTTCTGGACGAGTTCATCCAAGAGCTTCTCCGAAAACAGGTTGCCACGACCCAGCTGCCCGGAAGGATCGAGCTGCAGCTTGAGTCGAGCTGATTCGACCATGGCCTCGTGTCCGTACATCGTCTCCAAAAAGCCCGCTTTGATCTTGCCGACGCCGTGCTCGGCAGAGACGGCGCCGCCCATAGCCGTTACCTCCGCAGCCCACTGGGCAAACAACTCGCCACCGCGACGGTAGTCCTGCGCATCGCGCGGCAGGATATTCACATGCAGATGGTTGTTGCCGATATGTCCCCAGGCGGCAGACTCAAGCCCGCTTTCGGCCAGCGTGCGACGATAGAAGGCAACGACATCGGCCAGGCGCGTGTTGGGCACCGACATATCCGACCCCAGCTTGGTAATGGTGGGGTCGGTGCGGCGACGCTCGTCGATGAGCATGTTGACACTCTCGGGAACGGCGTGGCGGAAGAACCGCTGGCATTCGCGATCGACCTCGGTGCGCGCAACCCAGGTCGCGTCGTCGCGGCCGCCCGCAAGCTCCAAAACCCATCCCAGGTGGTACAGCTCCTCGGTCGCCTGCGCCTCGTCGTCGCAGTCGAGCTCCACATAGACACAGACCTTTGCCTCATCGTCGAGCGCCGGCAGCGAGGCAAACGCGGTCGACTGCTCGCGCTGGCGGCGAAGGATATCCAAGGCGCCGGCATCGAAATACTCAATAGCGGCGGCATGGGACAGCACGGGGCGCACAGAATCGGTAAAGGACACTGCCTTGTCCTCGCTGTCGAAAAAGCAGCTCACGCCCCATACGACCGAAGGTGCCGCCTGCAGGGCGATCTCGAGCTCGGTAATGACGCCGAGTGTGCCGCACGCACCGATGAAAAGATCGATGGCGTCCATATCGTCCGCAACGAAATAACCCGACGCATTTTTGGTCTTGGGCATGGTATAGCCAGGAAGATCCAGCTCGAGCGCGCGGCCTTCCGCTGTCACGAGCGACAAGTGGCGTGCGTCAGCGTGCGCCTGACCTCGATGAAGCTCAAGCAGGTCGCCGTCCGCCAGTGCCACGTGAAGCCCCGTAACGTGCGGGCGCATGGGGCCATAGGCGTAGCTGCGGGCACCGGAGGCATTGCACGCCGCCATGCCGCCCAGGCAGGCAGATGCCTCGGTGGGATCGGTGGGAAAGAACTGCTCGGGAGCTGCCTGGAACTCCTCATAGGCCTCAAGCGATGCCCGATCCCAGCCAGCGGTCGGCAATGCCTTCTTGCCCAGCTGCTTGCGTAACTCCGAAAGCACGACGCCCGGCTCCACGCGCAGCAGAAAACGGCCTCGCTCGTCGCGGCGAAGACCCAGGTAGCGATTCATACGAGAAGTGTTGAGGATGTGGCCGCCGTGGGGCACGGCACCGGCAGCCAGACCGGTCCGAGCACCCTGGACCGTTATCGGAACATGCTCGGCATGGAGCTTTCGCAGAATGGCGCGGACTTCGTCCTCCGTTGTCGGAAACGAGATGCTCGACGCCTCGCCCGATGTGCGAGATTCATCGCGACCATATTCTTCGAACTCGTCGCCGAAGGGTTTGATGGCTGCAGACACGCGAACTCCCCCTTTAGTTAACTACAGTGTTTGCAGGGAGATGTTACCGCATCGTTTCGTCGACGTGACTGAGACCGTCTCCATAATTGGCGAATTTTACGTTTGCGCAATTCGGCGAGCGGCAGCGTTTTCTCGGCAGGCGCTCTATTTAACGCGCTCCTTCCCATCGCTGCCACGCATGCAATTGGCGCCCGAAAAAACTTGAGATATTTTTTACCCTCTCTCACCTGCGGCGATGTAAATCCGTCAAGCATTTGGTCAGAAATTGGTCAAGTTACGGCTGATACGGTCGGCATCGACAGCCAAAGCCAATGGAAGGTTTGGCCCAAAAACAGGGAGGTTCCCATGGCATATTACTGGCCCCAGTACGGCGTCGCTATCGAAGTTGACGACGACCCGTATCTTCTGCCCTTCGACGAGGAGGCATTTCCCGATGCGGCTGTCTATCACGTCACCACCGACGTGATTTGCGATCCCGAATCGTTTTCGGCACTCGCTCACCACATCGCCCACATCCACGACATCAAACTCGACCCAAACTTCGACGAGCTCATCTACTCGCGACGCCTCATGCTCCACATGCTCTTTGGTGCCGATCCGTCCACGTTCGCGCGCGTCTATACCACTAAGGATGCCGCATGAGCGCAAGGAAGCAGTCGAGCCCCCTAGGGTCAAAACATCGAAAAAGGCTCGGCGTTGTCTGCCTGGCCATCGCCTGCGCCCTTATCGCCGTCGGCCTTTACGCCTGGCAGTCAAAGCCTGTCGCCGAGACAGGTGCCTCGGTCACAGCGGCGGAGGGTAAGTCGCGCCAGGAAATCCAGGACGAGCTCGATGCCATCGTCCGCGACAACATGATGACGATCTCGGTCGCACCGGTCGCCCAGCTACAAAAAGGCGGCAAGCTGCGCGTCAACGTGCAAAACGTCCAAGATAACAAGTTTCCCCAGCGTTTCCGCGTGATCCAAAACGACGAGACCATCTATGAATCGGGCGTGGTCGAGACCGGCAAGACCGTTGAGACCTGCCCCGCAGGCGACATCAAAGAAGGTGAGGCGTATATCGAGATTCAAGCGCTCGACGCCAAGACCTACGACGCCCATGGCAATCCCACGCGCATCAAGGTGCGAGTTGCGCAGGCCGAAGACTAGATCTGCCACCCGTTGCGAAAACGCGCACCCACGCCGCTTTCGTCTAACCATCACGGAAACGGTCCGTGACGAATAGAAAGGAACGATTATGGACATCACCGGGAACTTGAGCGGAACCAGGGCGCTCGTCGTGGGCGCGGGGCTGATGCTTGCACTCTCAATGGGTGCCGCGCCGACCCCCGCCCTGGCGGAGGGACGCACTGGAACCACCAACGTGACTATCAGGACCCAAATCGACAACATCAAGTTCAAAGCCCCGACCGTCATTCCGTTCGTCGCTAAGGCAGACGGCACGCTCCAGGGCCCTTCCGAGAATACAACCACCATCGACAATCTTTCGGCCTATGGCATCCACGTTACCAACATGAAGATTGCCGCCCAGAAGTCCTGGAGCATCGTCGCCGACGCCAAGACGGGGACCGCCCAGAACTCCATCGATTTTAAGGTTGGTCCGGCCAAGGCACTCCAAGACGCTCACGCCGCGACGCAGGAAGCGGGCCTCGACCTTTCCAAAAATGCATCCTTCGACATGGGCTACCAGGGCATCGCCGATGGTACGGACAAGATTAAGCTCAAGACAAGCGGCAATGTCGCCCGCGTCACGCGAGACATCTTCCATGTGACTGGCGAGGGCGACCAGGTCGCAAGCATTACGTGGACGGTCGAGCCCGGTGCGCACACGGCCTAAGGCGATGGTCCTTGCCGTCATCATCGGCGTTGTAACGTTTGCCCCGATCGCCGCCTTTGCCCAACAAGAGCAAGCGCAGGCTGCCACGCAAGTGACTGTCGATCTATCGGAGCTCGAACGCAGTGGCCAACATGAGCCCCTCGCGCAAACGGGCGACACGCGACAGCTCCTGGCAGCAGGAGTCGCCGCGGCAGGCGCAAGCGCCATCGGCCTTGGCCTGCGCATGAAACGCAGCCAGTAGCCGCGAAAATCGAGACCGTCCAGAACAGGTAAGGAGAACCCATGGCATCAAAGAACCTTTTGCCCGTTGCCGCGCTCTGCAGTGCGCTTGCCACCGGCATGCCCGTCGCCGCTCTAGCGACACCCGCCGCGGACGTCCCCTTACCTGCCGTCAACTGTCTCGCCACAAACCAGATGAGCACCATCGCGCGCCAACGCTTCTCGCTTGCGCAGGCAAGCATTTCGACCTCGGGGTGCCTCCGTCGCTGCACGAACAGCTCGATAGTCGTGGATACCGAGCGCTCAAGCACAGCGGACGGTCCCCTAACGGGATGCGTTATCTGCACATGGCGCGCAGCTGCAACTGATGCCGATGGCGATTCCTGCGACGTGAAACTGTGTCTCGACATCACCCTGTCCGATGACTCGGCGGACGGGGCAACAGTCGCCTTCGACAGCACGTTTTTCGAAAACGGAGGGGGTGTATGCCTGGGCTGCGTCCCCTCGAGCGCCGATGGCACGCAGCCCGCTATCTCATTCACCGCGTCGCTGAAAATGACCAAGGCGGGCACCGACGCCACGGCAAATGGCGAGATCGCTCTGATGTTCTACGCGAGCGGCACAGAAAGCCAGGAGATTCGGGGCAAACAGCGGACCGGATCGCTCAGCCTGACGCGAGGGGCAGACCCCGGTCCTGTCGATATCAGTGCCGAAACGCAAGATGTGCATCACGTCCTTGTCGATCCGGCGCTCCTCGAGATGGAATGGAGCGGAGTAGGAGCGGTCGGACTCGCCCCCTCGACGGGTGACATCGCAAGCGACTCCAGCGAGAGCAGCGGTGAAATAGCGCCTGGGGACAATGGCGCACCAGGCGGCATAACACCGCCATCGAGCGGTCCTTCAGCCACTTTCAGCGAGCCAAGCGAAACAGCCACCGCAGTGGGCGGCACGCAAGCTGGCGAAAACTTGGGGTGTCCCATGCCGGCAGACATCGACGAGGGCAATTGTTGCATGATGGTCGCGCTCGACCGCACGGAAACCGTCGACGCCGCGAGCATTGAGGTCACCGCTGCCGATAAGCCCGTCCGCAAAGCAGCCATTATCGCATTCCCTAAAACCGTCGAAGTTGTTTTTCTGCCATCGGGCGAGGTCGTAGCCCCCACCTTGCTCACCTTGCTTGGGGCAAAGGGCACGGCCAACCAAATCGACAACCTCACGGTCGCCGACCCTGCGACCACCGCAAAACTGCACCTGTATGCCGTAACCTCGGACGGAGGCAAAACCGAGGAATTCGACGGTGAGAATCTCCTGAATAACCGGATACTCCATAAAATGGAAGACGTCTCGTATCAAATTGAGCTCGTGGGATTTGACCGAGCTCGAGATGCCGATATCATCGCCGCGGCCATTGAGTCCCCGCAGCGACTCATGACGCTGTGCTTCGATTACAGCCCCTATGTCGTGATGGGAGGCTGAGGCTCGGGCACCAAATGCCGTCATTAATACCACTTATATAACGTATAGGATGAGGCATGACGCACCCTGCAGCCCGTTCTGCTACGATTGCCAGGTTGGCATCAATATGGGAGGGTTCATGCCGGGTTTGGGAACGGTCATCAACGTCGCACTTTTGATTGCGGGCGGACTGCTGGGCCTTATAGGCGGACGCTTTATCACACCCCGCATCCAAGACACGCTCATGAAGGCGTCGGGGCTGTGCGTTTTGTTTATCGGACTGGGCGGCACCATGCAAAAGATGCTCGTCATTGACGGGAAAGCGCTGGAGACCACCGGCACCACCATGCTCATCGTCTCGTTTGCCTTCGGCTCGCTCATCGGCGAGGCCGTTAACCTGGAAGCCGGCATCGAAAACCTGGGCGAATGGCTCAAGCGCAAAACCGGCAGCGAGGGAGACAACGAGTTCACCAATGCCTTTGTCTCGACATCGCTGACCGTCTGCATCGGTGCCATGGCTATCGTGGGATCAATCCAAGACGGCTTGCTCGGCGACTGGTCCACGCTTGCCCTCAAGGGCGCGTTGGACTGCATCATCGTCTGCACCATGACGGCTTCGCTCGGCCGCGGCTGCATCTTCTCCGCCCTGCCCGTTGCCGTATTCCAGGGAACGATTACGCTGTTTGCCGGCGCGCTCTCCCCCATCATGACCGCCGCCGCCCTCGACAGTCTATCGCTCGTGGGCTCTATACTCATCTTCTGCGTCGGCGTCAACCTCATCCGTCCTCAGACCTTCCGCACGGCCAATATGCTCCCCTCCGTTGTCATAGCCGTCATCTACGCCCTCCTGTTCTAAATCTATCTACGTAGCGGTATCTCGAACACCTGTTTGATGCTGTGCTATGATATGAGGTCACCGAAGCTGCGTTAGGAGAGGAGAAACGGTGGCCGACCAGGACATCAAGATGCTCATCGAGCGCATTATGGCCGAGGCCCGGACCCATCAGTCTGCTCGCTTCTCAAACGAAGTCTATGCTGACGAGCCGATTCTCAAAACCGGTCGTCAGATGCAGAACTTCCTTCCTGACCAGTACCGCAAAATGCGTGAGATATCGCGTTGGCAAGAAGACCCCAAGGGTGGCGCGGGACGTTGGCTTTCGGAAGCCGAGCTTTTCTACCGCCAAGGCCTGCTGATGGCCGACTTTGAGGACGACTGTCCCTACAACGGCACATTCAAGTCGTACTTTCCCACCTATAACGCCATGAGCGATCGGCAGCTGCGCGGCTATTTTACCTGGCGCACCCAAGTGCGCCGCGGAACCGTCGAGGAAACGTCTACGTCCTTTGCCTTTCTGTATCTCTATGAGCTGATCTGCGGCATTGGCGTAGATGACCCACTCGATGGTTTTAACAAAATCAAGGCCTTTTGGGATGCCTATCGCGCCTTTGAACCCGGCATCGACCGGTTCGCACGCGTGTGGCTGCAGGACTACGCCGTGTTCCACGGACTCGACCCCAAGCTGCTTCGCGACTCTAAAACCGTCATGTTCGATAACGCCCTTATCGAGCTGCGGCGTGCGGCGCGAGACCTTGCGCCCGCGCCAACGCCGTCAGACCTGGCGCCTGCGCGTCGCAAGACCTCCGAGCCCACGCTCCCCCTTCCGCCCGACGAGGCAGGCGAGGAGCGACTCATGACCGCTATAAACGCCCTCTCCACGTACAACCTGAATAACTCACGGCTCGACCGTTCCCACCATCGCGACCTGCGCCACGTGGCATGCGCCGTGTATGTCCGTATGGCGCGCTACTATGACACGCACCGAAAGACCGGCATCGTAGCGAGCTTGTTTGGGGAGGAGACGGCCATGCCCTACACCATGTTTGCCTCGGCCGTGTTCTTTGCGCCCGAGCGCCACGAGGACTGCGAATATCGCCTGGACCCCATTCACATCTATCGCTGCCAAAATGGCTTTTGGGAATGCATGCGCATCCACGGCAGCAGACAAAAAAGTAGCAAGCTCGGTGAGATGATGCGCGCCTGCGACCAACGCCTGCGCCTGGCCCTAGACCCCACCCATCCCCTAAAGGAGGAGAAGGTCCCCAAATATCTGGCCAAGATCATCGATGACGAGATCGTGGCATGGCTTTCGTGGGACGCCGCACACCAGCCTGTCAAGATCGATATCGATTTGAGTCAGCTGGGGCACATTCGGAGCGCCGCCGCGCAAACGCGTGAAGCGCTTTTGATTGATGAGGAGCGCGAGGATGATGTGCCTATGGAAGCCGAGGCGACGCTTATCGAGCAACCGAACACCGAGTCTACGCCCAGCATGTCCGCCGGACCTGGCGAGATGGCCACACGGCAAGACGAACCCGACGAGCCGACTGTCTCCACCGAAGAGTTTGGCGTCGTGGCACCGCTCCTCGCACCGACGCCCGTGTTCGCAGCTGCTGCGCCCGCTGACGCCACGAACGAACTCGCGCCTGCCGCAGACGCCTATCTCCGCGCGTTGCTCGAGCAGAACGCGGCCCAGACGGCATTGGCGGTGGCACAGTCGGGCAAAAGCGAGGACATGCTCGTCGATACCATCAACGAGGCGCTCTTTGACCTGGTGGGTGACACCGTAATTGAATTTGGCGCGGCAGGACCGCACATTATCGAGGACTACGAAGCAGACGTGAGAGGATACCTAGACCATGAGTGATACCACATCCGCAGCACCCCGTGTGCCCAAGCGCGTCGCCGCCGTCATTCTCAACTCGCTCAAGGGCGGCGTGGTCCCGCGCATCGGCCTTCCCTACATCACCGTAGGGCGCGAGGTAGAGATCCGCGCCCTGCTCACCGACCTGAGTCTCATCGCCGACGGCGGCGCGAGCTTCCGTTTCCTAGTCGGTCGCTACGGCGCCGGCAAGAGCTTTTTGCTCCAGACCATCCGCACGCACGCCATGGGTGAGGGATTCGTCGTCGCCGATGCCGACCTATCCCCTGAGCGCCGCCTGCAGGGCGGCCAGGGGCAGGGCCTTGCCACCTACCGTGAGCTCATCCGCAACATATCGACTAAAACGCGCCCCGAGGGCGGTGCGCTCAACCTTATCCTGGATCGCTGGGTCGCCTCGTGTGCCGATGCCGATGAGTCTGCCGTCAATGCCCAACTGGCCCC
Source organism: Collinsella sp. (assembly GCA_036550355.1). GTDB lineage: Bacteria > Actinomycetota > Coriobacteriia > Coriobacteriales > Coriobacteriaceae > Collinsella. Next base: position 45,909 of record JAXKGN010000007.1, read on the forward strand.
GCTCGAGGAAATGGTCCACGGCTTCGACTTCGCCCGTATGCTCCGCCGCTACCGCGCGGCCGTATCCGAGGGCGACGAAGAAGCTATGAGCCGCGTGACCAAATGGATTCGTGGCGAGTACCGCACCAAGAGTGAGGCACGCGCCGAGCTGGGCTCCTCGACCATCATCAGCGATGACGACTGGTACGACTACGTTAAGCTCATTGCGCGCTTTTTGGTCTGCAGCGGCTACAAGGGCATGCTGGTGCTCATCGACGAGCTCGTGAATCTGTATAAGATTCCCAACGCCATCACGCGCCAATACAACTACGAGAAGATCCTGACCATGTACAACGACACGCTCCAGGGCAAGGCGCAGTACCTGGGCATGATCATGGGCGGCACGCCAACCTCCATCGAAGACCGCCGCCGTGGCGTGTTCTCCTACGAGGCCCTACGCAGCCGACTCGCTCAGGGTCGCTTTGCACGCGAGGACCTTAAGGACATGCTCGCGCCCATCATCCGCCTGCAGCCACTCACCTATGAGGAGCTGCTGGTGCTCATCGAAAAACTCATGCAGATCCATGCCGGCTACTTTGGCTGGACGCCCACGCTTACCGAGAACGACTTGGTGGACTTTCTCAAGATTGAGTTCGGCCGCGTGGGAGCCGATACGCACCTGACGCCGCGTGAGGTCATCCGTGACTTTATCGAGCTGCTCGATATCCTGTGTCAGAACCCCGATGCAAATGTGGCCGAGCTGCTGCAAAGCGTTGGCGGCGACGCGCTGGCGCCAGCAGCCGCAACAGACGACACCGGCACTGCAGGCGGCGACCGCAACTTCGCCGAATTCACCATCTAACCTGCCAATAAGGGACAGGTTTATTTTGGCAGGTTTTATCTGGGCAAACGCTGAGGCAGCAATGCAGCAAACCATTGCCAGCCGCGTTGGGAGGTTCGTATTTGAGAGGAGGCCCCGTGAACGCCTTTGACCGATATGCTCCGTTTATCCAAGACTTCATCTACTCCCACGATTGGGAGAGCCTACGCTCTATCCAGGTTGCGGCAGCTGATGCCATCTTTAACACGCAAGACAATGTGCTCCTGACGGCATCCACAGCTTCCGGCAAAACCGAGGCAGCCTTCTTTCCCATCCTGACCGAGTTTTGGGAGAACCCGCCCGCGAGCGTGGGCGCCCTCTACATCGGCCCCCTCAAGGCGCTCATCAACGATCAGTTCGTCCGCCTCAACGACCTCTGCGAAGAGGCCGATATCCCTATCTGGCACTGGCATGGCGATGTCTCGCAGTCGCACAAGGCTAAGCTCATCAAAAAACCGAGCGGCATCTTGCAGATTACGCCCGAGTCACTCGAAGCGCTCTTAATCCATAAGCACATGGCGATCCCGCGCATGTTTTGCGACTTGCGCTACGTGGTCATCGATGAGGTCCACTCGCTCATGCGCGGCGACCGTGGCGGGCAAACGCTCTGCCTTATCGAGCGACTCTCGCGCATGGCCGGCGTGCAGCCTCGCCGCATTGGCCTTTCGGCTACCATCGGTGACCCCGAGCGCACGGGCGCTTTTCTCTCACAGGGAACGGGGCGCAACTGCGTTATCCCCCGCTTTGAAGAACCGCGCCGCGTGTGGCGCATCTCCATGGAGCACTTCTACAACTCGGGCCCCCAGGCGCAGCAGCGGGGATTCATGGGCACAGGTCCTCAAGAGGCCGAAGTGCTTGCGTGCGAGCGCATCGAGGCGGCGGCATCCGCGGCACTGCCCGCCGGCGCCCAAGACATGCGTCACAGCGGACAGCCCACACAAGAGGAGCGCCGTCAGCGTCGTGAGCGGGCACGGGGCAAGGCCGCTCCCAAGGACCGCCAAGCTTCCTCGGCCCCCGAGGGCGAAGTCGACATCCCCCAAGCACCCGAACAGGCATTACTCAACCCCACCGACACAGCACCAGACAACGCCGACCCCGGCATGGGCTATATCTTCGAACACACCCGCGGCCGCAAGTGCCTGGTCTTTGCCAACTCGCGCGAGGAGGCGGAGGCCGTATGCTCCATGCTACGTAGCTACTGCGAGAGCCGACACGAGCCCGACCGCTTTCTCATCCACCACGGTAATCTTTCGGCATCGCTGCGCGAGACGGCAGAAGAGCTCATGCGCGACGAGGAACAGGCACAGACGACCGTCACCACCTCTACGCTGGAGCTCGGTATCGATATCGGCCGCCTGGAGCGTGCGTTTCAGATCGATGCACCATTTACCGTCAGCTCCTTTTTGCAGCGAATGGGCCGCACGGGACGACGCGATCTTCCGCCCGAGATGTGGTTTGTCATGCGCGAGGAAGAGCCCGAGCCGCGCACGATGATGCCCGAGACCATTCCGTGGAAGCTCCTGCAGGGCATTGCGCTCGTACAACTCTATCGCGAGGAAAAGTGGGTCGAGCCGCCCGAGCTCGATCGGCTCCCCTACAGCCTGCTCTACCACCAGACTATGTCGACGCTTGCCAGTACCGGCGAACTCACTCCGGCAGAGCTTGCCCAGCGCGTGCTCATGCTCAGCTATTTCCATCGCATCTCGGCCGATGACTATCGCGTACTGCTGCGTCACCTCATTAAGATCGACCATATCCAAGTCACCGAGGGCGGCGGACTCATCGTGGGTCTCGCGGGCGAGCGCATCATTAACAACTTTAAGTTCTACGCCGTATTCCAGGAAAACGAGGAGTTCACCGTTCGCAGCGAGTCGGCCGAGTTGGGCACGATCGTCAATCCGCCACCGCCCGGTGAGCGCATCGCCATCGCCGGACACTGCTGGATTGTCGAGGAAGTGGACTGGAAGCGCCACACCGTCTTTGCCACGCAGGTCAAGGGCCGGGTGCCGGCCTACTTTGGCGACTGCCCCGGCGACATCAATACACACGTACTCGAGCGCATGCGCAAGGCGCTCAACGAGCACGCGGCGTATCCGTACCTTATGGGTAACGCGCGGGCCCGCTTGGCGCAGGCTCGTCATACGGCCGAGATTTCGGGCGCGGGAACTAAACCGCTCATTAACCTGGGCGGCGATACCTGGGTGCTCTTCCCCTGGCTGGGCAGCTACGCCTTTTTGGCCCTCGAGCGCATGCTCAAGATTAAATGTGCCGCGGAGTTGGGCCTTCACGGACTCGACCCATCACGCCCGTACTTTATGCAGTTTAAGATGAAGGCCGACGAGGAGACGTTCTTTGAGGTGCTCGCCGCCGAGGCCGAGAAGGACTTCGATCCCATCGAGCTCGTCTATCCCGGCGAGGTGCCTTATTTTGACCGCTACGACGAGTTTGTTCCCGAAGAGCTCGTGCGCAAGGGCTTTGCCGAAGGCGTGCTCGACATAGAGGGCATGAAGCAGCGTGTCCGCAGCTGGAGCGACCACGCCTAAGACCCGTCTTTTTGGGACGGAGAGACTTACTTGTCGTGAAGGACGGTGCCGAGGAAGTCGGTGTCGAAGGGCACAGCTTCGGCAAAGACATAGTCGCCGTCGCTGGCGATGAGCAGGTAGTTCTCCTCGCCGCCGAACTCCGCATCGCCGCATGGGACCACCCAGGCGTGGGCGAATACCTCGAGTGCCGCGGCAACGCAATCGCGCAGGAACGTCACGTCGCTCCCCCTGTTCGCACTCACGATATTGGCAGCATAGATGCCCCCGGGGTTCAGGCTGCCTCGCACCAAACGCAATGCCTCAACCGTCGCCAGCTCGCGTACGGGCTCGGCACCGCCAAAACAATCGCTCACGACCACGTCGTAGCGACGATGACCCACGCTCGTCACGCCCAGATACGAGCGAGCCTCAGCGGTAATCACTCGCAGGCGATCGCCCACCGTGCGCTCCAGCTCGTCCAGGTAGAACCAACGGCGCGCCAGGCGCGTAATCTCGGCATCGTACTCAACGACGTCCAGGCGCAAGCTCTCGTGCGACATCAGTGCAAACTTGGGATAGGCAAACCCACCGCCGCCCAGCATGAGCATACGGTCGATACCATGCCCGTAAGCATCACGCATTGCATCCTCAGCCTCAAACACGTCGTCAAACGCGCGATAGTACGCAAAGACGGGCTCCGCCCAACGCTCGCCAACGTAGCTTGCGCTTTGGTAAACGCCGCCTTGCACCAATACACGGACTTCGTCGCCTCCCTCATCGTGCACGCGTTTCACACGCGCCAACCCATGGCGGGTTCGCGCAACCTGCAGACAGGCAGCACGGACAGCGACAGCGGCCGCGCCAAGCGCCGCGGCCCCCAGAGCAACGCCGACAACGACGCCGGCAGAAACACTCGGCTTGTTCATCTAGAGCTCCTTTTGCAGATAAAGGCCATGGTCATAAAATCCAAGATGACGATAGTACTCACGTGTGCCAATCGCGCTAATCACGTTGATACGCGCATAACCCGCATCCCGGGCAATCTCGCACGCACGTTCTACGAGCAAACGCCCTAACCCGTGATGCTGCGCCGCCTGGCCTTGATCGCCCACGCGCGCCGCCATGCCATACACGTGAACCTCGCGAATCATCGCCTCGTCCGACACCGTCGGCAACTCGTCCGCATGCGCGGCAACAAACGCGCGGTCGGGCAGCGACAGGCGCAAAAAGCCCGCGATTTTGCCCTGCGGTGTCACCCACTGCAAAAAGCGCTCGTGCGTCACCGGCGTCTCGTACGCCACTTCCTCGTCAAGGGTCAACTCATCCAAGTCGGCACCCGCCGTGCTGATCTCGCGATAGCGAATCTCGCGCACCGTCGCACCGTCACCCCGAGCAGCCAGGCGGTTCTCAACGAGCTGGCGCAGGTTGGGTTTCTTGTTGCCCACCATGATGTCGTCGGAGCTAAAGTCGCGGATCATGCGACTGATGCGGCAGAACGCCGGCGTCACCACGATGTCGTCTGCCAACACATCGAGCAACTCTTCCTCGGTATAGGGGCGCCACTCGCCGCGCTCGTAACAGCCCACCAAACGCGAGCCCTCGATGAGCGCGCACGGGTAGACCTTGACCTCGTCGGGCATAAAAGCGCCCTCGGTCATAAAGCGCTCGTAGTCGCGCTTGTCCCCCTCAGGCGTAGCGCCCAACAAGTTGAGCATAAAGTGCGCGTGGATCTTAAAGCCAAACAGGCGCGCAAGCGAAAACGCCCGCTCGATCTGCGCCACCGAAATGCGGCGCTCGTTGATATCGAGCAAATGTTGGTCGAGACTCTGAATACCCATCTGAATCTTGGTGCAACCCAGGCGGCGGATGAGCGTGAGGGCCTGCGGCGTTACGGCATCGGGGCGCGTCTCGATAACGAGCCCCACCACGCGATGCTTCGCCGTCTCGTTGATGCGCTGCTGACGCTCAAGCTCCTCCATCGTTGCCGCCTGCCACTCGGCAGCCTCGCCCCATGGCGTACCGGGGCCGTACAGACGACGCACTGCGCGGTTATAGCCACCAACGACAGCATCCACACGCCCCTGCTCGTCGGCAACGCCGGCAGCAAGCTCAGCCTCGTCTGTCGCAATGCCAGCAGCCTGATAGCGCTCGCGGCGCTCTGTTACCACCGGCGGCAGGGCATCGGCGGGAGCGTCATCGAGCAGGCGCCCTGCCTCGGCACGGCTGATGCCCGGACGCGCCAACATGGGGTTGGCCGCCACGCCGGCGACGGCATCATCATTGAGTGCACGAAAGAGCTCCGACATAAACCATGTCTGGTACCCTTGCGGGTAGTCGCTCCAGGTGCCACCGAGCACGATGAGCTCTATCTTGTCGGTCGCATGCCCCATCTGCGAAAGCGCGGTCAGACGAGCGCTCACCTGCAGATACGGGTCAAAGCAATTTTGCTCTGCACGGGCGCACGCCGGCTCGGCGTGCAGATAGCTTTTGGGCATGCGCAGATCGTTGGGGCAAAACAGGCAATCGCCCGAGCACGGCCAGGGCTTGGTGATGACGGTAATGGTCGCCACGCCCGAAGCCGTGCGACGAGGCTTCATGCGCAGGACCTGCAGCAGTTGACGCTCCAATTCGGCATCGACATTCCACCCAGCCCAACGAGCCGGCTCCTCACGTTTTACCCGCTGGTAGAACGGCAGCAGACGGCGCTTGGCCAAATCGCGTTTGTCGGCGCCCTCACGGCGCGCCTCGGCATGTATCAGTTTGACGAGCGCTTTGTCGTCTACGGTCTCGCCGCGACGCAGAGCCTCGAGTATGTTCAAGATAATCTGTTCCATGCCCCCATTGTAAAGGCAAAGGCGCCGAAGCCGATCTCGGCTTCGGCGCCTTCATCAAACAGCGCGTCTAAGCATCTATGCTTGCGGACCAGCCCGCAGCCATCATTCCGAATCAAACGACATGTCGCCCGAACCGACCTCAAAACGATACGTGGCGGACTTATCGCCATTATCGAATTCAAGATTCAAAATGGTCTCGCCGTCGTAGTCAAGCGGAAGGAAATCGCTCTCGAAGTCGCCGCTGCCCAAGGTGAGGCTCGCCTTAAAGCCCGTAGAGTTCGGAACCGTCATCTCCACATCGCCCGAGCCCACGCTCACGTCCATCGACTTCGCGGGGGCCTGGTAGAGCTCGAACGTCACATCGCCCGACCCGACCTCGGCATTCAGGGTGTCGGTCACGGTGCCCGTAAACTCAACGTCTCCCGAATTCAACGTTATATCCAGATCATGGCACGCAATGTCCGCGACCGCCAGGTCGCCCGACTCTACATTCGCCGTAATGCCCACCAGGTTATCCGCAACATCTCGCGGCAGCTCAATGGTAATTGTGCGGTCAATCGCGCGCTTATCATCGTAGTCGAACTGACTGATCTTGAGCGTAGAGCCCTTGACCTCAGCAAGGTTCCGGGTAGCCGCATCAGAAGCAGACGTTCCCTTCGCAACGCGACCGCTTTCGATAACACGCACCGGGCCGCCAGAGACACATTTAACCTCGACCGTCCCCGACGTCACGTCCAAGTCGAGCGATTGGAACGCGTCGGCATCAAACGTTTCGCTCGAAAGCTGCTGAGGCCGAGCGGAATAGTTACCGCTATCCAAGAGATCATCGTCGTCAAACATATCGTCAAAATCAGACAAATCTCCAGATAGAATACCGGTCGTACGCACCATATCGGAATGAGCCAATAGCTGCGAAGCACCAAAGACAAGCCCGATGATAAGCACAAACGCTCCGATGCCAACGCCCAAGCGTACCTTGGATTCATGCGAAAGCTTCATCATTCATCACCCTCTTTGGCAATCGGCTCAGCGGTGGCCGCGGCAGCCATGTCAGCGTCAACCGAAGCGGAAACGTCCTTCCCCTTAGTCCTAGCGACCGCCGGTGCCGGACCAACCTGAATATCCCCGCGTGCCCAATCACCATCGAGCGCACGCGCCACCCAGTGATAGATGGGAATCGTAAAGAAGATCAGCGCGGCAAAGGGGCCGGCACCAAACAGGAACATCAGCAAAAAGAACAGCAGCCAACACACGGCCCAATACGGGAACGACTGGAACGGGCCCTTCACCGGAGTCGAGCCAACTGCGCCGCCACTCGTCGCCTGAGCCGTCGCCGCATTGGCAGCCTGCGCACTCCAGCTTGCCGCTTGCGCCGCCTTGGCCGCAGCATCACTCGCCTGCGTTGCCGCCTCGGTAGCGCGCGCCGCCGCCTCATGGGTGCGAGCACGCTCTGCCGCCTCGGCCTCGCGCTGGCGGGCGCGGTCCTCGTTCTCAAACTCGATATCGTCCTCGATCTCGTCGCTCGGATTGAGCAGCTCGTCCAGGCTCACGCCATAAAGTTTGGCGAGCGAGATCAGGTTCTCGGTATCGGGCGAGCTCTCCGCGCGCTCCCATTTACTGACCGCCTGGCGCGACAGCCCCAGCTTTCGCGCCAGCCCTTCTTGGCTAAAACCCTTGCTGCGACGAAGGTCGGCGAGCCGCTGCGCAGTTTCTACATTCATGGTTCCTCCTATGTGATGCCAGCCGTGCCGCCGGACCGTTTTTGTTCTTAAGGCGCCTTGCACAGTTAAAAATCTATCCGCCACCGCCAAAAGCATGCCACCTATTCTAGTGAGATTTTTGTCAACCGGCGGTTGCGGGCACATATGAGCTGCGGAAATGTGTCCAAACAAAGCAATGACCCACGGCTCGGTTGTCCCCGTTGCGGCGTTAACGGTAGTATGGTCGTACTGTTTATTCCGCACCGCCAACGGAGGGAGTTCCGCGCCGTGAACCGCGATTTCGCCTCATCGCTCATCCAGCTCAACAACACGTTCTATCGCGAACACTCCGCCTCCTTTTCCGATACGCGGCAGGCCCCGTGGCCCGGCTGGGTGCACACCATGGACATCGCGCTCGGGCAGCTCGACGTCGCCACGATCGAGCATCCCGTCCGCGTCTTCGATCTTGCCTGCGGCAATATGCGATTCGAGAACTTTGCTGCCGGCGGTGCACTTGCCGCCAAGGGCGTCGACGGCGCAAACCCCTCAGCAGATGCCAGCTGCCCGTTTGAGTTCTATGGCGTCGACTCGTGCCAGGATTTGGCTATCGATGCGCGCGGTCACGCCCTGCGCATTCCCAACCTGCACTTCCAGGAACTCGACGTGCTCGATGCCCTCATGAAGCTCAACCCCGCCGAGACGCCCGATGTGCTTTTCGACGCACCGCTCGCCGACATCTCGGTCTGCTTTGGTTTTATGCACCACGTGCCGTCGTGCGAGTACCGCGTACGCGTGCTCGACGCCCTGGTGCGCCAGACGCGCCCGGGCGGCATCATCGCCATCAGCTTTTGGGAGTTTATGAATGACGAGCGCATGGCGCGCAAGGCCGTTCGCGCCGAGGCCCGCGCCGAGCTCACCCCGCCGTTTGAGGGTTACGATTCCGCGCAGTTTGAAGCCGGCGACCACCTCATTGGCTGGCAAAACGACCGCCACGCCTACCGCTATTGCCATCACTTTGACGATCAGCAGATCACCGACTTGGTGCGCGGCGTCCGTACGTTCTACAAGAGCGGCGAGGTCCCCGTGCGCGAGCTTGAGCGCTTCCATGCCGACGGTCGCAGCGGTGAGCTCAACCGCTATGTGATTCTCAAGCGCCTGTAGGCACCGACGACTCTTCGCCGAGTCGCACCACATCTTTCGGGCAAACTATGCCCGCCCTATTTCAACCCATTGACGGAACGCGCGGCTATGCGTTCCCCACTTATGACCAAGGAGCCTCATGGGAGCCGTCCACGTTCGCACGCCTAAGAACTTTGTGCTCGAGGAGCGCCTGGAGCGCTACGCCGATGCGATTGAGACGAACCCCGAGGCCTATGCCGGAGATTGGCGCAAGGCCTGTGCGCCAGTTAGCAGCAAGCCCTTCGAATACCTTCATCTGGATCTGGGTTGCGGCAAAGGCACCTATCTGGTTGAGCGCGCTCGCCGTGAGCCCGACACCCTCTTTATCGGCATAGACCAGGAGCCCATCTGCATCGCCTATGCCGCGCAGAAAATCTGCGAGCAGGAGCTGTCCAACGCACTCGTCCTGCCCCGAGGCGCCACATCGCTGCCGCGGCTGTTTGCCGCAGGCGAGCTCGATGCCATCACCATTAACTTTCCCACGCCGCAGCCCAAGGCCAAGTACGCCAAAAAACGACTCGTCCATGTCGACCATTTGATGCTCTACCGCCCGCTCCTTGCAGCCGTCGCCACCGTCACACTGCGAACTGACAGCAAACCACTGCGCGACTACGCCCTAGGGCAGATTGCCGCGGCCGGCTACGACACGCTTTGGGTAAGTGACGACGTACGCCGCGACCATCCCGAGCATCCCGAGACCGAATATGAATGCCGCACGCGCGAGATGGGCGCCGCCGTCTATGGCATTTGCGCCACACCCGGTGCGCAGCCCAGCGATGAGCAGCTCGCGGCGGGCCGCGCGCAGGAGCAAAGCCTTGCGTGCTACCTGCCCGATAACCTCGATGAGCTCACCTATGTACCTCTGGGCATGGAAGAGGCCGTCGAGAACTTTAGGAACCGCGCCCGCAAAGGCAAGAAGCGCCTGCCGCAAGAGTCCCAAGGGCTTCTGATGGTCGCGGCGTCAGCAAACAAGCGCAAATAGGCGCCAACAAACAACCCTCAAAACCTAAAGTGAGTAGACTTTTTTGTAATAGCCAAGCACAACCCGTATAACGAAAACTAAAACCGCAGGTAAATCCCTTGCGCAAAAGCCATGTGCTCGCGATATTGCAAAAAGTCTACTCACTTAGCCGGCAACTGCACCAAACGGCTGGGCAGAACGCCCATTTCCTGCATTTTCTCGCGCGCTGGCACCCCGCGCCGCCGCTACGCCATAATAGTTGGCGGACAATCGCGAGAGAAAGCAAACACATGGCACAGACCACGACAGATACCGCCGCCAGCACCGTTTCCGGCGCCGGCGCCGCCAGCTCGTTCTCGGGCGGCACGGGAACCGAGGCAGAGTTCGGTTCGCTCGGTGCGCTCTCCCCCACCTGGTGGGAGCCCGAGGACGGCAGTGAGCCCGAACCGTGGCTCACGCCCGACCAAGCCTTCGAACGCTTCTTTGAATGGACAAGCGATCGCGGCATTGAGCTGTGGGATCACCAAGAAGAGGCCCTCATGGACCTGGCTGCCGGCAATCACGTCATTTTAGGCACACCGACCGGATCGGGCAAGTCGCTTGTCGCGCTGGGCATGCTCTTTATGGGCATGGCACAGGGCAAGCGCTGCTACTACACGGCTCCTATCAAGGCTCTGGTCAGCGAAAAGTTCTTCGATCTGGTACAGGTACTCGGCCGCGATAACGTTGGCATGATCACCGGCGATACGCATATCAACACCAAAGCGCCCGTCATCTGCTGCACGGCCGAAATCCTTGCCAACGATGCGCTGCGCGAGGGCGAGGACGCCGATGTGGGCTGCGTAGCCATGGACGAGTTCCACTACTTTGCCGACCCCGACCGCGGCTGGGCCTGGCAGGTACCGCTGCTCACCCTGCCCCACACGCAGTTTATGCTCATGAGCGCCACGCTCGGCGATGTCACTGCCATCGCCGCCTCACTCGAGGAGCACACCGGCGCTGCTTGCGACTTGGTCGTCGATGCCCCGCGTCCTGTTCCGTTGAGCTACGACTATGTGACGACTTCCCTCGAGGGCACGGTCGAGCTCGCCATGCGCCGCGGCGAGGCCCCACTCTATATCGTGCACTTTAGCCAGGATGCCGCCCTTGCGACGGCACAGTCGCTCGCCAATTTTGGCATCGCCAACAAGGAGCAGCGCGAGGCCATCAAGGAGGCGGCCAAGGGAACGAGCTTCTCGACAGCCTTTGGCAAGATTCTCAAACGTCTGCTTGGATGCGGCGTCGGCGTGCACCATGCTGGCATGTTGCCGCGCTATCGTCTGCTGGTCGAGCGCTTGGCGCAGCAGGGCCTGCTGCCCGTCATCTGCGGTACCGACACACTCGGCGTCGGCATTAACGTACCCATCCACACCGTGGTGCTCACCGCGCTCACCAAGTTCGACGGCTACAAGATGCGTCGTCTGCGCGCCCGCGAGTTCCATCAGATTGCCGGTCGCGCCGGTCGCTCGGGCTTTGACACCGAGGGCATGGTCATCGCCGAGGCCCCGGAGCACGAGATCGAGAACGCCAAACTCATGGCCAAGGCAGGCGACGACCCCAAGAAGCTTCGCAAGATTAAAAAGAAGAAGGCCCCCGAGGGCTTTGTCACCTGGAACAAGCAGACCTTTGAGCGCCTGATCGAGACGCAGCCCGAGACGCTCAAGCCGCGCCTGCGCATCACACACTCCATGGTGATTAGCGTGGTCGAGCAGGGCGGCGATGCCCGAGCCCGCGTACACGACCTCATCGAGACAAGCCTGCAGACCCCCGAGGAAAAGGCTAAACTCGAGGTTCGCGCCGACGAAATATTCGCCACGCTCATCGATTCCGGCGTCGTCGTTCGCACCGAGGTGCCGCCCGCACCCGACGCCCCGGCTGACGCCGCACCAGACATCGACTATGCGCTGACGGTCGATCTGCCCGAGGACTTCGCGCTCGATCAGCCGCTCTCGCCGTTCTTGCTTGCCGCGCTGGAGCTGCTCGATCCCGAGAGCGAGACCTATACCATGGATCTCATCTCAATGGTCGAGGCAACGCTCGAGGATCCCAAACAGGTGCTGCGCGCACAGGAGCGTGCCGCACGCGATCGCGCTATGGCCGAGATGAAGGCCGACGGCATCGAGTATGAGGAGCGCTTGGAGCGCATTCAGGACGTCACGTACGAAAAGCCGCTCGAGGATTTGCTCGACGCCGCCTTTGACAAGTACTGCCAGGAAGTGCCCTGGGCTAACGACTACCAGCTCTCTCCCAAGAGCGTCCTGCGCGATATGCTGGAAAGCGCGAGCGATTTTAAGGGTTACATTCAAAAGCTCGGCATCGCCCGCTCCGAGGGCATTTTGCTGCGCTACCTGGCAGAGGCCTACCGTTCGCTCGACCGCACCGTACCCATCGAGAAGCGCGACGAGCGCCTGCGCGATATTATCTCGTGGCTGGGCTTTGTGGTGCGCTCGGTGGACTCGAGCCTGGTGGACGAGTGGGAGAACGCCGGCAACCCGGCAGCCCTCGACGCCGCGCCGCCGCAGGGCATCGACGAGGTCGTGGCGGACCGCCGCGGCTGCACGCTATTGGTGCGCAACGCGCTCTTTCGCCGCGTGACCCTTGCCGCCCGCGAGCGCGTTCGCGACCTGGGCGAGCTCGACGACGACTGGGGCATGAGCGAGATCCGCTGGCAAAAAGCACTCGACGCTTACCACGAGCAGCACGAGGAAATCCTCACCGACGGAGATGCCCGCAGTGCCGCGATGTTTTCCATCGATGAGTCCGACGAGAAGACCGCGCACGTATGGCACGTGCACCAGATCTTTGCCGACGAGGATGGCGACCACGACTTTGGCATCATGGGCGATGTCGATCTGGACGCCACGCAAGACGGCGGCGAGGTCATCTTCAAAAACTACCGCGTCGGTTTTATCGAGGACCTGCTCGAGGACTAGCCGAACATACTGGAACGAAACAAGCGGGGCCGTTGGCAATATCGCCAGCGGCCCCGCTTTTGCGCTATCCGCTATGCCCTACTCGGCATCCTCGACCTCATACGAATCCGCCTCGGCTGGCTCATCGTTTGTCTCTGTCGCAGCCCCGCGCGCCTCGTCAAACGCCGCCTTCATGGTCTTGTTACCCCACGTGAGCTTGCGAATGGTAAGATCGTCGGCCTTTTTGTTGGCTAGGCGCAGATTGTTCTCGGAGGACAGCAACGCCTCCTTGGTTTTCTGCAGATGGCTAATCGTCTTGTCGATCTCATCGATTGCCGTTTGGAACTTGCGGCTCGCGATCTCGTAGTTGCGGCCGAAATCGTTCTTGAACTTCTCCATCTTGGCTTCGAAGTTCGTGACGTCGATGTTCTGCTGCTTGTACTCTGCCAGCTCCTGCTTATAGCGCAGCGAACCCATGGCGGCGTTGCGAAGAAGTGTAATCATGGGAATGAAAAACTGTGGGCGAATCACGTACATCTTCTCGTAGCGATAGCTCACGTCCACGATTCCCGCGTTATAGAGCTCGCTCTCGGGCTCGAGCAGGGTGCAGAGCACCGCATACTCGCAGCCTTTCTGGCGACGATCATGATCGAGCTTCTTAAAGAAATCCTCGTTTTTATGCTTGGTCGCGGTCTCGTCGTTCTCGTTTTTCATCTCGAACATAATCGAAATGACCTCGTTGCCGCTCGCATCGCACTCGCGGAAGATAAAGTCGCCCTTGGTACCCTCGGACGCATCGTTGTCTTTCTCGAAGTACGCGTTGGGAAACGCCGTCATGCGTAGGCGGTTAAACTCGGTCTCGCAGTGCTGCTCGAGCGACTCGCCCACCATCTTGGTGGACAGGCGCACCTTCATGTCCTTAAGGCGCTCAATCTCTTCATCCTTGTAGCGAATCAGGTCATCGCTCGCGCGCTTGGCCTGCGCAAGCTCGAGCTCGTGTGCCGCCTTGGCCTGCTCCTCGCGAGAATCGCGCACTGCCAGCTCGCTCGTCAGCTTGGCACGCGCCTCATCGCGCTCTCGCTCCGCCGCGGCGACCGCCTCTGACAGGTTCATTTTTGCCATCAGTTCCTGCTCGCGCAGTTGGGCACGCAGGCCCTCGGCCTCTTGCTCAGATTGTGCCTTTGCGGCGGAAAACTTCTCCTGTACCGTCGCGCGGTAGTCAGCAAGCACGCGCTCGGCCTCGCTGCGAGCGGCATCGAGCTCACGCTGCGACTCGGCCGCGGCGGCGGCAAGCGCCATCTCCTGGGCCTTGTCCGCCGCGGAGAGCTTTGCCTGCAATTCGGCAATCTGCGCATCGCGTGCAGCCAAATCGTTTTGAGCAGCATTGCGCGCCGCCGACTCGACGAGCTTGGCTTCGTCATCTTTACGCTCCAGCTGCGCACGCAAATTGTCGATTTTTCGCTGAAGCTCGGCATTCTCCTTTTGAGCGTCGGCACGGGCCTCAACCGCCGCGCGCTGGCTTGCGCTCTCGCGCTCTGCGGCAGCGCCCTCGAGCTTGGCGCGCAGCTCGGAAAGCTCGGCATCGCGCTTGGCAACCTCTTGTGCCAGCTTCTGCTCCGCGGCGTTCTTCTGCTCGACAAGCTGAGCGTTGCGCTGAGACTCTGCCTTTTGCAAGGCAGCCGTCGAACGCGAGCGCTCAAGCTCCAGTGCCTGCTCGCCCTCGCGCTGGACTGCCTTCACACGCTCATCCAGGTCGCGCGAAAACTCGGCATTGCGCACTTGCTTGACGATGTCTGCATAGCCAGACGCATCGACCTTAAAAACTTCGCCACAATGCGGGCACTTGATCTCGTTCATAGCAGCTCCTCGATGGACGCAAATTTCAACCGACTACACTCTACCGCGCCGCACGGACAAAAAGGCGCCGCCGCCAGAATGGCAACGGCGCCAGAACCACCACAAAGGTGCCTGTCCCCTTTGTGGTGGCATGGGTCACTACAGGTCGCGATAGTCGACCAGGCGAAGATCAGGTTGAGACCCGAGCCAAGCGCGCAGCTCAGGGTCGATCAGCGCGTCGACTTCCTTGGTACGATCGGTCGTAAGCGAGCTGTTCTCGAGGATAAACCGATCGAGATAGCCCGGGTGGCACACAAAGACGACCGTCTCGCCGTCGGACATCTCGCGAACCGTCTGCATAATCGAGTCCTTGGGTTCGTAGCCCGGCTCCATCGAATGCATCACCATGCGCAGATCAGTATTTCCGCAACGCACCACCGCCGTGGGGTCGAAGCTCGCCTTTTGCTCCTTAAGGCCCAGCTCCTGGGCAACCGCCGAGATCGCTCGGTTAAGGTTTTCGCTCATGACGGCATGGGCCTCAAAGTAATCGGGCTCGCGGCCCACAATCTCGACAAAACGGTCGTGCTGTGCGCGGATCTCGATGCAGGCCTCGTCGAAGTCTATCAGCTCCTCACCGCGCTTAAAATGCTCACGGAAGGTACGGCTGCTATGGAACTCGCCGCTCTCGTTGAGCATGCTCGGGATGAGCGCCGGATCGGCGCACGGCTTGCCCAGGCACACGTTGGTATGCTGGCCCACTGCAATATCGGCATCCGCCACGAGCGACCACCCACGCTCGGCCTCGGGCATATTAGGCATAAGGCCCGCCGAGCGCACCAGGCCCTCGTTGATGCTTCGGGCGATCCCCAAGTCGACGGCGTATGAATAACCGATATCATCGGCACGAATAAGCAATTGCTTCATAGCGACTCCAATCTATGTGAAAACCACCACAAAGGTGCACTGTGTCCCCTTTGTGGTGGTTCTGGCGCCCTATAGTCCAAAGAAGCCAAGGATTTGATCTCGGCTTACGGGCTTGTACTCGTTGGCGTCGAGGCCCACATCGTAGCGAAAGATAGGGCGCTCGCGATCGCGGTTGCGTGCGTTGGTGCGGTCTCCCCTGCTGTGGATATGCCCATGCAGCATGATGGCACCACGCGCCTTGCCATTCCAGCTGAGCATGGGGTAGTGGCTCATAACCAGACGATGGCCCTTGGCATAGCCGGGAGCAATCTCCAAGTAATCGCGCACGTCTTCCCATATATGCGGCGCGTCCGGATCTTCCCAGTCGCCGTCATGGTTGCCACGGATGAGCGTCACATTCTTGCATTCGATACGCTCGCGCAGGCGCACCGCCTCCGCCAAGGGCAAGCGATAGGTAAAGTCACCCAGAATATAGAGACGATCGTCCGCAACAACGCACTCATTGATGGCATTGATGACCTTACGATTCATCTCCTCGACCGAACCAAACGGTCGATCCATGTCGTGCAAGATATTCGTATCGCCCAGGTGCAGGTCGGCGGTAAACCACATCATCGTCCATGTCCTCATTTCGCAACGCGTCAAACTCGTGCTAAGTATACAGACACAGCGATGCGGCGGTTAGCCAAAGAGCCCGCCGAACAGGCCGCGACGGCGTTTGTCTTTCTTTTTCGAAGCGTCACCCTGAGTTTTCTTGTCCTGCCGCATCTTACGGTCCTGTTCCAGCTCATCGTCGTCGAGTAGCAGATCCCACTCAAACGAACCATCCGTCAAATCGAACAGGTCATCGTCGTCAAACATGGCAGCCTCCCTTACCGATTAGCGAGCATCCACCACATAGAGTCCAACGCGCACCTGATGCCACGGGCTGCGCTCGGGGGCAACCTGTTGCACGCGGGCCTCAAATACGTCCTCGTGGCCGTAATACATCATCAAGGACAGTGGGCCGACCTCGTTTCCCGGAACATAGCCAAGCTTGGTGTTGCCGTAATAGATCGCAACCGCCTCAGGGTCATGGGGATTATCGCGCTCGGCACACAGCGTCAGCTTATCGCCCGCTTTAAGATCGCCCAGGACCAAGGCGCCATCGGCATACTGAAATCCCGCAATGTGAAATGACAGAAGAACACGTGAAGGCTCGTACATGGCAACTCCTCTAACGGCCGGATAAACCGGCGCTTAACCTTACTGAGAAGTTTACGGACCCGTGCGGACACAAATTCATCCTGTCTGCGTCTTTTCGACCGTTTGTCCCTACGCCATCTGATTCTAATGCACAAACATGCGCACGAACTTGTGCTTCCAGCTTGCGTAAGGAGCATAGCGGAATGGCACATCCAGCCACGTTACCTTGTTCACGATGCTCTTCTTGTGGCTAAACGTATCGAAGCTCTCGCGGCCATGGTACTGTCCCATACCGCTCGCGCCCATGCCGCCAAAGCCCATATGGCTCGTGGCCAAATGCATGATGGTGTCGTTGACGCAGCCGCCGCCAAAGGGCACGTAGCGCACAAAGCGTTGCTGAACCGCACGGTCCTGGCTAAAGATATACAGGGCCAGCGGCGTCGGACGATCCGTAATAAACGCTTCGGCCTCGTCTAGGCTCTCAAACGTCAGCACCGGCAAGATGGGACCGAAGATCTCCTCCTGCATCACGGCGTCATCGGGGGCCACGCCATCCAAAATCGTCGGCTCAATCTTGAGCGAAGCCTCGCGCGCGGCACCTCCAAGCACGACCTTATCGGGATCGATCAGCCCGCGCACGCGCGCAAAATGCTTGGCGTTGACGATATGTCCGTAATCCTCGCTATCGAGTGGATGGTCACCAAACATACGGCGGACCTCCTCTTTGATGAGGCCCAGCAGCTCGTCGTGCACGCTCGTATCGACCAGCAGGTAGTCGGGCGCCACGCAGGTCTGCCCCACGTTGAGCCATTTACCAAAGGCGATACGCCGTGCCGCAACCTTCAAGTTTGCCGTCGCATCCACGATGCAGGGACTCTTTCCGCCCAGCTCAAGCGTCACGGGCGCAAGGTTTTTACTTGCGCGCTCCATGACGAGTTTGCCGACCGGAACGCTACCGGTAAAGAAGATCTTGTCCCAGCACTCATCGAGCAACGCTTCGTTCTCGGCGCGCCCGCCCTCGACAACCGTCACCAGACGCGGATCAAATGCCTCTTCACAGATTTGCTTGAGCACCGCGCTCGATGCCGGAGCATAGGCGCTCGGCTTGATGACCACAGTATTGCCAGCGGCAAGGGCGCCGGCGAGCGGCTCGAGCGTTAGCAAAAACGGGTAGTTCCACGGAGCCATAATGAGCGTGACGCCATAGGGCACGGCTTGCGTCTTGCACACACTCACGGCATTGGCAAGGTCACACGGACGCAGGCGCGGACGACTCCATCGAGCCACATGCGCAATCTGATGACGAATCTCGGAAAGCGACGTGCCGATCTCGCACATATATGCCTCGTCATGCGACTTTCCCAAATCGGTCTTGAGCGCATGGGCAATATCGGCCTCGTGCGCCCGGACCGCATCGCGTAAACTCACGAGCGCGCGACGTCGAGCATCGACATCAAACGTAGCGTGCGTCTTAAAGTAGGTGCGCTGATCGCCGACGATGCGCGCAATTTCCCCGGTGTTCATGGACCCTCCTAGTTCTCGCCCTCAAACATACCACCTGCAACGACTTCGTACATATGCTCGAGCTCCAAGCGGTCCATCAAAAGCGGAACGGGGTACAGGGGATTGGCCTCGGCATCGGCATGCGCCGCCATCTCAGGAATGTCGGAGCGGCGAATACCTGAGACATATTTGGGGATTCCCAGGGCCCCGTTCATGCGGTCGACCCAATCGATAAAGGCCTCGGCCGCAAGACTATCCTGTGCGGTAGCCGGCGCAATGCCCGCCATGCGAGCGAGGTCGGCAAGCTTGGGGGCGGCGGCGTCACCATAAGCGCGAAGCATGTGCGGCAGGATGATCGCGTTGGCCAAACCGTGCGGAATTCCGTATCGGCCGCCCAAGCTGTGTGCGATGGCATGAACGTATCCAACATAGGAGCGCGTAAAGGCAACACCCGCCTTATACGCCGCCGAAAGCATATTGCGGCGCGCACGCATGTTGTCGCCATGCTCATAGGCCTCGAGCAAATTGTCGTAGATGAGCTGAACCGCCTGTCGCGCCATCTTGCGCGTATAGGGCGTGGTGCTTCGCCCGATAAAGGCCTCGACGGCATGCGTCAGGGCGTCCATGCCCGTCTGCCCCGTAATGGAGGCGGGCAGGCCGCGCGTAAGCTCGGGGTCGTGCACCGCAAGGCGCGGGATAAGCACAAAGTCGTTAATGGGGTACTTGTAGTGCGTCTCGTCATCGGTAATTACCGCTGCAAGTGTGACCTCGCTTCCCGTGCCTGCCGTGGTGGGAACGGCGATGAGCAGCGGCAGGCGACGATGAATCCGCAGCAGCCCGCGCATCTTGTTGATGGGCTTGTTTGGCTGCGCGATGCGTGCTCCCACGCCCTTGGCACAGTCCATGGCCGAGCCACCGCCAAAGCCGATAATGGCCCGGCAGGCACTCTCTCGGTACAGGGACGCCGCTTCCTCCACGTTTGAGACCGTGGGGTTCGCACGCGTTTCGGCATAG
Organism: Collinsella sp.; assembly: GCA_036550355.1. Taxonomy (GTDB): domain Bacteria; phylum Actinomycetota; class Coriobacteriia; order Coriobacteriales; family Coriobacteriaceae; genus Collinsella. The sequence goes on from JAXKGN010000007.1 coordinate 65,377, forward strand.
ACCGTAACGCCAATCCCCTGAGCCGTAAGCGCACGCTCGAGTGATGCCGTAAGCCCCAAACGTGCAATACCAGGGTCTGTCACGATAAGGACCTTCTGGATCGAGCGCTTTTGAAGCACCGCGGGCACATCCTCGGCATGCTCTAAAATGCGCGGCTCGGTATAGGGCAGGATCGGCAATGCAATGCGAAAAACCGTCTGATATGTTCGGCACCAGGCACGACGAGCTAGATGCATAAAGGAAACTCCTTCATTTGTTGATAGGTCAACATTTGCTCGACCGATTGTACTCAGCGGCGTCCGTATATGACTTGCAAACCGTTAATCAATCAACATCTTCATATCTCAAAATTGTTTTATTAAAAATCATTCCTAATAGGCTTCACTTTCAGTCTCATTTATGGATAATAGAACTCGTCAAGACGCACGTCCGGAGAGGGCCCTCATGGGACCGGGCGAGCGCACCATCGCCATCGATCGAAAGGATCGAATCATGAAGTTTGTTTGCCCCGTTTGCGGTTATGTGGAAGAGTTCGACGGCGACCAGCTGCCCGAGGACTTCAAATGCCCCCAGTGCGGCGTTCCCGGTTCTCGTTTCCTGAAGCAGGAGGAGGGTCAGCTCGAGTGGGCTGCCGAGCACGTCGTGGGCGTCGCCAAGATGGAGGGCGTCTCCGAGGACATCGTTGCCGACCTGCGCGCCAACTTTGAGGGCGAGTGCTCTGAGGTCGGTATGTACCTGGCCATGGCTCGTGTCGCTCATCGCGAGGGCTATCCCGAGATCGGCCTGTACTGGGAGAAGGCTGCCCACGAGGAGGCCGAGCACGCCGCCAAGTTCGCTGAGCTCCTGGGCGAGGTCGTGACCGACTCCACCAAGAAGAACCTCGAGATGCGCGTTGAGGCCGAGAACGGCGCCACCGCCGGCAAGACCGATCTCGCCAAGCGCGCCAAGGCCGCTGGTCTCGATGCCATCCACGACACCGTGCACGAGATGGCTCGCGACGAGGCTCGCCACGGCAAGGCTTTCGCCGGCCTGCTCAAGCGCTACTTTGGCTAAGCCAACCGCCTGAGACATAACCTCTAGCTCGATGAGGCCCGGACCGCATGGTTCGGGCCTTTTTCGTGGGCTTATTGCAGCTGCTCTTGAAGAGCGATGAGCGACTGAGGGCTCAGGTCGTCGTATTGTATGAGGACGCGAGATGGAGCGTTCTTAGTCGATGCCCGATCACCCGTCCACAGGCAATCGGCGATGTTGACATAGGAAATACGAGCGTCAGCAAGAGCCTTCGCGAAACTCTTCCCCGCTCCGTCCTCGGACAGGGCAACGGTGCAGTAAAGGCCCGCGTCCGCATGCTCGATCGAAACCTCCCCTGCCGGAAACGCTTTCCGCACAAGCGCCGCCAGGCCATCACGCGCCTCGCGAGCACGAACGCGCACGCGGTTCACATGTCGCTCGTAATCACCCGATTCCAGCAAACGAGCCAAAGCGACCTGGTCAACAGAACTCACCGACGAGGCGTAAAAACCAAGGTTGCGCCTAAACCGCTCCATTAGCTCGTCGGGCAGCACCATGTACGCTAGACGCAACGCCGATGACAGGCTCTTCGAAAACGTGTTGGTGTAGATAACCGACTGGGCGGCATCGATCGACGCGAGCGCGGGAATCGGTTTGCCGGCAAGGCGAAACTCACAATCAAAGTCATCTTCGATGAGATACCGACCCGGTCGCTCGGTGGCCCAGCTGAGCAGCGCGTAGCGACGCGCAATGCTCGTCACAAGGCCGGTCGGATACTGATGGGACGGCATCAGATGAAGGACATCGGTCCCGCTTTTCTGCAGAGTGCTCAAGACCACGCCCTCATCATCCAACGAGATATGTCGAACTTTGCAGCCCATGGCCTGATAGATGCGCGTCAGGCGCAAATAGCCCGGATCCTCAACGGCATACACCTTGTCGGCTCCAAGCAACTGAACCAACATGGTATCGAGCAGCTGGGCGCCCGCACCGATAACGATGTTGTCGGGGTCGACATTCATACCCCTTGTCCCGCGCAGGTGGTGAGCAATTGCGCGTCGTAGCCGAGCGGTGCCCTGTGCCGGCGCAGTCGAAAAGATTTCGCGTTCGTCTTCGGATGCCAGCGTCGCCCGCAGCGCGCTTTGCCAAAGCCGCGCCGCCTCCAAAGCGGAAGGAGAAAGCGCATCAAATCGCTCGACCTGTCCGTTGATATCATGTGCGCTGGGGCCCGCGGAGACGGCATCTCGGTCGATGCCCTCCGCAGCCGAAGGCAAAACCGGTGCATCCGGAAGCTCGCAAGCGTAGTAGCCCCGACGCGGCATTGAGCAAATATAGCCCTCGGCAAGTAACTGGTTATATGCATTCTCGATGGTAATGACACTGATTCCCAGATGACTGGCAAAGGCGCGCTTAGACGGAAGATGTTCCCCCGCCGCAATGCGTCCAGCTACGATATCATCTCGAATTTGCTGGTAAACATACTCATAGAGCGATGCTTCGCCGCGTTTTTCCAAATTGTAGTCAAGCATGTGTTTGCCACCTGACCTTATCGCGCTGTTCAATCTGGTATTAGTCTGACCTTGTAATTTTCTCGAAAACTGAGTATTTCGCCATACCCAGCTCCCCGATAGGATGTTCCGTCAAACAATGCACATGCCAACCAAGGGAGCAACCATGGTAGAACAGACCAGCAAGGCCGATCGCGTCAAACTCAACCGCGAGCTCGCGCAGATGCTCAAGGGCGGCGTCATCATGGACGTCACCACTCCCGAGCAGGCACGCATCGCCGAGGAGGCAGGCGCCTGCGCCGTCATGGCTCTCGAGCGCATCCCGGCCGACATCCGTGCCGCAGGCGGCGTCTCGCGTATGAGCGATCCCAAGATGATCAAGGGCATCCAAGAGGCCGTCTCCATCCCCGTCATGGCCAAGTGCCGCATCGGTCACATTGTCGAGGCGCAGATCCTGCAGGCCATCGAGATCGATTACATCGACGAGTCCGAGGTTCTCTCCCCCGCCGATGACGTTTATCACATCGACAAGACCCAGTTTGACGTGCCGTTTGTCTGCGGCGCCCGCGATCTGGGCGAGGCGTTGCGCCGTGTTGCCGAGGGCGCCACGATGATTCGCACCAAGGGCGAGCCGGGCACGGGCGACGTCGTCCAAGCCGTGCGCCACATGCGCAAGATCCAAAAGCAGATCCGTGACGTTGTCGCTCTGCGCGATGATGAGCTCTTTGAGGCAGCCAAACAGCTGCAGGTTCCGGTCGAACTGGTCCGCGAGGTCCATGCCACGGGCAAGCTTCCCGTCGTGAACTTTGCCGCCGGCGGCGTAGCGACCCCCGCCGACGCCGCGTTGATGATGCAGCTGGGTGCCGAGGGCGTCTTTGTCGGCTCGGGTATCTTTAAGAGCGGCGACCCCGCTAAGCGCGCCGCCGCCATCGTCAAGGCCGTGGCAAACTTCACCGATGCCAAACTCATCGCCGGGCTTTCGGAGGACCTGGGCGAGGCCATGGTGGGCATCAACGCCGACGAGATCGAGATCATCATGGAGGAGCGCGGGCGCTAGTCCAGCAGAAAGGATCGCACATGAGCGATTATGCAGACCAAACGGTCGCCGTGCTGGCGGTCCAAGGCGCTTTTGCCGAGCACGAGGCAAGACTATCTGAGCTGGGCGCGCACTGTATTGAGCTGAGGCAGGCGGCCGATTTGCAGCAGAACTTTGACCGCCTGGTCCTCCCCGGCGGCGAGTCCACCGTTCAGGGCAAGCTACTTGCCGAACTCGGTATGCTCGAGGGGCTTCGCATCCGCATTGTTGAAGGCATGCCTGTATTGGGGACTTGCGCCGGCTTGATTCTGCTGGCGCGCGACCTTGCCGCCCACGACGATAAGGGGACGCCGCGCCTGGCAACCATGGATGTGCTCGTTGAGCGTAATGCCTATGGCAGACAGCTCGGCAGCTTTCGCACCAAGGGGCGGGTAGACGGTATCGACGGTGAAGTGCCGCTGACGTTTATCCGTGCACCCCGCATCGTCAAGGTGCACGGCAATGCCAAAGCCCTGTCCGAAGTCGATGGCCGCATCGTCGCCGCCCGTCAAGACAACCAGCTCGGCGTCACCTTCCACCCCGAGCTCGACGACGACGCCCGCCTCCACGAGCTCTTCCTCCAAATGTAGGCAAAAACGAACGAGCGTAGATTTCCACTCTCATGCTATGTAGTCGTTGGGGATGTTCTTAAACGACTAGTCAAACAAGAACGTTCCCAACGACTACATTGCGATAGACGGCCACGTTTGCCCAGATAAAACCGACCAAAATTAACTTGTCCCCCTTTTGGTAGGTTTGGATCAAGGCAACGCCGATATTTTGGTACCGACAGCGAAAACCCGCCAGAGCGAGGGAGGCCCTTTTGGGGCGAGATGACGCCATAGGTTGAGCATAAGTCAGCGAGCGGGTCGCATTTGTGACAAGGTGGCGTGAAACGAAAGGGCGCTGACCTTCTGGTCGCGCCCTTGAAGTTGAACGTCAGATTGTCCAAATGCGGCCCGCGCAGCGTCGGCCCGTTACGGCGTTTGGTAAAACGCCGTAACTAAAAACGATTGCCGCGGAAGCCGCCGCCGTTGCGACCGCCACGATCGCCACCGCGACCGCCGCGGTCGTTACCACGGTTGCCGCCAAAGCCGCCACGGTTGCCACCGCGGTCGCCATAGCCACCACGGTTGCCGCCAAAGCCGCCGCGACCGCCACGGTCGCCGCCACGGTCACCAAAGCCGCCGCGGCCACCGCGATCGCCACCGCGACCGCCACGGTCACCGCCGCGGCCACCGCGATCGCCAAAGCCGCCGCGACCGCCACGGTCGCCGCCACGGCCACCACGGTCGTCACGGCCGCCGCGAGGACCGCGGTCCTCGTCCAGGCCCATGGCGACGAGCGGAGCGATAACCTTATCGAGAGCGGCCATCAGCTCGGTAGCCTCCTCGTAAGAAAGCTCGGGCAGGAGCTTCTCTTTCTTGTTGGCAAGCTCGACCAGGCCCTCAGCGGCATCCTCGGCGGCGAAGACGACGATCTTGCGCATATCGCCCTCGGCGTCGTCGATGCGGCCGACCAGATCGGCAGCCTCGGCCTCGGCCATCAGGCCATCGAGCTCACGGAGGCGCATGCCCAGCAGGTCGGACATTTCCTTCTGCTCCATCTTGGGCTTGAGGTCAAGAAGCTTGATGGCGCGCTCGATGTTCGCCATGCGCTCGGCCTTGGCCTCCTCCTCCTTGGAAATAGCAAAGCGACGGCTACGCAGCAGGCGGGCGGCCTTCTGCATCTTATCCATCAGCTCTTCGTCATCGTAATCAGCGGCGGCCTCGACAACCTCGGCCTCCTCCTCGGCGGAAACCTCGTCAGCAGCCTCAACCTCAGCAGCTTCGGTCTCCACGGTCTCGACTGCCTCGACCTCGGCAGCCATGGTCTCGTTCTCGGTCTCGTTCATGATCTCTTCGTTCTCGGACATGAGACTCCTTCTTGGCCCTCTCGGGCATCATCGCCCCATTCGCGGGGCCCGTCGCGCACTCTTTGCGCTTTAAACATTCATGCCTCTCGGCAAAACGTCCATTAGTTTATGGTGTCGCCATTCAATCTAGCTGCAGAATCTATGTGCACACATTAATGCGACATGTGCGACTCGCGACGAGCGTACACCAGCGACGTCGCGAACCCAACCACGGCAATTACAGCCGCCACACGCACGGCAGCTGCAAATCCAATCGCCTGGGCAACGTCCGTCGCAGCGCCAGCGACACCGGCAGTCGCCGCAGAACTCGAGAGCAGGCCGATAAACAGCGACGGGCCAAACGATGCGGCAATCATGTTCCACGTGTTGAGCAATGCCGTTCCGTGAGGATGCTCAGCGGCGGGCAGCGTCTCCAAGCCGGCCGTTTGCGAGGGGCTCAGCACCAAACCGACTCCGGCATACACCACAACGGTCAGCGCCACGACGACGCCGATGTTCATGCTTGCCGCCGTCATCGAGATGGCAGTCTGTCCCACGGCAATCAGGGCAAAGCCGACCGGCAGCAGCGGCCATGCGCCACGGGCGTCCATCACACGTCCGCCCACAATCGAGGTCACGGCGTTGCAGGCAATCGCCGGCAAAATGAGCAGGCCCGCAATAAGTGCGGTCATGCCGTATGCGCCCTCAAAATAGAGCGGCAACAAAACGCTCATCGAGAACGTCGTCATCATCGACACCACCACAAGCAGGCACGCAGGCCAAAAGCGAACGCTCGCCATGGGACGCATGTTAAGCACCGGATGTTCGAGCTTGAGCTGACGGGCGGCAAACAGGCCGAGCAGCACAATGGCGGCGAACAGCGCCACGATACCGGCAATCAGATTGGTCGAGAACTCGCCTACGGAATACACAAATGCCGTAATGCCGGCCGCGAGCAAAACAACCGACAGAATATCAAGCGTGGTGTTCGAACGCTCTCCGACATTCTGAACAAGCTTAACGCCCGCCGCTGCGACCGCAATACCGCCCACCAGCGGCACTACGAACACCGCCCTCCAGCCAAACAACGTGCACATAAGACCGCTGATCACGGGTCCAAACGCCGGCCCCAGCGTAATGCAGGCACCACCCAGGCTCAGATACAGACCGAGCTTCTCACGCGGGGCACAAGACAGCACCACGTTCATCATGAGCGGAAACAAGATGCCCGATCCTGCAGCCTGCAAAATACGGCTTGGCAGCAAAACGCTAAACGACGGAGCGACCAGGCACAGGACTTCGCCGGCGACCATGCATCCGCATGCGAAAAACAGCAGCTTGCGCGTCGAGAAACGACCGGACAGGAAGGCCATGATGGCCGTAAAGATCGACGTCACGATCATGTAGCCCGAAACGAGCCACTGCGCCGTGGTGGCACTCACCGAAAAGGCCGCCATAATGTCGTGCAACGCCACGTTAATGATGTTCTCGTTAAACGCGGCAACAAAGGCTGCGATATACATTACGGCGAGAAGCGCCGCAGTGGCCGATGGCGTTACTTGAACTTGTTGCTGAGATTTGCTCCCCATGCATTTCCTTCCTCTTGGAACGACAGTCGCATCGCCCCAGAGGAACAGTCCAGGGCGAAAAATGAGCCCTAGACTTACGCCAGACGCCGTACACGACGAGTCTGGCAACATGGTCCAACATCGAAAGATTGTAACGCGGACGCACAGCTTTCCTTCCGCGCTATTATTAAAAGTCCACGAAAGCATAAGACATGAGGAGCCCGCCATGATCAAGCCCATCATGAAATCCGAGTTCTTTTTGCGCCTTCCTTCCGAAGACGCGGGACCCGACGACGCCGCGACCGGGCAGGACCTCCTGGATACGCTCAACGAACATGAGCACGAGTGCGTGGGCCTCGCCGCCAACATGATCGGCGTGCGCAAACGCATCATCTGCGTAAAGGACGGCACCAGGGCGCTCCTGATGTACAACCCTCAAATTCTCGAGCAGGTCAATGCCTATCAGACGAGCGAAGGGTGCCTCTCGCTGATCGGCGAGCGTCCCTGTACCCGCTATCGCCGCATTAAGGTTGAGTATTTGGACGAGAACTTTGTCCGCCGCATCAAAAACTTCTCGGGCTACACCGCCGAGATCATCCAGCACGAAATCGACCACTGCAACGGAATCGTTATTTAGTTCCGCCGATTCAAGAAAGCTCCCCGCAGCCAAGCAACTGCAGGGAGCTTTCGATTGTATGGGGCCTCTATCCCTTAGCTCTGGCGGTAATGATCGAAGAAATCGGCGAGGTCTTCGAGCGACTCTTTGAGCACTTCCATGCGCGGCAGGTACACGATGCGGAAGTGATCGGGCTCGGCCCAGTTAAAGCCGCCGCCGCGCGTGATCAGAATCTTCTTCTCGTGCAGCAGGTCGAGGGCAAACTGCTCGTCATCGGTGATGTTGAACTTCTTAACATCCATCTTGGGGAAGATATAGAATGCCGCGCGCGGCTTGACCACCGAGATGCCATCGATCTTGTTGAGTGCCTCATACACAAAGTTGCGCTGCTCGTAGACACGACCGCCGGGACGGATGTAGTCATTGACCGACTGGTGTCCGCCGAGCGCCGTCTGAACGATCGACTGAGCCGGCACATTGGAGCACAGGCGCATGTTGGAGAGCATGTTGATGCCCATGATGAAGTCGCTCATGCAGCGCTGGTTGCCCGAAAGCACCATCCAGCCAATACGATAGCCCGCAATCATGTGCGACTTGGAAAGGCCGCTAAAGGTAACGCAGGGCAGATCGGGAGCGAGCGAGGCAATCGAGACGTGCTCGTAGCCGTCCATGCACAGACGGTCGTAGATCTCATCGGCAAAGATCATCAGCTGATGCCTGCGCGCAACCTCGACGATGCCCTCGAGCACCTCGCGCGGGTAGACCGAGCCCGTGGGGTTGTTGGGGTTGATGATGACGAGGGCCTTGGTCGCGCTCGTGATCTTGGACTCCATATCCTCCAGGTCGGGATACCAATCCGCCTGCTCATCGCATAGATAGTGCACGGGATGACCGCCGGCGAGGGTTGCGCACGCCGTCCAGAGCGGATAGTCGGGGCTGGGGATCAAAATCTCGTCGCCATTGTCGAGCAGAGCGTTCATCGAAAGCTGAATGAGTTCGGACACGCCGTTGCCCGTGTAGATATGCTCCATCTGAACATTGGGCAGGCCCTTGATCTGCGAATACTGCATGATCGCCTTGCGCGCAGAGAACAGGCCGCGCGAGTTGGAATAGCCTTCGCAGTCGGGCAGCTGCTGGCGCATGTCCTTGATAACCTCGTCGGGCGTGCGAAAACCGAAGGGCGCCGGGTTGCCGATATTGAGCTTGAGGATGCGCTCGCCCTCGTCCTCCATACGGGCAGCCTCGTCGACGACGGGACCGCGCACGTCATACAGGACGTTATCGAGCTTGGTGGATTTAGAAAAAGTACGCATGGTGGTGCTCCTTGGAATTTGAGCTGAGGGACTAGGTTCGGATTTGGCAACGTTATGGGACGAGGACGTCTCGACTTGATCGGCGTCACTGGCGAGCAGCCAGGAAACATCGACCTCCAAAATACGGGCGAGCAGCTCTGCCACATCGCGCCGCGGGATCGTCTTGCCGCTCACATATTGGCTCATCTGACTCTTGCCGAGTTTTTTGCCGAGCATCTCCGATGCGCGGATTACATCCGACTGGCGAACGTCGCGATCGGACATGGTCTGTCGCAGGCGATCGCTAAACGTCTCTTGGGCCATTAGAACCTCCTTGCTGGCAAAGTTCAATTTATAGAACACAAATTGAACCTGAGTTCAATTTAGGCAGCAGTATAGCGCGGCGCATTATCCGAAAGTTCAATTTCATAAGAAAATGTACCGAACCCCGAGAATTGTCCCAAAGTAGACAACAGGTACGCGCTTTTAGAGATATTCAAGGAAACGAGCCGCCGCAAGCGAAACGTCAGCGGTGCGGTATATGGCGTTGATCTGCCGATGAGGATGTCCCTCGAGAGGGCGCACGGCGACATCGAACTGGCAGCGGCGCAAGATGAGCGCCGGAAGAACGCTCACGCCCAGGCCGTCCTCGACCATGGCCATAATCGCATAGTCATCCCAGGTCGACAGTTTTGAGCGCACTGCCAGGCCCGCGCGGCGAAACAGCGGCGTTATTTCGTCGTCGCTACCGCGTTCCAGCAGAATAAACTGCTCGTTGGCCAAATCGGCAAGGGAAACGACCTCCGCGATGGCAAGCGAAGAGTTCGCTGGCACCACGGCCATCAGCTCGTCTTGCACCAACGGCCGCGACGCCATGCCGGCACCGTGCGGCTCGCGCGGAATAAAGCCCAAGTCGCAGCGGCCTTCCGCCACCCATTGCTCAATCTCGGAGTAATCACCCATCAGCAGCTCGTAATCGACGTCCGGGTGATCGGCGCGAAAGTGCGCAATCACCGGCGGCAGCACGTGGGTCGCCACGCTCGAAAACGTACCGATGCAGATTTTGCCGCGCATGAGCCCACGCATCTCATCCACCCGTCGCTGCAGGCGAGTGAATTCCTCACAGAGCGCCTCAACCGTCGGCATAACTTGCCGCCCGTCGGCAGAAAGCACTACGCCCTCGCGGCTTCTATCAAGCACTTTAAAGCCCCAGTCGGCCTCAAGATCGGCCACCATACGGCTCACGCCCGACTGCGAATAGCTCAGCCGCTCGGCGGCGCGCGTAAAACTGCCGGCGCGCACGGTCTCGAGCAGGACCTGCATCTTTTGAACATTCGTTTCCACGGCACCCCTCCACATATGCATGAGCTTTTGTCATGTTATCTATGAATTATATTCGCTTTTCTTCTATAGCCAGTTCACCCATAGTGAACATGCTCGGATATAGAGGGGATTTCAGCGCATGAACAACGGACTGTTTGCGTACTTAGCAGCATTGCTATTGTTTGGCTCCAACGGCATCATCGCCGCTGCCATTGCGCTGCCGAGCTCCGATATCGTGCTACTGCGCACGTTTTTGGGCGCACTCTCGCTTGTCACCATCCTCGCCGTCACCCAACGCCATAAGCTGCAGGCGCCATCCCGCCCCCGCGAAGCCGCAGCCCTCCTCCTCTCGGGAGCCGCGCTGGGCGCCAGCTGGATTTTTCTGTTCCGCGCCTACCAGACGATTGGCGTCGGCGTATCCTCGCTGCTGTACTACTGCGGCCCCATCATCGTCATGGCGCTCTCCCCGCTCATCTTTGGCGAAAAGCTGACCGGCAGCAAAATCGCCGGCTTTATCGCCGTCGCCTGCGGTGCTTTTCTCATTGCGGCACAAGGTCTAGGCGGCAATATGCCCATTGCGGGTATCGCTTGCGGCATCGCCTCGGCATTTTGCTATGCGCTGATGGTCATCGCCAGCAAGGGTGCGCCACACATCGAAGGCCTCGAAAACTCCACGCTCCAGGTGAGCGCCGCCTTTTTGACCGCGCTGGTCCTTACGCTCCTCACGCAGGGCGCCCCCTCATTCCTGTCCGCCGGCGTCGCCGCCAGCATTGATTGGCGTGCCGTCGCCATGCTCGGCATTGTCAACACCGGTATCGGTTGCCTACTCTACTTTAGTGCTGTCGCCAAGCTGCCCGTCCAGACCGTCGCGGTCGTCGGCTACCTTGAGCCGCTTTCGGCCGTCGTGTTCTCCGTCGCCCTTTTGGGCGAGACCGTGACGCCCATCCGCCTCATGGGCGCCGCGCTGATCATCGGCGGCGCGATCTTTTGCGAAGTCGCCGGCAAACGCGCAAACACCAAGGCTGGCATCGCCCAGACAGCACGTGCTTAATAGCCCCTGCTCTGAAATACTACCTGCGTATATGAATAATCCCCAGATGAGGATTATTGTCTAAAACACCCCGATGTGCCAAACTGCTCTTATATGTATAAAGATGGCATAAAGGTCTACTGCTCTTTGCAGAGGCCAGATGTCCAAGGGAGTCCACGTGGCACAGAACAAGCTGGAGGCAAGCCTCCAAGACCAGCGTAGTCAAGGCGGGCATGGAGCCATTCCCCTCTCCGCTGGCATGCTGCTCGTAACGCTCGGCGTCGTCTACGGTGACATCGGCACGAGCCCCATGTACACCATGAAATCAATCGTCGCCAACAACGGCGGCATCGGCACCGTCAGCGAAGATATGATCCTTGGCGCGCTTTCGCTCGTCATCTGGACCATGACGCTCGTGACCACGGTCAAGTACGTGGTAATCGCCATGAAGGCCGATAACCACAACGAAGGCGGCATCTTCGCCCTGTTCAGTCTCGTGCGCAAGGTGGCACCGTGGCTGATTCTCCCCGCTATGATCGGCGGCGCGGCGCTGCTCGCCGACGGCATCCTCACCCCCGCGGTCACGGTCACCACAGCCATCGAGGGCCTGCGCACCATCGAGTGGGGCCACGCGCTATTGGGTGACGGGCAAACTAACGTCATCATTATTACCATCATCATTATCTGCGGCCTATTTGCCATGCAGCGCGCCGGTACCTCGTCGATCGGCAAGCTGTTCGGCCCGCTCATGACGCTGTGGTTCCTGTTCCTGGCAGGCGCTGGCCTGTTCAACATGCTCGGCAATTTGTCTATCCTGCGCGCGCTCAACCCCATCCGCGGCATCATGTTCCTGTTCTCGCCCATCAACCACTCGGGCATCATGGTGCTCGGCTTTGTCTTCCTGTCGACAACCGGTGCCGAGGCGCTCTACTCGGACATGGGTCATGTGGGCAAGGCTAACATCTATGCATCCTGGCCGTTTGTTAAGGCGACCCTCATCCTCAACTATCTGGGTCAGGGCGCTTGGCTGCTCGCCAATAACTCCAACCCCCAGATGCTCGCGATGGATATCGTCAACCCGTTCTACATGATGCTTCCCGAGCCCCTGCGCCCCTTTGCCATCGTGCTTTCGGCCGTAGCGGCCATCATCGCCTCGCAGGCGCTCATTACCGGCTCGTTCTCGCTGGTATCCGAGGCAACGCGCCTCAACCTTATGCCGCACCTGCGCATCCACTACCCCAGCGACACCAAGGGCCAGCTCTATATTCCGCTCGTCAACAACATCATGTGGGTCGGCTGCATCTTCATCGTGCTGCTGTTCCAAAACTCCGAGCGCATGGAGAGCGCCTACGGCCTCGCCATTACCGTGACCATGCTCATGACCACCACGCTGCTGACGAGCTATATCGCCGGCATTCTCAAGCGCAAGCTGGGCGCCTGCGTCTTTGCCCTACTTTTTGGCGCCATTGAGCTGTGCTTCTTCGCCTCGTGCCTCACCATGTTCTTTGACGGCGGCTACGTCATGATCTTCTTGGCCTCGCTGCTGTTTGGCCTTATGTACGTGTGGCGCCGCGGCACCGCCATCGAGCGCACGCAGACGATCCTGCTGCCCGTCTCCAAGTACATTGACCAGCTCGACCGCCTGCGCAACGACGAGACCTACCCCGTGCTCGCCGACAATCTGGTGTTCCTTACCAACAGTCCCGACCCGCTCACGCTCGACCGCGACGTGCTCTATTCCATCTTGGATAAGCATCCCAAGCGCGCCAAGGCATACTGGTTCATCAACGTGCACGTTACCGACGAGCCCTATACGCACGAGTATTCCGTCGAGACCTTTGGCACGGACTTTTTGTTCCGCGTGCGCTTGGACCTGGGCTTTAAGGTCAACCAGCGCATCAATGCCTACCTGCGCCAGATTGTTGGCGACTTGATGGCATCGGGCGAGCTGCCGCCGCAGCATCACACCTACTCCATCTACGAGACGCGCGGCAACGTGGGCGACTTCCGTTTTTGCATGCTGCGCAAGATGCTTGCCCCCGAAACGGACATCAACCGCAACGACCACCGCGTCATGGCCATCAAGTACGCCGTCCGCCGCGCCTGCGGAAGCCCGGCACGCTGGTACGGTCTTGAGAACTCGGCCATCATCATCGAGTACGTGCCGCTGTTTGCCCGCATGCGCCCGGCCGTTAAGCTCGTGCGCACCCAGGTGCCGCTCGAGGTTCAGATCGAAGAGGCCGAGGAAATGGAAGTCGATATCTTCTCGGACGACCTGGTCAACGGCAACGAAGCCGGTAGGAACATGAACGTCGACCCCACCGAGTTACTCGAGAGCGTCGCCGATACGCCCGAACAGCAACTGCTCGACGGCCTCGAGAGCGAACAACTCAACGACGCCAACTTCTAGCGACGTCACAAATCAACGACAGCGGCCCTGCATCTCACGGGAGACGCAGGGCCGCCTTGCATTGCAGTAAAGCTAGCGGCTACGAACGACGCGGCTCGGGAACCACGAGTCTATCGGGGCTCGCGCCCTCGGCATCCATCAGGCTCACGTAGCGAATCGACGGATCCCCATACATCGCGTAGTAATAATTGCCCGTGCGCGCGCTAAAGCATCCGGTGTAGATAGTCTTCTCGAACTTGCCATCGCCCATCCTGGACGCCCCCTCAATCATCACCACGCCCTCGAGCGAGCGGAACATACGGACGACGTTTTCGGTCTCGCTCTCCTTTTGCGGGTAATTGGCATTGAGATACGCCGCCTTTACAAAACGGCTCGGCGAATAGCAGTCGCCGGGAATGCCGCGCATGCCGGCACCGGCTCCATAGGGCTTAAGCTCGGCGCCACGCCACGTCGCCGTCTGCGGAAAATCGCTTGTGGCGGTGATATAGGTGCGTAGGTTTTCCATGTGCCACGGGAAGGTCGGCTGGTTGGCAAGGGTGTCGACCGGATCGTCGTATACATGCAGGCCGTCAGCCATCATCTCGACCACGATGCTGCGCTGGCTGTCGCCGATAATCCAATGGAGCAGCGACACGCCCAGCCCCTCTCCGGCAGATTTGGCGACAATCACCGTGTCGCGCAGCGCGGCCTCGACCTCATCGACCGTCGAGAACGTCGCTGCCACCCACAGGGGAAACTCATAGGCCGCGATATTGGTCTTGCCGTCGACAGGGTCCTCGGCATACTCGGCATAACCCGGGAAATTGAGACCCGCCATGGCGAGGCCCGCATCGTTGCCGCAGTCGAAGAACATGGGATAGTTCTTGTAATCGATGCACATACCGATCACCGCGTGTGCCGCTGTCGCGTCGTCGATAAACGAATACGGAATGTGAAACCCGCGAGGCATCACGCGAACCTGTTGGCCATAGTCAAAGCTCCAGTCGAGGTTGCGGCCTAGATACATGTGGCCAGAATTATCGGTAAATCGAATGCTCGTACACATGGCGCCTCCTAGCTTTACGTTCTTGCTAAGGTTATTGTCTCCAAACAAAAAGGGGCTAAACACAAAAGCCCGGACATGACAACAATGTCACGCCCGGACTATTCAAGCAGGATAAACTCAACCAAGTTAACCCCGCAGGTCGTCTAAGGGGTCAAAGTGCCGCAGATTGCCACGAAAGAGGAGCGAAGCGTACTTAAGGTACGCGAGCGACGATTGAGCGGCAAGGTGCGGTGCTTTGGTCCCCTTAGACCAACTTTCCTAGACAGTGGTCAATCATGTGTTGAATCATCTGCGCCTCGAAGCCCACAAAGTCCTGCTTGCGCTCGCGCATCTTGCCGTCGACGATCACGTCATAAGCGACCTTGCACTTGATATAGCGCGTGGACTTGGTGACCTCCTCGTGCGTCAGGCAGCTCTCCTCCATCTTGCTGGCGCCCAGGCCAAACACCAGACGGGGGTTGTAGAGCACGTGGGGCTCGCCGGCGTCGTCCAGGTAGACGCAGACCTTCTTGGTAACGCCAATCTGGTTAGCGGCAAGGCAGCCGGCATCGTCGAGCGACTTAATGGTATCGATCAGGTCCTGAGCAACCGACTCGTCCTCGACGGTCGCAACCTCGCAACGCTGGGACAGGATAGCCTCGTCGTGGCAAAGCTCTTTAATCATACGTTCCTCCATAGGGGTCGTTGTAACCGCTTAAGTATACGGTACCCACACATTTTCATGCGAAAAATACCGTCCGTCTGCTACAAAGCGCCGAACATCAACATGCGAGGAACAACAGCGTCGTAAAGGGGCTATAGTGAGAACGTTCGTGTCAATCGGCCTAAACTCGGGGCCGAACAAGGAAAGGGTATGCATGGACGAACTTTTTCACGTCAGTGAGCGCAAGTCCACAATCGGGACCGAACTTCGCGCTGGACTGACAACATTCCTGGCGATGGCCTACATCATCGCCGTCAACCCTGCGGTGCTCTCGGGCGCCGGCATCGATGCGGGAGCGCTCGCCTGCGCCACCTGCTTGGGCGCCGGCATCATGACCATCTGCATGGGCATCTTCGCAAACCGCCCGCTCGCCTGCGCGTCGGGTCTGGGCATCAACGCCATGATCGCGGGCATCGCCACCACCATGTGCGGCGGCGACTGGCACGTTGCCATGAGCGTTATCTTCCTCGAGGGTATCGTCATCTTGCTGCTCGTCCTGTGCGGCCTGCGCGAGGCCATTATGGACGCCATCCCCGTGGTCCTGCGCCACGCCATCTCGGTTGGCTTGGGCCTGTTCATCGCCATGATCGGCCTGTGCGACGCCGGCATCATCACCGCTGGCGCCGGTACGCTCGTCGGCCTGGGCGACATCGCCTCCCCCACCTTTATCGTCGGCATCATCTCCATCGTCGTGACGGTTGCCCTGGCTTCCCGCAACGTGCCGGGCTCGCTGCTCATCGGCATCATCATCGCCGTTATCGCCGGTATCCCGCTGGGCGTCACCCATGCGCCCGAGGGCCTCATCGCTCCGCTCGACTTCTCGACCTTTGGCGCCCCGTTTGCCAGCACCGCTGATGGCAACATGGCCATCGTGAAGGTTCTGACCGACCCGATGCTGCTCGTCGTTGCCTTCTCGCTGCTCATGAGCGACTTCTTCGACACCATGGGCACCGCGATGGCCGTCGCCAAGCAGGGCGAGTTCTTGACCGAGGACGGCAATGTCGAGGACATCCGCCCCATCCTGGTCGTAGACTCCGTGGCCGCTGCTGCCGGTGGCTTTATGGGCGTCTCCTCCATCACCACCTTCGTCGAGTCCACCTCTGGCGCTGCCGACGGTGGCCGCACGGGCCTCACCTCCGTCACCACCGGCGTGCTGTTCATTCTCGCCGCGTTCTTCTCCCCCATCGTCACCATCGTTTCCAGTGCCGCCACCTGCGGTGCTCTGGTCTACGTCGGCTACCTCATGATGAGCGAGGCCTCCGAGATCGACTGGTCCGACGTGTCGCAGGGTTTCCCGGCGTTCATGATTGTCGCCGGCGTGCCCTTCACCTACTCCATCTCTGCCGGAATCGGCCTGGGCTTTATCGCCTACGTGATCGTCGCGCTCTTTAAGGGCGAGGCCTCCAAGATCAAGCCGCTCATGTGGATCGCAGCCCTTGCCTTCCTCGTCTACTTCTTTGTAGCGTAGCGGCAAAGCTGCCAAAGCAGAACACCAAAGCGCGGAGTCGCATCGAGCGGCTCCGCGCTTTTCTTTTAAAGCCAGGCAACGCACGGACGCGCGATGTATTGCTTCCCAAGTTTTGGACATTTTGCCCTCCAAACGGCACTACCGCCGGCTTCATCCTGCAGATATGCTGGGCGTAATCGCATAGGCCCTATGAGGATGGGAGTAACCATGGCCGCCTTGTTCACGACCCCCAAGCGCAATGACAAAACCTCTGGAGCCCATTTTGTCGAGCCCGACGTGCGCCGTCGCACGCTGCTCGCACACGGCAGCTGGCGCCGCGTGACGCGCCGCATCGTTGTAGGCGCCGTATGCGCGCTTACGGTGAGCTCGCTGCTCATGCCGAGCGTCTCGCTCGCGGCCGAGTGGGTCAACGTCGGCGGCACTCAGTACAACACTGCAGCAGGCGACGAGGCCGGCACCTGGGCCTGGGACGGCGCCGACGATATGAAGCTCAACGGCTATAACGGCGGCGCGATCGAGGCAGCGGGCAAGCTCAACGTGAGCTACGAGGGCGACAACATCGTCACTAACGGCGACGGCCGCGGCATCAAGGTTAAGGATGGCGCGAACGAGAACGCCGAGCTTAATATTCAGGGCGACGCGTCCAGCACGCTCAACGTGACATCTTCTCGTGACGCCATCACTTCCGTCGGCAGCATCAACATCGACGGCGCTGGCACTGTCAACGCCACGAGCACCGAGCACGATGCCATCGATGCCGGGGGCGATGTCACCATCAAGGGCTCGGGAAACGTTAACGCCACGGGCGATTCGGATGGCATCAGGGCCGACGGCAACATCACGATCGACAACAGCGGAACCGTCACCGCCAAGGCCACCGAGGATCAGGGTATCGATGCTAACGAGAACCTCATCATAAAGGGCGGCGGCTAGGTAGAGGCAAGCTCTATCAAAGACAATGCGATTTGGGCCGACGGCAACATCGAGATCTCGGGTGGCAGCCAGGTCAAGGCAAGCTCCGAGGAAGACGCCGCCATCGACGGTAAAAACAGCCTCACGGTCACGAACGCTTCCCTCAACGCAAGTGGCGTTGGGTATGGCATCTATGTCTACAAGGGCATCACGTTCGATGGCGCAACCGTAACGGTCCGTGCAAGCGCAGGGAACGATGAAGCCAGCGCCCTCTTCACCGACGAGGACGACATCGTCATCAAGAACGGCTCGATCGTGGATGCGTTCGCAGAAGGCCAGTTCTCGACCGCAATCTCCACCAGAAACTACTACCCCAACGAAGCGGGTGGTCACATCTACATTAGTGACTCCGTTGTCAAGGCTATAGCCCGCTATGTCGAGTCCGGTAGCGACGGCCCCGATCACTACAGCAACGACCAAAGCGGCGCGGTCATTCCCGAGCATAGGGGCGTGAACATCGGCATCTTTGCCCGGACCAAGGAGGGCATCACGCCCGCGACCATCTCGATTGTCCGCAGTAAGGTCACAGCTGAGGGAGACACGGCGGCAATCTTCGCCCTTGCCGTGAGCGCGGACGGCGAGACAATCGGCACCATCGAGATCGAAGGCGCTCCCATCCAGACGCCCACAGGCGGCAAGATCATTGGCTATCGCAACAAGGAAGAACTCGATGACGGCATCTTCTACGTGGTGGGTCAAACCATCGGCACGGGCGACGCTGTGATCGACTCCCCCTATAACGAAGCTGTCGCCAAGAGCACGGTCATCGCGCCTCCCGAGGAGATCAAACCCGAGGAGAAGCCAGGCGAGACCAAGCCCGAGGGTTCCAAGTCCGAGGGCACGAAGACGACCAAGACCGTTGCAGTTGCAGCCACGGGAGCCAAGATCGCCGGCAAACTCGCAGCAACCGGCGACGCCTCGAGCGCAGCCATCGTGGCAGCCGCCCTTGCGGGAACAGCCGCCATCGCCGCGGGCGCCGTGGTGAGCCGCAAGCGCTCGTAAACACTTTTTCGCACGGGACGGGTGGATCGCGGCCCTTGCCTTCCTCGTCTACTTCTTCGTAGCGTAAGGGCAAGGCTGCAAAAGCTGAACAATAAAGCGCGGAGTCGCCATGCGGCCCCGCGCTTTTCTTTTAGCGCCGGTCCCTGCGCCGGCGTGCGGCCTATTTCTCCCCAATTTTGGCCATTTTGCCCTCCAAACGGCACTACCGCCGGCAACATCCAGCAGATACGCTGAATCTAGTCGTATAGGCCCTATGAGAACGAGAGCAACCATGGCAGCCTTGTTCACGACCCCCAAACGCAATGACACTACCGCCGGAACCCATGTTGCCGAACCCGACGTTCGCCATCGCATAGGACTCGCGCACGGCAGCTGGCGCCGCGTGACGCGCCGCATCGTCGCGGGCGCCGTGTGCGCGCTCACGGTGAGCTCGCTGCTCATGCCGAGCGTCTCGCTCGCAGCGGAATGGGTCAAGGTCGGCGGCAACAAGTACAACACCGCGGCGAGCGACGAGGCCGGTACCTGGTCGTGGGACGGCGCCGACGACTTGAAGCTCAACAACTATAACGGCGGCGAGATCCAGGCCGCAGGCAAGCTCAACGTGAATTACTCGGGGACCAACATCGTCACTGCCGAATGGATCGAAAGCATCAACGTTTCTCATGGCACTAACGAGAATGCCGAGCTCAATATCCAAGGCGACGAGGGCGGCACGCTCAGCGTGACATCTACTGAGGACGCTATCCTCTCCACGGGTAATATCAACATCGACGGAGCCGGATCCGTCAACGCCACGAGCACTGGGTTTGATGCCATCAATGCCGGAGGTGATCTCGCTATCAAAGGTTCGGGCAACGTCAACGCCACGGGTGCATCGGATGGCATCAGGGCAAACGGCAATATCACGATTGACGACAGCGGAGCCGTCACCGCCAGGGCTACCAAGGACAAGGGTATTGGAGCCGACAAGAACCTCACCATCAAGGGTGGCGGGACGGTCGAGGCAAGCTCAGCCGATGGTGAGGCCCTTTGGAGCGGCGGCAATATCAACATCTCGGACGGCAGCCAGGTCAAGGCAAGCTCCGAGAAAGACGCTGCCGTCGAGGCCAAGGGCAGCCTCGCAGCCACAAACGCCTCCCTCAACGTAAACGGTGTTGAATATGGCGTCTATGCCCACAAGGGCATCACCCTCGATCATGCAAACGTGACGGTCCGTGCAAGTAAAGGCAGATACGGTGGCGCCAACGCCCTCTTCACCTACCAGGACGACATCGTCGTCAAGAACGGCTCCACCGTGGACGCGTTTGCGGAAGGCGAGGTTTCGGCTGCATTCTCCACCAGAAACGATCGACCCAACGAGAAGGGCGGCCACATCTACATCAGCGACTCCGTTGTCAAGGCCATAGCCCGCTATGTCGAGAACGGCGACGGCCCCATCCCCTACAGCGAAAACCAAGATGGCGAGACGAGGCGCGAACCCCAAGGCGAGAACATCGGCATCATCGCCCAGACCAGCGAGGGCGTCACACCCGCAGTCATCTCGATCATCCGCAGCAAGGTAACGGCCGAAGGAGATACAGCGGCAATCTTTGCCCGTGCCATGAGCGCTGACGGCAAGACAATCGGCACCATCAAGATTGAGAACGCCGCCATCCAGACGCCCGAAGGCGGCAAGATCATTGACTATCGCAAGCTCCGTGACGGCATCTACGAGGCAGGCCAAGCCATCGGCACGGGCGACGCCACGGTCGACTCCCTCTATATCAAAGCAGTCGCCAAAAGTACGACCATCGCACCTCCCGAGGTAGCCAAGCCGGAAGACCCCAAGCCCGACGAGACCAAGCCCGCAGAAAGCAAGCCCGCGGAGTCCAAGCAGAACCCCAAGCCTGAGGGCTCAAAGCCGACCAAGGCCGTTGCGGCTTCAACCACGAAAGCCAAGACTACCGGCGTGCTCGCGGCAACCGGCGACACCTCGGGTGCGGCCATCGTGGCAACCGTCCTTGCGGGAACAGCCGCTATCGCCGCAGGCACCATGGCGAGCCGTAAGCGTTCTTAGACGCCTCTGCGCACATGGCAGCTCCCGCGAAGGCCCCGAGCCCCAGCACCGTTTAACAACGCCACCGCCGAGCTCCCCTCCGGCGGTGGCGTTTTCCATATGCGTCCGCAGGGGATGCACGAGATTGTCTTTGGTCTAGCCCAACCGGCATACGCTGGCGTGCGACAATTGGGGCTGCCGATATCACAACACTGAGAGAAGCCCGTCATGGAAGCGCATCAAAAGCAGATAACCGTTTATTCGAATCATACGGAAAGCGCGCCTGTCATCTACCTTCCTGTGGTCGTGGGCGACGGCAGCGAGGTTTATAAGTGTTGCCGAGAGCTCGACTGTCCGCCATTCGCCCTCGTCACCATTGGCGGGCTCGATTGGAATCGCGAGCTGAGCCCCTGGGCATGCGACGGGACCGTACGCGATGCCGAGCCTTTCGGCGGCCAAGCTGCCGATTTTCTTGATGAGCTGCTGAATCAGATAATCCCCCAGGTCGAGTCGTCGCTTCCTCAGCCGCCCACCCGGCGCGGCATTGCCGGTTACTCGCTCGCGGGCCTCTTCGCACTCTGGTCCCTCTGGCAAACCGACGCCTTTGACCGCGCCGCGAGCGCATCGGGGTCGCTATGGTTTCCCGACTTTGTCGACCGTGCCAGCACGGCCCCTTTTGCCGGCAGCCCGCAAGCCGTCTACCTGTCACTCGGCAAAAAGGAAACCAAGACGCCCAACCGCATGATGCGGCATGTACTCGACGACACACGCGCGATGGAAGCGTTGCTCGTCGAGCGCGGCATTCCAACAACGCTGGAGCTCAACCCCGGCAATCACTTTGCCCAAACCGACTTACGCATGGCCCGCGGCATCCACTGGATACTGACACATTAAAAATGGTGCCCACACGCATATACGCATGGGCACCATATCTTGTTTTAGCTGAACGCAGCTGCTACTCAGCAGCCTCCTCAAGCTCGGAGACATCAAACTCAAAGTCGTTACCCGGCAGGATGGCGTTGAGCACAATGCCCACCAGTGAGCCCACGGCAATGCCGGACAGCGAAATCGTCACGCCGCCGAGCTCCAACACGATGGCGCCGGCGGTGCTGTACGCGATGCCGAGCGAAAGCACGAGCACCAGCGCGGCAACCAGCACGTTGCGGTTGTTCTGGAAATCGACCTGGTTCTCGATGAGGTTGCGGACGCCCACAGCGCTGATCATGCCGTAGAGCACGAGCGACACACCGCCGATCACACACGCCGGCATGGCCGCAATGACAGCCGCGAACTTGGGGCAGAACGAAAGCACGATGGCGCAACACGCGGCAATTCGAATTACGCGCGGGTCGAACACGCGCGTCAGGGCGAGCACGCCGGTGTTCTCACCATACGTAGTGTTGGCCGGAGCGCCAAAGAGCGAAGCCAGAATCGTGGCAAGGCCGTCGCCGAGCAGCGTGCGATGCAGACCGGGATCGGCAATGTAGTTGCACTCGCAAGTCGAACCGATAGCAGAGATATCGCCGATATGCTCGATCATGGTCGCGAAGGCCAGCGGCATGATGGTGATGATGGCCGTCGTGGCAAGACCGCTATCGAACTGCGGCCCAAAGAGTGCAAACACGGTGTTGTCCCACACGATGGGCAGACCGACCCACGGAGCGGCGGCAACGCCCGAGAAATCAACCTCGCCGAGCGCAGCCGCAACGGCATAGCTCACCACAACGCCCAGCAAAATCGGCACGATCTTGACCATGCCACGGCCCCAGATGTTGCAGATGACGATAACGGCAACGCCAATGACAGCCACAAGCCAGTTGGTCTGGCAGTTAGCAATAGCGGAACTTGCCAGGATCAAGCCGATGGAAATGACGATGGGGCCAGTCACCACCGGCGAAAAGAAACGCATGACACGCTTGGCGCCAAACGCGCGGAAGAACGCCGCCAGCACCGGATAGAGCAGACCGGCACAAGCTACGCCCAGGCAGGCGTAGGGCAAAAGCTCGGTCTCGCCGTTGGGCGCGATTGCGGCATAACCGGCAATAAAGGCAAACGATGAGCCCAAAAATGCCGGCACCTTACCGCGCGACAGGAAGTGGAACAGCAGCGTGCCCAAGCCGGCAAACAAAAGCGTTGCCGATACCGAGAGGCCGGTGAGCACGGGCACCAGCACGGTGGCGCCAAACATGGCAAACAGGTGCTGTAGGCCGAGCAGAAACATGCGCGGGCGGCCGAGCGACGACGCATCGTAGATGGCATCGCTGGCGGCGGGCGTCGAGGACTGGGACATGAGAGTCCTTTCAAAATGGAAGGGCGCTCGAGCATAGCGGATTACCTGCCCGAACGATACGATCCGAACCATTGTACGCGATGCGCCATGTCTCGCACGCGCCGTCACCTGCGAACGTTACCGCTATTTCCAAACGCGCTCGGCAATACGCTTGACCAGCGCGATCTTTGCCCATTGCTCGTCCTCGGTCAGCTTGTTGCCAATCTCGCAGCTGGCAAAGCCACACTGCGGAGACAGATACAGGTTCTCGAGCGGAACATACTTTGCAGCCTCGTGAATACGCTCGACGATGGCATCCTCGTCCTCAAGCTCAGCGGCCTTGGTGGTCACCAGGCCCAACACGACCTTCTTGCCAGGGGCAACGTACCTCAACGGCTCAAAACCGCCGGCGCGCGGCGTATCGAACTCCAGGTAAAATGCGTCAACATCCTCGTTTGCGAACAGGTATGGCGCGATGGGGTCATAGCCACCCTCGAAGGCATAGGTAGAGTGGTAGTTACCACGGCACACGTGCGTGTTAATGACCAGGTCGTCGGGCTTGCCCTCGATAGCGGCGTTGTTGAGCGCCACGCCCAGCTCACTCACCTTTTGCAGATCAACCGGGCTCATGCCGGTCTTGGACACAAAGTCGGTATCGCAATAGATGCCCCAGGTGCAGTCATCAAACTGGATGTTGCGGCAGCCTGCAGCGTACAGGTCGGCGATCACCGTACGATAAGCGGCTGCAATGGCATCGGCGAGCTCTTCGTCGGTCTTGTAGACGGCGCGCAGGCTCTCCTGCTGGCCATCGCAGCGGTCGAGCGTGACCTCAGAGAACGTCTGGATAGGCGCCGGGATGGTCTGGCGTGCAACGTGGTCCTCGCCCTCAAGTGCCTTGACAAACTTAAAGTGCTCGACGAAGGGGTGGTTCTCGCCGCTGATGGAGCCAGTCACCACGGCGGTATCGGCCGTGGTCTCCTCGTCGTGGAACATATATCCCGTACGCGAGGTGCGACGCTCGACGCCGTTCAGCCCCCACATAAAATCGAGGTGCCAGTAGCTGCGGCGAAACTCGCCATCGGTGATGACCTGCAGGCCGGCGGTCTTTTGCTTTGCCACCAAATCGCGAATGGCATCGTTCTCGACGGCCTTAAGCCCCTCGGCATCAAGCGCGCCTACCGCATAGGCAGCGCGGGCGTCCTTTACGGCCTGCGGACGAAGAAAGCTGCCGACGATATCGGCGCGAAACGGCGCGTTCGGTTGAATTGAAGTGCTCATAGATATCTCCCTTTGCATTGGTTGCTTTACTGGGACAGAGTATGAGCGCTCATATGGCCATCGCAAAATATACGTTTATAACAGTTTGATATAGATGCTTCCTATATCAGTTTGGACTGCCATAAAGAGATTTGACCCGTGCAGAATGCAGCAGTCTATATGTGCTGGCGAATCGCGTCGATATAGGCCTGCCCGTAGCGCGTAAGTGTCGTGTTCTTGCGCGTGATGATGCCGATCTCCATGTACTCGTCTACATCAAGCGGAATCGAGATGATACCCGGCCCGTTGAGCTCGTGACTGATCACGCCTGAGCATACCGTGTAGCCGTTGAGGCCCATGGCCAGGTTGAACAACGTCGCACGGTCGCGCACGCGGATATTCTTGCGGCGCTCAAACGTCGAGGTCAGTTCCTCGGAATAGTAAAAAGAGTTGTAGCTACCCTGCTCGTAGGACAGGAAGGGATAGTCCTCCAGGTCCTCGAGCGTCACACTGGAGCGGCCCGCCAGCGGATGGTCGGCGCACACAAAAACGTGCGGCGTGGCGCAGAAGAGCCCTTCGAACACGAGCTCGTTGGCCGCCAGCATGCGCTCGATGACCTCGCGATTGTGCTCCGACAGATACAGGATGCCGAGTTCGCTTTTCATATGCGCGACGTCCTCGATAATCTCGTGAGTCTGCTCCTCGCGCAGGGTAAAGTCGTAGCGCGCGGCATCAAACTCACGAATCACATCGACAAACGCATTAACGGCAAAGGAATAATGCTGGCAACTCACACTAAAGTGCGGCACCTGCTCGGACTCGCCCTTGTACTTACCTTCGAGCAGATCGGCCTGGTCAAGCACCTGTCGCGCGTAGCCCAAGAAGGTCTCGCCTTCCTCGGATACAACGACACCCTTGTTAGTGCGCTCAAAGATGTGCACACCCATCTCGTTTTCGAGATCGCGAATCGATGCGGTAATCGAAGGCTGCGACACAAAGAGCCGGCGCGAGGCCTCGGTGATGCTGCCGCATTCGGCAACCTTGACGACATACCTGAGCTGCTGAAGCTTCATAGCTTTCTCCCTAGACGTTCGTGACGTCGAAACCCGTCGCATCCATCTGACGCATAAACGGCGGCATCTCCCCCGTCGCGGCACAGGCGGCAATCTGATGCAGAGCCCCGGCAACCGCATCGTCTGCCGCAGCGCCGATATGCCAGCGCGCGGCAGCCGTGACAGCCTCGTTGGCATTGGCGACTGCAACGGAGTTGGGAACGGCATCGATCATGGGCAGATCGTTATCGGAATCACCGAACACGGCCACCTCGTCGAGCGTCAGGTCCAAAGCGCGCGCAAGCTCCAGCGCGGCGCAACCCTTGTCCCAACCTGCTGGAAGGATGTCGAACAGGCGCACACGATTGTTGGGAAACACGAGCGAGAGCTCCGGTACCTCAGCGGCAACGCGCTCACGTAGCTCCGCGAGCTCCTCACGCGAACGGGCACTCCAGATATTCGCCTTGAACACCGGTGCGTCATCGACAACAGGACGGCACGGGGCCTCTTCGCCCTTGAGCCACGCGTTGCCGCCCGACTCCATGGCGCGGCGCACGCGCTCGGGGTCGCTCGTCACGCAATAGGCATCGTTATCCCAAAAGTCATCACCCAGGCTGTAGACCTTCAGATACGTATCGTCGGTCTCTTGCTCCAAGTAGTCAGCCAAGCGCATAAGGGCGGCGTTGTCAGTCGCGCGCGAAGCGACCGCCTGACCGTCGACAAACATTACCTGGCCGTTGCAGAACGCGCCGGTCGAGAAGCACTCGACGCAATTGCGGAACATCCAGCCCATCGCGGACGGCTGGCGACCCGAAACCGGGCCAAAGTGCAGACCCGCCGCCTGCATGGCATGAATGCCCTCGATGGCGTAGTCGCTGGCGCCGTCATGCCCGGCTGGAATCAGCGTATCGTCCATATCGGTCAGCACAAGTTTAATCATAAGGCCCCCATTCGTATCGGTCCTACCTATTGTAACGACCTGCCAAAATAAACCTGTCCCTTTTTGGCAGGTGCGCTAGTATAGGGAACAACAGATTCGATGCGGGAGTGCCGGCGGTGCAAACCACAAGGCTGAGAGGGCATGGGGCCCAATCCTTTGAACCTGTCAGTTAATGCTGGCGTAGGGAGCATGCCGCCTTTACAGGGGCGCTGTCTATGCACAGCGCCCCTTTTCTATGCCAAGGAGGCATGTGCAGTGATCGATTCGGAACAGCTTAAGCAAAATGTGGTCAAGGCCGTGGAGGAGATTCGCGCCACCAATCCGATGGCCGGCTCCATCACCAACACGGTGACGATCGACTTTGTCGCCAATGCTCAGCTCGCCGTAGGCGGTTCGGCCGCCATGGTCTATCTGCCCGACGAAGGCGAGACGCTCGTTGCCGGCGGCGGCGCCATCTATCTCAACATGGGCACGCTCTTCCCCATCTACGAGCAGACGATTCCCCGCGCGGCCAAGGCGGCACACGACGCCGGCAAGCCCTGGGTGCTCGATCCGGTGGGCCTGGGCATCGGTAGCCTGCGCACCCAGCTGGTAAACGAGCTCAAGCAGTACAAGCCCGCCATCGTGCGCGGCAATGCCTCCGAGATCATTGCGCTCGCCGGCCTGTGGGGTCTTGAGGGCGAGGCGGCCGATCTGAGCCGCGTACGCGGCGTCGATACCACCGACACGGTCGACGCCGCCCGCGATGCCGCCGTGGCGCTCGCCCGCTACACCGGCGGCGCCGTGGTCGTCTCGGGCGAAGTCGACCTGATTACCGACGGCACGACCGTGGCCAAGTCCCACGGCGGCAGCCCGCTCATGTCCAAGATCACCGGCTGCGGCTGCTCGCAGGGCGGCGTGCTGGCCGTGTACGCCTGCGCCGCCGACCCGTTTACGGCAGCCGTCTGCGGCACCGCCGTCTACAACGTTGCCGGCACGCGTGCCGCCGCCGTCGCCGATGCCCCGGCAAGCTTTAAGGTCGCCTTTATCGACGAGCTCTACCGCGCGACCGCCCAGGACATCGCCGATAACCAACTCGAGCTCGAGGAGGCATAAGCCATGTCCGAGCCCGCAACCAATGCCGGCATGAACACACTCGTCGCCGTGGCCATCGCCCCGTGCGGCACCGGCGATGAACTGTCCGCCGAGGTCGCCGAGGTCGTGCGCGTCATTCGCGAGAGCGGCCTTCCCAACCGCACCACCTCGATGTTCACCGAGATCGAGGGTGACTGGGACGAGGTCATGCAGGTCGTGCGCGACGCAACCTTTGTGTTGGCGAGCAAGGACATCCGCACCGAAGTCGTGCTCAAAGCCGATATTCGACCCGGATTTACCGACACCATGACCGGCAAGCTCGAGCGCATGGAAGCACAGATCAAAAAGCAGGAGGAAGCACGATGAGCATCCGCGACAACCTTGATATCTCGGCCTATCTGGTACTCGGCCCCGAAAACACGCTCGGGCGTCCCGTGGGCGATGTGGTGGCCCAGGCGCTCGACGCAGGCTTTACCTGCATCCAGGTGCGCTCCAAGGTGGCAAGTGCCCGCGAGATCATCGCGCTGACGGGCGACGCCGCGCAGGCAATCGCACAGGCCGGCAAGACCGGTCAGGTCGCCCTGCTGATCGACGACCGCCTGGACTGCGTACTCGCCGCGCGCGAGCAGGGCATCGCTGTCGACGGCGTGCACGTTGGCCAGAGCGATATTCCCGTCGAGGTCTGCCGCAAACTTTTGGGCCCCGATGCCATTGTGGGCCTTTCGGCCCGTTGCGAGGAGATGCTCGAGTACGTCAAGACCGCCGACATGAGCCTGGTCGACTACCTGGGCATCGGCCCGCTCCACGAGACCGAGACCAAGCGCGACTGCGGACGCGCGGCCGACGGCTCTATCATCACCAAGAGCTTTGAGGACTTGGCCGCACTCCACGCGGCAAGCCCCGTGCCCATCGTGGTGGGCGGCGGCGTCAAGACGGCCGACCTGCCACAGCTCAAGGCCACCGGCGTCGATGGCTTCTTTGTGGTGAGCGCCGTCTGCAGTGCTGACGACCCCTGCGCCGCCGCCAAGGAGCTCGTCGACACCTGGCAACAGGCATAGGCATAAGCCGAGCAGCTGATCCGCAGCCTCACATCTTTAGCAATGGAAAGCGCATCCCAGTTTGGACCTCCATTCCGGGATGCGCTTTCCGCCGAGTCCGCGGCAGTTTGCTCTACCCCGCTAGGTAGGCCTCCAACGCCGGCAAAGTCGCCTCCGCATCTCGACGACCGATCTGATAGATGCGCTCGAGCTCATCGGGCTCGCGGCATAGCGACGGCACCTTCACCGATTCGCTCGGCCGCACCACAAAGATTTCGCCGGCAGCCTCGCGACGTGTCAGGTCATCGAGAGTGGTATTGTAAACCTCATGCCGATGCTCAAGCGCTGCGACAAACTCCGGGTAGTGACGGAACACGCGACGCAGCATGGGCATCACGCTGTTGGGCTGCTTCACAAAGCCCGCCGGCTGCGTGAGTACCACGATATTGCGGTCATACCCCTGTGAAAACAACCAAGCGCTGGGAATGGAATCGGCCACGCCACCATCCAGATACTTATGCCCGTCAATAGCAACGGGACGCGTCGCCACAGGAATCGCCGACGATGCCCGGATCCACTCGATATCCCTCTCGTCGCCATAGGGCAGGTCGTGGTAGACGGCCTTGCCCGTCTCGATATCAGTACACACGCACGTAAACCGCATGGGACAGGCGCGATACGCCTCCAAGTCAATGGGATCGCGCTCGATAGGCACCTCGTGATAGGCAAAATCGGCATTGAACATATCGCCGGTCCGCAGCCAGCTTGCTACACCCGCATAGCGCTTGTCGGCACAATAGGCCTTGTTATAGCGAATGGCACGGCCGATCTGGCGCGATTTAAAGTTGTAGCCAAACGCCGCGCCCGCCGAGACACCCACCATATGGTCGCAAGTCAAACCGTGCTCCATCCAAACGTCGAGCACGCCCGCCGTATACATACCGCGGTAGCCGCCTCCCTCGAGCGCCAGCCCCACCGTGCGCGTCATATTTGGCTGTGCCATGCGACCATCTCCGTTCCTGCGTTTAAAACCGGGACAAGTATACCCGTCAACATATATCGTCTCAGTCGCATTTTTATCGGACATCGCATCGTCGCGCTGCCGTTTGTCGAATAATAGCCACCCACAGCATGTGCACCCCTATATAATTTTGTACTGTTGTTTATTACTGTTGTTTATACTACTCAGCAGTTATCAACAGCGAACATTAGCCGGCAAAGTAACCCAACAACGCAGCAAGGCGGGGGCCTGGATACACGCAAAACGCTGAGCAACGACGCGTGTACACGACGAGCTCGCCCGACGCAATCCGCCCCGACTTCAGAAAGCCGCTTAGAACATAGATACTGTCAGCAATTACACCGAAACGCTCGAAAAGACCGTCCGCGACCTTCTCGAGCGTCAGGATGATCTGATTAGGACCGCCTTTACCGACCAGCTTACCGGACTTGGCAACCGCGGCGGCTTTGCCCGTTCCCTCGAGGAGCTCTGGGAGCAGGACGCTCCCGTTACCATGGCGTTCATCGATATCGACAATCTCAAGCACTGCAACGATGTCTTTGGCCATGACGAGGGCAACCGCTATATCTTGCAGGTAAGCCTTTATCTCAAGCTGTATATGAAGGTAGACGAGGCGGCATTTCGTCTGGGAGGCGACGAGTTTGCCATCCTATCTACGATTGCGACCGAGGACGACCTCGCCGAACGTCTGGAACACTGCCGAACGATCCTGCTCAAAAACAACGATTCCGAGATGCCCCACTCGTTTAGCTACGGAGTGGCACACGCCGACCCCGCCCTGGGCGAAGCCTCCAATCGCATGACACTCGATGCCGACCATCGCATGTACGACTACAAGCTACGTCATGCCATGCACCTCGATCGGCGCAATATTACGCAAGTCCACGCCGACGACTTCGAAATAAGCGATCGTATTTTCGACGCTTTTTCGATGCTCAACGAGGGCCGTTATTTCTTTATCGAGAACTTGGACAAGGACCGCACCCTTTGGTCGCAAGGTGCCTTGCGCGATCTCGGTCTTCCTTCGGAGCACATAGACAGCTGCCGCGATTTCTGGAAGACGCGCGTCCATCCCGATGACCTCGAGGCCTACGCCAACGACATCAACCAGATCTTTAACGGCTCCAAACACCGCCGCGTCATGCAGTACCGCATGCGCAATGCCGCGGGTGACTACGTTCTCTGCCGTGCTCGCGGGTTTCGCATCGACGGCGACGGAAATGTCCCCTCGCTCTATGTCGGCGAACTCGTCAACCACTCGCTTGCCGAAACCGTCGACGCCGCCACAGGCCTCGGAACGCAGCGCATGCTGGTCAACGCTATCGATGCCTGTCGTCGCGACCGCTGCGAGACGGGGCTTATAGCAGTGCGCATTCGTGGCACGGCGAATCTCAACGAGCTCTACGGGGCCGAGGCTGTCGACAACATGCTTGCCGAATACGCAGGCCGCATGCTGTCGATCACCCGCGGCAGAAGCCGGGTCTTCCGTTCACGAAGCGTCCAGTTCGTCGTGCTCAGCAACGATTTGGACCATGAGGCATTCGAGCAACTGACCCGCCACCTTAAAGAGGCTGTTTTCGCTCCTGTTCAAATCGCGGGCGACACCATTACTCCCGTCTGCCTTGTCGTCCCGGCCTTTTACGAGCAGTTAACCCATCAAGCGACCGCCGTTTTAGGCGAACTCGACCGTCGCCTTCGCACGGCCGGCGGGCTTGTTCCCAACGACAGCCTCCCCATACCCGAGGCGGAGCGCAAAAGCGCCATCGCCGAACGTATCGACTCGCTCACGGGCCTCTATCGACCCAGCGAGTTTATGCGGCGCGCCAACGCATTTCTCGAGGCAAGGCGCGACGACACCTGGTGCATCGCCACCGTCGACATGGGTCACATGCGCCTGTTTAATGAATGGCACGGCCAGGCCGAGGGCGACCGCGTACTCGCCGATGTGGGCACGGTCCTCAAGGACATCGAGAATGCCGATATGGGCGTCGCAGGGTACTGGGGCCAAGATGACTTTTGCGTACTCATCCCCTTTAAGCACATCACCGTCCATCAAATCTACGACCGCGTTCGCGAGGCAGTAGCCAGGCATGATGACGGCGTAGGTTTTTGGCCGTCCATGGGCATTTACCCCATCGACTCCAATGAGGAGATCACCATCGATGCGCAGGCAAAGGCCATGTTTACCAATCGACGCGCCAAAAACGACTTCAAGGAGCGCATTGCTATTTTCCACCCCGAAGAATATGAACACGAGATTGCGTTCCACCGTACGCTGACCGAGTTCCAGTACGCGCTCTCAAACGGCCGCATCACGTACTACCTGCAGCCCCAGGTCGATATGGAAACCGGCGAGATCATTGGCGCCGAGGCACTCACCCGCTGGATTGACAAGGACGGCTCTCTCATTTCGCCCGCAACGTTTATCCCCGCACTCGAGGAAAGCGGCTTTGTGGTGACGCTCGACAAGTACATTTGGCAGGGTGTCGCCTCGTGGCTGCGCGAGCGTCTCGATCGCGGCCTTCGCGTGGTTCCGGTCTCGCTTAATGTGTCGCGCGTGGATATCCTTGCCTGCGACGTTGCCGAGCATATGGGATCGCTCGCCGCCCAATACAACCTGCCGCCCGAGCTCATGCGCATCGAGATCACCGAGACGGCTTATACGGGAGAGTCCGAAGCCGTGGACAAACTGACAGCCGACTTGCACACCCGCGGCTTCTCGACCTATATGGACGATTTTGGCACCGGTCAGTCCACGCTCGCGATGCTCAAGAACGTCAACGTCGACGTCATCAAGCTCGACCGAACCTTTGTACCCACCGACCGCGATCAAGGCCGCAGCGCGCAGATCGTGTCATCGATGCTCGAGATGGCGCAGTCGCTCCATCTGCCCATTGTAATCGAAGGCGTCGAGACAGATGAGCAGGCGAACATGCTACGCCACATGGGCGCCCGCTACGCTCAGGGTTTCCTCTACTACCGCCCCATGCCGGCGAAGGATTTTGAGGCATTGCTCGATGGTGGCAATAACAACTGATACGCTCGCGCGCAAAACGCCACCGCCGAAGGGGGCATTTGTCTCCATTAGCTAACTTATATCCCCAGTTCAAACCGAATTGGGGATATGATACAAACCGTTGTTCCCCCAAGGAGGTTATCCATCATGAACGAGTCGTACCGCATGGGCGAGCAATCGATTATTGCCTATCTTCAGCGACTTGCGAATGGCATCTCGACCGCCGAACTCGATGTTGCCGCGCTGCCTGCTGAGCTACGCGCCGTTGGTGAGCAACTGCAAAAGACGCATGCTATCCTGCAACAAGAGCGCCGGCTGCTTGAGCGCAACGCCTATATCGACCCGCTCACCAACTTGGGCAACCGCAGCGGACTCGACCGTCACGTCGAGCAGCTCTGGCGCAAAGGCGATCCCTTCACCTGCGCCTATATTGACATCGACCATCTCAAGCATTGCAATGATAGGTTTGGCCACGCCGAAGGCAATCGCTATATTCTGAGCATCTGCCGCACGCTCTCCGAAACCATGGAGCACAATGAGATGCTGTTCCGTATCGGTGGAGACGAGTTTGTGCTTATCTCGCTCTCCGCAAACGAGACTCAACTCGAGCAGCGCTTGGAGCAGGTGCGTGCCGGGTTGATCGAGGCGAGCTCAGGTGGCAAGGCGCCCATGATCGCCAGCTTTAGCTTTGGCTGCTCGCGCGTCGATCCACTTGCCGGCGACACGCGTCGCCAGATGACGATGGATGCCGATCGCAAGATGTATCGCTATAAGCTTATGCATCGTGTACAGCAACCGAAAGACAATGACGCACCACAACGCCCAATCGTCGATCAGCTTCCCTGCAACGACCGGGTGTTCCAAGCAATCTCCATGAGCTCCGAGACGCGCTATCCGTTCATCCTTAACCTCGATACGGGCGAATCGCAATGGTCGGTTAACGCCGTGCGCGATTTTGACCTGCCCTCCCAGCACCCTTTTAACTCGGTCGACATGTGGCTCGCCCGCGTTCATCCCGAGGACCGCGACAACGTACGCGCCGAGCTCGACATGGTGATAAACGGCACATGGCACTTCCACTACATGCAGTATCGCGTAATGGATGCCACCGGAGCGTACGCGCTTTGCGACTGCACGGGTTACCGCTTGGACGGCACCGATACCGAGCCCAGCATGTATGTGGGCATTATCATCAACCGAAGCCTAGCGGATACGACCGACTCGGTAACGGGCCTGGGCGATATTCACGCCCTGGTCAACGCCATTGGCGAAATGCGCCGCGTGGCGCGCGAGGCAGGCTTTATTGCCGTTAAGGTTGACGATATCGCGGAGGTCAATGCCCGCTTTGGATTTGATGCAGGCGACCGCGTGCTCGCCGAAAGCGCCGCCTGCCTTATGGAATGTTCGCGCGGCAAGGGTCGCCTGTTCCGCTCGACGGGGCCGACATTCGTGGCGCTTTTCGACGACTTTGACCCCGAAGAGACCGACGCGATCGCAGACGAAATCGAGCGGTTCCTGGGTTCTCCCGTGCTCATCGGCTCGCTTGAATATCAGCCGCCCATTCGTGTGGCGACGCTTCATCTGGACGCTGTCGATCGACAGCCCGTTTCCATTTTGAACGAGCTCAAAGCGTTGCTCGGTAAAGCCGTGCAGGTTCCAGGTACCAAACTGGATTAGCACCGCGCCCGCACCGCCTCCCCCATCGTGCGATAATCCTCTGCAGAAGTCACCAACAGCAGAGGGAGTTTGTGATGAAGGTTCTTTTGGTCAATGGCAGTCCCAAGGCAAACGGCAACACCGCCCGCGCACTCGCCGAAGTCGCCGAGCAGCTCAATACCGAAGGCATTGATACCGAAGTGTTTCAGCTGGGCGCCAAGCCCATTCGCGATTGCATCGGTTGCGGCCAGTGTGGCAAACTTGGCGGTCGCTGCACCTTTGACGATGACGTGGTGAACGAGCTCATCGCTGCCGCCGAGCAGGCAGATGGCTTTGTCTTTGGCTCCCCCGTCTACTATGCGCATCCCAGCGGACGCATCCTCTCAGCCCTCGATCGCGCCTTCTATGTAGGCGGGCATGCCTTTGAGCACAAGCCCGGCGCCGCGGTCGCCGTCGCCCGGCGCGGCGGCACGTCGACCACGTTCGATGTACTCAACAAGTACTTCACCATTAAGCAAATGCCCGTGGTTGCTTCCACCTACTGGAACAACGTGTTTGGCCGCGTGCCCGGCGACGCCGATGGGGATGCCGAAGGCCTTGCCACCATGCGAAACATCGGCAAAAACATGGCCTGGCTCCTGCGCTGCATCGAGGCGGGACAGGCCGCCGGCATCAACGCGCCCGAGGCAGATCGCGCAACGACCAACTTCATTCGATAGAGCGGCGGGGCCATGAATATTCAAATCTTCGGGACTAAGAAGTCGTTCGATACCAAGAAAGCACAGCGTTTCTTCAAAGAGCGTCGCATTAAGGTGCAGTTTATTGACCTTAAGGAAAAGGAGATGAGCAAGGGCGAGCTCACGAGCGTGATGCAGGCGGTCGGCGGCATCGACAAGCTGCTCAACCCCAAGGCCAAGGACGAGGAGACGCTCGC
Organism: Collinsella sp.; assembly: GCA_036550355.1. GTDB lineage: Bacteria > Actinomycetota > Coriobacteriia > Coriobacteriales > Coriobacteriaceae > Collinsella. The sequence goes on from JAXKGN010000007.1 coordinate 100,585, forward strand.
GCTCATCCAGCACCTCACCCCCAGTCAGCGCTTCGATAAACTGCTCGAAAACCAGCAGGTTCTGGCCGAGCCCATCGTACGCAACGGTAAAAAGGCCACCGTCGGTTATTGCCCCGATGTATGGGGAGCCTGGGAGTAGCCTGTGTTATTTGCCGGCGCGTGGGTATAAGAGCAGGCGTTTGGCATAAGATTCAACTGTAAGCCATGTCTAACAAAGGAGGGCACATGCCCAACAAACCCGTGAAGATCATCATGCTTACCGGATACCTCGGTGCCGGCAAGACCACGCTGCTCAACCACATCCTCGCTAACGACGGCGGCATCCGCGCCGCCGTGATCGTCAATGATATCGGCGAGATCAATGTCGACGCCAGCCTTATCGCCGACGGCGGCCTTTCCGAGACCGACGACCTCATCCCGCTCACCAACGGCTGCATCTGCTGCACGCTTTCGGACGACCTGGCCAACCAGCTGCAGGGCATTGCCGATTCGGGCAAGTTCGACTACATCATCATCGAGGCATCGGGTATTTGCGAGCCTATCCCCATCGCCTACACCATCTCGAGCTTCTGCGACGAGGCCAAGGTGGGCGGCGAGCCCAAGCTCGCGCTCGACAACATCGTGGCCGTGGTCGACTGCGCCCGCATGTACGACGAGTTCAACGGCGGTCGCGACCTGCTGGCTGAGGATATCGACGAGGACGACATCGAAAGCCTGCTCATCCAGCAAATCGAGTTCTGCTCCACGCTGATCCTTAACAAGACCGATACCGTGACGCCCGAGCAGATCGCCGAGCTCAAGGCCATCGTGCGCAGCCTGCAGAAGGACGCCGTGATCGTCGAGGCCCAAAACGGCGAGGTCCCCATGGAGGAGCTGCTCGATACCGACCGCTTCGACTTTATGCGCGCCTACAACTCCGCCGCCTGGATCGAGGCCATGGAGCATCCCGAGGAGCACGACGACCCCGAAGTGCTCGAGTACGACATCGAGACCTTTGTGTACTCGCGCCGCAAGCCGTTTGACCTGCAGAAGTTCACTGATTTTGTTGAGCAGGAGTGGCCCGACGAGGTCATCCGCGTCAAGGGTCCGCTGTGGCAGACCGGCGATCCGGACATGTGCTACATGTTTGAGCAGGCCGGCCACCAGATGCGCCTGATGGAGAACGGCCTGTTCGTTGACTCCGCGCCCGAGGGCGAGAAGCAGAAGATCATCGACGAGAACCCCGAGATCATGCAAATTTGGGACGACGAGACGGGCGACCGCATGACGAGCCTGTGCATCATCGGCCGTCACATGGACAAGGACGCGCTCATCGCCTCCCTCGATGCCTGCCTGACCGACTGGCACCGCGCCTAGGTTTATCCAAGCGGGCATTTTTCCGCCTATGTAACTGCCAAACCACCACGAAGGTGCCCTTCGTGGTGGTTTTTCGTTCTGAGCCAAGGAGATTCATGTTCAACATTGTGCTGTATGCGCCCGAGATTCCGGCCAATACGGGCAATATCGGCCGCACCTGCGTGGTTACCGGCACCCGCCTGCATCTGGTGGAGCCGCTGGGGTTTTCGCTCGACGACAAGACGGTACGTCGCGCCGGCCTGGGCTACTGGCAAAACTTGGACGTGACGACCTATGCCGGCTGGGAGGACTTCCTTGCGCGCAATGACCTCTCCCCTGCCGACGAACGCCTGCATCTGCTGACCAAAAAGGCACGCCGCACCTATGCGCAGAGTACCTACCGCGATGGCGACTACTTGGTCTTTGGCAGCGAGAGCTCGGGCATTCCCGAGGAGCTACTCGCTGCAGCGCCCACGTGCTGCGAGCGCATCCCGATGCTGCGCGATTGCGATTCGCTTGACAACGCCGAGGCCTGGGAAACCCACGAGGAATCGCTGGGGCATACCGAGGACAGCCACGAGGCCATCCTTCAACAGGACATCTGCGGCAACTTCGTCAATCCGAACGACTACCGCATCAGCGCACTCAACCTCTCCAACAGCGCCGCCATCGTCCTCTACGAGGCTCTGCGCCAAACAGGCTTTCCGGGAATGTGACAAAGGAACTTTCCCTTTGTTACATTCAAGCACCACGCCGATGGCACGCACGCCTAATTGATGCTCTAGATAAAGAGCCCTCATTTTTAATCAGAATTAACTAAAGTAAAATGAAGTTAAACGGCGGTGTGAAAGGAGAGCCTTGTGAAATACCTCGAAAACCCGTTTACCCCTAGTTTTGGTGAGGTTCCTGCCCATCTCGCTGGCAGACAACAGATTATTCGGGATTTGGACCGTGCCTTCTTGAGCCAGCGCAGGCGCCCAGAATTGACCTCGATCTTCTCGGGCGCGCGTGGAACCGGTAAAACCGCTCTCATGTCGTCGCTCGCGACAAGGGCGGAATCCCACGGCTGGATAGCCGTAAAGACGACCGCGCTCCCGGGAATGCTTGAGGAAATCGAGCTCGGGACGAAACGTGCCGCAGCCCATCTCATCGACTCGTCCACCCACTTCGAAGTCACCGGCCTCGGAATTGCACCGCTCGGCAGCATCGAGGTCAATCGCGTTCACGATGCCTCAACCTGGCGTTATCGCATGAGCGACATCATCGACCAGCTCAACGAGGCGGGCACCGGTCTGCTCGTCACGGTTGACGAGGTGGACCCGACACTCGACGAGATGATTCAGCTTGCAGCGACGTATCAGCACTTTGTGACCGATGGGAAACGCGTCGCCCTGCTCATGGCGGGACTTCCCAACAACGTCTCGACGTTGCTGAACCACAAGACGGTCTCGTTCCTTCGCCGCGCCCAACAATATCATCTGGGTCGCATTGCCGACTATGACGTACGCGAGGCCTTGATTCGCACAATTCAGGAAAACGATCGCCTGGCAGATGCTGAGGGAATCGATAGAGCCGTTCGCTCGATCTCTGGTTTTCCCTTCCTATTGCAACTCGTAGGCTACCGTGCCTGGGATCTCACAAGCGATTCGAAGGAAATCTCGTCACGCGACTTTGACCTGGGAATCAAAATCGCGCGTGACGAGATGGACGACCGAATCCTTGCGGCAACCTATCGGGAACTCACTGCAGAGGACAAGCGATTCCTCATCGCCATGCTCGATGACGAGGAAGAGTCCACCACCGCTGACCTTGTCGAGCGCCTTAAGCGTTCGCCGCAGCAGGTCTCCCGCTACCGACGCCGCATGATAGATGCCGGCATCATTGGAGAACGCGGGCGCGGAATCGTCGCTTTTGAATTGCCATTCTTCCGCGACTATCTCGCCGCTCAGTGCGTGAAATAGGCATCAATGAGGCAAAGGGGCTGTCCCTTTGCCTCATTGTCTATAGGTAGCGACCGGTAATGCTCTTGGAGCAGGCCGCGATGTCGCCTGGCGTACCGGCGCAGACGATTTGCCCGCCGGCGCCACCACCGCCCGGGCCCATGTCGATCACGTAATCGGCGTTACGGATAAGGTCGAGATCGTGCTCGATCACGATAACCGTGGCGCCCTTGGCAACGAGACCGTCAAACACGTTCAGCAGCACCTGAACATCGAGCGGATGTAGTCCAATCGTGGGCTCGTCGAACACGAATACGGCATCATCCTGCACGCGGCCCATCTCGCTCGCAAGCTTAAGACGCTGTGCCTCGCCGCCCGAGAGCGCCGGCGTGGGCTCACCAAGCGTGAGATAGCCCAATCCCAGGTCGTGCAAGGTCTGCAAGCGCGTCTGAACTTTCTTGAGTCCCAGCGTGGCGTCGATAGCCTCGTCCACACTCATGTCCATGAGCTGCGGCAACGTAAGCAGGCTCCCGTCCTTGCCCTCGCGATGGATATGCGAAGCCGCGTCTGCATAACGTGATCCACGACATGCCGGGCAGACGATCTCGACGTCGGGCAAAAACTGCACGTCGAGCGATATCGAGCCCGTGCCATCGCACGTAGGGCAGCGCAAGGCGCCAGTGTTGTAGCTAAAGGCACCCGCCTTGTAGCCGGCTGCTTTGGCCTCGGACGTACGGGCGAAGGCGCGACGCAGCTCGTCATGAATGTCGGCATAAGTCGCCACTGTCGAGCGCACGTTGGCGCCGATAGGCGTAGCGTCAATCAGGTTTGCGCGGGCAATGCCTTCGGCATCGACCCAGCGCACATGTCTTGGCAGACGCTCGCCGGCTGCCTGCGCCTTAAGCGCCGGGATGAGCGTCTCGAGCACCAACGTCGTCTTGCCCGAGCCCGAAACGCCCGTCACCGCGACAAGGCGGCCGCGCGGGATATCGGCTTCGAGCGGCTTGACGGTATGGATGGCATCGGTTGCCATGCGGATGTGGCCCTGGTCGAACATTTCGTCGTCAGTCACCTGCGGACGCAAGCGCTTGGGGTCCGAGCGCAAAAACGGGGCGATGCGGCTGCCCTGCGATTGTTCGAGCTCGTCCACCGTGCCAGCGGCAATCACATTACCGCCGCCTGCTCCGGCAACGGGGCCCATCTCGACCAGATAGTCGGCTTCCGCCAGTACGCGCGTGTCGTGGTCGACAACAACCACGGTGTTGCCGTCATCCACCAGATCGCGCATCACACCCACCAAGCCGTCGACATTGGCAGGATGCAAGCCGATCGAGGGCTCGTCCAGCACATAGAGCACGCCCGTCGATCGATTGCGCACCACGCGAGCAAGCTGCACGCGCTGGCGCTCACCCGTGGAAAGCGTGGCACCGGCGCGATCGAGTGAAAGGTAATCGAGACCCAGGTCGACCAGACGACGGGCCGTGCTCAAAAACGAATCGCAGATATCCGTCGCCATGGGCCGCATCTCGGGCGGCAAGGATGCGGGCACCCCGCGCACCCACTCAATCGCCTCGCCCAGCGTCATGACCGCCGCCTGCGCCAGATTGATACCGCGCACCTGGGGCTGGCGTGCCGCCTCGGAGAGACGCGTGCCGCTGCAGTCGCGGCATGGGCCCTCGCGCAAAAAGCGCGCAACGCGTTTGAGGCCCTTGTCGTCCTTAACCTTGGCGAGCGCATTCTCGACGGTATAGACGGCGTTGTAATAGGTGAAGTCGAGCGGCGTGGCGCCCTCGCCGTTTTTGGGAACGTAGAGAATGTGCTTCTTGACCGCCGGGCCGTGGAACACGATATCGCGCTCTTGAGGCGTGAGCTGGTTAAACGGTACGTCGGTGCGTACGCCCATCTCGCCTGCCACCTGCTTCATCAGATCCCACATGAGCGTACCCCAGGGAAGCACTGCACCCTCGTTGATGGTCTTTGACTCGTCGGGCACCAGGCTCGCTTCGTCCACCTCGCGCATGACACCGGTGCCGCCGCAGGTAGGGCACGCACCACCGCTATTGAAAGCCAAATCCTCGGCACTCGGCGCGTAGAACTCGCGGCCGCATATCGGACACGTGAGCGACAGGCCCGCAGCCACGTTAAGGCTCGGCTCCACGCGCGCCCCGCAGTGCGGGCACACGTGATGGGCGCAGCGGCTAAAGAGCAGACGCAGGCTGTTGTTGAGCTCGGTCATGGTGCCAAAAGTGGAACGCACGCCCGGCACGCTGGGGCGCTGATGCAATGCGAGCGCCGCCGGCACGTGCAAGACCTCATCCACCTGGGCGTGTTCGGCCTGTGTCAGGCGACGTCGAGTATAGGTGCTGAGTGCTTCCAAGTAGCGACGCGAACCCTCGGCATAAAGAACCCCCAGCGCCAGCGAACTCTTGCCCGAACCCGACACGCCGGCAATACCCACGAGCTTTCCCAGCGGGATATCGATATCGACGTCCTTAAGGTTATGGACACGCGCGCCACGCACCTCGATAGCCTGCGGGCTCATCTTCTGTTCCGTCACCTTTATCACCCTACTCATGCCATAAAACTCGATCGCGAATGTACTCGCCCAGCATGGGCACGGTAAACCGGACGAGGCCGTATCCGGCAGCCTCGATGACGCGCTCGCGAATCAGGCTTGCGCGATATTTGCTCGCCCAGCTTTGGGTGCGATCGCAACGCTCAATGATATCCGCCATGCGAGTCGGTTTGCCCTCGTCAGCCGCCATGGCCTCGATAAAGAGGCGCTGCGGACTGCGCAACCCGTAATACAAGGGAGCGTCGACCGCTTCATAGAACTCGGAGACGGCATCGGCGTAGCCAGCCTCGACATCGCGCCTTTCAATGACTCGCGTGTTGCGCCGGACAGCAGACCGCCACATGTAATAGCCCACCAGCTGAACCATATAGGGATGCCCCATGCTTTTGCGCGCCGCAAGGTCCGCCGTCTCCGCGTCAACGTAAAGACCAGCGTCTTTGACCGTCTGGATATACGAATCGCGCACCTTGGGCAAAGATATCGCCCCCAGCGTACGCTGCTGGGCACGCCGCAAAAACGTCACGCTCGGCTCTTCGAGCAGATCGTCAACCATACTGGGTAAGCCGGCAAAAACAAGCGCAAGGCCGCGCTGGTCGCTATCGGACAAGCCCGTGGCATCCTGGTCTCCGAGCACCTGTTGATAGAGAACGGCAAGAGCCGCCAGCTCCTCGATAGACGCAGATTGAGCCTCGTCAATCGCAAACAGTATGCCCTTGCCTGGACCGAGCTTCTTGAGGCGCTCGTTGACCAGCCCTCGCAACGTCTCGCCCTTTGCTCGCGCCGCCTCGACCGACATCCGCCCAAACGACGGACCGAACTCCATTGACGTCACAACGGGTTTATTCGAGCGAAGCGCGTCGGCCAAGCGGTCGCATAAGCCAAGCGAAGCGGAATCGGAGACAACCGCCCATCCGCGCTCACTGGCCAGACGTTGCAGCTCCCGCAGGAGAACTGTCTTGCCGCAGCCGCGGTTTCCCGTAATGAGCATGAGCCTGCCCGGCGCTCCGGCGCCGTTGTCGAGCCCTTCCTCGAAATCTTCGATGACCGACTCGCGACCGATGAGTATCGGAGGCCGCTTGCCTGCCGTTGGCTTAAAGGGATTTGGATTCATGTCGGCCTCCTCGGATTGGCAAACCCTGATAATAGTTATACCAACTTATACCGAGTTATACCAATAGCATGGAACAAAAGGAACTGCCCCTTTGTCACATGTGGCCGAAAAACTCCGCGTCTGCTGCACGCCAGGGGCGGAAGGTGGCGGGATCGACCTTTACGTGTGCCGCGGCGGGTACGTCGTACCATTTGACCGTGTAACCGGCGCCGTGAGAGCAAAAGACCGAGTCGGGCGTGTTGGGCAGATCGGCCTCGGGCTCATAGGCGGCCGCCTCTATAACGCGCTCGGCATCATGGCAAGCCGCATAGCCGGCGAACTCCAGGTACAGATGCCCGCGACCGCTCGTGTAGGCGGCCACCTCCAGCGCGTAATCCTGCACCTCGGATGCTGGCACGCGACCCACAAGCTTTGTCCGGTCTCCCGCCATCGTCGGCGGCTCGTACTCGGCACCCATGCGTGTGGCATCCGAGAGCGTCCGGCCCACGCACTCCCCCGGTACCTCGAGCTCAAAGCGATACCACGGCTCCAGCAGTACCGCCGCGCCGGCCTCACGCGCCTGCATGAGTCCCTGGCGAATCGCACGGTACGTGGCCTGGCGAAAATCGCCGCCCTCGGTGTGTTTGGCATGCGCGCGACCGCCCGTGAGCGTAATGCGCACATCGGTGATGGGCGAGCCAGTCAGCACGCCCAGGTGGTCGCGCTCCATGGCGTTGGTGAGTGCCAAACGCTGCCAGTTAAGATCGAGCTCGTCGGTCGAGGTCACGGTGCCAAACTGCACGCCCGAACCCGCTGGCAACGGCTCCAGGCGCAAATGCACCTCGGCATAGTGGCGCAGCGGCTCAAAGTGGCCCACGCCCTCGACCGGCTGCGAAATAGCCTCCTTATAGAGAATGCCGCCAGACTCAAACTCAACCGAAAGGTCAAAGCGATCGGCCAACACCCGCTGCACGACCTCGAGTTGCACAGCGCCCATCAACTGCAAATGAATCTGCTCTAGATGCGTATTCCAGCTTACGCCGAGCATGGGATCTTCATCCGCCAGCTCAGTCAACGCTTTGAACACCGCATGAACATCGTGTTCGCCCGGAAGCACCGTATAGGTAAGGACCGGCGCAATGACGGGTGCATCGCCCGCGGGCTCCGCGCCCAGGGCGTCCCCCGGGCGAACGTGCGCAAGACCCGTCACGGCACAAATACCGCCAGCAGCAACTTCTTGGGCAAGCTCATACTTCTCGCCGTTATAGATGCGTACCTGATCGACCTTCTGCTCCCATGCCTCGGCACCGGAACGTCCGTCAATCATCTGCTTGGCATGCAGCGTGCCGCCGGTCACTTTAAGCCATGCCAAGCGCTCGCCGCGATCCCCGCGGCTGACACGATAGACGCGCGCGGCAAACTCCGGGTGCCATGCCTGTTCACGCATCAGCGCGCATATGCCGTCCAGCAGCTCGTCCACGCCTTGGTCCTTGAGCGCCGAGCCGGCAAAACATGGAAAGAGCTTGCGCTCGGCAACCATGCGCGACAGCGTTGCGACAGAAAGCTCACCCGCCTCAAGAAACTCCTCGAGCGCCGCCTCGTCCAACGCAGCAGCGTCCTCCTGAACGGCGCCGCCCGCCAGCAGTTCGTTGGCATCCAGGCAGCCCTCGGAAAGACGTTGCCCAAGTTGTGCCAACAAGACATCGCGGCCGGGATTCTCCAAATCGATTTTGTTGATATAGATAAACGTCGGGATGTCATAACGTGTAAGCAGACGCCACAGGGTTTCGGTATGACCCTGTACGCCATCGTTGGCACCCACAACCAAAATCGCGTAGTCGAGCGCGCGCAGCGTGCGCTCCGCCTCGGCAGAAAAATCGACATGCCCCGGCGCATCCACGAGCATGACGTGGGTATCGCCATGGTCGAGCACGGCCTGCGACGAGAAGATCGTAATGCCACGCTCACGCTCGATCGCGTTCGTGTCCAGATGCGAATCGCCATCGTCCACGCGGCCGCGCTTGCGAATGCGACCCGCGTTGAACAACATGGCCTCGGCCAGCGTGGTCTTGCCGGCATCGACATGCGCCAAGATTCCAACGACCGCTTGCTTCGACATGGCTCTCCTCTTATTGCAAGCCCATCGCACGCGGCAACGGGCATCCTTGTTCCACACTGGATGATACAATGTACGGGCCGGCGGGCGAAGCGAGCCCTATCCCCCGACCGAGCTCATCGCCCCGCGTTGCCGCGCAGCGATTTTCGTAGGTTCGCGCCTTGCGAAAGCCGGCACCTCCCCTTTTTGTCTGCCTGGGCTCATCTGGGGCGATAACAACGCGAGCCCCACAACAACGCGTTTTACCAAAAATGGCCCCACTCGGGGCCATTTTCATTTCGATGAAACGCTGGTATGTGACTCGGCCTTTATGCCTCGCGCAGCCAATCAAACGCGACGCGCGGCGTACCGTCCGACACATATACGATACCGGCGCGCTTAAACCCGGCCTTGGCGATGGCGCCCTGCATGGGCAGGTTGTCTTGGTGTGTGTCGATACGCAGATGGTCGATGCGTTCCTCGGCAAAGGCAAACATCGCAGCCGCGACGCCATGCGTGGTGCCGTCGGATGCCACGCGGTGCAGCACAGCATACGGGGCGTCGCTGCGCCACTGGCCGCCCTCGATCACATCGTAGGAACTGTCCGGACCCGGTAAAAAGGCAAACGTCGCCACCACGCGACCGTCGACTTCGCACACATAACTGCCACCAGCGGCAATATCGGCAGCCAGTTGCTCGGCCGAAGGCGTGCCCTCGGGCCACTGCGTGGCGTTGCCATGCGCGCGCATAAAGGCGCGGGCCACGTCATAGATAGCCATGACGGCGGGAGTGTCGGTATCGAGGGTTTTTCTGATCATCACGCGGCGACCTCACGTTTATTGGTATCACTTTGATTGAGCAATGATACCAACGTTTTGAGAAGGGCGCGAAGCAGATGGGAAGCAAAAAGCGAGCCGCCTGGTCAAAGGCCAAAAGCGAGTTTTTAGGCGCTGCCACCGGCGGCGATATGAGCGACCTGTTTGCACGCGAGGACGAGCGCCGCGACGCCCTGGACGCCGAGCGCGATGAAGCCTGGCGCTACAAGTCGTGCGAGCGCAAAAACCGTTACGACACGCGTGCCGAGGCCGAGGCAGTTATGGCCGACTGCGAAAACCGCGGACGCCGCGGGCTGGCCTGCTACAAATGCGAATACTGCGGCGGATGGCACCTGACGTCGCACCCTTGGAAATAGGCGCCGCTTCGGCACGGCACTGACGGAGCGCCAGCTATCGCGCGCAAGCTACGGGTGCGGCGGCACCAAAACATCGTAGCGAACGGCCTTGCCCGCAAGTTGATAGCTCGGCTTAACGCCGGCAAGCAGCGGCCCCTTCACCGGTCGCTTGATAACCACCTTGCGCGGATGCACCGCAAGCGCAGCTTCGACCAGCGTCTCCTCATCGGCGCACGGCTGTTCCAGATGGTGCAAGAGTTGGAACTTCTTTTTAACCGCCGCGCTCTTGGTGCGCCCGGGAAACATGGGGTCCAGATACACCACGTCGGGAGCGGCAAGCTCGCCCTGCCCGATCAGCTCAGCTGTATGGCGAAGGCCGGCAATGCTGTCCTCGCCCGCATGTAAGCGCATACGCGACACGGCAACCGCAAGCGCCGGATCATCTGCCGCGCGATCCAAGGCATCCTTGAGGAGTGCCGCGATCACGCAATCCTGCTCATACAGATCGACGGTAAAGCCCGCGGCCGCCAGCAGCAGCGAATCCTCGCCAAAGCCTGCCGTAGCGTCAATCGCCCATGGTCGCTCGATGCCCTTTGTGCGCGCAGCCTTCACCAACAGCTCTTGCTGCAGACGGCCCTGCTTGAGTCGCGGCAGCATGCGGCCAAAATCGGCACGCAGCTCCATCGTGCCGTCGGTGAGCGTGAGGCCCTCGGACTTCCCGGTCAGCTCAAGCCCCGCGGCCCGAGCAACAGAAAAGGGATCGACGACACCCATGGGTACTCCTTAACAAGCAAAACGAATACGTGAGCGCCGTTCATGCCAGCACCCAACCGTCCGCTATTGTCCCACATGCGACATGGCCCACAGCATCCCAATGCAAAGCACCGCCATCAATCCCGTGCACACGGCAGCGATCACAGAATCACCCATGCGCCTTCCCAACGACCGCGGCTCACGCACTTGCCCTGCTCCGTACATCATGACTCCTCCTTGAGACCAGCTCCTTGTTACGGCCTCATCATCGCAGCGCCGCACATGGGCTGCCATCGATTTGGCTTACGTCCAGCTTTCCTTTTTGAAAGGTTGGGGTGGGCTGCGCGGGGTCAAAGCGCTTTCAGGCGCATGCATCGCCGCGTTGAACTACAATGTGCTTCACCATATGTGCAGCACATGGGGTACGTCAGATTGACGTACTCGTATCGAAAGGACCAGCCATGAGTTCCGCTCGCAAGACTCTCAAAATCCTTGCCCTCGTCTACTTTGTTTTGGGCATCGCCAGCCTCGTCATCGCCGGCGTCGGCATCGCGACCGGCAACCTCGATTCCACGTACGGGTCGAACGCCATGCTCGCCGCGGTCGTGCTGGTCGCCAAGGGCCTCATCGATCTCGCCGCGGGCGTTGCGGGCATCAAGGGCGCCAACAAGCCTTCGCAGGTGGATGGTGCGTTTAAGCTCGGCATCGTTGCCGCAATCGCCACGATTGCGCAGGCCGCGCTCACGCTTCCCGCGCTCGGCGGCAGCTCCGTCAATATCGTCGCCTTTGTCATCGTGGTCTACGACCTGTTCTTTGTTCAGCAGGCACACGCCGTTAAGGCCGAGAACAAGGACCGCCTGTAAGCGCTCGCTTCTCATAACCTCTGCAGCCAAGCAACTAAAAAGGGCCGATCGCGCATCTCCGCGGTCGGCCCTTTACGTTTGCCCAGACAAAACCTACCAAAACAAACCTGTCCCTTTTTGGCAGGTTGTTAGCTGTGGCGGTACTCGGCGATGATGAAGTCGATGTCGGTTTGAAGGGTGTCCAAGTTTGCCAGGCGCTCTTTATCGGCAGGGCGCGTGCGGTAGTAGTACGGCGTCATCTGGAACACCGCCTCGATGTCGGCCTGGGTTTGGAGCGTAATGTTCGCAGACACCCGCCGCGTTCCGACCAACTCGAGCTCGGTGGTCTTCGGCAGCTTCCCATCGTTAAGGTACGGCGTGTCGTAGAGTACCTCCTTGAGCCCAAACAGATGACGGGCACCCGGCACCACGGTGTAGAGCGAGCCCTCTGGCGCCAGCACGCGAGAAAACTCACGCTCGTTAAAGGGAGCAAAGAGCTCGGTCACCATATCGAAGGTGCCATCGGCCACGGGGATGTCCTTCATGTTGGCCACGAAATAGGTCGCATCGCCGCGCTTGGCGGCAAGGCGCACCATCTCTTTGCCCAGGTCAAAGCCGTAAGCATCCACGCCCGGCACCGCACCCATGGCGCTGGTGTAATAGCCCTCGCCACAGCAAATATCGAGCAACGTCATGGGGCAGTTCGTAGACGCGGCACGTCCAGACACCCGCTCGCGCACCAGCTCGACCATCGCATCGCGCAACGGCGCATAGTAACCGCGGTTCAGAAAGTCGCGACGGCTGCGTGCCTGCGACTTGGGATCGCCCATGGAGTCGCCGCTCTTGGACGAGCGCAGGAGATATAGATAGCCCTCGCGCGCACGGTCAAACCGGTGCCCACCCGCGCATGCAGCACCGCGTTCGTCATCCACCAGCGGCTCATGGCAAACGGGACACAACAACATGGCAACTCCTTAGCGCGAACAACACAACGCCCACCATTGTCGCACGCCTTCCCCGCCTAGTCATTGGGGACGTTCTTGAATGAGTAATCGTTTTAGAACGTCCCCAATGACTAGTCGATTAGGAGTATCATCGTCTGCGCAAATAAGCACAAAAGAGCATGTTAGAGATTGAGAGCGTATGGCTGACACCGTATCTAAGCACATTGGCATGACCACCGGATCGCTGTGGCGCAATGTTCCCCTGTTCGCCTTCCCCGTGGCCGCCACGAGCATCTTGGAGCAGCTGTCGAACCTCATCGCCACGGTCATTATCGGTAACTTCTCGGGTGACCAGGGAACCCTCGCCATGGCGGCGGTCGGCTCCAATGTTCCGCTTACCAGTCTTATGCTCAACTTGTTTATTGGCATGTCGCTTGGCTCTAACGTGGTCATCGCCAACGCTATCGGCCGCAACGATCAGAACATGGTCAAACGCGCCGTCCATACCTCGATTTTAATGGCGCTCGTGGGCTTTGTCGTCATTGCGCTGGGCGAGATCTTTGCCGAGCCCATGCTCGCCGCGCTCAATGTTCCCGCCGAAACCATGCCGCTCGCTTCGCTCTACCTGCGCGTCTTTTTGCTCAGCATGCCCTCGATCTTGCTCTACAACTTTGAGGCCGCGATCTTCCGCTCCGTCGGCATCACCCGCATGCCGCTGCAGGCACTTGCCGTGTCCACCGTCCTCAACATTGGCCTGGATCTCATCTTTGTCCCCATACTCCACTGGGGCGTCGCGGGCGTCGCCATCGCCACCGCTATCGCCTACACTGTCAGCGCCGCCACGCTCTTTATCCGCCTGCTCAAGACCGACTCCGTCGTCCGCGTCACCCCGCGCGACCTGGCTATCGACCCCGTCGCCCTCAAGCGCATCGTCAAGATCGGCCTGCCCGCCGGCATCCAGAGCGCCGTCTTTGCCGTCGCCAACATCATCATCCAGTCTGCTATCAACAGCCTGGGCACCGAGGTCATGGCGGCATCGAGCGCCGCTATGAGCTTGGAGTACGTATGCTACAACCTGCTCAACAGCTTTAGCCAGGCTTGCACCACCTTTGTGGGACAAAACCACGGTGCCCGCCAGATCGACCGCTGCACCAAAACGCTCAAGGTCTGCCTGGTCGAAGGCGGTATCGTTGCACTCACCACGATCATCGTTATTGTCGGCCTGGGACGCGAGATCTTGTCGCTGTTCAACAGCGATCCCAACATCGTCTCGATCGGCTATATCCGCGTGTGTTCGATCTTCCCGGCGTACGCCTTTAGCATGTTCTACGAAAACATGTCCGGCTACCTGCGCGGCTTTGGTATCTCGCTCACGCCCGCCCTCATCACCATGATCTGCGTCTGCGGCATCCGCTTCTATTGGGTGTTCTGCGTGTTCCCGCACTTCCGCACCTTTGCGAACATCATGATGGTCTACCCCATCAGCCTGGGCACCACGGCGTTCTTTATGGTCGTGGCGGTACTACTTTGCCACCCGGCACGCACCTATCGCGCCACCCAAGCCAAAGCGACAGCCCGCTAAACACCGCACTCAAAGCCACGCCAGTCATTAATTGACAATATGCGAGCTCATATAGTCGATAAAGCGCCTCGTGGCGATGGGCATGGTATCCCAGCTGCGCCAGGCTGCCACTACGTCACGCGAGGGAGCGTGCACGATGGGCCGCACGCGAATATCGGCTCGCATGCCCTCCACAGTACGACGGTAGAGCATGCTCACGCCTAGGCCCTCTTCCACCATCGCCATGATGGTGTAGTCGTCGGTCACCTCACTCGTCACGTGCGGCGACAGGCCATGCGCCGCGAATGCATCGAGCACCAGGCTCTGTTCGCCCTCATCCAGAAGCACAAACGGATCGGAAGCCAGGTCGGCGAGCGTCACCTTTTCCTTTGCAGCCAGCGGATGCGCGGCCGGCAGCAATGCCACCAACTCGTCGTGATAGACCACGCGCTTCTCGAGCCCCGCGGTAAACCCGCGTGCCGTAAAGCAAAAATCGACCACGCCATCGTGCACCCACTGGGCGTTGCGCGTGTAATCGCCCTGCTTGAGGGTAAAGTGCACGCCCGGGTGCAGGGCTCCAAAGTCGCGAATCACGCGCGGCAACACGGTTCGGCTCACGTTGGTAAACGTCGCAATGCGAATATCGGTCGACGAAAGCCCCAGCAGCTCCTGGCGCTTGCCCTCAAGCTCAGCCTCGGCAGTTACGATCTGTCGCAGATACGGCAGATACTGCTTGCCATCGCGCGTAAGCGACACACCCCGCTTACCGCGCTCGATAAGCGTGGTACCCAGCTCACGCTCGAGCGCCCTGACGGCCTGGCTCACCGCACTTTGCGTATAGCCCAGCTCGTCCGCCGCGCCCTTAAGACTGCCGCGATCGACCACCATACACACAATCTGATACCGCGATGCCATCGCGCCTCCACATCAATGCAGCCGTAAAACGTTTTGCCAGGGCTTTTTCTGTCAACATTAGTATTTCTTAATCATACTGAAGATACATTCGCTTTACTACATTAACATCTGGGAGCAGAATCCTTTTTGCGAAACCGTTCTGTAACAAAAGGAGTCCCATGGATCGCAAAAAAGCAATCGCGCTCTCATTTTCCGTTCCCGTCGCATGGGGCTTTTCGTATCCCCTCATGAAGATCGGCATGGACAGCATGAACGCCACGAGCATCGTCGCGCTACGCTGCATCATCGCCTTTGTGGTCTGCCTGCTGCTCTTCCACAAGCACGCGTTGCGCATCAACCGCGACCTTATGGTCCGTGCCGCCATCATCGGCGCCATTATGGCAACCGAGCTCACCTGCATGTGCCTGGGCTCCAGCCTCACCTCTGCCTCCACTGCCGGCTTTTTGCAGAGCCTGACGGTCGTGATCGTGCCGTTTGCCAACGCAGCCCTGCTGCGTCGCGCCCCCGAGCGCAAGGTGCTCATCGGCACGGCTATCGTCACCTGCGGCATGCTGCTGCTCTCGGGCGCCGACTTTACCAGCCTGAATCCCGGCGCAATCATCATGCTGCTCTCGGCCTTTATCTATGCCAGCCACATTATCGTGGCCAAGCGGTTTGTCGAAGAAGTCGATCCGCTGTCCCTGGGCGTTTGGCAGCTGGGCTTTGGCGGCCTGTTCTCGGGCATTGCCGCATGCGTCTTTGGCGGTTTCACACTTCCCAGTGCGCCCAGCGAGATCGTGGTCGTCGTTGCCCTCGCGCTCATCTGCTCTGCCTACGGCTTTATCACCCAGACGCTCGTGCAGCCCCACGTGCCCGCCGAGACCACTGGCTTCGCCTTCTCGCTCGAGCCGGTCTGCTCCGCCGTCTTTTCGTTCTTCTTGGTTGGCGAGGTCCTGAGCCCCATCGCCTTCTTTGGCGCCGCCCTCATCCTCACCGGTGTCATGGTGGCAACCGTCGAACTTCCGCACCTTCGCGCACATGGACAGGCTCGCATGGCAGGAGCGCCCGAGCACGTCTCGTAGACCCCACTCCTCATACAGCCGTGGCATAAAGGCAACCGGTGCGCCTTTACAATAGATGTCAACAGAGCATCTGACGTAAAGGAGCCCCATGGACGCCGCGACCCGCGACCGCAACATAGCAACTTGGTTGGGCGATGCGCCGCAGCCGGTACGTGACACTACGAACCAGCTGCTCGAGCGCATCGCCCTTTTGCGTGCCGAGCAAACCATCTACCCGGCACAAGACGACATCCTCAATGCCCTCGCCTACACGCCGGCCGACCAGGTCAAGGTTGTCATCTTGGGTCAAGACCCCTATCACGGACCCAACCAGGCCATGGGACTGTCGTTCTCGGTCCCAGCGACGCAAACCAAGTTGCCGCCGAGCCTGCGCAACATCTATAAGGAGCTCAAAGCCGATCTGGGCTGCCCCATCCCCGCCACGGGAGATCTAACGCCATGGGCACTGCAGGGCGTCCTGCTCCTCAACACTACGCTCACCGTGCGCGAGCATGCCGCGAACTCGCACGCCAAGCTGGGCTGGAGCGCGCTCACCGACTACGTTATCGAACGCTGCTGCCAGCTGCCCCAGCCGGTCGTCTTTTTGGCATGGGGCCGCTTTGCCCAGCAGATGGTCGAAGGCAAGCTCGCCGCGACCGGCGCGGGCAAGGCAACCGGCAAGTTCTGCCTGGCCTCCACGCACCCCTCGCCGCTTTCGGCCAACCGTGCCACGGCAGAACTCCCCGCTTTTATGGGATCGCGCCCCTTCTCGGCAGCCAATCGGCTACTCGAGCAGCACGGCTCGACCCCCGTCAACTGGACTTGCCTCGGCTAAAAATCGATACATCAAAAACGCGCCCGACGGCTTTCCATCGGGCGCGTTTCCTATTCAGGCCAAATAAATTGTGTGCGGCCGGCCTCGCCGCCATCGATCAGCAGGCTCTGCCCGGTCATAAACCGGTTGGTCACGCCCACAAAGTAGATCCACTCGGCGATCTCTTGGGCAGTGGCCCAGCGCTTAAGCGGCGTGAGCTCCATAATCTGGTTCCACAGGTGCTCGTCTTCCATCACACAACGGTTGAGCGGCGTGATAACGCCACCCGGGTCCACACTGTTGGCGATGGCCTGCGGCGCCAGACGGTTTGCAAGGTTCTTGGTGTAGGCGATAACGCCACCCTTGCTGGCGGCATAGGCGGGAAACTCCGATCCCGTATGCCCGCTCGCCGACCCCACATTGACCACGGATTTGATAGCGGGCGCCGGCTTGGCGGCAAGCCCCTCCCCCACAAAGGCGTAGTGCTCGGTCACGTTGATGGTGCCACGCAGGTTGGCAGCAATATCGTCGGCCGAATCCTGCGTACCAGCAACGTTCACGATTACCTGGGGTTCAAGGTCGCCTGGAAACGAGTCAGGCTCGCGGACATCAACGATCAGATGGCGGTATCGCTCGTGTTCGATCGCCGCCGGCAGCAGATCAAAGCCCACGACCTCGTGGCCCTCGTCCAAAAAGCGCTGCACGCACGCGGCTCCGATACCGCCCGAAGCGCCCGTGATCAAAACCCGCATACTTGCTCCTTAGGCGGTTGCGTGGCGCTCGAGGTACTCGGAACCCACATTCTCGCGCTCCCAGCCGCGCACGACCTTGTAGCCCACGGGGCTCAGGAAGACCTCGCACAGCAGCTCGGCAACAGCGCCGGTCAGCGAACACATAAGGACCTGCACCCAGGTCCAACCAAAGAACGTGTGGCTCACCACAATGGCAAAGACCAGGTTGTCGATAAACTGGCCAACACCCGTAGACACATAGGAACGGAAGGCGAAGCTCGCAAAGTTATTCTTTTTGAGCATACGGCCGAGCGACTGGTTGAGCGTGGAGTTAACCACGGCAGAAACGAGCATTGCCAGCGAAGAGCCCAGCACCACGTACCAGGTGCCGCCGATGGTGGCGTTAAGGGCGGTGTTGACCTCGATCATGCCGGTGTCGTAGTAGGCGCCCCACATACCGGGCGTGAGCGAGCATGCCCAAAAGCACAGGCTCACGGCCAGGTTAACCAGCAGCGCGAGGATAGAGATTTTGATGGATGCCTTGGCGCCAAAGCGCTTGCAGATCATGTCCTGGCACAAAAACGAGACCCAGCTCACCACAAAGCCGCAATCGAGTGCCAGATACGGCAGGCTGATAAGCTCTTTGTTGGCCAGCAGGTTCATCATGATGACACTCACGAAAAACAGCGAAACCGTTGCCGCGGGAATGCTCCGCAACAGGACCTTATAGTCCTCCATGACCTTCTTGATCATTATGTACTCCTTTGGTTTTAGGTTTAACGAGCAGGATATCGGACCCGAACTGCTCGGACGCCTCGGTCTTAAGACGACGGTGGGTATGATAGCCGCTCACACGGCATCAGGCAAGCAACCGGCGCGGCAGCCCCGCAGGGCCACCGCGCCGATGCGCTAAAACGCTACGTTGCCAAACTCCGACAGGATAAGGTCGGGGTTGTGGTCAGTTGCCCAATCCACGTTCCACGGGCTCGTGAACAGCAGCAGCTTACCGCCGCGCATGTCCTCGACGCGCAGCGTGTCGCGCGTGAGCGAAAGGCCCGGGATATCGATGGTATCGGGGTCGTTCTGGATCCAGCGGATGTCCGTATAGGGCAGCGGCTGGCGACGAACCTCAACACGGTACTCGGCCTTGAGGCGGCGCTCGAGTACCTCAAACTGCAGCACGCCGACCACGCCCACGATGACGCTCTCCATGCCGGCACCCAGCTCGCGGAAGATCTGGATGGCACCCTCTTGGGCAAGTTCCTCCATACCCTTGACGAACTGCTTGCGCTTGAGCGTGTCGACCTGCGTAATGCGAGCGAACATCTCGGGGGCAAACGTCGGGATCTGCGGATACTGCACGTGGCGCTTGCCGGAGCACACGGTGTCGCCGATGCTAAAGATACCCGGGTCGAACAGGCCCACGATATCGCCCGCGTACGCCTCGTCCACGATGGCGCGGTCATCGGCCATCATCGACGTGCCCGTGGCAAGCTTGAGCTTGCGGTTGCCCTGCACGTGGAAAGCATCCATGCCGCGCTCGAACTTGCCCGAGCAAATGCGCACAAAGGCGATGCGGTCGCGGTGGTTCTTGTCCATGTTGGCCTGGATTTTAAACACAAAGCCGCTAAAGTCGTCGCGGCAGGGATCGACCGGCTCGCTGGTGAGCGTATCGGTATAGGCGCGCGGCGTCGGGGCCAGGCGCAGGAACTCCTTGAGGAAGGGCTCCACGCCAAAGTTGGTAAGCGCCGAGCCAAAGAACGCCGGGCTCAGCTTGCCGCAGGCCACGGCATCCAAGTCGAGCTCGTCGCCGGCGCCATCGAGCAGCTCGATATCGTCCATTAGGTTCTTATGGTTTTCCTCGCCGATAAGCTCGTCCATGGCGGGGTCGCCCAGCTCGGCCTCGACCTCGGCGACCTTCTTGGTGGCGTTGGCGTGGCCGTCGCCCTCAAAGGCGATAACGCGACGGGTCTGACGATCGAACACGCCGCGGAAGTTGCGGCCGCTGCCGATCGGCCAGTTCATGGGATACGTATTGATACCCAGAACATTCTCGATCTCTTCCATGAGCTCAAACGGATCGCGAGCCTCGTGGTCGAGCTTGTTCACAAAGGTGAAGATGGGAATGTGACGCAGCGTGCAGACCTTAAAGAGCTTTTTGGTCTGGGCCTCGACGCCCTTGGCGCCGTCGATGACCATGACCGCGGCGTCGGCGGCCATAAGGGTACGGTAGGTATCCTCCGAGAAGTCCTGGTGGCCGGGGGTATCGAGGATGTTGACGCAGGCGCCGTTGTAAGTGAACTGCAGCACCGAGGAGGTAACGGAAATACCGCGCTCCTTCTCGATGTCCATCCAGTCCGAGACGGCATGCTTGGCCGAGCTCTTGCCCTTGACCGAGCCGGCGGTCTGGATGCTGCCGGTATAGAGCAGCAGCTTCTCGGTAAGCGTGGTCTTACCGGCGTCCGGGTGGCTGATGATCGCGAATGTGCGGCGCGACGAGATTTCATCCGACAGGCTTGCCATGCGGATCCTTTCTTGCATTGAGTGCATTACGTCGTTGTAACCGCACTATTGTAGCCGCGAAATCCCGCCATAGGGCACCTATCAGGACAAATTCATCAGTCAGAACGTGAACGGCTAGTTATCGAAAGTATTCTGCAGCAGACTGTCTCAATCTGTAACAAGCAGAGCTTATTTGGCCCCCCATCTGTTACAGATTGAGACAAACAAACTTGCCCACCGACACAATCTCAATCTGTAACATCTGGCCGCCCAAATTGGGTCTAGCTGTTACAAATCGAGATAAACGGAAAAGCAGGCAGCCAATGTCTCGTTCTGTAACATCTAGCCGCGCAAATCGACTCTTACTGTTACAGATTGAGACAAATAGGCAGGCGGGAAAATAACATCTCAATCTGTAGCAGCTGGCGACCAAAAACGGATCCAGATGTTACAGATTGAGATTGTTTTGGAGCAAGCGCGGCGCCGATGGTCTATTCCACATTTAGCTCTTGCATAACTGTGCATAGTGTATATATACTGTGCTTACCGCTTATATACACGTGTAGCCCAACAGCTAAGGAGCCGCTGCGGACATCATCCTATCCAATTCGAGCGATAAGCCCATCTACGAGCAGATAACCTCGCAGGTCAAAGCTCAGATCTTATCGGGCACGCTCGCTGCGGGAGCCAAACTCCCCAGCATCCGTGCACTCGCGAGCGACCTGGGCGTGAGCGTCATCACCACCAAGCGCGCCTACGCCGACCTAGAGCAACTCGGGTTTATCTGCACCGTGCAGGGCAAGGGCTGCTTTGTCGCCGAGGGCAACCAGGAACTCTTGCGCGAAAACCAGCTCTGCCATATCGAAGAGCTACTTGCGAAAGCGGCGTGCCAAGCCGAAACCCTGGGCGTCACGCGCGACAAACTGCACGAGATGCTCGACCTGGTAGCCCCCGAAACCATGCAGTAGCCATCTGAAAGAAAGGCTATACCATGCAAAACCTTTTAGAACTCAAAGGCATCTCACGCCGTGTGAGCGACCGCTTTTCACTACGCGACGTCACGCTCGCTGTGGAGCCCGGCCAGATCGTTGGCTTTGTAGGCGCAAACGGCGCCGGCAAGACAACGACCATTCGCGCCGCGCTCGGGCTTATAAAGCTCGATGCCGGCGAGGTGCACCTGTTTGGGCAGCGCTGTGGCGCCGACGCGCCCGATGAATCGCAACGCCATCTACGCTCCCGCGTCGGTCTTGTCCTGGACACGTGCCCCTTCCCCTCCACGCTCAGGGTGGGCCAGATCGAGTCGCTCGTAGGCCCGACGTACCCCACATGGGACCGCGAAACGTTCGCCGGATTCATCAACCGATTTGGCCTCGATCCCAAGACAAAGGTCAAGGACCTCTCCCGCGGCATGGGCATGAAACTGCAGCTTGCCTGTGCACTCAGCCACAATGCCAAGCTGCTCGTTTTGGACGAAGCCACCGCGGGCCTCGATCCCATGGCACGCGAGGAGCTGCTCGATGAGCTGCTTGCCTTTGTCGCCGACGGCCAGCACAGCGTGCTGCTCTCGAGCCACATTACGTCCGACCTCGATCGTGCCGCCGACCGCATCATCTGCATCGATAACGGTTCGATTGTGTTTGATCTGCCGCGCGAGGACATTACCGACCGCGCCGGCATCGCCCACTGCACCCAAGCACAGGCCGCCGAGCTTATGGCTTGCGTCGAAGGTGCCCGTGCCGCCCACCACGCCTATAGCGTGGACGTGCTCGTGCCCAACCGTCGCGAAACGCTCGAGGCCTTCCCCGAGATTCCCTGCGATCGGGCAACCATTGACGACTATCTGCGCCTCATGCTGAAAGGGGCTTCGAAATGAAACGCGCCTTTATGTCCGAGCTCGCTATCGTTCGCACGCTCGTCCCGAGCATCGCGGGCGTCGGCCTGTTCATATTCGTCGTGCTGACCCTTGCCAACGCATCGGACGGCGATTCCGGCATGAGCGCTGGCGCCTGCGCGGTCAGTGCCATGTCACCCATCATGGTCATGAGCTCGCTGGCCGGCTTCGACAATCAAAACGGTTGGGAGCGCTATCGCGCAACGCTGTCTCTCTCGCGTAAAGACATCATCTGCGCACGCTACCTGAGCATCATTGTCTTCTCGGCTGTCACGGCGTGCGCCGCCGCGCTTCTGAGCATCGTCTCCTTCCCGCTCTTCAACAGCGCGGGTATCCCGTTGACGGGACAGATTGTCTTTGAGATTGCAATAGCCTCAGCAGCATCGATGCTCATCTCCCTCATGATGGTGTTTTTGGCACAGCCGCTGTTCTTTCGATTTGGACACATGGAGGCGCTGCGCCTATCCGTTGGCCTGTTTGCCATGCTCGGATGCCTTGCCATGGCCACGCTGAGCTCCTCCAACCCCATCAGCAACTGGCTCATGTCGATTGCCGGAGCGAATCCCGACCCTGCCGTTCTGGGCTGTCTGTGTGCAGGCATCGCCGCACTTGCCCTCGCGCTATGTGCAATCAGCTGCGCCGTCAGCACCAAGGTCTATCGGGCACGCGACCTGTAATCGACAGCCAAAGGGCTTGGGCTGCACGCCACCTCATTTACTAGATAAGACGAAGCAGCAACAACGTCGCTACCGCCCTTCACGGCATGCCGTTTAGCTCTTGGCAACCAAAGAGAAGTCGACAGCATATCGACAATTCGAGCCTTCACCAAATGGCTCCCCGGAACATAACCCCCGTCTCGCCGCGGCCATATCAAACCTTCATGGTGGGGCGGTATCCTCATGTCCATAAAACTCGCAGGATAAACCCATTATCCAAGGAGGCACCGCACCCGTGTCGTGGGTTGTCGCAGCATTTGCGTCAGCATTCTTTGCCGGCATCACATCCATCTTGGCCAAATGCGGCATCAAGCAGACCGACTCCGATGTCGCGACGGCCATTCGCACCTGCGTGGTGCTCGTTTTCGCCTGGGCAATGGCGGGCATTTCTGGATCCATTGGAACCATTGGCAGCATCGAACCCAGATCCTGGCTCTTTCTCGTCCTCTCGGGACTCGCTACCGGTGCTTCGTGGATCTGTTACTTTAAGGCGTTGAGCATCGGAAATGTCAATAAGGTCGTACCGGTCGACAAGATGAGCACCGTGCTCGCCGCGCTGGTCGCCATCGCGCTTTTTGACGAGACGAGCAACCTTGCGGTTAAGCTCGTGGGAACCGCTGCCATCACCCTCGGCACGTTTTTAATGATCGAGAAGAAGCAGTCCGCCGAACCCGAGCAGCAGCAAGACCGAACCTGGCTCGCTTACGCCCTCGGCGCCGCCGTGTTCGCGGCACTCACCTCCGTCCTCGCCAAGATCGGCATCGAAGGCGTCGAGTCAAACCTGGCCACGGCAATCCGCACCTGCGTGGTACTGGTTATGGCATGGGCAATCGTGGCAGCCAAGGGAAAACTGGAGCAGGTCACGCACGTTGACCGGCGCGAACTCACATTTCTCGCAACATCGGGCATCGCGACTGGAGCATCGTGGCTGCTCTATTACTATGCCATCGCTGCAGGCCAGGTGAGTGTCGTGGTGCAGATCGACAAACTATCGATTGTCGTATCGGTGCTATTTGCGCGCCTGGCATTCAACGAAAAACTCTCCCGCCGCAGCGCCATCGGTCTCGCCCTCATCGTACTGGGCACCGCCGCGCTTGCAATTTGGAAGTAGCGCCGATACCGAACGAAATCCAGTCCACCCGCAAATCCGTGACACAGCGCCCGCACCGGACTTGAGATGTTTGTACTGACTGCGCGCTACCGTGCTACTTGCGCAGCGGCTTGGGCAGCGGGATGCCGGCGGCGATGACGGCCGCGATAATCATGCAGACGATACCCTTGAGTGGGAAACACATAAGCAGCAGGCCCACAACCATGACAGGCTGGCGCATGACGGCGCCCATCGTCGATGCCGTGCAGACGGCGACGCAAAAGACCGGATCTGCGCCGGTGAGGATGGCAAGGCCATAGCCCAGGCTTACGCCCGAGAAGATAACGGGGAAGAAGTGGCCGCCGCGCCAACCAAGGTTGATGAGGGCGGGCGTCAGCATGGCCTTAACAAGACCGGTCGCGATAAGCACGCCGGCGGGAATGGTGAGGTAGGTCTCCATAAGTACATCGGCCTGGGTCTCGCCGGCAAACATGGTGTAGGGCAAGACCGTGCCGCAGATGGCGAGCGCCAGACCAGCCAGCATGGCCTTGACGACAGGACGCTCCCCTATTGCATGGGACAGCGCCTCGCTCGCGTGCTCCGAGACAAAGTACAGCCAGCCGCAAACGGTGCCAACCAACGCCAGCGGGATGAGCCAGGCAAGCTCCAGGTTGCCCACCTCGGCGGCCTCGAACCTGGGCATGCCCATGCCGCCGCCCACAAGTTGGCCAAGCAGCAGGTAGGTGCCCAGACCGCCAGCGATCGCGATACCGTAGACCACAGTCTTCTGTGCCTTGGGCAGCTTGATGGTGATCTCGCCGGACGCGGACCCATCGTCGGCGTCTTCGCCCTGGCCGTCGGCGCTACCGGCGAGCGGCGCCACAAAGCCAAAGACGGGCGCGGTAAAGAGCGCCGTCAGCGCGGCCTGGGTGCCCAGCAGCGTGAGCTCCCTAAACTCGGCGCCAAAGCGGCGCATGCGGTCGCCGACCCAGCTGCACAGACCCGCGATAACGCCGGTCAGGCCGGCCTCCGGTCCAATACTTCCGCCAAACAGCAGCGGCAGCAATGCCGCGAGCGAAAGCCTGCCCAGATTGTCATACGGGTAGCGCCCATCTTGCTTAACCTTAGCCATCACCTGGTTGAGGTCGTCGGTCTTGGTGCCCGTAAGCTTTTCGTACAGACCGATCAGCAGGCCGCCCAGCAGGCAGACAAAAAACGGATACGGCAGAAAACCGAACGGGTCGCTGGCGAGTTCGGGCGACGCCGCGCCCAGCATGTGGGGGATCTCGGTCCACAGATAGTCGATACCGTGCTCCATCGCAAAAAAGAACAGCCAGACCGCGGCACCTGCGAACGCACCGGTCACGGCAACGCTAACTAAAAACAGCGCGCGGTTTGTGGGTTTGGCAAGGTTGTCCATCGGGTCCTCCCGCGGTCAAAGTCGACATAATTACGTTTTATTGTAGAGCGAGCGTTGCCCAGACAAGCCAACCATCTGCGCCACAAACGGCACCATTGGGAGTCATAGTGGGGCAGGCTCAAGACTTATCCGTTGATAATCGAGACAATCTCGCGCAAATCGTCGGCAAAGTAGATGCCTTGCTGGCGCCTCGGGCTCGAAAGCCCCTTATCAATCATGTGCCCGAGCAGCGCCTTGAGGTCGTTGTAGTAACCGTCCAGGTTATACAGGATGCACGGAGCACTCAGGTGCCCCAACGACACCGCGGACATGACCTCGGCAATCTCCTCGAGCGTGCCCGTGCCGCCCGGAAATGCGATGAACGCATCACCGAGCTCGATCATCTTGTCCTTACGCTCGGCCATATCGCTCGTCACGATGAGGTCATCGATGCCGTCGTGCTGAAACTCGGCCTCTATAAAAAAGCTCGGCTCAACACCCGTCACGTGTCCACCTGCCTCGAGTACGCTATCGGCGAGCGCGCCCATCAGGCCCGATTTGGACCCGCCGTATACCAGCGCGTGCCCGTTGGAGCCAATCCAGTTGCCCAGCTCTTGCACCGCAGGCAGAAATGCTGGGTCGTTACCAACGCTGGCGCCCAGGTATACCGTGATATTCATATTCAGTCCCCCTCGTCATGACGCGCAGCGCCCGTTCTAGCGCTGGCGTCGACGATACTCGCGCACACGACGCGAAAGATCGGCGAGCTCGTCGCGATCGAGCTCTTCCAAATGCTCCAGATCGTCCATAAAGCGCGCCATGGTGTCCTTTTGGCGCATCTTGATGAGCGTATTGCAGTAGTTCACCGCCACGCCCGTGAGCATGGCAATGTAGAAGATGCTGATAACGCTCAGGACAACGGTAATCGCGCGGGCGACCGGCGTTTCGGCCGGGATATCGCCAAAGCCGATGGTCGAGACCGTCTCAAAGCTAAACCAGAGACCATCGCCAAACGTAAGGGTCGTGGGCTCGGACAACCAGACGGCCGTCGAGCACAGCAGATAGAAGACGAGGAACAGCTCCGTAATGCGCACGAAGCCCGCCTGGCGCAAAACGTCAGCAAGCGTCCTGAGCTTTTTCATCGCGACCCTTTCCACGGACAACAAATCACGTTCGCTCGGTATTGTCCCACGCCTCCCCCGCAAACGGAACTAGTCGTTTAAGAACGTCCCCAATGACCACCAGCTGCCGACTGGGCAGGCTGAGCTGGTATCCTTATGCGGTAATGTCTCGATTCGTTAGGATTGCATGTGAGAGCTGCCACTGTCCTTCGTTCAGTTATATGTCGCGCCCTGGCCATTGTGCTCGCCGCGCTTGCCGTGCTGAGTTCTATCGCGCCTGTCCAGGCTTTTGCCGCTGACTCTAGCCAGCCAGTCAAGACGGTCCGCGTCGGCTGGCTCGTCAACAACGAGGGCTTCCAGGACGGCACCCCCGGCGAGCGTCTCTCGGGATGGGGTTACGAGTACCTCCAGACCCTGTCGTACTACACGCCCGGCTGGCGGTACGAATACGTCTCCGGCACCTTCACCGAGCTTATGGACATGCTCGAGGCAGGCGAAATCGACCTCATGCCCAACATCTCCTACTCCGAGGAACGCGCCCAAAAGCTGCTCTTTTCCTCGAACCCCGAGGGCACCGAGCGCTACTACATCTACGCCAAGCCCGATCGCGACGATCTGGCCAAGGGTGACCCCCAAGCGCTCCAGGGTCTCACTATCGGTTGCAACTCCGGCGTCATGCAAACCTTCGTTGGCCAGCAGTGGCTCGCCAACGAAGGCATTACCTGCACCTATAAAGAAATCGACACTGGCAGTGCCCTCTTTGACGCGCTCGCAAACAACGAGGTCGATGCCATCATCATGAACGACACGACCTCTTCGCCCAGCGCCTCCCCCATGTTCTACATTGGTTCGAGCGACTACTATTTTGCCGTCCCCAAAAGCCGCCCCGACCTGATGGACGACATCAATGCCGCCATGTCGGCAATCGCCCGCGTCAACCCACGCTATATCGACGAAGTCAAATCTAACTACTCTGCCCAAAACAGCGGTTCATCATCGCTCAACGGCCCCGAACGTTCCTGGCTCAAAGCAAATGGCAACACCATCACGCTCGGCTACATTACGGGCAAACTCCCCTACTGCAACGAAGACGAAAACGGCGAAATGGACGGCTCGCTCGCATCGCTTGCGACGACGCTGCACGATAAATTTGGCATTACGGTCAAAACCGTCCCCTTTGATAGCTACAAGATGATGTCAAAGGCCCTGTCAAAGGGAAGCATAGACGTTGCGCTGCCGGTATACCGAGATTACTGGTTTGCCGAGCAAATAGGCGTTGTGCAGTCGGTATCGTTGGGGACCATGTCCCTCACCGCCATCCACACCGGCAGCAACCTGAACAAAGACCTCCAGAACATCGCCTGTACCAAATCATCGTTTATCAACAAAAATGCACTTGAAAGTCTGTTCCCCACAGCGACCGTAACTGAATACCAATCCGACGATGAAGTGTTCGACGCCCTCAGGAAGGGAACGGCGCACTGCATCGTCGCTCCCAGTTCACGCGTAAAAACCATTGGCGACCGTTACGATCTCGAGGACTGCGAGACGGTCGAGCTCCCTGACACCTGTGAGCTCTCGTGCTGGATTTCGCGCGGAAAGCCCGAGCTGCTGGGAATCATCAACAAGGGCATCATCAATGCCGGAGAATCGCTCTCCGCAAGCAATTTCTCCTCCACGTCGTACACGGCCCAGGAATCCAACGCGCTTCAATTCCTTTATCGCAACCGCACCGCCATTGCAGCTACCCTCATCGGTATGTTGTCGGTCGGCATCGTCCTGCTCATCTGGGCGCTCGTGCGCGCTCGAACCGAGCGCAAAAAAGCCGATGCCGCCAACGCCGCTAAGACGGCATTCCTCACGCGCATGAGCCACGACATCCGCACGCCGCTCAACGGCATCCTGGGCCTTATCGAGATCGAGGAATTGAAGGAAGGCGATATGCAAGTCGCCCGCGAGAGCCGTGCCAAGGCGCGCGTTGCTGCCAATCACCTGCTCTCGCTAATCAACGACATCCTCGAGATGGGCAAAATCGAAGACCGCAAGCTAACACTGGAACATGCGCCTTTTAACCTCAAAAAGCTCTGTGACGATACGCTGGTGCTGTGCAAGCTCCGCGCATCCGATAACGGCATCACAATGCAGGACAATAGTCTGCCGTACGCCACGGGACCATACATGATCGGCAGTCCCACCCATATCCGACAGATTATGATCAACCTGTTAAACAACAGCATTAAGTACAACAAGCACGGCGGCTCCGTCACCTTTAGCTCAAAGACCAAGCCACTCGATAACGGGCGCGCGCTCTTTTGCTTTAGCGTTTCGGATACCGGCATTGGCATGGCTCCCGAGTTTTTAAAGCACATCTATGAGCCGTTTGCACAAGAAGGTGACAATGCGCGCAGCAAGTTCCAAGGAACCGGCATGGGCATGCCAATCGTCAAGTCGCTTATTGAACTGATGGGCGGTACGATTGAGATTTCGAGTGAGGTTGGCGTGGGAAGTACGTTCAACGTCCAGATTCCGCTCGATATCGACAAGAACCCTCAGACGCGGGCAGATACGGTCGAGAGGGCGCTCGACTGCTCGCTCGCCGACATGAACGTACTGCTCGCCGAAGACAACGAATTGAATGCCGAGATTGCCCAGGCGCTGCTCGAAAGCGAAGGCATTGTCGTAACTCGCGCCGCCGATGGCAACGAAGCGGTCGACCTATACGTTGGCCGTCCCGCCGGCAGCTTCGATGCGATTCTGATGGACATCATGATGCCGGGCATGGACGGCTACGAGGCAACCCGCGCGATTCGCCTGAGCGAGAAGGTCGATGCAGCCGACATCCCCATCATCGCGCTCACCGCCAACGCCTTTGCCGAGGACGCCAAGGCGGCACACGATGCCGGCATGAACGCCCATCTGTCCAAACCGCTCGACTTTAACAAGCTCAAAAACATACTCGCCCGCATCAAGAAAAACGGATCCGTTTCGCTATAGTTTGTGCTCAACCACCACGCACGACCAGAAAGGAAACCAACGATGTTTAGGCCCTTACGTCGAAAGAAACGCGCCATCACTGACGAGGAAGCGCGCGAACTGCTCGCTACCTGCAAGCGCGGCGTCTTTGCCGTCAACGGCGACGATGGCTACCCGTACGCCATTCCCGTCAACTACTTCTTTGACGCCGAGCACGACAAGATTTATTTCCATGGCGCCAAGGCTGGCCACAAGGTCGACGCACTCAAGCGCGATGACAAGGTCTGCTTTACCGTTTACGGCAACGAGTGGTACAAGGACGGTGACTGGGCTCCCTACGTTATGAGTACCGTAGTCTTTGGCCGTTGTCGCCTGGCGAATGACACCCCCGCGTTTATCGAGGATAAAGTTCGCCAGCTCGCGCTTAAGTACTACCCTTCTGCCGAAGAAGTCGAAGAGGAAATCGCCAAGGACATTAAGGGCGTCCAGCTCTACGAGATTACGATTGAGCATCTTTGCGGCAAGCAGATTCAAGAAAAATAAACCTCCGCAGCAGGTCTGCGCCCAATGGTTACAGACGTTTTACCATGCGGGACCTTCCAGCCGGCTTGGCAGAAGGCCCCGCATACAGTGCTCACTTACCGTGCATTAAAAACGTAGCGGTCCAAGCGGTCGCACGCTTCCCTTACGCGCGAAAGCGGCAGCGCCAAATTCACGCGAATGTGGCAGGGCCCGTGGAACGGGCGGCCGTCCTGATACCCCACGCCCACGCGCGCCCCCTCGTCGAGCAACCACTGAATATCGCGGCCATGCTCGCGGCACCACTCGGTGCAGTCCAGAAACACCATGTACGTGCCCTGCGGACGCGAATAGGACACGCCCTCAAAATGCTCGTCCACGTAATCGCAGAAGTACTCGATATTGCTGGCAAGCACCTGGTTGAGCTCGTCCACCCACTCGTAGCCCTGCGGCTGGTAGGCACCGATAAGCGCATGCATGGAGAGGACATTCATCTCGTTGTAGTGAGTCTTGTTGGACACGGCGCACACGCGGTCGCGCAGCGTCTCGTTGTAGACAATGTGGTAGCTGCCGACCAGGCCCGCCAGGTTGAACGTCTTGCTGGGCGCATAGAGGGCAACCGTGCGCATGCGGGCGTCCTCGCTCACCGACTGCGTCGGGATATGCTTGTGCCCCGGCAGGATGATATCGGACCAAATCTCGTCCGAGATCACCACGCAATCGTGCTGGTGATAAATGTCCATAGCGCGCTCGATCTCGTCGCGCTCCCATACGCGGCCGCAGGGATTGTGCGGCGAGCAGAACACCGCGGCATGAATGTGGTTTTGGGCGAGCTTGCGCTCCATGTCCTCAAAGTCCATACGCCACACGCCTTGATCGTCGAGCTTAAGCGGGCTGTGGACAATGCGATAGCCCGCGGCTTCGATGGACTTGGTAAAACCGATGTAGGTGGGGCTATGGACCAGCACAGCATCGCCTGGCTGGACATACGCGCGCAACGTCGACACGACACCGCCCAGCACGCCGTTTTCGTAGCCGATATGCTCAGGCGCCAAGCCCTCAACGCCGTTGCGACGGCTCTGCCATTCGATGATGCGGTCAAAGTACTCGGGACGCGGGTTAAAGTAGCCAAACATGGGATGCTGGGCGCGCTGAATAATGTGCTCCTGGACCGTGGGCACCGTGGCGAAGTTCATGTCCGCCACCCACATGGGTATGCGGTCGAAGCCCTCGTCGGGTGCGTTCGGGGCCATACCGGGGATCTCGCCCCAAGAGTCAACGGCAATGGAGTCCATGCCGTGGCGGTCGATAAGCGAGCTAAAGTCGTATTTCATGCTGAGCTCCCGTGCAAAGTAGGCTGTTTCGATAGGCGTTATTGTCCACCAGCGTAGGCGATTTTGGCATGGGGTTTGGCGCTTAATTTGACGGGTGCAGACGGATGGCTGGTTAGCCTTACGCGTCGTTGACGGCGACTACGGTTAGCTGGGTTTCATCGACCGTAAAAGATATGTCGAGTCCGGCGTAGGCCAAGTGGTAAACGCGGTTTGGCTCGTGCTTGCTGCCCGCGCGGCGCGGATCTTGGCGAAGAACCTCGGCCAAGCCGGGGAGCTTTGCGGGCGGGACCATATCCTGCAGCGCCTGCGGGAACTCGACGTCGAGCTCTTGCCACGGAGCACCCTCAATCCAGCCGCCGGTCGCATCCGGGTGGCAGTCCGCAAACGGGATGTAGGGCTTGATATCGTAGATGGGCGTGCCGTCGCGCAGATCGGCCCCCAGCACATGGATGATGGGGCCGTCGTCGGTAAGCTCCACGCGGTCGAGCTTAACGCAGGTGAGCCCGATGGGATTAGGGCGAAACGGACTGCGCGTGGCAAAGACACCCACGCGCTCGGCTCCGCCCAGACGCGGCGGGCGCACGGTCTTCGACCACTTGACGTTGGTGCCAGACCTGTCCTGCGACTTGGCATCGGCAGCTATGTCGTTTGCCGTGCCGCCGGGCGTTCCGTTTTCGAAGCGCCACAACAGCCATAGGTGAGAGAAGGAGTCCAGGCCCTCAACCGCTGCATTGGAGGCAAATTCCGGCTCAAAGACGATGTGTCCCTGCAGATGAGGCGCCAAAAAGCTGTTGCGCGGAATGCCGAACTTCTGCGGCAGGTCGGTATGTATGTGTGCGATAGGTTCCATGCCGGTCATTGTACGGCATGGAGGTGTGGGGCGTTGCGTGCAATTCTTCGCCGCGGTCCCCCGTCGTGCAACCAACGGTTGCTTGGAAGGGCGCCTGCTGCCGCGTATGCTTAAGCCATCAACCAGCAGAAAGGAGCCGTTATGGCCTTTGCAGAAAAGCTCATCGCCGTCCGTCGCGCCCATCACCTTACCCAAGAGCAGCTCGCCGCCAAGCTCTTCGTCACACGCCAAGCCGTCAGCCGTTGGGAGCGTGGCGAGGTCACACCGGGCATCGACATGATGAAGCTCATCGCCGCTGTGACCGGCGAGCCCCTGTCTCATCTGCTCGAAATGCCCGAGCGCTATTGCCAGAGCTGCGGCATGATACTCACGCCCGACGACTGCGGCACCGATGCCACGGGCGCCGCGACCGACCATTACTGCAAGTGGTGCTACGACCACGGCCAGTACACCTACGACACCACGATGGAGGCAATGATCGAGGACTGTGCCCCGCGCCTGGCGCAAAACACCGGCATGTCACTCGACGAAGCCGTCTCGCTCATGGGCGCCGTCCTGCCGCAACTGGAGCGCTGGCGCTCCGTGCAGGAAAACGAAGAGCGCTACGGCGCCGAGGCACGGGCGCGCTATGGCGACGAGACCATCGACGCGGCAAACGAAGCGCTGCTGGACATGGACCCCGAGACATGGAACGACATGAAGGAACTTGAACGCGCTATTCTGGGCCAGCTCTCGATTGCCATGGGCGACGGCGATGCGGATGGAAGCGAGGCTCGCAAGCTCGTCGCGATGCATCGTCGTTGGATTGGTCTCAACTGGGGACGCGAACCCCAGAACGAAGCATACCTGGGCCTCGCCCACGGCTATCTGGCCGACCAGCGCTTTGTTGACTACTACGACAAGCCCTGCGGCACCGGAGCCACGGCGTTTCTGGTCCAGGCCATCGAGTCGTCACTGGTCCGCGCATAGACCGCGGCGGCTTTGGGTATTTCAATCAAAACTGCAACCGATTGGAGACCTATGGCTACTAATCATGAGCTTGCGCTATTCGTTATGACCGGCTGCCCGTATTGCATAAAGGTCAAGCGCTTTTTGGCCGATAACGGCGTGACCATTCCCGAGCGCAATATCTCGACCGACCCCGAAGCCGAGCAGACGCTCATCGCCGTCGGCGGAAAGCGCCAGGTTCCCTGCCTGTTTATCGACGGAAAACCGCTCTACGAGTCGAGCTACATCATCGCATGGGTACAGAAGAACCTGCTCTAGTGCAACATATTCATCGGGGACGTTCTTAAATGACTAGTCGTTAAAGAACGTCTCCAATGGCTAGCTAGCCGTGGAAGCGGGCTATGGGTGCAAGTGGCTGCTCGCGAAAGACGCGCTCGACGGCGGCGCGGTATTCGTCGACCTTTTTAGTCTTGCGTACGAGTTTGTGAACGGTAGCGTGATCGGCGAAGGCGCATTTGGCGTAGAACCACCACTCCTTCATGCGAAAGACCGCATTGCCACCAATCTCTTCTGCATAGGCCGCGAATAGCATGTCGTGGAAACGCTGCAGTTCGGCTGCCGTGGCAGCAGGACCGCCGTTGACCATACGAGCCAGAGCGGGGTTCGCGAGCAGGCCGCGCCCCAACATCACATGGCGCGTGCCGGGATAGGCCTCCACCAGCGCGTCCATATCCTCAAGATCGAAAATGTCGCCGTTGTATGCCACCGGAAACGGCGCTCGTTCCAGCGTCTCGCCATAAAACTCTTTGCGCGGCGAGCCCGTATAGCGGTCCTTTTGCACGCGCGGATGCACGATCAGCTCTGCCAGCGGCATGCGGCAATACAGATCGAGTACGCGCTCGTATTCGTCGTCGCTCTCCAGCCCCAGCCTGGTTTTTACCGATACCGGCAACGGCGAGCGCTCGCACACATCGCTCAAGAACACCTCGAGCTCGTCGAGATTGCGCAAGAAACCCGAGCCCTTGCCCTTGGCAACAACCGTACCCGAGGGGCAGCCAAGGTTGAGATTGACCTCGCAGTAGCCCATGTCAGCGAGCACCTGTGCCGCCCACACAAACTCGTCCGCGTTCTTGGACATCAGCTGAGGCACCACGTTGAGCCCCTGGTTATTGGCAGGATCGATCTCCTTAAACGCCTTGCCGCCAAAGCGGTTTCCCACCCGCGGCGGCGGCAAAAACGGCGTGTAATAACAATCGAGCGCACCGAAGCACTCCGCATGCACGCGACGAAACACATGCCCGGTAATCCCCTCCATGGGGGCCAGCGAAAGGATCATCTACTCTTCTCTCATATCAACGAACATGACTAAGGGACTGCCCCTTTGTCATGTTCATTATGCCTTGTGCTTCAACACCACGCCATTAGCGCCATGTTAGAGCAACTGACGCCCTGCACTCATTTATACTCAAACGCATGCGTGCATCGCCCCCGAATAACGATGAGAGTCGAGGCCCCATGCAGCAGCTCACCGAACAAGAAAAGAAACGCATCCAGCGGTACTGTACATACCCCAAGATCGCAGCGACCGCGCTCGTCATGTCGTTCGTAGCATGCCTGTTGATGTTGCCGCTCCAAATGATCAACGATATCGCGTTCCACCAAAAGGAATTCCAACCCGCGGGCATATATACCGCCATCGCACTCACCGTAATCGAACTCGTCGTCTTTTGCTATTGCGCTCTTGCGCCGCGCTTTGGAATGCGGGGCAAACAGTGGAAGGAGCTGCAGAGCAGGCTTGCGGTAGCCCAAACCAACAAAGACCGCTCCGCGGAGGTCGCCGGCGTGCTCGCCACGCAAGCTGCCGGCCGCCTGCTCAAGAACAGTGATAACGATCTCGCGCGCAATCTGGGCGGCGCCGCGGAGGTCGCCAGCGCCGTAGGGGCAGTTGCCACCGCGGCGGACGTGCTAGCCGAAACCTCGAGCAATGCCGAGGCCATGGCAAACGCATACGACGTGACGATTCCAAGCGTCAAGAAGCAGATCATAGCTCTCGCAGTGGCGCCCGCCATTGTGCTGCTTGGCGTCTACATCCCGCAGTTTGTCCAGGGGAATAACGAGCTACAGGTAAGAAAGGCTGCAGCCGCTGAGCAGCTCGCCATCGCGCAAGATGCCTTGGAGCCCGTGTGCGAACGCGTTGCGGCAGACGACCCATATGAGTCGTATCACGACTACGGCTATCGCATTATCGGCTATCTGCGCGATAATGACCTCGGCGCTCAAGCAGCCTATGTCTACCTTTCTTTCGATGCAGACGGCATGCTCACGGACGTCGATTACACCAGCCAGATCGACCCCGAGGCAAGCCTTGCAGACAACCTCGCCCGCGCCGAGCAGGACATCGCGACGCTCTGTGCCCCGCTCAACGGGTTGGACATTTCCGTTGCCGCACCGGGCCTCCTCACGCCATGCAGCCTGTCGGATGAATTTAAACAGGCATTTTTAGCCGGATCCCTATATGAAGAAATCAGCATCAAGACGGAGGACGAATCTATCAAGTCGTACTACACCTTTGACACCGAGCCCGAGGAAGAGTTCGACGAGTACACCCATCCGGAAATTAGGCTCATGCTCTCCGCAAAGAAGAACTAAAGGCTTGCACTCTAATTGCCGCTCGCAAACATCGTCTATATCTCGAGGTCTAATACTTTTCCCGAGAAGTGAACGACCGTTTTTGGACCCCCGAAGCATCGACATTTTCAGACGTCAAAACCGCAGGATTTGGCTGACAAAACCGCAGGAAATTGCATCTCAAAAGTGTCGATGCTTCGGGGGTCCGTTTTTACTCGTTCACTTCTTGGAAAAGTATTAGACCTCGATTTACAAGCCACTCAATGTGGCAAAAGGGCTGTCCCTTTGTCACATTATTCGGAGCGTAGGGCTTCTACAGGGTCTTTTTTGGATGCGCTTCGGGCCGGCAGCAAACCGGCAACGACCGTCAACAGCACCGAAATCGCGATGAGCACCAGCCCATCCTGCACGGGCAGGCTCATCAGATTGGGTACTTGTTTGGCAGCAAGCGCCCAGGCATTAACCGGAAAGCTTACGGCCACCACGACGACAATGGCAAAGACGCCGGCGATGAGGCCCTCGATAAAGGTCTCGGCATTGAATACGTTGGCCACGTTGCGCTTCGACGCGCCGATCGCACGCAAGATGCCAATCTCCTTTTTGCGCTCCAGAACGCTGATGTAGGTGATGATGCCGATCATGATGGAGCTCACCACCAGGCTGATACTCACGAATGCGATGAGCACCAAGCTGATGGTGTTCACGATGTCGGTCACCGAACCCATGATGATGCCCATGTAGTCGGTGTATGAGATTGCCTGTTCATCGTGGCCAGAGGCTTTAACCTGCTTGTTGTACGCGTCGATGTGATCGAGCACGCGCTCCTTGGCCTCAAAGTCGCGCGGGAAAATCTTGACCGAGATGGGGTCTGCCTCGTCCGCATAGCCCAACGTGGTCAGATTGTTGTCGTAGGTGAGCTTCGACGCCTTCGCATAGCTCATCATGAGCGAACTCAGGTCCTCGGCGTCCATGTTGAAGTGGATGGCATGAGCAAAGGCACTCGCATCCACGCGCATGGCGCTCGCCAGGTTAGCAAAACTCGAAGACATCTGCGTCGCCATCTGGTCCATAAGCCCTGCCGCGCCCGCCTTGAGCTGATCTGACACCGTCGCCACAATCTGGTCGCTGATCGACTTTATCACCTGATCCAGAGCCTGCTGCAGATATGGAGCCAGCTGCTTTTGCACATAGTCGGTCATTGCCTGTTGCAGGCGCTCGGCCAGGGCATCGCCGCCGAGCGCCTTGAGCTGAGCCAGGATTTGCTGGGCTGCCGTATCACTCTCAAGATACGTCGAGAATGCGGCAGAGAGCTTTGACGCGTCCTTAAGATCTTCGGGCGACAGTGCCTTAAACTGATCAGACTGCAAAAAGCCCTCAAACAGCTGGTTGGCTAGTGTTCCCACCTGCTGCATTTGCTCGGGCGTGAGTTCCAGACCGTCAAAGATACCCGAGAAATCTGGGGTTGGCGCTTTTGCCATGATGTCGCTGAAGTCGATGTCCTTGCCAACGCCCGAAAGGTCAATGTCCAGCCCCGACAGATCGATGCCAGAAAGGTCCATACCGCCGGCCGCACCCGAAAGTGCAGACGTATCGAACGAGAACGCGCTCTTGAGCGCCGCCTCGTCCACACTGAACATGCTGCCCAGATCCACGCCTTGCTTGGCCTCGCCTTGCAGTTCGTCGAAGGTTTTGCCCGTAAAGACATCCGTCTCGGGGTGGTCGAGTTGCTCCTGCACAATCTGCAAATCGGCGGCGCGCTCCATAAGCTGGCGAGTCAGCGCATGCGTATAGGCAATGCCCGGAGACAACGCACTCGCGTTGGCTGTCTCGTTAGGTCGCACCACGCCCACAATGTGCACGTCAATACCGTCGGCAACCTTGGCAGCCATAAAGTCGGCGTCGTCAGACATGTCGGTCCACATGCCGGTCTCTTCGTTTTTGCGATAGGCATCGGCCGGCGACAGCACCTTAAACGTCGTGGACAACGCATCATCATAGGTAAAGTCGGTGCCGGTCTCGGGCGTCTCGATCTTACCGTCGGCCGTCATGGCACTGTTTACCAGATCGTTGAGCTCATCGATATCCAGCGCACCGATGCTGTAGAGCGTATAGTCGCCCACCGTACCGCGGCTCGAAAGCACCATCACGGCTTCGTTTGCGGTCGTGGGCCAATGACCGGCGACGACATCGTACTGGCTGTCGAGCAGGCTCTGGTCTTCAATCATCTCGTTAAAGACCGAGGTTCCCATGGATTCCATGCTCACCGTTGCCGCCGAGCTCGCGCCTCCGCTCATGGCCTCGGTCATGGCGTTGGGCACCAGCCGGACAGGCTTCTCATCGCCCTTGCCGGCACGATAGACAACCGGCGATACACCGTAGCCATACTGGATGGCGTTGACCTCTTTGTCGATACCATCGCCGCCGTCGTCAAGCCATGCCTTAAAGCTTGTCATGTCGTTGGACTTAACGCTCGCAAACATATCCTTTACGGCCGTGACCACGGGAATCTTATCGGTTCCCTGAGCCTTGCCGTCGGTACCGTCGTCGGACGAATCCTCGCCGTTGGACGCCTCGTCATCCGTGGCCCCCTGTCCGCCCATCATGGACGACAGGTCGTAATCCTGCTTGGAAATGGTGAGCGGGTAGCTCGAGAGCGTATCCTCCTCGACCTTTTTGATGTAGCCGTTTACACCGTTGGACAGCGCCAGAATCGCCGCGATGCCGATAATGCCAATCGAGCCCGCAAAAGCAGTCATGGCCGTGCGGCCTTTTTTGGTCATGAGGTTGCGGGCAGAAAGCCCCAGCGCCGTCACAAAGCTCATCGAGGTTTTGCGCGTAGGCTTTGCCTCGCGGCGCGTGGCGTCAGCGACATCGAAAGGATCGGAATCGTCGGTGATCTTGCCGTCCGCCAGGTTGACGATGCGCGTGGCGTATTGGTACGCCAGCTCGGGATTGTGCGTGACCATAATAACCAGACGGTCGCGCGCCACGTCCTTGAGCAAGTCCATGACCTGCACGGACGTTGTGGAATCCAAGGCGCCGGTCGGCTCGTCTGCCAGCACAATCTCGGGATCATTGATCAGAGCACGGGCGATGGCCACGCGCTGCATCTGTCCGCCCGATAGCTGGCTCGGGCGCTTGTTAACGTGCTCGCCCAAGCCGACTTTCTCCAACGCCTCGCGCGCACGCTGGCGGCGCTCGGCATGCCCCACGCCCGTGAGCGTGAGCGCCAGCTCCACGTTTTCCAAAATGGTCTGATGCGGAATGAGGTTATAGCTTTGGAACACAAAGCCGATGCGGTTGTTGCGATAGGCATCCCAATCGCGGTCACGGAAGTCCTTGGTCGAAATACCGTCAATCAACAGGTCACCGGAATCAAAGTGGTCCAGCCCACCGATAACGTTGAGCATTGTGGTTTTGCCCGAGCCCGAGGGACCCAGAATGGCCACGAACTCGTTATCGCGAAAAGCCAGGCTCACGTTATCGAGCGCCACCTGCGTAAACGACTGTGTGACGTACCTTTTGCAAATACCTTTGAGCTCCAACATGGACGGCAACCTCTCCCACGCGGACGCACTTGCCCGCTCTCCCCCGCCGTTCGTATTCGACGCGTTTGTCCTACTCTATCCCCATTTTTTGCCGGAGCCAGTGAGGAATGTAGGGAACCGCGCCAAAAAACGAACGGGACGACGCCCAATCAGAACCACCCTTAAAAAGGGTGGTTTGCTCTTAGGGTATAACCCACGGGCCCCGGGCTCGCGTCTAAAGGCGCGGGCCCGGACTTCGTCCAGGCCTAGTGCATCTTGACCCGTGGCGCGCCGGTCGAACCGGCGGGA
>JAXKGN010000008.1:0-68958 GCA_036550355.1 Collinsella sp.
CCGTAGGTCGTCTTGGTGTAGGCCTTCTCGACGTCGTCGTTGTGGGAGAGGTAGTACTCTGGGTCGTAGACAGGGGCGTAGTCCACGCCGCCCGCCTTGGTGACGGGGTCCTTCAGGGCCGAGCAGCCGCTGACGTGGCGCTTCTCGCCCTTGCCCCACTTCATGTAGTGAACGTAGTACATTGGCAAGTCCGTCCCGTATGCGAGCCTCAGGTCCTGGTACTCGTTGTAGTAGCTCTGGACGTCGAACGCCTCGTTGCCTCGACGGCCCTCCGCCATGCCATAGTTAATAAAATGCTGGAGGGCCTTGTCCTTATCGTTGTTGGCCCATTTAGCGACATCAGGATTATTCTTTAGGTAATAGTCAGCATCAAATACAGCGGAGTAATCCATCCAACTAGAACGCGGGAATTGAGCAATAATCGCATCGGCGTCAGCTTCCCCCAGGCGCTTGCAGCCAGCATCGCTAAAGTATTTCCAAACGTCACCCGAGTTAGAAATAAAGCCATGCTCGATCAAGATGCCAGGAATCCCCTGCTCGCGAGCACAGCGAATAACGGCAAATTCGTCACCAACCTTCATCTGAATCACGCCACGATAGGTCAAGCCAAGCGCAGACAAATTATTCATTACTTTTTGGGCAAGCTCGACAGAGGCTTTCGTATAGCTCGTGCCATTGGCCGTAGGCGCGTAAACCTCGGCACCGTGTGCCGCAGAACTACCAGAGTTAATATGAAAACTCACAAAAGCTTTTGCGCCCTGCTTTACGCATCGCTGAACGCGGTACAGAAAATCGTTGCTGCCATAAGATCCACTTTGCCCTCGAGACATCACGACCTTAAAACCATATCGCTCCAGCTTGGCCTTACAGGCAACAGCAATCTTCCAAGTAAGATCCGCCTCGCTCTTCCCATTACCTTGGGCGCCGGGATCAACGCCGCCAT
Source organism: Collinsella sp. (assembly GCA_036550355.1). Taxonomy (GTDB): domain Bacteria; phylum Actinomycetota; class Coriobacteriia; order Coriobacteriales; family Coriobacteriaceae; genus Collinsella. The sequence goes on from JAXKGN010000008.1 coordinate 944, forward strand.
GACCAGGATCAAGAGCAATAACATACGCACCGTTCACAGCAGTATCGACAAGAGAGAGAGATTGCTCCCCATTTGAGGCGGTAAGTGCGTCGCCAATCGTGGCAGCCTGAATCGCATTGCCAGAATCATCTGAATAATAAAAGGACGAATTAGCACTGCCTTCGGCTAGGCCGTCGTCCACAGTGGCATTCGCATCAATGTCGAAGGCATATCCGCATTGCATCAATTCAACACTGTGCTCCGTTGCATCGCCCTGCAGATGATAGGAGATCGAAATCAAATCATATCCGCATTCGGCATAATCCTTACCGAACTGAAATGCAGCAGCATTGCCACCGACAGCCGTCGCACTAACAGAAAGGGAGTGCCCAGTTGTGGATTCCAATTCAAGAGTCGCATCTGTGAGTACATCAGAATCGTTAGGGGTAGCAAAAGCAATCACCTGGTCCACACCGACTGGAAGCTGCGGATAGGCGATATAGAGATACTGATACGAATTGGTTAAAACGTCGCCGTTCCCATCCGCCACAACGGAAGAGTCATTTTCTTCTGCGGCAAGATTGTCAGAGTCGCCCTGATTCTTATTGGAAGGCGAGGAGGCGGGGTCGTTAATCGAGTTTGAATTGCTCTCAGAATCCGCGACTTCAGCAGTTGAATCCTGCTGAACAGGCTCCCCATTGATTGCATAAGCAATAGCAACCGGCCCAATCAATGGATTAAGTCCAATAACTAACGCCGCGACGAAAGTCGCAAGAAGTAGCAGATGACGTTTCATACCAACCCCCATCAGATACAAGTACAGGTGATGCTCTCGAAATTATAAGGCAGGTGGAGCCCATGAGCAGCAAGCCAACCGCAAAAGCACTTCCCAGAAAATCAAAGCAAATATAGAGTGCTACAAGTTAGATTGATTTAAATGTATTTTGGCCCACGCAATCCATCAGGCCGTAAATCAAAACAAAGAAACAGTATTCGAAGTTAGCCGCTTTTTGACCCGATTTACGCGAGGCTCCGGCGAAGAACGACGCAACTGTTTTAGTTGCTTTCACTCATATGCAACTAAAACCGTTGCAAACGCAATTAGGTATAATTCTTCCAAATCGCCTAGAGAAAGTGTTTGAATGCTGACCGTAATCGTGCCTACTTACAATGCCGAGCCGTATCTTTCTCAGGCTATAGGCAGCCTATTAAACGAAAACAAAATCGACTTGGAGATCCTCGCCATCAACGATGGATCCACCGACAACTCGCTCGCCATTATGCAAGATTTCGCTGCGCGCGACTCACGCGTTCGAGTGATCGATAAGGCAAACCAGGGTTACGGCGCAACCTGCAATCTGGGCATTCGCGAGGCAAAGGGCGACTGGATTGCCATCCTCGAGCCCGATGACTGGATCGAGCCCGGAATGTACTCCGACATGCTTGCCTTTACCAAGCGCGAATTTGGCGATCCGAACAAGCTCGATATTATTGAGACCCCGTATTGGATCATTCGCAACCCCGATACCCCCCAAGAGGTCAAACTACACTGCGCATATCGCGGTCGCATTAAACCGCCTCGGCAACCGTTTACCATTCACGACGCTCCACACCTGCTGGCCCATCATCCGTCCATTTGGTCGGCAATCTATCGTCGCGACTTCCTGATGCAAAACAACATCTGGTTTAAGGAAATCCCCGGTGCGGGCTGGGCCGATAATCCATTCCTTGTCGAAACGCTATGCCAGGCAAAGGCGATCGCTTACTGGCCCAAGCCGTATTACTGCTACCGCGAGGAAACGCCCGAAAAGGCGGCTGCTCTGGCCAAGCGTGACCCCTTGATGCCGTTTAATCGCTGGAACGATATGGTCGATATTCTTGAGCGGCTCAACGTCACCGACCCCGCCGTTTGGACACCCCAAATCACACGTGGCTTCACCTATATGGGCATCATGATTGAGCACACCGGAATTGAAGGCCACCCCGAAATCGAGCGGGCGATCCACAGGATGTTCGAACGCATGCCACAAGAGCTGGTATTTGCCAATCCTCGCGTTACTCCCGCGGCCAAAAAGCTCTATGCCGAGTATATGGGCATCGCCGACCCTAAAATCAGCTACTGCGCATACGCCAAGGACCTCGTGGGCGAGGGCTTGTATAACGTATGGAACAAGGGCCCCAAGCAGACTCTAAAAATGATCACATCGCACTTTGGTTCATACAACGCGCGCGCTGGAAAATAGTCTGATGGGCAGCAAAGCAAGCAGAAATACCTCCATCGAGGCGCTGCGCTTGGTCGCGGTCGCCGGGATTGCGATATTCCACACGTTTCAGTGGACCTTTCAAGCCGTCTGCGCCGGTCTACCGGAATATGCGCCGCTCGCCGTCTTCCCTTACTCCGGCGCGCTCGGCCTCATCAACCTGCTGGGCTGCTGGGCCAACGAGGTCTTCTTTATGATCTCGGGATACTTCCTTATTCCCTCGGCGGTACGCGCCCTCCAAAACGGTTCATCCGCGCAGGGCCTCACGCTCAAATCGCTTGGGCGCCTCAAGAAGATCGTCTTGCCCACGCTCTTTTATTGCGCAGCTTGCCTGCTTGTTTCGATGTACGTCTATCCCCTGCCCGAAATCTCGCTGCATGAGATTGGCTGGCTTACGCTGGGCATCGAGTTTATCTGGGTTTATGCAGCATCCGCATTGCTCGTGCCGGCGATTGCGTTGGCAAGGCAGCGGATCGGCAGCAAAAGGGCCCCGCTTGTCGTAGCGCTCCTCGTGCTCACAACATTTGGAATCAATTGCTTCATCGCGGCGACGGCGAACGAAGCGGACGGTATCGTTTTGTGGCGCAAGCTCATGAGCGCCGTTACCTACCTGGTCGCGTTTATTGCAGCTGGAGAAATGCGCTTTGTCCTCGAATGCCACGGCAACGCATCCGGCGCTCAAAAATCCAAGATTGTACTCATCGGACTCGTTGCCGCCACCATCGCGCTCGAGCTTCTGCTATCGGCAAACAGCCAGTACGACGCGCTCTGGAAGCTCTCTTATAAGTCCACTTCCGTCATATCCTTTATCTTGGCCGCCGCATCCGTTGCCGCCGCAGCGCTCCATCAGCCGCGCCACGAAGTCCTAGTTGCAGACAAGACAATCGTGTCTCTCGCCGCAGGAACGCTCGCTTTCTACGCTGTGCAGTCGTTTACCTGTAACGTCTGGCGACCCATCTTTGACAAAGCAATCTACACCATGGCGACAGGCATCCAAACGGGAGAGCCCCGTCCAGCCGCCGCCATTTTGCTCGGAATCCTTATGAGCCTTTGCCTCGCGCTTTCCCTGCTCCTCGTGGATATCGTGCGCAGAGCCGTAGTCGAGTCCATCAAGGCCCGTATGAACGGCTAAGCGACCTTCTGACTCCTCAGACCACGAAGCGCGCTTACACCCGAAACAAATAAAATCGCAAAGACAATCGCCCAATTCTTGCAGCCAAATACCGGAATATGAACGATCGCATGGTCATGCATAACAACGAAATAGCCCAGAACAACAACCAGGGGCAATGCCATGAGCAGCGACTGGATCAACACCTTTCGACGACGACCGTCTTGTGCGCCGCCCCGTATCGAGCAAACGAGCACGGCAATCCAGATCACCAATACGACGGCAAACGAAACAAGACAAACGACGTTCGAGATCATCGCATAACCAGCTGTTGAGCAAATGGCGAACAGCTGCGGGCTCATGTAATAAAACGCCTTCAAAATCTGAGGCCAGTCAGCCTGGGCAACAGTGACGAAGTCCCATGCGCAGACCAAAGGCCCATCTCGCCCAGAACGTTCGAAAAGACCTCGTCCCAGCCCAGCACAAATGCCGCGACAACCCATTTCATCGCCCAGGTAAACACAAACGAAAGCCCAAACCCAAAGAGCGCTTGCAGCATCGTGACGACGCAACGCTTGGGGCGCTCACCCTTGGGGAGCGCAATGAAGGCGAAAAAGCAATGCAGGGCGACAACTGCGGCAGGAATCGTTAAAAAGTCAAGAAACGAAAACACGGCGCCCGTCACTATCGACCAAAGGACAAGGCGGCTTGTGAAAACCCGTGCGTTCGGGGCCGAGCCCAAACGAAGGCTCATGCAAGACATCATGATGAGCGCCACAAAGAACGAGATGCACAGCAGCAGATCACCGATAAAATTGAAAAACAGATTGGTCGAGAACAGCAGGATTGCAAGGAAACCCAACGTCACTGGCTTTGAAAATCGCTTCCGCAAGGCAACGTAAGCGCAAGCGGAGCCGACAATCGCCAGAGCGGCCGCAGGCACCACGACAACGTCGATACCGCCAATAAACAGGCAGGCATTCGTAAGTAGCTGCCATCCATGCCAATACCGGTAGTACTGCTGATGCGTAATCCCACCGGCTTTCGTAACGTCATCAATCTCGGCAACAGTCATCGTCTTAAATGGAGAACCTTGGTCCTTTTGCTGTGCGACTTCAATGATAAAGCGATTGTTATCAAAGCAAACAGGACCAGCTGCAACACGGTGGTCGTAGACATACATGTCAGACAACAGGGCAGAGGACTCCGAACCCTGCACATGCGACTCGATGACGGGCCTCGGCAGACAATTTGCCGCGGTATTGCTCAGGACAAATGCGGCCTGAAGAACCAAAAACAGCAACATGACCTTGATGGGGAGGCTATCGGCAAAGGAAGCTAAACGAGTTTTATTCACAGGGCATCCAAACACAAAGATCGCGTCCACGGGATTCGGCACCTATGTAATACCACAATGCGCGCTTGCAATCTCGCCGCGCACGCACGTCAACCAGGCTTGTAGCAAACGTTCTTGGTGATTAGTGGAACATTAACCGCGGGCGCCTACCTACGCTTACAATAGTCATGTCCCATGGGACACGTTGTTTATTCCGCAGGGCCGAAATGCTGCCCACGCGAAAGGATATTCTCGTTCATGACTTCCACCCTTCCCGCCCCCATCGACAAGCTTGCCATCGTTGTCGTCACCTATAAGCGCCAGGAGCTCTTGGCCAACCTGTTCGACTCTATGACCGAGCTCACGGCCGTGCCCTGGCGCATTGTGATCGTCGATAACGAGAATTCGCGCGAGACCGAGGCCATGTGCGCCGCATTCAACGAGCGCCTCGCCAACCTGTGGGGCATCGACACCGATCAGCCCGATGCAAAGGGTGGCACCGACCGCGTCATCTACGCCCCGCAGCTCAAAAACGGCGGCGGCGCGGGCGGCTTCTCCGCCGGCACCAAATGCGCCTACGACCTGGGCGCCCAGTGGTTCTGGGTCATGGACGACGACGTGCTCGTCATCCCGGAGGGCATCGAGCGCCTGGCAAAGTGGACCGACCGCTACGACGTTATCCAGGGTTCGCGCCTGGACTTCGACGGCGGTGCCTTCTTTTGGCAGTACCAGCTCATCCTTTCGCTCGGTATTCCCAACCCCATCGCTAAGTGGGACCTGGGCCCCGAGGGCTACCGCGCCATGAACCAGCTGTGCTTTGAAGGCGGCCTGTTCTCGCGCCGCGTAGTCGACAGGATCGGCCTGCCCGATGCGCGCTTTTTCATCTACGGCGACGATGCCTGCTACGGCTATGTTGCGAGCCAGCACTTCCCCGCCGCCGTGGTTGCCGACGTGGTGCTCAAGCGCGCCCGCGCCGTCTCTAACTGGGACATCGCCGGCAAACGCCAGCTCAACTCCACGAGCGACACCAACCGCTACTACATCATGCGCAATCGCGGCTTTTTGGCCCGCTACATGCAGATTTACGGCGACTACCACCCCATCTTGTTCCGTCTGGGCAATGCCGCGACCTTTTGCAAGGAGTTCATTCGTCTGGCAGCGGTCGACAAGTGCTTTAAGACCGGCATCCCGGCGCTGCGCCGTGGCATGAAAGATGCTCGCAAGATTATCAAGGATCCCGACTGGGAGCCCATGCCGCCCATGAAGGACGCAGAGTAGCTGACACCCCTACAGCCGCTGGCACACCGCTGCCACACGACACCCGTCAAACCCGAATCCCCAGCGCATGCGGCCCACACCGGGTCGCGGTACGCGAATCTTGTCGATACCGTCGCGCTCTATGTCGAGCAGCGCCTGAACGGCCAGCAGCTCTAGGCCGAGCGCGTCCACACCGGGGTCAAACATCATGTTGACCGTTATCAGCGGACGCTCGTCGAGCATGCCGATCGTGTCTGCCGCGTCAAACACAGCGCCCGTAGGAAATACCTGGATGTCCCAGCGATCCGCGCCACGCTTTCGCCTCGAGGCAGGATTGGCATAGCCCGGCAATCCAAAGCAGAGTCCCTGCAAGAGCAGGTGATATGGCAGCTGCGCATCTGGGTTGTTCGCACCGATTCCCGCATCTCCCAGGATGCGTTCTAACGCCCGCTTCACCGCATCCTCGTCCCCACGGCACAACCCGTCGCGAAACGTATCGACGTCTCGAACGTCCTCGGCAGCACGCTCAAACCACTCAATAATCACCAGACGAAAGGCCTGGCGAAGCTCGTTATTGGGCAACCGCAGAGCACGGAGACGACCACCATGCTCCGGCTCCTCAATCAGATCCGTCGTCAGGAAACCGGACAGATACAGCGCCGTCCACAGGCCATCATCAGACGAGGCCTCTGGCCCCGCAGCGCCCAAACAAAGCGGGACCTCAACGCATCCATGGGCCTCGAGCAAATTGAACAGAGCCGAAAGGCAGTCAAGATTCCAGTCACAAACTACCCTACTTAGGCAATCGGCATACCCATACAGGTCGGCACGCACAGGCGCCGTGCAGCCTCGGTCCAGAAAACCGATCACACGCGCCGGACTCGAGCAATAGGTCCTGCCAAACCGATATCCCTCGAGCCATTCACGCGCCTCATCCAGGTATTCCTCGCGTCCGGCATGACTCAACAGAGCCTCGACCTCGGCATCCGAAAAGCCGAACCAACGGTCGCACCACGTCGAAAGGGGCGTCGAAAGACGATACGAGCAGCTGCGCGAAGAAAGCGCCTCCTCGGCAGGACCGGGACGCTCCCCCATCAGACACGTCAACCGTAGCGAATGGCCCGCGGTGGCAATGGCGTCGAACAGCACGCGATCGAGCAGCTCCGCCGGACCGGCGCCGGAAGCGTCCCTCGCGCTCGCACTGGGCGACCACGCCGCGTCGTACCCATCAACGAGCAATACAACCTGCTCATCGCAGGCCATCTCCAGCAGCTCAATGAGTACACCGAGCACCGAGTCAACCTCGTCCGCGCTCGCCACGCCACGCGCAACGCGTTCGATGTGACGTACCTTGTCTCGTGCTAAATCCGGAGCCTCCAAGAGTGGCATCAAGCGAGCGCATTCGCCCGAAAGAGCATCACGCACGATGCCGACAACAGAGGCACCACGCCTCGCAGCGCCAGAAAAGTCCAGCGATATCACTGGATAGCACGCGTACTCATTCCGATAGCGCCCGCCGTCCGCATCCCAAATCTGAGCATCGGCAAACAAACTCTGACCAGCGTGACCGTCCACGGGATGCTCCAGAAAAGCCCTGAGCATCGACAAGTTCATGCTCTTGCCAAAACCCTCAGGTCGACAGCACACCACAACGGACGCGTTGCAATCCAGCACATCGGCAATAAACATAGTCTTGTCGACCAGTGTGCAGCGACCAAGAGCCTCCACATAGTCGTGCATGCCAATAGGCAAAACCACATCGTCGGTACAGCCGATTAGACGCACGCCAAAGCCGGCAGCACAACCATTATTTGCCTGTTCAGACATCGCAACGTTCCCCTTAAATCACAGCATGATGTCAATTGTAATGACCGCCACGAGCTTATTGATGTAGGCACATAAACATATCGGGCAACGGTAGCAACATGGGGCGTGAGGGGGGGCACAACTAATCGTTGCACAACAAAACAGGGCCCGATGCATTCGCACCGGGCCCCGTCCCGACTCTTTAGTTATCAGACAGCCGAGAGGCTACTCCTCAGAACCGTCCTCACCAGCAGTCTTATTCTGCTGATCGAGCTTATGCTTGCCACTCACGATGGACGTGGCACCAAGCGTAGCCAAACTTGCACTGGCAAGGCTCGCCATAACGATGAGGTCGCCCGTCTTGGGCATGTTACCGCCCGAAGACTTGGTCGTGGTCGTGGTGGTCACCGTTTTAGAGCCATCTTGCTCCTGGTTCTGGTTGTCGGTCTTGCCCTTTTCCTCGTCCTTCTTCTGAGCGGACTTCTCGCCCTTTTCCTCAGAGCTAGTACTCTTATCGGACTCGGTCTTCTCGGAATCATCGTCCTTGGAGTCGCCCTTTGCGGCCTCGGCCTTTTCCGTGGAAGTCTGATCAGAATTGTTCTTGTCAGGAGACAAGCTGCTTGCGCCAGCCATCAGCGAGGAACCAAACGTGTAGCCAAGCTGCACAACGAAAGAGGGCTTCTTGTCCGTCGAAATAACCGGCGCGTCCGGCGCCTTATTCGAGTCGTCCTTGGAAGCACCGGAATCAGAAGCGGCGTCAGAGTTAGAGTCATTGCTAGAACCAGTATCGGCGGAAGAATCGCTCGAGCCAGTGGAAGAGTCAGAGGAACTAGCGTCGGTCGAACCAGAGGCGGCACTGCCCGTATTGCCGGCAGAGCTTGAAGACGAATCGCCCGCAGCAGAGCCGTTCGAATCGGAGCCGCTCGAGGAAGAGCCGTCGTTGGTAGTGCCACCAGCAGAGCCATCGCCGTCAGTATCGGTCGAGGGCGCATCCGTATCATTATCGTCGCCCGCACCGTCATCGGTACCAGGCGTCGGTGCGGCGGGAGCAGCAGGCGCCATGCTCGGACCAGGCGCCGGCGTGGGCTCGGGCTGCACGGGCTCCACAGGCGTTGCCGCGGCAGCCTCGTCCTCGGCGATATAGACCAGACAATCCTTGAGCTCATTGCGGTAGCGGTTCTTCCAGCCCTCATGATACTGGGGCTGGCTTGCATACTTGGTCGCCACGTTATTGACCACGCTGTTGGAAAGCGCCGTCACAAACTCGCGGTCCGTCATGCTGTTGGAAAGGTTTGCCCAGTGGAAGAAGTCTCTGCAGCCACCGGTGCCGCACATGTTGGTAATACTCCACACCATGCCCTTGACACAGTCGGCGCGGCCGGAGATATCAATGCCGAGAGCACTCTTGAGCCACGCCTCGGTCACCGCATAGTACGAGTTATACGCATAGGCATCCTGCAGCGCCGAGAACTCAGCAGGGTCGGTGTTATAAGCACCCTGGAAGGCCTCCTGCGCAATACGACCCAGCTCGGTGAGCTGGCCGTTCGCATACATGGGGTTGTTCGCGTTGGAAATTTCGCTGCTGCGATCGATCGCAGCCTTAAGCATGCTGTACTTAGCAGAATCGTAGTTGTAGACCTGCTTCATAAACGGAATGAGCGACCAACGACGGTCGAACTGGTAATAACCCAGCGCGTTATAGCCATCGCCATACGAAAAGCCCTGGTTATAGTTGCCATGGCTCTCATATTTGGTGAAGTACTTCATCTCGGCGGTCACGTTGACAAACGAAACACCCTGAACCGACCTCAACACGCCCGAGAAGGACTGCTGGGTATAAAGGCCCTTATCGATATCGGTGGCATCCGAGGCAACACCCGGCGTGGGCTCCTCGGCAACAGCAGTCACAGGCGCAGCAACGGTGCCAAACGAAAGCGCCAACGTCAGGCCCGCCACAATCGCGGAATGTTTGGGCTGCATAAGATCCTCCCTGCATTGGTGTAGTTAAAGTGCAGTTTGCAAAGATGGATTTAAGTATTGCAGCTCGCCCGTTGTTACACAACAACAACTCGGCAAACGGCAACAGCCCTCCGCGAAATCTTAAGGAATTAAACAAACTGGTCGTCGGGCGCCAGCAGAAGCTCGCCGTAACGCTCCATCAACCCGTCCCTCAACTGGCAGAAAGCGGGGATATAGGCGTTCAAGATGCGCTGAATCAAATCTTGAGCGAGCTTATTGTCATAGATATGGACGTTCGTATTGCGATCTCTGAGCATATCTAGCCAGGCCGCCTCATCAATAAAGTCGTAGAATCGGTAGGACTCCTTCAAGATGGCACGAGGAGACCCCGACGCGGCAAGCGTGGCGCCCTCATACTCGAGCAGACGCTTAAGGAGCTTCCAGCTCAGTTCAAATTGAAGATTGAACTTATTAATCAATCCACTCTGAACAAAATCATTGTTGAGATCCTGATTGGGCGCATCCTCAAGATTCGCCAAGGCACTGGCAAAGTTCTCATATTTTTTCATACAGAATCACACCATCCCTGGCAATTTCATCGAGCAATTGCTGCGACAAGGACTCGTCGAGATTGACGACATCTACATCTAAAAGAGTATCAAGACGCTCCTCGATCAAATATGAGAAACGGCCGAAATCCCGACAACCTGCTACGGCGATGTCAATATCGCTCTTGGGTAAGTTGTCGCCTCGAGCACGAGAACCAAACAGCACAACCTTCTCGGCGTCACATTCCCGAGCAAAAACTTCGATTTGCTTATACACCTTGTCGAGAGATGCCATTTGCAGCCCTACAGCTTAATGTCAAAGTTGATCTCGGGGACGGCGGCCAGGTCGGCCAACGTCACGCCGTCGACATAGTTCTCGATGACCTCGTCAAGGCCACGCCAGAACTTGACGGTGGAACACAGGTCACTGCGGGTGCAGCTGTTGTCGATGCCGTCGCACGCCACCGGAGCCGTGCTGCCCTCGACGGCGCGCAGGATGTCGCCGGCACGCACCTCGGCCGGGTCCTTGGCCATCATGTAGCCGCCGCCCTTGCCGCGCACGCTCTTAAGCAGGCCCGCCTTCATAAGCGGACGAACCAGCTGCTCCAAATACTTTTGCGAGATATGCTCGCGGTCGGCAACCTCGCGCAAGGCAATCTTGCCCTCGGCATCACCGAGCGCCGCGATATAGATCATCAGCCGGAGGGCATAGCGGCCCTTGGAAGAAATGAGCATACCTACCCTCCCATCGCATCTGGGACAACATAACCAGCTTTGTTTGTCCCAAATCTTAAGTAAATGGGACAAACACAACAGGTTATTTTGTCCCAGAATTTGAAAAGTCGAGTGGATTAGTCGGGTTTTCCCTTGACTAACGCCGAACCCATAGTAACTTTATTCCGAGAAGATTCCTAGGGTTTAGTACACCTATGAGTACACCATATACAGAGAGGGACAGCATGAGTGCGAATCCGCTGCTTTCCATCGAAGGTCTGACCGCCTCCGTGGACGAGAAGACCATCCTCCACAACGTCAACCTCAACGTCGCCGCCGGCGAGACCCATGTGCTGATGGGACCCAACGGCGCCGGCAAGTCCACCCTCGGCCACCTGGTCATGGGCGACCCCGTCTACACCGTGCAGGACGGCCGCATCGTCTTTGACGGCCAGGACATCACCGAGCTCACCACCGACAAACGCTCGCGCGCCGGCCTGTTCCTGAGCTTCCAGGCCCCGGTCGAGATCCCGGGCGTGCCGCTGTCGAGCTTTTTGCGCGCCAGCATCGCCGGCCGCCCCGGCCTGGAGATGAAGGGCAAGGAGTTCCGCCGTCGCGTCAAGGAGCTCGCGGCCGAGCTCAACATGGATACCGCCTACCTCAACCGCGAGCTGGGCGTGGGCTTCTCGGGCGGCGAGAAAAAGAAGGTCGAGATGCTCCAGCTTCTGCTGCTGCAGCCCAAGCTCGCCATCCTGGACGAAACTGACTCCGGCCTGGACGTCGACGCCCTGTCCACCGTCAGCCATGGCATGGATGCCTACCGCAAGAGCTGCGACGGCTCCATGCTCATCATCACGCACAACACGCGCATCCTGGAGCACCTGGATGTCGACCGCGTCCACGTTATGGTCAAGGGCCATATCGTGCGCGAGGACGACGCCTCGCTGATCCCTTGGATCGACAAGAACGGTTTTGAGACCTTCGAGCGCGAGGCCGCCGAGCAGCGCGCCCAGGCCGAGGCCGCCGCTGCCGAGCAGCAGGCGTAAAGGGGCGACGCAATGACCAAGAACCGCACCGAGGTCGCGGACATCGACCGCAGCCTCTACGACTTCACCTATGGCGAGGAGGGATTCGAGCGCCTCGACGCCGGCATCACGCCCGACATCGTGCGCGAGATCAGCGCCAAAAAGGACGAGCCGCAGTGGATGCTCGACCTGCGCCTCAAGTCCCTCGAGATCTTCAACCGCTTCCCCGACCCGACGTGGGGCCCCTCCATCGAGGGCCTGGACATGGACAACATCGTCACCTACGTCAAGCCCAACACCGACCAAAAGCACGACTGGGAGTCGGTGCCCGACGACATCAAGAACACCTTTGAGCGCCTGGGCATTCCCGAGGCCGAACGCAGCTACCTGGCGGGCGTCGGCGCACAGTACGACTCCGAGCTCGTCTACCACAATATGCAGGACACGGCGTCCAAGATGGGCATCGTCTACTCCGGCATCGAGGAGGCCCTGCACGATCCGCAGTGGGAGCCGCTCATCCACGAGAAGTTTATGACGCTCATCCCGCCCACCGACCACAAGTTTGCAGCCCTGCACGGTGCCGTGTGGTCGGGCGGCTCGTTTGTCTACGTGCCCAAGGGCACCAAGCTCGATTTTCCGCTGCAGAGCTACTTCCGCCTCAACGCCAAGGGCGCCGGCCAGTTTGAGCACACGCTCATCATCGTCGAGGACGATGCCGACCTGCACTTTATCGAGGGTTGCTCCGCGCCCAAGTACAACGTGGCCAACCTCCACGCCGGCGCTGTGGAGCTCTTTGTGGGCAAGCGCGCGCACCTGCGCTACTCGACCATCGAGAACTGGTCCAAAAACATGTACAACCTCAACACCAAGCGTGCGCGCGTGGACGAGGACGGAAACATCGAGTGGATCAGCGGCTCCTTCGGCAGCCACGTGGGTTATCTCTACCCCATGAGCGTGCTCAACGGCCGCCGCGCTCGCTCGAGCTTTACCGGCATCACCTTTGCCGGTGCCGGCCAAAACCTCGACACCGGATGCAAGGTCGTGCTCAACGCGCCCGAGACATCGGCAACCGTCGAGACCAAGGGCATCTCCAAGAGCGGCGGCATCCAGACCTTCCGCAGCTCCATTGTGGCCACGCCTAAGGCCGAGGGCTCCAAGGCAACCGTGAGCTGCCAGTCGCTCATGCTCGACGACCAGAGCCGCTCCGACACCATCCCCGCCATGGACATCCGCGCCAAGAACGTCGATATCGGCCACGAGGCCACCATCGGTCGCATCGGCGACGACAAGGTGTTCTACCTGATGAGCCGCGGCATCTCGGAGGAAGAGGCCCGCACCATGATCGTCAACGGCTTTGCCAACCCGGTCTCCAAGGAGCTACCGCTTGAGTACGCCGTTGAGATGAACAACCTGATCAAGCTCGAGATGGAAGGAGCGATCGGATAATGAAACAGGAAACCAACACCGCTGCTACCACGCTCGAGCAGGTTAATGCGATGCCTGCCGCCACTTGGGGTTGGCTGCGTATGAACCAGACCAAGCTTGAGCTTTCGGACGAGCTTGCCGCCGCTCCCGCCGAGGCCGTTGAGATCGAGGGGCTGGACGAGCAGTTTGCCGGCTCGGCCGACGCCTTCGACGCCGCCATGGATGCCATGGCCGAGCGCTTCCCCGAGCGCCGCGCCTCCGCCCCCGGCGACGCCGCCGATCGTGCCCGCATCACGCCCGAGACCGAGCTCGACGTGCCCGCCACCTCTGTCTACCAGGCCGGCGCCATCAAGCTCGAGGAAGAGCTCTCCCCTGCCGAGGCCTTCGAGACCGGCATGGGCGAGGCTGCCTATACCTACCTGGCCGACCACGCCACCAGGCGCATCGTCATCGATGTGCCTGCATACCAGCACGCCACGGTTACCGTGCGCGTGAGCGGTGTCGATGCAGCGGTTGCGATTGCCGCCATCGACGTCGTCGCCCGCCCGCAGGCAACGCTCGACCTGCAGATCGCCCTGGACTCCCCCGTTGCCGGCGAGGGCGTCGTGGGTTCCGTGCTGCGCGTGTGCGCCCACGAGTACGCCACCGTCAACGTGACCTGCACACAGACGCTCGACGACAGCTGGATCGCGCTCGACGACACCGGCCTGTTCCTGGACGAGGGCGCGCGCGTCAACGTACAGCACACCGTCCTGGGTGCCGGTGCCAGCGCCACCGGCCTTGCCGGCGACCTGCTGGGCGACACCGCCAAGGTGACGATCGATACCGATTACCTGGGCGCCCGCGAGCAGGTACGCGACTTTAACTACGAGCTGCGCCACCGCGGCCGCAAGACCGAGTGCGAGATCGACGCCAACGGCGTGCTGACCGGCACGTCCAAGAAGGTCTACCGCGGCACCATCGACCTCGTGCACGGCTGCAAGGGCGCAACCGGCACCGAGCGCGAGACCGTACTGCTGGCCAACAAGGGCGTCGACAACAAGACCGTCCCCGTCATCCTGTGCGACGAGGACGACGTCGCCGGCAATCACGGCGCCACCATCGGTCACGTCCGTGACGAGCAGCTGTTCTACCTCGCCTGCCGCGGCCTTGACCAAATCGCCGCCGAGGATCTGTTCATCCGCGCCAAGCTGGAGGACGCCGCGCTTTCCGCCACCGATGAGCGCACCCGCGCCGCCGTCGTCCGCCTGGGCAACAACCTGATCGATAACTTTGAAGAGGAGCTCGCATGATCGATACCGAGCACGTTAAATGCGATACCTGCACCGCCCCCGAGCCCATGGAGCTCGACGCCAGCGACGAGGCTTCGCGCGGTTGGCCCACCGTGGACATCGAAACTAACCCCTACAAGTGCCAGTTCCCGCTGTTCCAGCAGCATCCCGAGATCGCCTTCCTTGATAGCGCCGCCACCGCGCAGCGCCCCGCTTGCGTGCTCGACGCCGAGCGCGACTTCTACCAGCGCATGAACGCCAACCCGCTGCGCGGCCTGTACTCGCTGTCCGTCGAGGCCACCGATGCCATCGCTAAGGTCCGCCAGCAGATTGCCGACCTCATCGGCGCCGCCCAGGCCAACGAAGTCGTCTTCACCCGCAACACGAGCGAGTCGCTCAACCTGGTCGCCAAGAGCTTTGCGCCCACGGTACTGGAGCCCGGCGACGAGGTCGTCATCACCATCATGGAGCACCACTCCAACCTGATCCCGTGGCAGCAGGTCTGCCGCGAGACCGGTGCCAAGCTCGTCTACCTCTACCCCACCAAGACCGGCCAGCTCACCACCGAGGAAGTGCTTGCCAAGGTGGGCCCCAAGACCAAGATCTTGGCCGTGGGTCAGGTCTCTAACGTTCTGGGCGTCGAGAATCCGGTCAAGAACCTCGGCAAGCTCGTACACAAGTACGGCGGCTATCTGGTCGTCGACGGCGCGCAGTCGCTGCCGCACATGCCGGTCGATGTGGCCGACCTGGGAGCCGACTTCTTTGCCTTTAGCGCGCACAAGGCCATGGGCCCCATGGGTATCGGCGTGCTGTGGGGCAAGATGGACCTACTCAACGCCATGCCGCCCATGCTCACCGGTGGCGAGATGATCGATTCGGTCACCGAGCAGGACGCCGTCTGGGCGCCCGTCCCCGAGAAGTTCGAGGCCGGCACGCAGGACGCCGCCGGCATCTTCGCCACAGGCGCCGCCCTCGACTACCTCGTCAACACGGTGGGCTACGAAAACATCCAGGCCCGCGAGCAGGCACTCGTCCACTACCTGATGGGCGAGCTCATGCAGCTCGACTTTGTCCAGATCATCGGCTCCATCTATTGGGACAACCACCACGGCGTCGTCAGCTTTAACGTCAAGGGCATCCACCCGCACGATGTCGCGAGCATCATGGACATGGACGGCGTTTGCATCCGCGCCGGTCACCACTGCGCGCAGCCTCTGCTCACCTGGCTGGGCGTCGAGAACCTTGCCTGCTGCCGCGCCAGCGTGGCCTTCTACAACGACAAGGCCGATATCGACAAGTTCATCGCCGGCCTGCATCACGTTTGGAGCACGTTCAATGGGTAATCTGTACACCTCTACCACGTTTATGGAGCACAACTCGCACCCCGACTACAAGTACGAGATGGATGCCCCCACGCACGAGCACGACGGCATCAACCCCAGCTGCGGCGATGAGCTCACTCTGCAGCTGCGTGTCGAGAACAACGTGATCGAGGAGGCCTCCTTTACCGGTCACGGCTGCGCCATCAGCCAGGCCAGCGCCGATATCATGGCCGACCTCATCACCGGCGAGACGGTCGAGGAAGCACGTCGTCTGGCAGGGCTTTTCCTCGCCATGATCCGTGGCGAGCAGCTCTCCGAGGAAGACCTGGAAGACCTGGACGAGGCCGCCCAGCTCCAGGACATCTCGCACATGCCCGCCCGCGTCAAATGCGCCGAGTTAGCCTGGCGCACCCTCGACGGCATGCTCGAAGGGTAAACTAGCCAGAAGCGGATGCCCCAGATCAAAGGGTTTGATTGCCGAGCCGCCCAATACGGGCGGCTCGGCTTTTTCATAACGCCTCGGACACACAAAGTTCGCGCGTCCGGCGCTCGCCCTGTCATTTACCGAACAGCCAGCCGCAAACACGGACGTTTTCCACAGTGCCAACGGCTAGCGACAGAGCCACGGGCACCCCAAGCAACGCCCCATGCCCCGTCCTGCTGGGCTCCGGTTCGCTTCGCGCCCGCCACAGACGGGTCCCATAGGGTGCGGCGTGCATTTTTGCGAGTTTTCAGCACGCCAAGTTGCGTGTATACGCATTGAAAGCGTTAATCAACGTCTCCAGGCACCCTTTTATATCGTTTTAGAACAAGCATAGTGGTCTCAGGGGTCACAAGCATGCGCTTTGGAGGCACATCGGCAGGCATAAATGGCTTCGGGACCCATATATTTCAAGATTACGGCGGTGCCGACAGCACCACGATGCTGAAAACTCCGCTTTTTGCACGGTGTGGACGGGGGTAGGCGCGGGTAAAACCGGACTGAGCCGTATTTTTATGCAAGACGGCAATCGTTCTATGCATATCAAGAAGTGCAGTCAGCGTACCAAGCATTTAGAACGCAGGTTGCGGCGCATGAACGACCCCAGCCGCGGTGCACAGGCAGCCCTACATCACGTTTCCGCCAGCCCGCATCGCCGTCCCCGTGCGGGTCCGCACAATACGAGAAACCGTACTTTTGCCAATCCCGGTATAGTGCTCAATCTGACGCACCGTAAATCCGGCATCGCGCAATCCAACGATAACGGCATCGCGCCGCGCCGGCGGTGCGGCTTTAACCCCGTGGAGCGGAGCCCCGAGGCTCTTCGCCAACCTGTCGGCAAAGGCGTGGCGTTCCCACTCCGTCTCTTTCATATCGCACAGCACCGGTTCGCCGCCGTCGGGCATCGCTAGCGAATAGGCAATAAAGCCCTCGGCAGAACCAAAAAGTTCAAGTACACAAGAAGGATCGGAAAATCCCCTCGTGACATCGGCCGCATCGCTGTCGTAAGCGCGCAGATGCTCCGCAAAGCTGCTCCAGGGATAACGCTCGATTAGGCTAATGCCCTCCTCCTGCGGATCGGCGTGTACGGAGCGAATAGCCTCCATCACCTGCCAGTCGGTATCGAGCGAGCGGCGCTCAAAACGCTCACGAAATAGGCAGCCTGCGCGCCCAGCGCGCTTATTGAACCGACGAGCATACGTCAACAGCAGCCGCTGCATAGCAGCGCTCATTTCGTCCTCGTAATCCAAAAGCACCAGATCCACGTAGTCGCTCATGAGACACCAGGCCACAATCGTCACCTGGGCATCGCGGCAGCAGTCGCGCATCAGTTCCAAAAACTCCCACCGGTCCTCGTCGCTCTCAAAGATCAACTGCCCGCCCATACCGCGGGCACAAACATGGTAAAAACCGGTGATCGTTTTCCAAACGCGCTGCATGGCGCTCCCTTCGCCGGGATCTGCTTACCATCCAATACATCACGATTGAAACGTGCCATCAAAACATTCACGCAAAATGGCACCCGTCGACGGTAAAAGGCGGCAATCCGATGGCGAACGGCAATATAGCCACAGGTCAGGCAACGCTGTCTTGCCAAAAGCTTGACCACAACCGAGCTCCTTCAACGGACCGCACAACCACAAACAGTTTAGTTAAATCGTTTCAATTGAAAGTTCCGCGCTTCTCGCTACGAAAACTGAGCCGTTCGCCGAATATTCCGTGCATTTCGCGGTATTATAGGGGCTGCATGTCATGTCCCTTTCGAAGGGTCGCCCGGCAATCGCCAGCCACGACCCCCAGACGGGACGCCAACACGATAGAGAGGAGAGGCATGCAGTACTCACAGGAAGTGGAGAACATGTGCCCCGTTGCCAAGGGTGCATACCACGGCCCCGCACCCATCCCCGAGGAGGGCAAGTGGGTCCAGGCTAAGGAGATTTCCGACATCTCCGGTCTTACGCACGGTGTGGGTTGGTGCGCACCTCAGCAGGGCGCCTGCAAGCTCACGCTGAACGTCAAGGACGGCATCATCGAGGAGGCCCTCGTTGAGACCATCGGCTGCTCGGGCATGACCCACTCTGCCGCCATGGCTTCCGAGATCCTTCCCGGCAAGACCATCCTCGAGGCCCTCAACACCGACCTCGTCTGCGACGCCATCAACGTTGCTATGCGCGAGATCTTCCTGCAGATCGTTTACGGCCGCAGCCAGACCGCGTTCTCCGAGGGCGGCCTGCCCGTGGGCGCCTCCCTCGACGACCTCGGCAAGGGCCTTCGCTCTCAGGTCGGCACCATGTTCGGCACCAAGGCCAAGGGCGCTCGTTACCTCGAGCTCGCTCAGGGCTACGTCACCCGCATGGCCCTCAACGACAAGAACGAGATCATCGCGTTCGAGTTCCTGAACCTCGGTAAGTTCACCGACGCCGTCAAGGCCGGCAAGACCCCCGAGGAGGCCATCGCTGGCGCTATGGGCCACTATGGTCAGTGGGAGAACGCTGCCAAGTACATCGACCCGCGCACCGACGAGGAGACTCACTCCGTCGCCAGCGTGTTCCCGGTTCACGAGTAGAAAGGGAGGGAAATAACTATGACTGTTACGTTCGAAGGTTACGAGCGCCGCGCTGACAAGATCAACAAGTGCCTCGCCGACAACGGCATCGCCTCCCTCGAGGAAGCTCTGCAGATCTGCACCGACAAGGGCTTCAACCCGCGTGAGATCGTCAACAACACCCAGTCCATCGCCTTCCAGAACGCCGAGTGGGCCTACACCCTCGGCTGCGCTCTCGCTGTCAAGCGTGGCGCCAAGTCCGCTTCTGAGGCTGCCGCCATCATCGGCGAGGGCATCCAGGCCTTCACCGTTCCCGGCTCCGTCGCCGAGGACCGCAAGGTCGGTCTGGGCCACGGCAACCTGGGCGCCATGCTGCTCTCCGACGACACCGAGTGCTTCGCCTTCCTGGCTGGCCACGAGTCCTTCGCTGCCGCTGAGGGCGCTATCGGCCTGGCTCTGAACGCCAACAAGGCTCGCAAGAAGCCGCTGCGCGTTATCCTCAACGGTCTGGGCAAGGACGCCGCTCAGATCATCGCCCGCATCAACGGCTTCACCTACGTGAAGACCCAGTTCGACTACTTCACGGGCGAGCTCAAGGTCTTCGAGACCATCCCCTACTCCGATGGTCCCCGCGCCGCCGTCAACTGCTACGGCGCCGACGACGTCCGCGAGGGCGTTGCCATCATGTGGCACGAGAACGTCGACATCTCGATCACCGGCAACTCCACCAACCCGACGCGCTTCCAGCACCCCGTCGCTGGCACCTACAAGAAGGAGCGCCTCGAGGCTGGCAAGAAGTACTTCTCCGTCGCTTCTGGTGGCGGCACTGGCCGTACCCTGCACCCGGACAACATGGGCGCCGGCCCTGCCTCTTACGGCATGACCGACACCATGGGCCGTATGCACTCCGACGCCCAGTTCGCCGGTTCTTCCTCCGTGCCTGCGCACGTCGACATGATGGGTCTCATCGGCATGGGCAACAACCCCATGGTCGGTGCCACCGTCGCCTGCGCTGTCGCCGTCGAGGAGGCCCTCAAGGCCTAATCGCGCCCGCGCGATGCTCATGTAGTTGAGCTTTAGAGCCGCTACCCACCCGGGTAGCGGCTCTTTTTTGTCGCCGCAAAGCGTTCAAGAGCCGATATATCAGTTCTGATGGAACGTAAGGCGTGATGGGAAGGAGCCGCCAAGCGGCCCTAACGTCCACACGCCATATTTGCCCTTTACCGATTTATCCAATCTTTGCGATACCTTTGCCAATCTCCCGTGCGACAATGCGCGAACGAGAAAGGAATCCCATGGAATCAACTGATGTACTGGTAATCGGATCGGGCATCGCTGGCCTTTGCGCCGCCATAGAAGCAGCAAGCGCGGGTGCGACTGTTGCCATCGCAAGCGCCGGCAAGACCATGAGCGGATCGAGCTTCTTCCCGGGCACCTGGGGCCTCGGGCTTATTGGGCCCGTCGACGAAGACGACGAACAGGACCTTATCGACACCATCCAGGCCGTCGGCGGCGGCGTTGCCGACCCTACGCTCGTCCAGACGTTTGTCCACGGTATCCCCCAGGCCATCCAATGGCTCGAGCAAGATCTGGGCGTAGAACTCCAGCGTCCGCAAAGCGCCGAGAGCGCCCAACAAAAGCAATTTATCCCCTGTTTTGACCATAAGACGCGCAATTGGCGCGGCCTCACCCGCAAGCCCCTCGAAGACGCGTGTACGGCCCAGATAGAGTTGCTCGGCATTCGCCTACTCCCCCGCCACGAGCTTATCGATCTTGTTGAGAATACGAACGGAAAGATTGCCGGCGCCGTGCTCTACAACCAAACGGATGAGCGCATTGTGACCTTTACAGCAAAGGCCACTATCATCGCTGCGGGCGGCACGGGCGGCCTGTTCGAGCGTAGCCTCACTTCGGCCGATGTGCTCAGTTCCTCGCAGGCTATCGCACGGGTGCACGGCGCATCCCTTACCAATATAGAGTTCATGCAGATGATGCCCGGCTTCATTGAACCCAAACGCAACCTTGTCTTTAACGAAAAGACATGGCGCTACGTCACGTTTGACCAACCGGTCGACATTGCCAACGAAAAGTTAGACGATCTGCTTGAGCAACGCTCAGGATATGGCCCCTTCACCTCGCGCCTAGCTTCCCGCGTCATCGATCTTGCCATCGATCAAGCGGGTGCCGAAGGCCTAGCGCTCCATTACGACTTCCCTCGCGAGGATGTTCCCGAGTTCGTGCAGACCTTTGCCACCTGGCTGCAAAACGAGCACGGTATCGCGCCGAGCGACGAGATGCGCGTGGCGATGTATGCCCACGCCGCAAACGGCGGCATCAGGATTGACAAGACCGCGTACACAGGCGTTGAGGGCCTCTACGCCTGTGGCGAGGCAACAGGCGGCATGCACGGCGCCGACCGCATCGGAGGGCTGTCGAGCGCCAATGGTATCGTATTCGGGCGCATTGCGGGCGCATCGGCGGCTCGAGCAGCACTGGACGCTCCCGAGGCAGCCGCGCCGATGCACACTGCACTGCCCCAGTATGGCATTGCCACAACAGACGCCGAGCACCTGACCCGCAGCCTCAAACACACAATGAGCACCTACTGCATGATCAACAGGACCGAACCAGGCCTATCCGAGGCGTTTCAAGAGCTTGAAAGCCTACAAGACGAGGCGACGTCGCTGCATAAGCCGCGTGCCAACGACAGCGAAATCGCTGCCCTCGCGCGCCTACAGTCGCAAATTCAGCTGGCTGCGGAGATGGTCAAAGCCATGCGCAAACGAACCGAAAGCCTAGGTTCGCACTATCGAGCGAATTAAACTGGACGCCTATCTAACGCAGAACACAACTAATCGATATCCATGGGTCCCGCGAGCTCGAAGTGACACGGGCTCATGTCTCGTGTGAATCAAACAAAACCCCAGTTGATTCCCATTTTCGTGACACCACGAAAATGGTAACTGCCGGTGTCGCCGCCCGCGCGGTTAAAGATTTCAAACTGACGCGCTACGCATGCTATTTAATCGCCCAAAACGGAGACCCAAACAAGCCAGAAATCGCGCTCGCCCAGGCGTACTTCGCGGTGCAGACACGCCGGTTTTCCGATCCCCAGGGTAGACTCAATCTGTGAAAGCGGCTGCGCCCTTACAGGTTCGACCCCATGCAAAGTCAACAAAAAAAGACGGTCAACCGAAGTTGACCGTCTTACAAGCTTTGGTGGGCCGTCAGGGGGTCAGCTTGCTGCGCAGGCGGCCGCTGCGGCGCCAAGGCGCCTTGCGCGCTGCGCTGGCAAACGCTTACGCGTTTTCTAAGCTCCGCGCCCTTTCGGGTTCGACCCCATGTGAGGTCAACAAAAAAGACGGCCAACTTTCGTTGACCGTCTTACATGCTTTGGTGGGCCGTCAGGGGTTCGAACCCTGGACCTTGGGATTAAGAGTCCCCTGCTCTACCAACTGAGCTAACGACCCAAAGCTAAAGTCCGTTATGGCGGACTTTAGAGGAGATATCGTGTGGTGGGCCGTCAGGGGGTCGAACCCTGGACCTTGGGATTAAGAGTCCCCTGCTCTACCAACTGAGCTAACGACCCGATATCAACACGAAGCAAGAACTGGGGTGGGTAAAGGGACTCGAACCCTCGACCTACGGGACCACAACCCGTCGCTCTAGCCAACTGAGCTACACCCACCGTGTCCTGTGCGCTTCGCGCTCGACTATTATTGCAAGGAACGCCATGCGATGCAAGCCCCAATTTTCAAGAATTTTGAAAAGAGTTTTTCGAGTGCGTTTCGAGCAATTCCCACCCTTTTCATAGGAGTAAACTTGCCCCACTGCAAACCCTCGAAAGGACCGTCATGAAAGAACTCTCCAATCGCACGGCATCATTCACCGATTCGGTCATCCGCCGCATGACACGCATCTCCAATAAGTACGGTGCCGTCAACCTCTCGCAGGGCTTCCCTGACTTCGATCCCCCGGCGCAGCTGCTCAACAGCCTGAGCACCATCGCCGCCGACCCCAAGCCGCTCTATCACCAGTACTCCATCACCTGGGGCTCCCAGGCCATGCGCGAGGCGCTCGCTGCCAAGCAGGAGCACTTTATGGGCATGCCGGTCGACCCCAACCAGAACATCGTGGTCACCTGTGGCTCCACCGAGGCCATGATGGCCGCCATGATGACGGTTACGAACCCCGGAGACAAGGTCGTCATCTTCTCGCCGTTCTACGAGAACTACGGCGCCGATACCATCCTCTCAGGTGCCGAGCCCATCTACGTGCCGCTCAACCCGCCCACATTCGACTTTGACCGCGAGACGCTCGAGGCGGCCTTCCGTGATAACGATCCCAAGGCGATTGTCCTGTGCAACCCTTCCAACCCTTGCGGCAAGGTCTTTACGCGCGAGGAGCTCACCTTCATCGCCGACCTGTGCAAAAAGTACGACGCCTACTGCATTACCGACGAGGTATACGAGCACATCGTCTACGCGCCCCACGAGCACGTCTATATGGCCACGCTACCCGGCATGTTCGAGCGAACCATCAGCTGCAGCTCGCTGTCTAAGACGTACTCCATCACCGGTTGGCGCCTGGGCTATACCATCGCCCCGGCCCAGATCACCGAGCGTATCAAGAAGGTCCACGACTTTCTCACCGTGGGTGCCGCCGCTCCCCTGCAGGAAGCCGTTGTCACCGCCCTCAACTTCGACGACAGCTATTACCAGGAGGTCCTCGACCTCTACGCCGCCAAGCGCGACCTGTTCTGCCAGGGGCTCGATAGCATCGGTCTTGTGCATAACGTGCCGCAGGGCGCCTACTACGTCATGATGGACATCTCTGAGTTTGGCTATGACAGCGACCTCGAATTCTGCGAGGATCTCGCGTCTAAGGTGGGCGTGGGCGCCGTGCCCGGCTCGAGCTTCTTCCGCGAGCCCGTCAACCATCTGATTCGTTTCCACTTTGCCAAGCGAGACGAGACGCTCAACGCAGCGCTGGAGAACCTCAAGTCGTTACGTGATAAAATCAAGCCGCGCGGGTAAGGACGGCCCAGCAACTAAAGCAACCAAAGAAGCCTCGCACCGCCCGCCGCGTTGCGAGGCTTCTTTTTATAGCGCTTTCTTAAATGGTTTAGAGCCCTATACTTTAGTCACGGAGCAACTCGTCCCAGTGAGAGGAATACTATGGCAGAACAGCAGCTTATCGGAGCGCTCGAGGCCGGCGGCACCAAGATGGTCTGCGCCACGGGCTATGCAGACGGTACGGTCTTGGAGCGCGAGCAGATCGCGACCACGACCCCGCAGGAGACCGTTGAGGCCGTCAATGCATGGTTTGCCGACAAGGGCATCGCCGCGCTGGGCATCGGCGCCTTTGGCCCCACCGCGGTCAACCCCGCCTCGCCCCAATACGGCAAGATCCTGGAGACGCCCAAAACGGCATGGCGCTACTTCGACCTGCTGGGCACCATCCAAAACGAGCTCAATATTCCCTGCGGCTACGACACCGACGTCAACGTTGCCTGCCTGGGCGAGGTCACCTTTGGTTGCGCCCAGGGCCTCACAGACGTGGTCTACCTGACCATCGGCACCGGTGTGGGCGCCGGCGTGCTCTCGGGCGGCCAACTCGTGCACGGCATGATGCATCCCGAGGCAGGCCACATCCTGGTCACGCGCGACCCGCGCGACACCATTGGCGAGCACAGCGCCTGCCCCTTCCACGACAACTGCCTCGAGGGCCTCATCGCCGGTCCCGGCGTTAAAAAGCGTTGGGATGGCAAGAGCGCCGGAGACATGGCCGATGACCCGGAGGCCATGGACCTGCTCGCAGGCTATCTGGCACAGGCGCTCATGACCTACACGCTGTGCTACGCACCGCAAAAGATCATCATCGGCGGCGGCGTGGCCGACCACACCCCCATCGTGCCGCTCGCCCGCAAAAAGTGCGCCGAGATGCTCAACGGCTATATCGTCACGCCCGAGGTCAACGACATCGATACCTACATTGTCAACAACAGCCTCGAGGGCAAGCAGGGCATCATGGGCTGCCTGGCCCTGGGCGCCCAGGCGCTCCAGTAAAGGGTGCATCAACGGCGCACGGCGTAGCCAAGCTCGCAAAACGCCCGGACAAAACCGTCACGCCCCGCAGAGGCCCTCAAACGAACAAAGCCGCCTAGGACCAAGCAAAACGTCCTAGGCGGCCTTTTTGGTGTAAATCAGCGACCGTAAGAGATATCGGAGCACGACGCCTGTCGTCGCCCCGCAGCAGTCGATCATCACATCGGTAATCATGCCGGCGCGACCGGGCACAAAAAGCTGGATCGTCTCGTCGATAGAGGGAACAAGCAGCAAGAACACCGCCGTGGGCAGCAACACATCAAACGTGCGCCGGCCTTCGAGGTCAAAGGCGTGCGTCGCCAAGATGCCAAGCACCATGTACTCGGTAAAATGAGCGCACTTGCGCACGACGAAGTTGGTCACCCACTCGTATGGAAGCCCCAGGGCCTGCAAAAAGCCGCGAATGGATTCCATGATCGACAAGCTCAACGAACCAGACCCCGTACCGGGAACCAGCGAATTGCCCCAAATGACGAGCACCATGGCGCAGGCGGCAAGCGCCCATTTTCGATCGAGCTTAACCATGAGGCAATTATGCCTCCGCGCGCAGCGGTGTAAAGCTGGCGGTACCGCCCTCGATAACGCTCAGATAGGCACGGCCCGTGCGCTTGACGGCCGCAGACTGTAGACGGTTGATCTCTTCCTCGAGAATCTGATTGACGCGCTCATGGCGACGGTTTTCCATAACGCCGGCAGCGATAGCCTCGGCACGCTCGATACCCTCGCGCGAGATACGCGCGGTATCCTCGGGAAGCACGGAGCTGTGGCGGCCGACATAGACGGGAGCAACCGAGGCAGGTGAGGCTGCAGGCGTGGGCACCGCCACGGGGGCGGGCTCGGCAGCCTCGGCCATGATCGCCATAGCGGCGGCCCACATGTCCTCGTGGCCCGAATAATCGGCCATGGGGATATCTTCCTCAAGAGAGGCATCGGGGAGACTATCGGTATCCACGCGATCCTGGGCGTCGATAGACGCAGTGATGGCGGCAGGCTCGTCCAGATCGGAGAGATCCACACCCTTGGCATCGGAAATGATGGGCATGCTGGCGAGCTTGGCGTTGTACGGCGCCGCCTCCGCGGCCTGCATTTGGGCCGAAGCGCCCCAAAGCGAGCTTTCGGCAGCTCGGCGAGCGGCAATGGTCTCCTCGTCGACAGCCAGGGGCTCATCGGCAAAGGGGTCGGCGACAGGAGCCGCCTGAGCTGCGCTCTGTTGGCCGGCCGAAGCAGCCGACGCGGCAGAGGCGTACGCAGCCGACGACGCGCCGTTATAGGCGGCATTGTTGGCTGCGTTGGCTACAAGCGCCACGAAGGCTGCGGTGCTGCCCGCAGGGGCTGCATGAGAGCCCGAGACGGCGCGTGCGGCAGCGGCAATGTCATCGCGATTGTAAGAACCGGTCTTTCCACCGTTGGTGAGCTCGTCGATTGCGACCTGGTAGACATCGCGCGAACGCACGGCATCGCAGCTGACCGGGGAATCGTCATCGAGCATGCTGTCGATCATAGACCAGGCCTCGGCCTCATCCATGGCGTTAGCCGCGCGCGCGATGGTGGGAACGCCATCGTCGGCGTGGCGGCGCTGGAACGCACCGGTCAGGCCGGAGAGAAATGCGGAAGAAGGCTGTGCGGCATTGGCCTGATCGGCCGGGACCGCAGGCTGAGGCGCCGCCCCCTGCTGCTGTGCGGGAATCGAGGCGGTCTTGAACTCGTTGTGGGTCCGGCCAAACTGAGCGGCGCCGCCCACGGCATCGGGCTCAAACAGGCGGCCATCGTGCTCGGCACGATACTCGGAAATGCCCAGCGAGGCTGCGTAGATGCCCACGCCCGCCACCGCACCAACGGCGAAGGGAACCGCGCCCGCGACAACCGTCTCGTTGACCGACGAGAACGGCAGCGTCGCGGCATACATCACCACGGGGGCGGCAAGGCCGATCCCGCAGGAAAGTCCGGCAAGGACTGCTCGTTGTGTTGCATCAGAAGAAGCCATGAGCTCTCCCCATCTTCCAGCACCCAAATCGCATCATTTAGTTGGCTGCGCGAGAGAAGATGAAGCGGGACATGCGTCCCAAAGCAACGGTATATGGTTCGTTTCATCTGCGTTTTCCGTCGCGAAGCTTAAAGTTATTATGCGAAACCGACCCTCCGATTGCAAGCGATGAGGCCGGATTATGGCTCGAAAACTGCTGCTTGTCGGTCATAAGGTCAGAAAATGTTGCCGAGTGGCGCCGTAAAGAAAGGGCCGGGGCATAAACCCCGGCCCGATTGCCCGTTCTTATGGCGATATAGCGTGCGGCTTTTGGTCTAAAACGTCTGCTCGTAGTCGCTGTGCTTTTTGGCCGAACGCACCAAGAACTCCTGATTGGTGTTGGTGCCCTTAAGGCCCTTAATAAACGACGCCGCCGCGCGCTCGGTGTTGTTCATGCCGGCGAGAATGCGACGCAGGCCGAAGACAAACGGGCGCATCTGCTCGTCGACCAGCAGGTCCTCGTTGCGCGTACCGGAGGCAACGGGGTCGATGGCCGGGAAGATGCGACGGTCGGCGAGGTCGCGGTCGAGCTTGAGCTCCATGTTGCCGGTGCCCTTGAACTCCTCAAAGATGACCTCATCCATCTTGGAGCCGGTGTCGATAAGGGCGGAGGCGAGGATGGTGAGCGAGCCACCGTTCTCGATATTGCGGGCTGCACCCAGGAAACGCTTGGGCGGATACAAGGCCGCCGAATCGACACCGCCCGAAAGGATGCGGCCCGAAGCGGGTGCCGCCAGGTTGTAGGCGCGGGCAAGACGCGTGATGGAGTCGAGCACCACCACGACATCGCCGCCAAGCTCCACAATGCGCTTGGCACGCTCGATAACGAGCTCGGCCACGCGGGTGTGATTGTCGGCGGGCATATCGAAGGTCGAGGCCACGACCTCGCCCTTGATGGAACGCTGCATATCGGTGACCTCTTCGGGGCGCTCGTCGACGAGCAGGCAGATGAGGTGTACCTCGGGGTTGTTGATCGAGATGGACTGGCAGATCTTCTTAAGGATCGTTGTCTTGCCGGCCTTGGGCGGCGACACGATCAGGCCACGCTGGCCCTTGCCGATCGGCGACACGATATCGATGGCGCGACCGGTAATGGAATCCTTGCCGTGCTCCATACGCAGCGGCTCGTTGGGATAGACCGGGGTAAGGTCGCCGAACTTGGGGCGGTTGCGGATCTGCTCGGGATCCATGCCGTTAACGGTCGTGATCTTAGCGAGGCCGGCGCGCTTGTCGCCGCCGCGCGAGGGGCGCAGCGAGCCCTCGATGACATCGCCCGTGCGCAAACGCGCGGAGCGAATGAGGTAAGCGGGAACAAAGGCGTCCTCGTGGGACTTCATGTAACCGTGGGCGTGGATGATACCGGAGCTGTCCGGGCGAATCTGCAGGATGCCCTTAATATCGCGGAAGCCCTCGGCCTTCGCGGCGGCGGTGTAGATCTCCTCGACGAGCTCGGCCTTCTTCTTGCCTGTCGTCTCGATCTCGAACTCTTTTGCCTTCTCACGCAGTTCGGCGACCTTCATGGCCGCAAGCTCCTCGCGCGAAAGCGTGGGCTCGGTGGGGGCGACGTTGCGCTCCTTGTTGCGCTGTTTGCGGTCGCGCTGACGGCTGCGGCGGTCGTTGTTGCGATCGTCCTTGCGGTCGTTGCGCTCGTCGTTGCGCTTGTGCTGACGGCGGCCGGGACGGACACCCGCTTCGGCCTCGGCGCCCCCGTCAGCCGCGGCTGCGGGCGTATCGGTGCCGGACGGGGCCTCGCCCTCTGCCTTGGCATCGGCGTTGGCATGGTTGCTGGGTTCGGCGTCGCCCTGCTGCTCGGCACCCTTGGCCCTCGCGGACTTCTTGCGCGTGCGCTTGGGCTTCTCAGTTGCCGGCTGGTCGACGTTCTCGGCCTCGGAAGCGGCATCGGCGTTTGCCTCGGAGGACTTGTCGTCGATGGGCTTAGCCTCAGCCTTGACCTTCGCCTTCGTCGAGCGCTTTGCCGCGGTGCGACGGCTGCGGCCGGGACGGACATCGGCGGGCTCGGCATCGGCAGATGCGGGAGCCTCGGTGGACGGAGCGTCCTGGACCGGGGCATCGACCGTGGCCGTAGGCTCGGCCGTCACCGCTGCGCCCTGGGCAGCAGCTGCTGCGGCAGCGGCTTTCTCGGCCTCGACATACGCCTTGGGCTTGCGGCCACGACGATGCGGGCGCAGAGCCGGATCAACGACGGGAACCTCGTTGACCTCAGCGTGCACGACGGGCTCAGCGGAGGAAGCGCCCTCCCCTGCCGCAGAACGAGCCGGAGCTTCAGCGACCTCAGGAGTCAGCTGCTCGACGGGCTGCTGCGTCTTGGCTGCCGCACGGCGACGCGTGCGCGGTGCCGGCTTCTCGGCCGACTGTTCGGCAGCAGGAGCCTCGGGGGCGACCGGCGCAGCGAACTCAGTCAATGCCGCGGCCTCGCGCTCGGCAGCGCGACGGCGGGCACGCACAACCTGGGCCTCGCTAATCTGCGCCAGTGCACGGGCCTGCGCGACCTCATCGGAAATGGGGGCCGAAGCATCGGTGGCAACGGGGCGCTTCGCGCGCGTGGTGCGCGTCGTACGACGCTTGGGCTTTCCGGCATCCTCGCCGTCCGCAGCAGGCTTGGCCAAACGACGCGTGCGCTTAGGCTTAGCGGGAGCAGCCTCCTCGCTAGCAACGGGCGTGGTGGGCGCGGCGGCCTTAAGCGCCTCGGGAGCCGAGACCTGCGCCGGCGCGGAAAGCACGGCCTGGTCCGACGTAACCGGTGCAGCGGGAGCCGTTTGCGTCGTCGTTATTTCGTTTTCTTGTTGTTGATCAGACACAGTGTTTGCTCAACTTTCTTTTCAAGCCCTGTGATCACATGCTCCCTGCATAAACCTTCAGGGCGGCTAAACAGTCTAGCTCCGTCAAATACCGACGGACATCATTGATCTGTATAGAGATGATTGCGTTATATACGCAGCGTTAGTGTAACACAACCGCAACCACCTGCAACTTAGTCATCGGGGACGTTCTTAAACGACTAGTCAAAAGGGATGCTCTTTACAAAGTTCCGGCGTACACCATCGCCACATCATAAGCTGCGGTGAAATAGTTCCCAAATCCCGGCCGGCACCTCTCAAGCAGGAACCATTCCACCGCAACTCATAAGAAGAAGGCAGATCAAGCCTCAAGCATCAAGAAAACGGAACAGCTAAGGGACAAGGGCATCGGCCCCAAGATCGATGTGCCACGAATCGCGCCCATCTACTACGTTTGCCCCCGCACCCCTGACCATACTCACTATTTTCGAAAGTCGCAGACCTGCTACCTGCGGTTTTAATATTGCGATTTTCGGCGTGGTTCGGGGTACGCACTTAAACGTAGTAGATGCCCCCGATTCTTGGCAGAAGGTATCCCACCGCTCCTCCACGGGACAAAAATGATCCGTTTTCCTCCGTCCCCTAGGGTCATTTTCAAAACTATGGCTGTTTACTACGATGAATCGCTCAACCACGACCACGCCAAAAACCGAAAAAATAAAACCCCAGCTAGATGGCTTGCACTTTTCGGTGAAAAGCCCGTGTGATTGGAATCCCTCGATTCATCGTAGTAAACCGGTATAGTTGCGATTTGGTAGCATTTTCCAGCAAGCCAAATTGTCTCGCTAAACGCAAAAAGCCCGACCTCCGCATGGGAGATCGGGCTTTCGAGGCTCAGTCAAACCAAACCAACGCAGTCAAACGACCAGCGCTTACATCTGCTCGGGGGCAGAAACGCCAACGAGGGTAAGCACCAGGGCGAGCGTCACACGGACGGCGTCGCAGGCGGCCAAACGGGCGCGCGAGAGCTCAGGGTCGACGGGACGACCCTCGCTCGGAAGGACCTGGCAGGCGGCGTAGAAGCTGTGGAAGTCGCCGGCGAGCTCCTCGGCAAAGTGAGTCAGGCGGAACGGGGCGCGATCGCGAGCGCAGCTACCGATGAGGTCGGTGAGCTCGTTGAGCTTACGCGAAAGGGCAAGCTCGGTCGGGTCGGTCAGCAGCGAGTAATCGACGTTCTCGCCAATAGCCTTCTCGGCGACGGCCTTCATGCCCATCTCGGCGGCCTGCTCGGCGGTAACGTCGGCGGCACGGCGCAGGATGGAGCACACGCGAGCGTGAGCGTACTGCACGTAGTACACCGGGTTGGAGTTGTCGCGCTTCTTGACGGCCTCAATGTCGAAGTCGACCATCTGGTTGGAGCTCTTGGAGATGAGCGTGTAGCGGGCGGCGTCAGAGCCGACCTCGTCGACGAGTTCCTGCAGGGTCACCATGGTGCCCTTGCGCTTGGACATACGGACGGGCTTGCCGTTGCGCAGCAGGTTGACGAGCTGGCCCAGCAGAACCTCAAACTTGCCGGGGTAGCCAAGAGCGTCGCAGACGCAGCGGACGCGCTCGATGTAGCCGTGGTGGTCGGCGCCCCAGATGTCGATGACGTGGTCGACGCGCTGGAACTTATCCCAGTGATAGGCAACGTCGGAGGCGAAGTAGGTGTACTCGCCATCGGACTTGATCAGGACGCGGTCCTTGTCATCGCCCAGATCGGTGGAGCGGAACCACAGGGCGCCGTCCTTGGTGTAGAGATAGCCCATCTTGTCGAGCTTCTCAAAAGCGCGGTCGACGGCGGAGGTGCCGGCGGTCTCGCCCTCGGTGTCCTTCACGTACAGAGAGCGCTCGGAGAACCAACGATCGAAGTCGCAGTTAACGGCGTGGCAAAGGTCGCGCATGTTGTCGACCATCTTTACGTAGCCGCGCTCACGGAAGCTCTCCATGCGCTCCTGCGGATCGGCGTTGACCCACTTATCGCCGTCGGTGCGCCAGAACTCGGCAGCCTCGTCGATGATGTAGTCGCCGCCGTAGGAGTCCTTGCCCAGAGTCTCGGCAAAGTTGTCCTGATACGGATGGGTCTCGGGATGCTCGTCGCTCTCGTCGGCAACAAAGGCGTCGCGGTCGGCGATCAGAAGCTTGTGAGCCTCGTCGATATCCACGCCCTGCTTGGCGATGATGTCGGCAAGCTGCATATAGCGCGTGCTGATGGAGTTACCGAAGGTGTTCATCTGAGAGCCGTGGTCGTTGATGTAGAACTCACGCTGGATGTCGTAACCGGCGTGGTCCATCACACGACAA
Organism: Collinsella sp.; assembly: GCA_036550355.1. Taxonomy (GTDB): domain Bacteria; phylum Actinomycetota; class Coriobacteriia; order Coriobacteriales; family Coriobacteriaceae; genus Collinsella. The sequence continues at coordinate 33,255 of JAXKGN010000008.1, forward strand.
AGGGAGTCGCCCAGAGCGGCCCAGCGTCCATGACCGATGTGCATGGGGCCGACGGGGTTGGCGGAGACGAACTCGACCTGGGTCTTCAGGCCGCCACCGACGTTGGACTTAGCGAAGTCCATACCCTTCTCGCGGGCCTCGCCAAAGATGGCGTTCTTGACGGCAACGGAGAGGTAGAAGTTGATGAAGCCAGGACCGGCGATCTCGACCTTCTCGATCGCGGGGTCCTCGGGCATATGGGCAACGACGGTCTCGGCGATCTTGCGCGGGGCGCAGTGAGCCAGCTTGGCGGACTTCAGGGCCATGGTGGAGGTCCACTCGCCATGAGAAGTATCAGCCGGTCGCTCGATAGCGCAATCGTCAAGTTCAAATGCGGAAAGGTCGCCGGCCTCCTGGGCCGCAGCAAGCGCAGCGCGTACCAGCTCTTCAATCTTCTCGGGCATAGATCCTCCTTGTGTTAAAGCCCCCGAGCTCTTGGTCACTCGTAGGGCAAAAGCCAGAGTTTGTAGCACTCTATCACAAGCGGTAACTACTGTCGCAGGGTAAAGCTAATAGATATTGCATATGCACAAAAATGACTACAGCTTGTATGGAGTCACTCAAAGATGCCGGTCTGCCTGCAGATTATGCAGGCGTTGAAAATGCATAAAGGTGTGAATGAGCTGCGTCTGTTATCGAATACTCTTACCTATCAGAGTTGTGTGCTTTTCCTGCATAAAGTACGGGTTTGCGCACGTCAGCGTGTTATTCTAGACATACGTAAATTCGTATAAGTTGGAGGTAGCATGTTCTCAATCGGTCAACACGTCATTCATCCGGGCCAGGGAGTCTGCACCGTCGTCGGTTTTAGGGACGACACACCGCAGCCCATGCTGCTGCTCGAGACCAAGCAGGGACATGCGCAGACGATCCTCATGTACCCCGTGGCGCAGGCCGACCGTCTGCACGCCGCCATCTCTCAGCAAGATGCCGAGCACCTGCTGAGCCACTATGACGAGCTGGAGTGCGACACCTTTACCGAGCGCAACAGCTCGCTTGAGGAGACACACTTTAAGCAGCAGCTCAAGCTGGGCGCGCCCGAGACGGTCCGCGTGGCAAAGACCATGATGCACCGCATTCGCCAGGCCGAGGAAGCTGATAAAAAACCCAGCTCCTACTACATGCGCGTACTCAAGGAGGCCAAACGCCGCTCCATCGAGGAGTTCGCCGTGGCCCTGGGCGTCACCGAGGAGGCCGCCGAAGCCCGCCTAGCCCAAGCCGCCCTCAACTAACCCATCCGCGCCAAAAACCACCACAAAGGGAACAGGCACCTTTGTGGTGGTTTTCTTGTTCTAGTAGTATTCATTCTTATCGATACCCACGAGCACAAGGAGTCTCTTATGGCAGAGCCGCTTACCGCCGGAATCACCCGCGACCGCGCGTTCGAACTGCTCAATGAGCACAACAAGGACCCGTTCCATATCACCCATGGCGAGACGGTCGAGGGCACTATGCGCTACTTTGCGCGCGAGTTCGACCCCGAGAACGAGGAGTTTTGGGGCATCGTCGGTCTGCTGCACGACCTGGATTGGGAGGAGCATGAGGACGACCCCATGAACCACACCATCTATGCTGCCGAGATTCTTGAGGGCGAGGGCGCATCGCCTGAGCTCATCCGCGCCATCCAGACGCACACGTCCGATTTCAACTCTTCGCTGCCCAAGCCCGAGCTACAGATGGAAAAGATCCTGTTTGCCTGCGACGAGCTCACCGGCCTGATCGGTGCTGCCGTGATCATGCGTCCGAGCAAGAGCGTCATGGACTTTACGACTAAGTCGCTCAAGAAAAAGTTCAAGGACAAGCGCTTTGCCGCCGGCTGCTCACGCGATGTGATTTCGCAGGGCGCCGAGATGCTGGGTTGGGAGCTCCCCGAGCTCTTCGACCGCACCATCGCAGCAATGCAGTCCTTCGCCCCCGACCGCGACACCTTCCAGGCCTAACCGCCCACGCCACCTATAACCACCACAAAGGGGACAGGCACCTTTGTGGTGGTTTTTCGTTTGCGACAGGAGGGAGACTAGCCCGCTTTGCGGATCGACCACTCCCCCACGCCCGTCAAGCGCTGGATCTGGCGGATGGAAAGGCCCGCGCCTCGCATTGCGGCAAGCACCTCGTTGCGTTTAGTCTTGTTGAGGGATTTGACATCGGAGAGCCCACTCAAGCCGAGCGAGCGGACCAGCGCCGTCCCTACATCTAAGGCCTCATCTTCATCGATACGTCCACCCGATGGCGGACGAACGACTGTCCCATTCGATGCATCCATAAAGGCCTTATAGTCGCGCACACGGGGAAAGGCAAGACGAACGAGCGCCAAATCGACCGTTGCGATTTTTGGATCGCGTTCAACATAATCTAGGTGGCTGCTCCATCGATACGCGCCGTATGGACAAACCCCGGCCTTTTGCGGATTGAAATGAACATATCGAATAGCGTCGAGAAGGTATTCCTCACTCGAAATAGGGGCGCTTGAAAACCTATCCTGAAAAACATGGCCAACATGTCCGTGGCGACGGTTATACCAAGTTGCGTAGCAAGACATGACAAGATGCATGGCATCGCTCACGTTGTCGCCAGGATCGCTCATGACAAGATGAACGTGGTTGCCCATCAGGCACCAAGCAATTAATGTAATGTTGAATCTCGTTATCGAGGTCCGGACAAGCGACAGTAGCCGCCTTCTGTCCTTATCATCTTCAAACAGAAGCTGCTTGCCGTTGCCTCTCATCGTAATGTGATACAGGCCAATCTGTGATTTCTGCCGCGGTTTTCTCGACATGGGCATCTCCTTGCTCTCATGCCAAAAATAACCCCGAGCCGCACGCAAAGCGGTGAGAATCTACTCGCCGATTAAACCGTCCACCTGCCGAAATGTTAGCTATTGCATGGCGGAAATATGCTTAGATACCGTTAGACAACGAACGAGCGACCAACAAGCCAAAACCACCACGAAGGTGCCTGTCCCCTTTGTGGTGGTTTTTCGTTTGCGAGAGGTTTAGGGGCGAACCTGACCGGTGCCGCGGAGCTTGTATTTGTAGGTGGTGAGGGCCTCGGCGGCGAAGGGGCCGCGGGCGTGGAGCTTTTGGGTCGAGATGCCGATCTCGGCACCCAGGCCAAACTCGCCGCCGTCGGTGAAGCGCGTGCTGGCGTTGGCGTACACGGCCGAGGCATCGACCGCATCCAGGAAGCGCTCGCAAGCATCCGCGTCCTCGGCAACGATGGCCTCGGAGTGCATCGTGCCGTAGCGGTTGATGTGTGCGATGGCCTCGTCCTCGTTTGCCACGACCTTCACGCTCATCTCGAGAGCCAGGTACTCGCGACCCCAGTCCTCCTCAGTCGCGGCGACGTAGTCATCACCCTCGGCAAGACCGGAATCGGCGCATATGGCGCACGTGGCCTCGTCGCCGTGAATGAGCACGCCGTGGTCGTGCAGCACAGCCACAGCCGCGGGCAAAAACGCGTCGGCCACGGCGCGGTCGACCAGCAGCGACTCGGCGGCATTGCACACGCCCACGCGCTGGGTCTTGGCATTGACGATAATGTTGAGCGCTTTATCGAAGTCGGCCGACTCATGCACGTAGATGTGGCAGTTGCCCGTGCCCGTCTCGATCACCGGAACGAGCGACTCGCGCACGCAGCGCTGAATCAGGCCCGCACCGCCACGCGGAATGAGCACATCGACGATGCCGCGGAGCTTCATGAGCTCGCCGGTGGCCTCGCGGTCGGTAGACTCGATCATCGACACGGCCTCGCGCGGGAAGCCTTGGGCTTCAAGCGCATCGGCCAGCAGCTCGGCAATCATGGCGCACGAGTGATAGGCCAGCGAACCGCCGCGCAGGATGCAGGCGTTGCCGGTGCGGATGCAGATGCCAGCAGCGTCGGCCGTCACGTTGGGGCGCGCCTCGTAGACCATGGCGACCAGGCCCAGCGGCACACTCACGCGCGTAAGGTCCACACCGCTTGCAAGCACGCGGTGATCGAGCACGCGGCCGACGGGATCGGGCAACTCAGCGAGCTTCTCCAGGCCGGCGGCCATGCCCTCAACGCGCTCGGGCGTCAGCAGCAGGCGGTCGAGGAGCCCCGCCGAGGTGCCCGCATCGCGCGCGGCAGACATATCGAGCTCGTTGGCGGCAATGATGCAATCGACACCATCGCGCAGCGCCGCGGCCATGGCGCGCACGGCCTCCTGGCGCTGGGCATCGCTCGCCGTGGCAAGCGCGGCAGAAGCGGCCTTGGCCTCGACGGCAAGATCGTGAACGTACGTGGCTATATCGACCGACATGGACGGCCCTTTCTCTTAGATGTTTGCCAACCATGGTAGCCGATTTATGCGCATCCTCGCCGACGGCGGTAGAATTGGTCAACCCGAAACACCGCAACGAATGGAAGCATTACATGGCGCTCATCACTTCATACCACGTCCCCGGCCTGTATGTCGAGGACCACAGCATCGATGTCCCCCTTGACTGGCGCGGCCTTGAGCCAATGCTTTTGGCCGTCGGCAGCACCATGCGCCGCGGCGCCATGCCGGCGCCCATCGCCGGCGCGCCCGAGAGCATCAAGCTTTTCTACCGCGTGGTTTGCGCACCCGACCGCATCAACGATGATTTACCGCTGCTCCTCTTTTTGCAGGGCGGCCCCGGCGGCGAAAGCCCGCGTCCGCTGTCGCCCACCAGCGATGGCTGGATCGAGGAAGCCGTCAAGCACTTCCGCATCGTCCTGCCCGACCAGCGCGGCACCGGACGCAGCAGCTGCGTAGACGGGCGCACGATTGCCGCACTGGGCGAGTGCGCGACGGCAGCCGGCTCCGATGCCGCACGCTCGCAGGCGGACTTCCTCAAGCGTCACCTCGCCAGCTCCATCGTGCGCGATTTTGAGTACCTGCGCCTGGTGGGCTTTGGCGACAAGCCATGGGTCACACTCGGGCAGAGCTACGGCGGCTTTTTGACGTTGAGCTATCTGTCGCTCTTCCCCGAGGGCGTGGCGGCAAGCTTTACCTGCGGCGGCATTCCGCACGTGCCGGCGAGCGCCAGCGAGGTCTACGCACACACCTTCCCGCGCATGGCAGCAAAGACGCAGCAGTACTACGACCGCTACCCCGCCGATGTCGAGCGCGTGGCGGCGCTGGCCGATGCGATCGAGGAGCAAAAGCCCGCACTGCCCGACGGCTCGCCGATGACGGTCGAGCGCCTGCAGCTCATGGGAAGCGACTTTGGTATGAAGCCGAGCTTTGAGCGCATGCACTGGATTATCGACCATGCTTTTGTTGACGGCGACGGCACGCTGAGCTGCGGAACGTCGGTATCAGACAGCTTTTTGATGCGCGCCTTCGAGCGCACCAACACGCGCACAAACCCGCTGTACTGGACGCTGCAGGAGTTCATCTACGCCGACGGCGACACCATGCCCATTCGCTGGGCCGCGGCAGAAGAGAAGGCACACCGTGCCGAGTTCGACACCCTCGCGCGCCCGCTCATGTTTACCGGCGAGGCCATGTTCCCGTGGATGTTTGAGCAGATGCCCGAACTCAAGCCCTTCAAGCCCGCCATGGACCTGCTGATGGAAGACACGAGCTGGGACAAGATCTACGATCCGCAGCGCCTAGCATGCAACGAAGTGCCGCTCCAGGCCGCCGTGTACTTCGATGACATGTACGTGGACTCGGGCATGCAGCTCGACACGCTCAGCCGCGTGGGCAACTCGCATGCCTGGGTGACGAACGAGTTCGAGCACGACGGCCTGCACGGCAGCGTGGTATTCAAGCACCTCTTCGACGAAGCCCTCAACCGCGGAGACCTGCGCCGGATCTTCTAGCAAAGGAATGTCCCCAAGTGCCGGACAAGTACCGGCAATGACGATGCCGCAGGTAGAGGACGGAAAGCGAAAACGCCCCTAAGCGAGCAAAGTGACGTGAAAGAGGAGGACATTGACCTTTTGGTCATGCCCGACGATTGAACGTCAGATTGCCGCTTAGGGGCGTTTGCAGCGTCAATTGGTTAGGCGAAGACGATTAAATTATCTCGGTGAATCGCAGGCTTCTCGGCCAGGTTTGCGAGCAGGCGGTTGCTGGCGATCTGGTCCTGGCGGCGGCCGGCAGCAAGTTCCAACACGTCCGAATCGGCCTCGGCGATACCGCGCGCGACAACCATGCCGCTCGGGTCGCACACGTCGAGCGCATCACCCTCGGCAAACTCGCCATCGACCTCACGAATACCAACCGCAAGCAGGGACGACCCGTGGCCGACCAGAGCTTTCGCGGCACCGTCATCGACCGTCACCGAGCCGTGGGCCTTGTCGCCCAGCGCAATCCACAGCTTGCGGGGCGCAATATCCAGGCGCTCAGCCGGCGGGTCGAACAGCGTGCCCACGCTCTCGCCGCGGGCAAGGCGCACGAGCGCATCGGGCTCCTCGCCCGAGCAAATCACGCTCTGAATGCCCGCCGTCATCAGAATGCGGCTCGCGCGGATCTTAGTGATCATGCCGCCCGTGCCCACCGAGGTCGAAGAATCGCCCGCCGAGGCGATGATCTTGGCATCGATCTTATGCACGACAGGGACAAACTCGGCCGTGGGGTCCTCATGCGGATTGGCGGTGTAGAGGCCGTCGATGTCGGACAGCGTCACGCACAGGTCGGCGGAAACCAGGCAGCTCACGAGCGCCGCCAGCGTGTCGTTGTCGCCAAACTTGATCTCATCGACGGTAACGGTATCGTTCTCGTTGACGACCGGCACCACGTCAAGCTCCACAAGGCGCAGCAGGGCGTCGCGCGCATGCAGGTAGGATGTGCGGCGGGCCGTGTCGTGGCGTGTGAGCAGCACGAGCGAGGTGAGCAGGTCGCGCGCATGAAACTCCTCGTCGTAGGCCGACGAGATGATACACTGACCGGCCGAGGCGCAGGCCTGCAGGCTCGGCAGGTCGCCGACCGGCTTGCGGTCGAAGCCCAGCACGGGATAGCCACAGGCGATAGCGCCCGAGCTCACCACGACCAGACGCCAGCCGAGCTTGCGCAGGGCTGCGGCCTGGTCGGCAAGCCCGCCGATAAAGGCGCGGTTGACCTTGCCGTCGGCACCCACCACCGTGGACGAACCGATCTTTACCACCATCGTTTTATAATAAGTCGTCATACGTCAAACCAATCGAATGTTGAGCAGGCGGGCGAGAAAATGATCCGTTTTCCTCCGTCCCCTTCGGATCATTTTGCCCAGGGGAAGGCCGAAGCCGCGGCCATGTTCTTGCGCACGAGCTCGTCGCGCACCTGTGCCAGGCCCTGCTCCATGCCCACCACATAAGTCTGCGGGTACAGGAAGCGCTTGTAGACCGGATCCAGATGGTCCAGTGCCCAGGTGCAACGCTCGCGTGCGTCCTCAATGCTCTCGCGCGGGGCAACGGCACTGCCATCGCGCACGATCGGCGCCAGCAGCTCGCGATACTCAAGCTCGGAAACGTCGGTCACCAGGGCGGCATCGTTCACGGCCACGAGGGTATTGCCACGCGCGGCGCCCTCCCCCGCCAGATGATCCTCGTCATAGATCATGTCGCAGATCGGGCCGCCAAAGCCGTCGTAATAGCGGCGCACGCGCTGCACGCCCGGGATCGTGCGCTTGTAGGGCTGCTCGGAGAGCTTGACCACCGGCGTCCACGGGTCAGTCTCGCTCGCACGGCGGGCGGAAAGCTTGTACACGCCGCCCAGCGCCGGCTGGTCATAGCAGGTCGCGAGCTTGGTGCCCACGCCAAAGCTATCGATAGGCGCACCCTGGTCGAGCAGTGACTGAATCGTGTACTCGTCAAGATCGTTGGAAACCGAGATCCCCACATAGGGCAGGCCCTCGGCATCAAAACGGCCGCGCACATACTTGGAGAGCTTGGCGAGGTCGCCCGAGTCAATGCGAATAGCCGACAGGCGCTCGCCCACCGCCTCCATCTCCTTGGCAACCGTAATGGCATGCTCGCAGCCCTCACGCACATCGTAGGTGTCGATGAGCAGCGTACAGTTCTTGGGGCTCGACTTGGCAAAGGCGCGGAAGGCCTCGAGCTCGGAATCGAAGCTCATCACCCAGCTGTGCGCATGCGTGCCAAAGACGGGAATACCGTAGCGGCGACCGGCGAGCACATTGGACGTAGAGGAACAGCCGGCCACATAGCTCGCGCGCGCGACGGCCAGGCCGCCATCGGGACCCTGGGCGCGGCGCAGACCAAACTCGGCCACGGGACGACCGTCCGCCGCCAACACCACGCGCGCCGTCTTGGTGGCGACAAGTGTCTGGAAGCCGACGATGTTGAGCAGCGCTGTCTCGAGCAGCTGGCACTCCAGCGCGGGGCCGGTGACGCGCACCATGGGCTCGCGCGGAAAGACGAGCTCGCCCTCGGGGACGGCATCGATATTTACATGCGCACGAAAAACGCGCAGGTAGTCGAGAAATCCAGGCTTGAACATCGCGCCGCCGGCCGGGGCCTGGAGCGAGGCGAGGTAGTCGATATCCTCGGGCGTAAAGCGCAGGTTCTCGACCAGCTCAGGCAGCTCGGCGGTGCCGCACATGACGGCGTAGGCGCTACCAAAGGGATGGTCGCGGTAAAACGCGGTAAAACAACCCTGCTCATTGGCCTTGCCGCTCTCCCACAGGCCCTGGGCCATAGTGAGCTCGTACAGATCGGTGAGCATTGCGATGTCGGTGGGATGCGAGATGTCGGTCAAAGCCATGGGGCGACCTTTCGGATGCGCTGTGCAGAAGTTGAGGGTTGGACGAGGCGGACGTGCGGGCATGGAGCCCGGCACGAACAGGTTAGTGCAGGCCCATGCTGCCCGTGATCGTGTAGACCATAAAGACGATAAACGCGATGAGGGCGAGCACAATGATGATTTTTTGAGCCGGAGCCATGCCGGGGATCTCATTCTCACCCGTAGGCTCCTTGGAGGTGACCATGCGCTGGGCAAAGGTCATCTCGTCACGGCTCGGCTTGGGCTCGGCGGGCTTGGGATGAGCCACCTTTTTAGGTTGAGGTTTGGGTGTGGCAGGCGCAGGCTTCGCAGTGGCGGGCTTGGGCGCGGGCGCGGGCTTGCGCTCGGATGCGGCCCTCGTGGCGGCTTCCTCGGCCTTTGCGCGCTCGGCACGCAGGGCAGCCAGCTCCTCACGCTCGCGACGAGCCTCTTCCTGAGCCTCGCGGCGGGCCTTCTCGGCGCGGAGCTCTTCCAACTCGGCGCGCTCCTCGTCGGACAATGGTTGGAACTCAAGCTCGGCCATAGTACCGCCCTTTCTTTTTAAAAAAAGCCGCCGACACAATGTCAGCGGCTTATCAAATCCAATGGTGGAGACGAAGGGAGTCGAACCCTCGGCCTCTGCCATGCGACGGCAGCGCTCTCCCAACTGAGCTACGTCCCCAGGACAAGTGGATATTTTACCTACGGCTCGCCAACTGTCAACGCCCAATAACCAGTCTTTTTGAGACGGGGCCATTTTGACTACCTTTCGAGCAAGCATTCCACTCGATGATTTTTAATCCCCGTCCCAGAAAAATCATCGGCAAACGCGCTACTTTGCGCTGGTGAGGACGCCGGTGGTGTCGAAGGCCGGGGTAAAGCTCTCGTCTACCGCGCCGCCCTCTTGCCAGAACATCGTCGTAAAGCCCAGGTCGTCGGCATGGTCGAGCACCTGCTCGTACTCCTCGCGCGTCACAGCGCGCGCCAACTCGCCGCCCTGCTCGCGCATGAGCGCATTAGGCGTGTACTGGTTCATGACCGAGATCGGCACATCGCCCACCGTCTGCCACACCAGGTCCAGCACGCGACACGAATCGTCTGCATGTCCCGGCAGTACCAGATGGCGCACAATCATGCCGCGCTTCATGAGCCCGTCCTCGTCCACCAGCTCTCCCCCGCGGCGCTCAATCTCGCGCGCCATTTGGGCCAGGCCCGACACGGCCACACGCGGGTAGTCCTGAATATGAGAGAGCGACTGCGCAAGCCCCGCATCGGCATATTTAAAGTCGGTAAGCCATACATCGACCAGATCGCCGAGCGCCGTCACGGCACTCGCGCGCTCATAACCGCTCGTATTGTAGACGATTGGGATGGCCAGCCCGCGCGCCCGTGCCGCGCCAATCGCAGCCGGCAGCAGGTGCGCGTAGTGCGTCGCCGTCACTAAATTAATATTGTTCGCACCCTGGTCCTGCAGCTCCAACATAATCTCGACCAGACGCTCGGGCGAAATCTCAAGCCCAAAATTGCCCGTCGAGATCTCGTGGTTCTGGCAATAGACGCATTTGAGCGAGCAACCGCTAAAGAAGATCGTGCCCGAACCGGCTTCGCCCGAGATAGGCGGCTCCTCCCACATATGAAGCGCCGCGCGGGCCACTTTGAGCGTGTCGTCAGCACCGCATACGCCGTGCGCGCCCTCATCGCGCGCCGCACCGCAACGGCGCGGACACAAATGACAGGCTGGCGAAAAAAGTTCGGTCAACGACGTCGGCATAAAAACATGCTCCAAAACAACGATTCAGCAGCTCAAACGTAAAGGGACCAACCGCACAGACGGCTCGAGCCCCAAGGCGCCGTAATCGTCCGACACGATTTTTGTAATGTCAAGACTGGAATCCACAAAGTGCCGCTTTATGATGTAGGTATTCCGCCCCCCGCGGAGCAACTGGGTGAACCGTCGCGTTTATTTAGGGAGCCCACACAGTCGTACCTAGTACAGGTATCCTTCGTTGTTAAGGACGCTGGAACAGTCGATGAGGGCACCCACCTGTTTTAGGTGGGTTCATTTTCGTAACGTGGGGGGTGGTTTTCTTTTGCCGAAACTCGCCATTGCAAATCCCGCCAAGATCCCCAAAGGGCACTAGGCGGAACCCCACTATCACTCGAATATCTGGTAAGCACGTGATTATCGCCCCGTGCAATTCTTCACACCCTCCTTGGTCGAGTATCATGGGTCAGCTATACCCTTTGCGGCATGGCATCCTTTGACCTTTTCCTTCGACGCTTGGCGGTTTATCGATTCATGGCTTCCTCCACGAGCTTCATACCGTACCTTTGCGTGGCGGTCGCGGCTTTTATCACGACCTTCCTTGCGGTGCCCCTGGTCAAGCGCCTGGCAATCAAGCTCGACGCCGTCGACTATCCTTCCAAGCGCCGCATCAACACTAAACCCATCCCGCGCATGGGTGGCACGGCAGTCTTTTTGGGCCTCGTCGTCGCCTGCATCGTGCAGATCCTAGGCACCTGGTACCTGGGCTGGCCGCCCGCTTTGGTGCCCCACCCCCGTCTGCACATCAGCTACCCCATACTTGCGCTTTCTTTTACCGTCATCTTTGCGACCGGCGCGATCGACGACGTCTTCCAGCTCAAGCCCAAGCAAAAGCTCGCTGGCCAGGTCCTCGCCGCGCTCATCGCCTGCGTGGGCGGCCTGCGCATCGGCGTCATCGTCAACCCGTTTGCTCCTGGCGAGATCATGCTCGGCTGGCTCGCCTACCCCATCACTGTGGTCTACCTGGTGGCGTTCACCAACATCATCAACCTTATCGACGGCCTCGACGGTCTGGCCACGGGTATCTGCGGTATCGCGTCGTTCACCATGTTTTCGGTCGCGGTGCTCTCGGGCCGCATCGACGCCGCCGCGCTCTCCATCGCGCTCTTTGGCTCGTGCCTCGCCTTCTTGCGCTATAACTTCAACCCCGCGAGCATCTTCTTGGGCGACTCGGGGTCGCTGCTGCTGGGCTTTGCGCTGGGCTCCATCTCGCTGCTCAACGTGAGCCGCACCGCCGCGCTCACCTCGCTCATCATCCCGCTCATCGTGGCCGGCGTGCCCATCATCGATACGTTTAGCGCCATCGTGCGCCGCAAGCGCGCCCACATTAGCATCGGGCAGGCCGACAAGGGCCACATCCACCACCGCCTCATTCAAGAGGGCTACAACCAAAAGCAGGCCGTACTGCTCATCTACGCCTGGTGCATTATGCTTTCGGCCGGCGCCGCCGCCATCAATCAGGTCGAGGTCCCCATGCGCGTGCTCATCTTTACCGTGCTCGCCATTGGCTCGGCGGCCTTCGCCAAGCACCTGCACCTGTTTGAGCCCGTGCTGCGCCACCATTACAACAAGCGCACGCATGAGGACGAGCTGGTAACCCCCGACGACCCCGCTTTTAAGCAGGAGGAGCAAGCAGCCGAGGAACGTAAAGAAGAGCGCCACCACAAGCTCTAGGATAAGCTGCCGAGGGTGCGCCCAGGCGCCGCTGGCCAAGCGCAGCCGCGCCGCACCCATCGCACAAGCCGCCCCTCTCCCGCCCCTCGCCTACTTACGACCCGCCCCTTCAATAAACGCGTTATCATCTTGACCCATGAACATACGTTAGGAGCAATCATGCCAAACGAGAACAGCTACGAAGTCGCGTTGCAAAAGAGCAACGCAATTCGCGAGGGCCTGGCCAAGACGCCCGAGAAGTTCACCATGCTTACCGGCGACCGCCCCACCGGCCGCCTGCACCTGGGCCACTACTTTGGCACCCTCAAGGGCCGCGTTGAGCTGCAGAACATGGGCGCCAAGACCAACGTGCTCATCGCCGACTACCAGGTCATCACCGACCGCGACACCACCGAGCACATCCAGGACAACGTGTACAACATGGTCATGGACTACCTTGCCTGCGGCATCGACCCCGACAAGACCATGATCTACGCGCACTCCGCCGTGCCCGCCGCCAACCAGCTCATGCTGCCGTTCCTGTCGCTGGTCTCCGAGGCCGAGCTGGCGCGCAACCCCACCGTCAAGGCCGAGATGGAGGCCTCGGGCCACGAGCTCACCGGCCTTCTGCTCACCTACCCGGTGCACCAGGCCTGCGACATCCTGTTCTGCAAGGGCAATGTGGTGCCCGTCGGCCGCGACCAGCTGCCGCACATCGAGCTCACCCGCACCATCGCCCGCCGCTTTAACAACCGCTACGGCAAGGTGTTCCCCGAGGTCGACGCGCTGCTGTCCGAGACCCCGCTGCTGCCCGGCCTGGACGGTCGCAAGATGAGCAAGAGCTACGGCAACGCCATCAACATCTCGATGACCGCCGAGGAGACGGCCAAGCGCATCAAGAAGAGCCAGACCGATTCCGAGCGCATGATCACGTTCGATCCCGAGAACCGCCCCGGCGTGTCTGGCCTGCTTTCGACGGCCGCCATCTGCACCGGCCGTTCCGAGGTCGAGATTGCCGAGGAGATTGGCATGGGCGGCTCCGGCCAGCTCAAGAAGTACGTAACCGAGGCCGTCAACGAGTACTTCGCACCGATCCGCGAGCGCCGTCAGCGCTACGAGAACGATCTGGACTATGTGAAGGACGTGCTGCACGAGGGCAACCGTCGCGCCAACGAGATCGCCGAGCAGACCCTGGCCGAGGTTCGGGACGCCATGGGCATGGTGTACTAGACCGATCTGCTGGCTTGAGCTTTTGATTGCTTTAGGGCGGGCGCTATGGCGTCCGCCTTTTTTGGTGCCCGACCGGCTCGGCTCTACCCATTGCACTCCCCCGACAAACGGGAACGGGCCCGCCGGCAGTCAGTTGCCAGCGGGCCCGTTCCCGAAGTACACCGTTGAATCGCACAGAGGGGAGGGATGCGAATCAAACTCAACAGGGCAGGCTTTTTCATCGCCTATTGCCTGCTCCGTTGCTGAATACAATATAGTTCACCGTGGTTTACTTTGCAGCATCAATATGAGCCGCCATAGCTTCTCCATAAGTTAGCCCCGGTAAACCTACAACGGAAAACCGCCGCAAAGGGGACAGGCACCTTTGTGGCGGTTTTGGCCACAGTAGAGCCGCTAGAACCCTGCTGGCCAGCGACAGGCGGCCAAGTCGACGTGCATGGAATCGGTAAACGCCACGCCCTCCCCCATTAAGAGCTCGCGCTGAGCATCGGGACCGCCAAAGGCAAAGCCCTCACAGATACGGCCGTCGGCAAACACCACGCGATGACAGGGAATTTGACCAGGGCGTGGGTTGCTATGCAGCGCATACCCCACATAGCGTGCACTTCGCGCGCGACCGGCGAGCAGCGCCACCTGACCGTACGTGGCGACCATCCCCTCGGGGATCTGCTCGACCACCTCATACACCTGCTCAAAAAAGCCCTCAGACGCCATCGCTCGCTCCCTTCTCCGCATTAACAGCATAAAGAAATGATCCCTTGGGGACGGAGGAAAACGGATCATTCACGGCCTCCGTGCGGTCGATGATCCGTTTTCCTCCGTCCCCAAGGGATCATTTGTTGGCAGGTTGGTTAGTTGGCGGGATGGAAGAAGGCTACGGCTACGGCACCGGGGCCTACGTGGGTACCGATGGTGGCACCGATGGTGTGAACGGGCAGCTCGCCCTCGGTGTGGCCAGCCCACAGTGCCGCGCTGTCCTCGATATACTTCTTGAGCACCGCATCCGAAAGGCCCGTATAGCCGAGCGCCAGCGGCATGGAAAAGTCGATGCCGCCCGCCTTTTCGACCTTTTGGTTCAGCAGGTTGCGGCCGTTCTTGGAACCGCGCGCCTTTCCCAGCTGCACAATCAGACCGTCCTCGGCAGCTACCACGGGCTTTACGTTGAGCAGCGTACCCACGGCGCCGGCAGCAGCAGACAGGCGACCGCCGCGCACCAGGTACTCCAGCGTCTCGAGCAGGCCAATAACCACCACGCGGTCGCGCACGGCCTCGACCGCCGCCGCGATCTGGGCCGCGCTACGGCCCTCGTCCACCAAGCGCAGCGCATACTCGACCAGAATGCGTTCACCCAGGGTGACGTTGTTGCTATCAACCACGTACACATCGCCGCCCGGCGCCTCGGCTAGTGCGGTACGGGCGCTCTGATTGGTGCCCGACAGCTTAGCGCCCACGGTAATAATCACAGCCTCATCGCCGGCTTCGCGAACCTCGGCGATAGCCTGCGAAAACGCGTACGGGTTAACCTGACCGGTCTTGGGCAGCTCATCGCGCTCCACGAGCATCTCGTAAAAGCGCTGGTGATCGATGTCGATGCCATCCATGAACACATCGGTTCCAAAGGTGACGGACAGCGGCAAAACGGCCAGTGCCGGATGCTCGGCCGGCGACATATCGCTTGCGGAATCGGTAATAATGCGAACGGACATAACGAATCCTTTCTTGC
Source organism: Collinsella sp. (assembly GCA_036550355.1). Lineage (GTDB taxonomy): Bacteria > Actinomycetota > Coriobacteriia > Coriobacteriales > Coriobacteriaceae > Collinsella. Next base: position 48,417 of record JAXKGN010000008.1, read on the forward strand.
GCAGGTCCCGCGCAGGGAATTTTGACAGCAATGCCCCGGCACGGTATACGCGCTCAAACGGGACGATGCAGTTGTTAATGGGAAGCAAATGCCTTGGTGGCCCTACAGCTCGCGCAAGGTGTTGAGAATCGTACGCAGCGATGCATACATCTGCTCGCGCTGCTCCACGCCCATGGCCTTACCGGTGGTGTCGAGCACTTCACGAATAATGCAATCGGCCTCGTTCATGCTCTCGCCGCCCAACGTGGTCAGGCGAACCGGGGCGCGATACTTAACGGCGGCATCGCCCGAATCGTCAACTTCGACGTAGCCGCCCTCCTCCAGATGCGCCAGCGTGCGCGAGACGGCAGCGCGGGTCACACCAGCCATGCGGGCGAGGTCGGCACCAGTCAGACCGTCCTTGCTGCGCTCAAGATAGTACAGGCACATGATATCGGAGCCCTTAAGGCCCAGCCTTGCGCCCTCAGATGTCTTAATGCGCTGGATCTCCTTGTAGAGTCCGCTGATCAGTCCGACAAAGTCCTCGAAACGTGTCTCGTCGCTCTGTTGCATGGGAGACGACCGCCTTTCGCTTGCATAATGCTAACGGGTAAACATCTTAGCCGTACTTAACGACCGCCAGCCCTGCACGCCCTATTTGTTAACCCATCAACATAAAAACCACCACAAAGGGGACAGGCACCTTTGTGGTGGTTTTGACCGGCGAGTATGATTTGCAGAAGTTGCTACAGCTCCACGCGGGGATTGTCGCGGGTCACAAGCGTCTTAACGACAACCGTCGCCCCCAGATAGCGCTCAAGCAGCTCGGCTAAGCGATCGATGGCGGCCTGACAGTCCCCCATTCGCTCGGGCTCAACACATTCAATCGCCAGGAACGCGTCGGCCGAATCGTCGGACAGAGCCGTTCGAACGCCGTCGCGCCAGTTCCAGCAGCGGCATACGGCGCCCGCATCGTCGATGTAGGCCAGCTCTCCGGGCAGCGTCGGGTCATCCGCTTCCTCGCCAAGCGGCAAGAACGCGTCGCCACCGTCGGTCACCTTCAAGCGAAGGTCTCCCTCGATCGCATGCAAATCCTCGCCGCCTACGGGTAACGCGTAGGTCAGCGACACCGTGTTGTAGATGTCCACCGTGGGCGTAATGTGGCCCACCGGCTTGCCTTTGAGCACGCGTTTGAGCAAGTTCTCGATCGAGCAGCGGGCGCCCTTTTTAGTCTTGAACAGACGATAGGCCTCGCGCCAAGCCTTCACCGGCGCGTTCTCGCTGATAGTGTCGCTGGTCAGATGACGCTCCGCATCGATATTGGCACGGTCGAGCAGCGCCGCAATCGCGTCCACGTCCTCTTGAGGAATCTGGGGCGCGGGCTTCATGCCCTCCACGACCACAACACCGACCGCTGCCTGCGGAAACAGCTCCCAGAATGAATTCTCGGCAATAAAGCCCTTCATACGCTCTCCCTTCATTGTGCGCGCCCGAGTGAGGGCGCCTAAACAAAAAACGCCCTTACGACGGCCACCTTCAAAGTCCTACGGTGCCGTCACAAGAGCGCTTGCGCTGTCCCCATCCGGAGAAGGGGACGATATGTCAGGCGTATTGTAACCCGAGTTATCTGCGCGAGCAAAACCACCACAAAGGCGCACTGGCCCCTTCGTGGTGGATATGGACTCACGGCGAAGCTAGTGGCGAAGTCCCAGCAGCCCGCGGCCACGATGACGGGCCTCGACGGGCACTTGGGCGTGCGGCCCGGCGGCCTTTACGGACTCGGGCAGATGCGAGTACTTCTTCTCGAAGTTCTCCTCAAACATCACCGCCAGGTTGTGCGCGGCCTCGTCGTAGCGCGCGGTGCTCTGCCAGTACTGGCGTGGCACCAAGATGCCGTCGGGCACACCGTGGCACGTGGTGGGAATGTCGACGTTAAAGATATCGTCGTGCACGAACTCGCTATCCTCGATGGTGCCGTCGAGGGCACGCGCGACCAGCGAGCGCGTGTAGGCAAGCTCGATGCGATGGCCCACGCCATAACCGCCGCCAATCCATCCGGTATTGACCAGATAGACGCGCGTGCGGCCGTCGGCAATGCGCTCGCCGAGCATCTTGGCATAGACCATGGGATCGAGCGGCATAAACGGCTCGCCAAACAGCGAGGAGAACGTGGGCGTGGGCTCGGTGACGCCGACCTCGGTGCCGGGGATCTTGGCAGTGAAGCCCGTCACAAAGTGATACATGGCGGCATCGGCCGTCAGGCGCGAGATAGGCGGCAGCACGCCAAAGGCATCGCAGGTCAAAAACAGCACGACGCTCGGGGTGGTGCCCATACCCTTGGTCCACGCGTTGGGGATATGCTCGACGGGATAGGCCACGCGCGTGTTGTGCGTGATCGAGACGTCATCGTAGTTGGGCTTGCGATTCTCGTCGAGCACCACGTTTTCGCAGATGGCGCCAAAGCGAACGGCGTTGAAGATCTCGGGCTCGCGGAACGCGTCCAGGCCCTCGCACTTGGCGTAGCAGCCGCCCTCGACGTTAAAGATGCCCATGTCGGACCAACCGTGCTCGTCGTCGCCGATCAGCAGGCGCGTAGGGTTGGCCGAAAGCGTGGTCTTGCCCGTGCCGGAGAGGCCAAAGAACACCGCGGTCTCGTGCGTGACGGGATCCATGTTGGCCGAGCAGTGCATGGGCAGCACGTCGTCCTCGACGGGCAGCAGGTAGTTCATGACGCTGAAGATGGACTTTTTGATTTCGCCGGAGTAGCCGGTGCCGGCAACCAGAATCACACGCTCCTGGAAGTTGATAACCACGGCGGCGCTGGAGTTGAGGCCCTTGATGGCGGGGTCGCACTGGTAACCGGGCGCCGCGAGCACACAAAAGTCCGGCTCGCCGGTGCGCGCAATTTCGCGGGCGAGCGGACGGGCGAGCATCTGCTTAATAAAGAGCGCCTGGCTGGCACGCTCGCAGGCGACGAGCAGGCGACGCGTGTGGTTGCGGTCGGCGCCGGCCATGCCGCGGGTGACAAACACATCGCGCTCGTTGAGATAGTCGACGATGCCGGCCTTGATGGTCTCGTAGCTCTCGATCGAAAGCGGGCGGTTGACGGCACCCCAGGCAATCTTGTCGTGGACATCGGGGGTGTCAACGATAAAGCGATCGTTGGGAGAACGACCAGTGCGCTCCCCCGTCTCGATCACCAGCGCGCCGTTGGATGCCATGCGGCCTTCTTCGCGGCGGATGGCATGCTCGACGAGCTCCGCGGCGGGTAGATCGACCAACAGGCGGGGCTGATTCTCGGCGGGATCCTCGACCAGCGTAATACCAAAGTTGGACAGAACTTCTGCAGGGGTAACACCAGGCATGGGGCCTCCTTTAAAAACGCGACACGCGGACGCGGCGCGCACTTTACTCACGTAAAGCCCGTTGTACCCGATATGCAAAAACGTTTTTGCGGCAAGGGCGAAGCGCCCGCCCAACGGTCAATAATCGCAGGCAAGCGGCCTAGTCATTGGGGACGTTCTTACACGACCAGTCGTTGGGGACACTCTTGAACAGGCAACAACCAAGGAGTGTCCCCAGATGCCGGCACTTAGGGACGTTCCCAGAGTGCCGGCTACAGTGGCAGGCCTTGGCCGAGCATGGCGATGGCGCTCATGAGGACCAGCATGCCGGCGGCGTAGGGCAGCACTGCACCCAGGAGTTCGGCGTCCTTACCGCGCACGTGCACGGCGGCAAGGCCAATCGCGAGCGTTTGCGGCGAGATCATCTTGCCGGCGGCGACACCCAGGGCGTTCAGCGCAACCATCCAGTAGTCGCTCACACCCAGCGCCGAAGCGGCCTGGCTCTGAATGGGACCAAACAGCATGCCCGACGATGTGCCCGAACCGGTCACGAACGCACCGACGGCACCGATCCACGGGGCCAGAATCGGGTACAGACCACCGGCGACGGCAATGCAGAACGCACTGATCGAAGAGATCATGCCCGCATAGCCCATCACCTTGGCACAGCCCAGCACCGAAAGCATCGTGATTACCGTCGGCATCATCTGCTTCACAGTCGCGGCCAGCACCTCGCCCATCATGCGCGGCGAAGCCCCCTGAATGGCGCCGCCGATAAACGCGGCCAGGAAGATCCAAACACCCGGCGTGTTAATCCACGAAAACGTGAGCATGCCGGGGTTCTCGCCGCAATACACCTGCACGTGACTCGCAAAGGGCGCAAGCGCGGCATGCACGGCGGGCACCAGGTTGGACGTACCCAACAGCAGTACAAAAATCAGGATGAAACACGACCAGGCAGAAAGCGCCGACTTAGCGGTGAGCTGCTCACCGGCCTCGATATTCATGTGAAAGCGCGCGTCCAGGTGACCGGACTTCTCGGCGCGCATGGCAAGCGCGGCGGTCAGCGCGAGCGACACGATGGAGCCCACGACCACGGCAAGCTCGGGGCCCACAAACATAGCGACGACCAGGGCAGCGCCGACAAAGGACGCGCCAGAGAGCAGCGCGATACCGGCCACGCCGTGCAGGCGCTCGCCTACGCTCGCAACATCGCCTTGATCGTCGGTCACGCGGCCCGCAACCAACACGATGAGCAGCGGCATCACCACAAAGAACGGTGCGAGCTGCACCAGCTGAACGGTCGCCAGGTGCAGGGAATCCAGACCCACCAGGTCGGCAACGGACACCGTGGGGATGCCGATGGAGCCGTAGGGCGTGGGCACGCCGTTGGCCAGCAGGCAGATCAGCACGGCAGGCACGGCCTCAAAACCAAGGCCCGCGAGCATGCCGGCGGGAATGGCGACAGCGGTACCAAAGCCAGCCATGCCCTCCATAAAGCCGCCGAAGCACCACGCCACGAGCAGCGCCAGCAGACGGCGATCGCTGCTGATGGAGGTGATCATGCTGCCGATCACGTCCATGGCGCCCGTGCGAACGCAGAGGTTATACGTAAAGACGGCGGCGATAATCACCAACACGATGGGCCACAGCGCCATCAAAAAGCCCTCGAGCGAGGCCGTGGCTATCTGCGCCACCGGCAAATGCCACCACGCAAAGGCGAGCACGCACGAAAGAACAAACGAACCAATCGCGGCTTTCCAGGCCGACCATTTAAAGCACAGCAGCATCACGACAAGCCAGATGATAGGCACAAGAGCCAGCAAAAATGCGGCGACGTCCATGGGTAAAAGCTCCTTGGTACCGCGAGGGCGGCATCGGGGGTGTCATAAAACTTGAACAGGATACCGCACGCTTACCGACAATTTTCTGCCGCCTGCCGAAATATTGAACAATCCGTTCAAAAACACGAGCAAACACCGCCGCGTCTATACTAGAGCGCAGCAATAGAAAGGACTCCGCCTTGAGCATCACGCCCCTCGATAGCATCCGCCGCGCCATCGCCCGCCGCAACGGCGTCACCGACCCCATCGTATCGGGCGGGGCGCACGGGCAGGGCGGACGCATCGAGAACGGCCTGTTCCCCGCATCGCACACCGCCGAGGAGCTCGCACGAATCCAAGAGCTAAGCCAGCGTAACGCCGGCGGTCCCGACAGCAACCAGGCCACACGCCGTCGCCGCGAGCGCGATCGCCAGCCCGGCCCCATCCACCGCATGGTCAATGCCTGGTGGAACCGCCTGCTCGGAGCCGTCTACGGCGGCGGCTTCTCCACGCAAGAAGCCGAGTACGAAGATCATGCCACCCGTCGCGACTACCTTTGGAATACCCTGGGCACCGCCGTATGGGGCATGGCGTTTCCTCTGCTCACCATCGTGTCCACGCAGCTCGTGGGCGCCGAGGAAGCCGGCAAGTTCTCCATTGCGTTTGTCACCGGCACGCTCATCATGATCGCGTGCAACTACGGCGTGCGCAATTTTCAGGTCTCGGACATCGACGAGAAGGCGTCCTTTGCCTCCTACCAGCTCAACCGCTGGCTTTGCGGAGCATTCGCGCTGGCCTGCGGCCTTGCATACAGCAGTGCCCGCGGCTACGACGCGCAGATGGCAACGATCGGCCTGGGCGTCTACCTGTATAAGGTGATCGACGGCGTGGCGGACGTATACGAGGGCCGCCTGCAGCAGGCCGATAAACTCTACCTGGCCGGCATGAGCCAAACGCTGCGCTCCGTCGGCGTCATCGCGGTCTTTAGCGTGGCGCTGTTCCTTACGCGCAGCATGCCCATCGCGGCCATGGCCATGGGTGTCACCGCCATCGTCTCGCTCGTGCTGGTCACCGCGCCGCTGGCCCTGCTCGAAACCGAAAAATCGCGTCGCGTGAGTCTGCGCGAGGTCGGCCACCTGTTTGTCCAGTGCGCCCCGCTCTTTGGCGCACTGTTCCTGTTCAACCTCATCGAGAGCATGCCCAAGTTTGTGATGGAAGGCACGCTGGCCTACAAATATCAGCTGTACTTTAATGCCCTGTTCTTTCCGGCGCAGGCTATTTTGCTGAGCATTGGATTTGTCTATAAACCGCAGCTTTTGCGTCTGTCGAGCATTTGGGCGAACCCGCGCAAACGCCGCCGTTTTGACTTAATTATTGTCGCCGTCATGGCGCTGATCGTGGCCATCACCGGCGTATGCGCCGCATTTATGGCAGGCCCCGGTATTCCCCTCATGAGCTTTATGTACGGCCTCAACTTTGAGCGCTACCGCGCATTGGCGCTGCTGATGGTCGTCGCCGGCGGCGTAACCGCGGCCATCGATTTTATCTACGCCATTATCACGGTGCTGCGCCACGCTGGAGACGTCACCAAGATCTACCTGATCTGCTTTGCCGTGAGCGTGGTGCTCCCGGTGATCCTGATCAACCTGCTGGGCCTGATGGGCGCCGTCGTGAGTTACCTGGCTATCATGGCCCTGCTGCTGGTGCTGCTGATTGTCGAGTACGCCCACATCCGCCAACGCATCGAACGCGACCGCAACCCATACGGCGCCTAATTAGCTGCCCCCGGTCACCGGAATTTGCGATGGAATCACCCCGGCTGGGGTCTCGTTGCGGACAATATGCATCACGCAAAACTAAGTGAGTAGACTTTTACCGAATCCCCGACCACACCGACAAAGCACAAGTCTGTGACCTGCGGTTTTATTGAGGCGAACATGTTGAGTGCTCGGCATTTCCAAAAAAGTCTACTCACTTAGCCAGCGGGCGGCCAAATGATTATTTAATCCCCGTCCCAGAAAAATCAATTAGCGGGCAGAAGGGCAAAAGTAGTCAAAAAGGCCCCGTCCCAAATTAGCTACCCTTTTCAGCGATTATTCGCCCGGGTTGATGTTCGCATAAAACTCCGCCCCGTCGTCCAGGCGCAGGATGCCAACGCGGCCGAACTCGGAACCGGTGGCCGCCGCGCAATCGATATCGATGCGATCGGGCACACCGGCGGTATCCTCGCCACCCAGGCACACAATCTGCCCGCGGCCCGACTCCTCGTCGAGTCCCGCCAGGCCGCCGACCTCGCAATAACGCCCGAGCGACACCGTGGGCGTGTGGCCGCTCACCACGACCGGGCCCTTGCCCTCGGCAGAAAGCAGTCCCGTCGGAGCATCCCAGTAGCCGTGACGAATCCACAGCAAGTCATCGGACGACTGCACGGCGAGCATTTGCTGCAGAAGCTCGCTATCGACATCGACCGCTCCCCTGCCGTCGCCGCAATCGACACCATGCTCAAGCAAAAACGCACGCGCCGCCTCGGTCTGAATGCCGGCGTGCACCAGCAGATACGGTCGCTCGGCAGTCTCGACCACCGCATAGAGCGGCAGGGCAGCAGCCCAGCGCACCAGCTCCTCGTATGCCTCAAACTCCATTTCGTTGAGCTGCTGGCGCGTGGTCCAACCGCCGTTGATATCCCAGGTCTCGGCATCGAGCGGGTCCTGGCCAATGATCGCGTCGAGCATAATCTGCTCGTGGTTACCCTTAAGCACGCGAGCGTTGGGCAGCGACCGCACCAAATTGATGACACCGACCGGATCGGGACCGCGGTCGATCATGTCGCCCAGCACATACAGCGTGTCGTCGGACGTCAGCGAGATCTTGGAAAGTGCCTCGTCCAGCGCGCGCACGTGCCCGTGAGCATCAGATGTCACATAGATCGCCATGGAACGCCTTTCCCTGCATTACGGCCGAAGCCCGATGCCACGCCTAAAACTTCAAGTTGAACTTAAACGTTACCCATTGTACTCCGTTGCAATAAAGCTGGAAAGTGCCACCGCTGCCAACGGTCACAAGCGGTCGCCCGCACGCCCCGAAAACACCGCGCCACCAGCATCAACACCCCACCCAGCGCTTCCCGCGCACCTACCACGTGTCGAAAATACGAACGTCCACGGCTCGGCCCCATAAACCCACCATCTTTGGGTACAAATAACCGCAGACAATCGACCGTGCCACGCCAACCACCCAGGAGCGGACACTACCCATGAACCAGATACTTCTCTTTATCGGCCTCGTCATCATTTTGTGCCTGACCATCAAACCTGTCGGCAAAAAGCTCCCCTTCCCCACCCTGCTCATCTTTATCGCGCTCGGCATGCTGCTGGGCGTTAACGGGCCGGCGCACATCGAATTTAGCGACTACGCGCTTACCGAAACCGTCTGCAGTACGGCGCTGTTGTTCATCATGTTCTACGGCGGCTTTAACACCAACATCGACCGCGCCAAGCCCGTCGCCGCGCCCGCGGTACTGCTGAGCACGCTCGGCGTTATCATCACCGCTGGTATCACGGGCGCCTTTGCGCACTTCGCACTGGGCTTCGACTGGATCGGCGGCCTGCTGCTGGGCTCGGTCGTTGCGTCGACCGATGCGGCGAGCGTCTTTAGCGTGCTGCGCGAGCACAACCTGTCGCTGAGGGGCGGCACCGACTCGCTGCTCGAGGTGGAATCGGGCTCCAACGACCCCGTCGCCTACATGCTCACCGCGGTGCTCGCGACCCTCGCGGCGGGCGGCAATATCGACATTCCCGTGCTGCTGGCCAAGCAGATCATCCTGGGCGTGGGGCTGGGCCTTGCCATCGGCTGGACATCCAGCCGTCTAATCGAACGCGCACACGCAACGGCCGAAGGCGCGCAGACTATCTTTTTGTTCGCCGTGGCGATCGTCGCCTACGCGCTGCCGAGCTATCTGGGCGGCAACGGCTTTTTGGCCGTATACCTGGCAGGCATTGTGCTGGGTGCAAGCGACATCACCGGCAAGGTCGAGATGGCGCACTTCTTTGATACCCTCACCGAAATGGCCGAGATGACCATCTTCTTTTTGCTGGGCCTGCTCGTCACGCCCGCGCGCCTGCCGCAAATGCTGTTGCCGGGCCTGGCGCTCATGGCGTTTATGCTCTTCGTGAGCCGCCCCATCGCCGTCGGCCTGCTGTTGGCGCCCTTTAAGACCAATCCTCGCCAAGTCGCGCTCGTAAGCTGGGCGGGTCTGCGCGGCGCGGCTTCGGTCGTGTTTAGCCTCTTTGCCGTGGTGGTCGGTGTTCCCGGTGGGCACGACCTATTTGACCTGGTCTTTGTGATTGCCGTGTCGAGCATTGTAGTGCAGGGCTCGCTGCTACCGGCAGTGGCGAAAAAGCTCGACATGATCGACACGGAAGGCGACGTGCGCCGCACGTTTAACGATTACCGCGACGAGGACGGCATGTCGTTCGTTAAGCTCAAGGTGGGCGCGGGCCATCCGTTTGCCGGGCGCTCGCTCGCGGACATTGGCAGCGTCACCGACATGCTCGTAGTCCTGGTGCTGCGTGACGGCGCACACCCCGTACTGCCCAACGGTGATACCGTCATCGAGGAAGGCGACCTGTTGGTGATGGCCGCACCGACGTTTGAAGAACGTGCCGAGGTTACACTGCGCGAGGTCACCGTGACTCCCCACGGCCGCTTAGCTGGACAGCGCCTGCGCGACGTGCCGCAAGGCAAGCACCCGTTTATCGTCGTGATGCTCAAACGCGACGGCCAAACCATCATCCCCGACGGCAATACCCTCATATACGCCGGCGACGAAGCCGTCATTGCCACGCTAGCGTCGTAGCCATCCCCACCCATAAGTTGCGGTGAAATAGGGACTGAATAGGCCTTCTAGCAGCCTAAACAGTCCCTATTTCACCGCAAGTTATTGAGGGGATAAGGTTGAGGGGTGGCTATGGCTACCAACCGTCGTCCGTATCGTCGCCTGTGGCGAAGACACGGAGGTCGAGGCCTTCGCGTTCAGCTCGGGCTAGGAGCTCTTGGGGCGACTCGTCCTCGATATCCACTACGTCGAGCATGGCGGCCGGAAAGCCCACGCCAGCCGCACTCCCCGCGCGGTCGAGCAAGCTCTCGCGCAGCTGGTCTACATCAACGTCGATCTTCATGGTGAAACCTCCTACCGGCCAATCGCGATCGAACAAACCGCACACCCCAAATGATGTGCAATAAATACCAGATACGGCCATAATAAAACAATGAACATCAGGGAGGTTGCGGACGATGGATAAGCTCGATGCCATGACGGAACAAGTCAGGGACTTTTGTGATGCACGCGACTGGCGCAAATATCACACGCCAAAAGAGCTTGCCATCGGCATGGCAACTGAGTCCTCCGAGCTCCTTCAGCTCTTTCGTTTTGTGAGCGACGAGCGCATTGCAGAAATGTTCGAAGACACCGAGCAACGCCAAGCTATCGAAGACGAAGTCGCCGACACGCTCCTTTTCCTTCTGCGTTTCGCAGATTTAAATGAAATCGACCTGCCAGCGGCGCTTTCGTCTAAGCTCAAGCGCAATGGCGAGCGCTACCCCGTCGACGCATCATCTAACGAATACAGAAAGGCGAACCATCATGAGTAATGAGTTCGCCCTTCGGCAATACACGCTTCCCCTACCCCAGCCCTTTGAGACAAGCGAATCGCTTCAGGACTTTGGCACGCCAAAGCCTGGAGCCCATCATGACGAGAGTTGGCCTGTCCTTTACATTCTTACCAACAGCAGAAACAAGACGGCATACATCGGCCAAACAACCAATTACCAGCGCCGTATGAAACAACACGCTGCAAACGTGGACAAGGACTTCGACCGGACCCTTCTGATCGACAATCCCACCTTCAACCAATCCGCAACGTTCGAGTTCGAGAATCGACTTATTGAGCTGTTCTGTGCCGACGAAAAATACCAGGTCACCAATGCCAACAACGGCTATGCCCAATTCGATTATTTTGAGCGGCCTCAGTATCGCCAGAGGTTCCGAGACCTCTGGACAAAGCTTCGCGAAGAAAACTACGCGATTCATCCGATTGAAGAGCTCGAGAACTCCGATCTGTTCAAGTTCTCGCCTTTCAAGACGCTTACGCCCGACCAATACGAAACGATCGAGACGATTTTTAAACGTCTCGAACAGGAGCATGAAGACGTAAAACATGGCGGCTCAAAAAGAGAACGTATAACCGTCGTGAATGGCGCGCCGGGAACAGGTAAAACAATCCTCGCCATCAGTCTCATGTTCAAAATCAAAAATGAGCCCAACCTTTCCGGCCTGCGAGTCGGTTTTGTCACCCCCATGGATTCCCTGAAAAAGACCCTCAGGAAACTCACGCACTTCCTTCCAGGGTTAAAGCCTGGCGATATCTTGAGCCCCAGTGACGTAACCAAAAATGATCGTTATGACATCCTACTTGTCGATGAAGCACATCGACTGGGTAATTATCTAAGCATGGGCTCCGGCATCAAGGCCTTCTATAGCACTTGTGATCGTCTTGACCTTCCGCACACAAGCAACCAAGTTGACTGGATATTCAAATGCTGCGACAAGGCATATCTGTTTTATGACCCCAAGCAGCAAGTCAGGGCATCCGGCCTCAATCGAGACGGTCTTGAGCGGCGACTTAACCAACTCGAAGAAGAGGGCATTGAAACTGAAGAGTTCAGCCTAAGCACGCAAATGCGAGTACGCGGCGGCGATGAGTATCTCGACTTTGTATATGATCTACTCGATAACAAAGCGTATATGCATGCCGGCATGAAATTCAAGAATCTCTTTTCATCGGAGCCTTACGATTCGCGAACCGGGGATCCGAACAGCGATACCCCCAGATACCAGTTTGGAATCGTCAACCAATTTGAGGATTTCTGTTCCCTACAGCAAGCCAAGGAAGAAGAAGTTGGTCTATCCCGCATGACGGCAGGTTTTGCGTGGAAGTGGGAAACGAAGAAACACAAAGACGCGTTCGACATCGTCATTGAGGGCATCCCTAAACGTTGGAACTCGAGTCAAAAGGATTGGGTTAACTCCCCCAACGCCGTCAACGAGGTCGGATGCATCCACACGGTACAGGGCTACGACCTCAACTACGGCTTCGTAATTCTGGGGCTAGACATTTACTACGACAACGACAAAGGGGGCGTCTGCGTTAACAAGGCAAACTTCAAAGATACCGTCGCAAAGAAAAAGGCAAGCGACGACGACCTACGAAAGATCATCGTCAACGCCTACTATGTCCTCATGACGCGTGGCATGCTGGGAACGTTTCTTTATGTATGCGACCCGGCACTCAAGGAGTATTTGTCACGGTATATCCCGGTGATATAGACCTAACGACCGCCCTCCCCCATGTAACCATCCTGTAAATCATAGCAGCGCACTCGAGTTTTACCGTGATGCGGTCGCGCCTGGCGCTCCACTGTGCTAAAGTATCCCGAACGTTCAAACGACTACGAGGGGGAACTAGAAGATGGCACGTGTGCACAACTTCTCAGCTGGCCCGGCCGCGCTGCCCACAAGCGTGCTCGCCGAGATCGCCGACGAGATGATGGACTACCGCGGTTGCGGCATGTCCGTGCTCGAGATGAGCCATCGATCTAGCATGTACCAGCAGATCATCGACGACGCCGAGGCAACCCTGCGCCGCCTGCTGAGCATCCCCGACAACTACCGTGTCCTGTTTTTGCAGGGCGGCGCCACGCTGCAGTTTGCGGGCATCCCCATGAACCTCATGCGCCGCGGCCGCGCCGGCTACGTCGTGACCGGCAACTTTGCCAACAAGGCGTACAAGGAGGCCGCCAAGTACGGCGAGGTCGTGCTGCTCGCGAGCTCCGAGGACACCAACTTCGACCGCATTCCCACCATGTCCGACGTCAACGCGCGCATTGCCGCCGAGGCCGCGGGCGACGGGCTCGACTACGTCTACATCTGCCAGAACAACACCATCTTTGGCACCATGTACCACGAGCTGCCCACTTGCGGCGATGTGCCGCTGGTCGCCGATGTCTCGAGCTGCTTTTTGTCGCAGCCGCTCGACGTTGAGCGCTACGGGCTCATTTACGCCGGCGCACAGAAAAACGCCGGCGCCGCGGGCGTGACCGTGGTCATCGTGCGCGACGACCTCATCGCCGATGGCCCCGCCTTTGCGCAGACGCCGCAGTACATGGACCTTAAGACCCAGGCCGCCAAGGGCTCCATGCTCAACACGCCCAACACCTTTGGCATCTATGTGTGCGGCAAGGTGTTCCACTGGGTCGAGGAGACCGGCGGACTCGCTGCCATGGCCGAGCGCAACTGGGCCAAGGCCAACCTGCTCTATAACCTGCTCGAGCACAGCGAGCTGTTCCATGGCACCACGCAAGCCGACAGTCGCTCCATCGCCAACGTCACTTTCCGCACCGGCGACGCCGAGCTCGATGCGACCTTTGTCGCAGGCGCGGCCGAACACCAGATTCAAAACGTCAGGGGCCATCGCCTCGTCGGCGGCATGCGCGCCAGCGTGTACAACGCCGTAACCATGGAAGACGTGCAGGCCCTGGCCTCGTACATGAAGGACTTCGAAGCACAGCATAGTTTGAGCCCGCGATCTAACTAGCCCGCAACGCGCGGGCCGACCAGCCACTTCAAACCACCTGTTTAAACCAAACCTGCTAAGGAGTTTTTCCATGCGTAAGATTAAGACCATCGACGACATTACCAAAGACGGCAAAGTCGAGTTTGGCGAGGGCTATGAGTTTGTGGACACCGCCGAGGAGGCCGACGCCATCCTAATGCGCTCGACCGACCTGCACGGCTACGAGCTGCCCGAGGGCATCCGCGCCATCGCCCGCTGCGGCGCCGGCGTCAATAACATCCCCGTCGAGGAGTACGCCAAGAAGGGCGTCGTCGTCTTTAACTCCCCCGGCGCCAACAGCAACGCCGTCAAGGAGCTCGTCCTGGGCATGCTGGTGCTCTCGAGCCGCGGCGTGGTGCAGTCGATGAACTGGGTGCGCGACAACGCCGACGACCCCGAGATTCAGGTCGATGCCGAGAAGGCCAAGAAGGCCTTTGTGGGCCGCGAGCTCAAGGGCAAGCGCATCGGCGTCATCGGTCTGGGCAACGTGGGATCCAAGGTCGCCAACGCCTGCGTCGACCTGGGCATGGACGTCTACGGCTACGATCCGTTCATTTCCGTCGAGCACGCATGGGTGCTGAGCCGCGAGGTGCAGCGCGTGGGCACGCTCGAGGATCTGTGCCGCGGCTGCGACTACCTCACCGTGCACGTACCCAGCAAGGCCGACACCATCGGCATGATCAGTACCGAGCAAATCAACCTGCTGGCACCCGACGCCGTGCTCATCAACTACGCGCGCGAGACCATCATTGACGAGGACGCCGTCGACGCCGCCCTGCGCGAGGGCAAGCTTAGCTGGTTTAGCTGCGACTTTGCCACGCCCAAGACCGTCAAGATGCCCAATACGTTTATCACCACGCACTCGGGCGCCGGCACCGGCGAGGCCGAGGCCAACTGCGCCGACATGGCGATCAGCGAGCTCAAGGATTACCTGGAAAACGGCAATATCGCGCACAGTGTCAACTACCCCGCCTGCAGCATGGGCAAGGCGCGCGCCGCGAGCCGCATCGCCTGCCTGCACGCCAACGTGCCCAACATGATCGGCCAGATCACGGCCATTCTCGCCAAGGACAACGCCAACGTGCAGCGTATGACCAACGAGTCCGCTGGCGAGAACGCCTACACCATGTTCGACACCGACGAGCACCTGAACAGCAGCACCATCGAGGCGCTCAAGCAGATTCCGTCGATGTATCGCGTGCGCGTGATCAAGTAGCGTCGGCGCCAAGCCTGCCAGACAGACCACGAAGTCCATTCGCCCCCCGTTTTCACGAAACCGGGGGGCGAATTTCGTGCTCCCGGCGGCTTGAAAAGTGCTACCCAGAACAAGTTGTTTCGGATAATCGACAGTAAGGCCCTAGTCGCTAAGCACAGCTGCTTTTATCAGCAGCTTTATCAGGGGTTTAGTAGGTAATAATCGATCTCTATATGCCGAATTAAAGTTGACTGTCCATTTTCCGAAATAACTTGTTCTGGGTAGCACTTTTCAAGCCAATTCCAAGGAGCAACTGAAGTTTTTTCGCAACCAAAACTCTAGCTCGCGCAATCGTTTTCCACCCGCGCCGCTACATTCCCGCCCAATCGATAAAAATCTCCTCACGAAGCCGCCGTTCGAGCTCCTGCTGCCGTGGCGTCTTGTCTTTCAGCGGCATATCGAGATAGGACATGATGAGTTCCATCACCACGCGGAAGGCATCGGAGTCGACTAGCTGACCATAGGTCATCAGAACGACAGGATATCCCATCGTCTGCAGGGCCGTCGTTCGATCGGAGTCCGAGATCTTGGATTCTATGGATCCGTGAATTGCTTTACCCTGGCATTCAACCAAGCACTCCCGGCTGCCGTCCTTATTTGACAGCAGGATATCGGCGTAGCGCCTATCAAGCCCCGAAATCAGGCGAGCGCTGCGCGTCATGCGAATCTCGACGTTATTGGCGAGGTGCAGCCCTTCGCCGCCGCGCAGCCTCGAAAGGCCAAACAGCATCGAAGCCTGGACCTCGAGCGGCGATGCCACAACCCCCGTAATGCATTTCGCGGCACGTGTGAACGATTTGGCACCGCGGAGTCCCTGGATCTTATTGGCGAACTCCGTTAGTTCAGAGAGCTCGATCAAGGGAGGTCGTTTCCACAAGTCCGTTGGATTCCCAGAGACATCATTTACGTTTTCCCAGCCCGACCGTGCGTCACCCCACCGGTTCCCATATGCCTGTTCAAGTACCAACTTTACCTGGGACGCAATCTTGCACACGGCAAAGGTGCCGCACATCTCATACATGCACATGATCAGACGCTCGTTTGAGACCGAGGAAGCAAGGGTCAGCAGCGTAAAGAGCGGGGATGCGACATCAAGGCCAAACTCTGTCTGCCGCACGGAGCCAAACGGCCTCTCCCCGTTCCAAACATGCCTGATAATGCGACCGCCTTTACGTCCGCAGCCGCCCTGCGCCAACATGTGTAACGGGGTGCCCAGGAAATGCTTGACAAGCGGATGCTCACAAAGGCGCTCCCTGCGCGGATCGTCCGCAGAATCGGGCAGGTCCGGCATTATTGCCAAGACCTGTGGAGGTATCCGGTGATACCGAAAGGCAGATATGTCGCACAGCATGTCGTCCATGAAGGGTACGTACCCACTACGTCGTTTGCGAGCCCGCCCGGACGGCAAACGCGATGGCTCGGCCTGCGAACGGTAAATACTGCTACCTGCACGTCGTGAATCTCTCAGGAGGCTTACAATCGGTTTGGAAAGCAGACTGATTGTGAGGTTGCATATGGTTGATGAGGACTTTGCCTGGCGGCTTGCGCAGGACCTTGTGAGGATTGACAGCTCGGACCCCGGCGCATATGAGGGCGAGATCGAGCACTTCATTAAGAGGCTCATTGAACAGCAACTGGCGCAGCTTGATAGCCCCGCGCTCAATGCCGTGCAGATTGAGGAGCTCGAAGTACTCCCCGGGCGCCGCAACCTTATGATTACCGTGCCGGGCGCGAGCGACGAGGCGCGGCTCGTCTACATCTGCCACATGGATACCGTCACCCTGGGCGATGGCTGGGACGCAGACACACCGCCGCTCGGGGCGACCGTGCGGGACGATAAGCTCTATGGCCGCGGTGCCTGCGATATGAAGGGCGGCCTGGCCTGCACCATTGCCGCACTTCTTCACACGTTTGAGCGCATTGCGGCGAAGGGCGCACTTCCCCACCGCGGCTTTTCGCTCATTTGCTCGGTCGACGAAGAGGACTTTATGCGCGGCTCCGAGGCGGCCATCGATCCCGGCTGGGTCGGCTCGCGCGAATGGGTGCTGGACACCGAGCCCACCGACGGACAGATTCAGGTGGCGCACAAGGGTCGCACGTGGTTCGAGATCGAGATGGCCGGCGTCACGGCGCATGCGAGCCAGCCTTGGAAGGGCGCCGACGCCGTCGCCGCCATGGCCGAGGTCGTGTGCTCGCTTCGTCGCGCGTTTTCGGCGCTGCCACTGCATAAGGAGCTGGGGCCTTCGACCGTCACATTTGGACAAATCGAGGGCGGCTATCGCCCCTATGTCGTGCCCGACCACGCCAAGGTCTGGGTCGACATGCGCCTGACGCCGCCGACCGATACGACCGCCGCGATCAACATGGTCGAGCAGGCCATCGCCGGCGCCGAAGCCGCGGTCCCCGGCTGCCATGGAAGCTATACCGTGACAGGCGACCGCCCCGCCATCGAGCGCGACCCAAGCTCTCCCCTTCTAGCTGCACTCAAGCGCGCAGCAGACGATACGACGGACGCGGACACGACCGTCAGCTTCTTTACCGGCTACACCGATACCGCCGTCATTGCCGGCAAGACGGGCAACCGCAATTGTATGAGCTACGGTCCTGGCTCGTTGGCGCTCGCGCACAAGCCCAACGAGTATGTGCCCCATGCCGATATCGTTCGCTGCCAGAACGCGCTCATCGCGCTTGCCGACAACACGCTCTGGAGCGCGAGCAGCCAAGTTGGGGCATAATAAGCCGCGAACAAACCGACTCGCGCGTTAGGACCGCCCATGAAAGCACTTCCGTTTCCCTGCATCCGCCCAGCTCAGGACCGCGTGGTCGAGGCGCTGCCTGCGATGGGCAGTATCCTGAGCGGCAACGACGCCCTGCGCGGCGCCATTGCCGACGGGCTCATGCTCAAAGATCCGGGCGCGGCGTATTACGTATACGAATGCTCCGGAGAGCCGGGGCGCGTGACGGGCGTTGTAGCAATTTGCCCGGCCGGCGTACTGGCGGGCGACGGCGTAACCCCCGCAGATGCGACCGCAGCCGCCCGTGCAATCGCCGAGCTTAAGGTGCAGCCCCGCCCTGTGGCACTTACCTACGAAGCCTCGCCCGTCATGGATATCATCCTCGGCGCCGCCAAAGAGGGCGCGTCGCTCTATGCCGTCACCGACCCCTCGGGCATTACGCACCGCGTGTGGGAGGTCAAGCGCGAGGACGCCGTTGCCGCCATCCGAGCCATGCTCGATCAGGCACCGGAGCCGACGCCGGCAGACGACCCCGCCTACGCTGCCGCGCTGGCAGGGGCGGCGCAACTCCTGGCAAACGAGGCCTGCACAGCTGGCACCTACACGGGCAAAGAGCCGTTCAACTTTGCTGTAGCCGCGCTGTTCCCCGCCGCGCAGGTCGCCGGCGGCGCACCGCAGGTTCCGACGGGTTTGCTCACCCACCAGATCGCACGGTTCTAACAGGGCGTAAACGCCCAGCACAAAGACTCGGCAGTTCAACAAACAAGGGGCGGGGATGCAATACATGCGCATGCATCCCCGCCCCTTTCACATCGAGCAATGCTGTCGGCGATCCGCATCGCCACGCCCGCGCTACCCGCGCTGCGGACCCGCGGCAGTCACAAGTGGCTCAAGCCCCAGCTCGCGCGCATAATCTTCCTGTGTAAAGACTTCGACCAGTTCAAACGTATCGGTCGCATCGTCAAACGCAAAATGCAGCACCGAACAGTTGCCCGGCACGCGCTCGTGCTCGTCGGCCGCCGCGCCCCTCACGTGGTCCAAAAACTCCTTGATTGCCGAGGCATGGCTCACCGCGAGCACGCACGAATGGTCTGGGCGTCGCATAAGATCGGTCAACGTCGCCACCATGCGCTCGCGCACCTGCATCTGCCCCTCGCCGCCAAACTGACGATAAAAGTCACGCCACGGACGCACGGGCATCAGCATCACGCGCTCGGCCTCAAAGTCGCCAAAATACCACTCGCGCAGGCCATCAAGGCGCTCGTAGGCAAGACCCGGCCACAGGCTGGCGATGGTCTGCTCGGTGCGGTGCAGCGTAGAGGTGTAGGCGTGGTCGGGCTCAATGCCACGTGCGCGCAAAAACATACCGGCGCGCGCCGCCTGCTCGCAGCCCAACTGCGTGAGCGGCGAGTCACTCCAACCCTGAATGATGCGTTTAAGGTTGAATATCGTTTGTCCATGACGGACCAGATACAGATCTTTATTCATAGGGGTCCTTTCGTTTGTTACCAACCCAAGAGCGAAAACGCCCCGTCGAAATAGCCAAATTGAAGCACGGCACCGTTGTCGGGTTGCTCTCCCCCGCCGGTCACGCATCTAAGAAACTCATGGCAGGCAGAGCCGTGGGAGACCGCAAGCACACAATCGTGCTGCGGTCGAGCCATAATACGAGTCAGTGCCGCAACCATGCGCGCCCGAAGCTCGCCTTCCGACTCGCCACCAAAGGCCACCGGATAATCACCCCAGGGCTGCGGCGGCATATCGCGATTTGATGTGCCTTCCAGCGAGCCCAGGCGCCACTCGCGCAGGTCGTCGACCGGCTCTATGGGAAGGTCCTCGCCAACAATCAGCTCGGCCGTGTGACGTGCCCGACCCAACGGAGACGAATACGCATGGTCAAAGGAGATGCCACGCGCCTTAAACGCGGCGCGCGTCGCCAGCGCCTGCTCGCGCCCGCGCGCCGTAAGCGGCGAATCGTGCCAGCCCTGCAAAATGTTCTGAACATTGAGCTCAGTCTGCCCATGCCGCACCAAATACAGATCGGCCACACGCCCTCCTCTCGCACCACCACAAAGGGGCCAGGCACCTTTGTGGTGGTTTTGCCGCCGGATCACGCCGAAATGGCGCGCAACTACACCAGCACGTCGGCAAGCGGACGCTTGGGAACGTGGTGCACCTGCGCCTCGTCGCGCCAGTAATTGATAGAACCATCCGGGTTGGAGTCGATCGCGTCGATCACCTGTGTCTCGGCTGGCACGCCAAAAGCCATGATCAGCTTGAGCTCGTATCTGTCGTTATCGAGCCCCATGGCATCGATTGCGCGGGGCGTAAAGGCCTTGAACATGCAAGCCGCCACCTCGGGCGTTGCGCTGCGCGCGGCGAGCATCATCGTCTGAGCCGCGATACCCGTGTCGACCTCGGTGATAGGCGCGGCGGGCTTGCCGGGAACGGTGCGCTCGGCAAGAACTGCGATGTAGCCGGTCGGGCGTTCGCCCTCATTGGGACCCGACCAATCCTTGAGCGCACCGGCCCACGCGAGCTCATCAAACACACGCGCGCAGTCCTCAGCACCGCTCACCACATGAAAACGCAGACGCTGAGCATTAGCGCCGCAGGGAGCCAGGTGCGCCAGCTCTGCCAGCTCGAGCAAAAACTCGCGCGGCACGCGCATGGACTCGTCAAAACGGCGGCATGTTCGAGCGCGACGAACCAGCGCATCAAACGTATCCAAGCCAAG
>JAXKGN010000009.1:0-91230 GCA_036550355.1 Collinsella sp.
AAGCCAAGCTTTTCACAGCCTTGCTTTGCCATCGACTCCGCACTCGACGGCGCCGCGGGAACAGCTTCGTTCATAGAGACCCCAATACAAGCCAATTGTTCTTAGAAAATCTAACCTAAAACGCAGACAATAACGAACAGAGCCGCAATGTTCTACACCTGTTAAATAGAATAACGCGACATGGGGAACAACGAGAACAAATCGGGGCCTTTGGGTTACACTTCGCCCTCCCCGACCCATACGTCAGCGCCTTTAGGCGATACTTGTTGTAGCAACTGCGGCATACGCCGCAAAAACAACAATGACGGCAAACGCCACGCGGAAAGGAGACCTCATGGGCATCTTTAAGAACGACGACCAGCAGTCAAATTTGTTTGGATTTGACGAGAAAAGCATGGCAGGCAAGGCAATCAAGGCCGTGCGCTGGATCTACGCCGTCACGGGCGTCATCGCACTACTTGCCGGCATCGCGCTGCTGTTTGCACCCGCCAAGTCCCTCGTCTTCCTGACGACCGTCCTGGGCTTCTACTTTGTGATCACAGCTGGCGTCAGGCTGTTCACCGCCATTTTTGAGCCGCTGCTGCCCGCCGGTTGGCGCGTGACGAGCATCATCTCCAACCTGCTCATCATTCTGGGCGGCGTCATAATCCTGCGCAATCAGGCCTTCTCGACCGCGACGCTCACCACGCTCGTGGTGGTCGTGGCTGGCTTTGGCTGGATCGTCGAAGGTGTTATGTCCATTCTGGAGTCCGAGCTTTCGTCCAACCGCGCCCTCGCCATCCTGAGCGGTGCGCTCTCCATCATCGCCGGCGTGTTCGTGTTCATCTACCCGCTGTGGTCGGCCAAGATGCTCGTCATCTTTACCGGCGCTGCACTCCTGGTGTTTGGCGTGACGCTGATTATTCGTGCTATCCGCTTTGGCAAACTGGTGCACTAGATGCCGCGGACGCTGTTTATTGATGCCGACGCCTGCCCGGTTACGCGCGAGTCGATCGACTGTGCACGGCGGGCGGGCGTCGGCGTGGTGATTGCCGGCAACAGCACGCAGAACCTGGAGCGGCACATTCGCCGCGACGACCCGCGCGATGCCGAGCACGCGCGACGCGGCTTTTGGGTCACCACGCTCGACGTGAGCGTGGGCGCCGATAGCGCCGACTTTGCCATTGTCGAGCGTCTGCAGGCGGGCGACGTGGTCGTGACGCAGGACATTGGCCTGGCGAGCATGGTGCTCGGCCGCGATGCCGCCGCAATCGGTGTGCGCGGGCGCGTGTACGACAAGGCGACCATCGACATGCAGCTATTTATTCGCCACGAGGAAAAGAAAGTGCGCCGCGCTGGCGGTCACACCCGCGG
Organism: Collinsella sp.; assembly: GCA_036550355.1. GTDB lineage: Bacteria > Actinomycetota > Coriobacteriia > Coriobacteriales > Coriobacteriaceae > Collinsella. The sequence continues at coordinate 1,354 of JAXKGN010000009.1, forward strand.
GCCGGCGGCCTTCACCAGCGAAGACCGCGCCCGCTTTAAGCGCAACCTCACCGAGCTGCTCCGCTAACCAAGGTAGATTTTAGGACATGCCTAAAATCTGCCTTTTTGTTTTGGACGGTGTGAGCGCTCAGGATCCATGGCTCAACAAAAAACGGGCTTCAAAATGCCATGCGCCGCCGCATTGTGCAGGCGCCGAGCATGGCTATTTTGAAGCCCGTTTTGTTAGGCCTACTTAGAGGCCGAAGGCAGATAAAACGAGGCCCCAGCCAGCGCCGATGACGTACATCATGATCAGGAACACAGCGTTTTCGCGGGCGCTGCGGTTGGTGCGGAACAGCACCAGATAACCCACACCGGCAGAGATGAGCGTGCCGGCGAGCATCGGTGCCAGCTGCAGCGCGCCCTCCAGGTACAGCTGCGTGATGACCACGCTCGCCGAGCAGTTAGGAATCAGCCCAACAAGCGCCGAACCCAGAACGGCGAGCGTCTCGTTGCCGCGCAGGAACTGCTCGATTGCGGACTCGCCAAAGGTCTCGAGCACGGCGACCAGAATCAGCGTCACCAGGAAAATGAATACCGATACCTGCACGGTATGCGAGATGGCGCTGCGGATAATCGACAGGACGGGCGCACCTTCGTGTGAGTGGGAGTGACCGTGGTCATGATGGTGTTCATGCTCGCCCTCATGACCGTAATCGTGGCCATGTCCGTGTTCGCGCTCGTCCTCATCCTCGTCTTCATCACAACCGCAATGGTCGCGCTCGCACAGCTCATGGATGTGGTCGGCGCTCACGCCCGCCTCGGCAACCTCGTCGATGATGTCACCGCCGCTGTGGTCGTCATGCGCGCAGTTAACGTGCGCCGGATTGACAGTGGTCCCCAACACGGTACGACGAATCGCCGCATGCGCACGGGCGTTGCGACGCAGACCGCGAATGGCGGCATCTACGATAAGGCCCGTGACCAGTGCGATCAGCGCTTTCGAAGCCAAAAGCATCGCCATAGTCTGCACGGGAACCTGCTCGGCAAGCAACAGTGGTAGCATCTCATCGGAGGTCGAGAGAAACACCGCCACCAGGGTGCCCAGCGTCACGACGCGACCGGCGTACAGCGTTGCCGCCATCGCCGAAAAGCCGCACTGCGGCACCATGCCCAGTAACGAGCCAACCACGGGACCAGCAGCTCCGGCGCGCTTGATGGCACCGTTAACGCGATCGCCCGCCACATGCTCGAGCGTCTCGAGGGCCAGATATGTCACTAACAAGAACGGCACCAGCGAGAGCGTGTCCTTGCCGGCGTCGAGCAGAATATCAATCAGCAAATCCATGACGGATGGAACCTTTCGTGTCTTTCGGCAGCATTGTAAAAGTCCTAGCGGTCAACTAGGGTATTGTAATTGTCCTAGGCGCGATGCCAATAGTTGCCCATGGTAAACTATCATCTCGCCATAACTCGACAAACCCGAGCCGCACGACGCGGCCCGTCCAAGGAGCAGCATATGAACGTATCGCAAGCACTCGAATACGAGCGTCAGCCGTTTATCCCCATGTTCATCTATGGCGATCACGGTGCCATGGAATCCGAGCGTCAGAAAGGCGAAGAGGCTCTCAAGGTACTCGAGACCGAGTACTTTACCGCCGAGGGCGACCCCGGCTTCGACTTTGCCACCGTGCGCGACCTGGCCGACCGAAACCGCGACCTGTGCGACCAGATTGGCGAGGCGCGACTGCGCAACGTGACGCCCGCAACGCTTTCGCGCGGTCTGTCCGACGCCGACACCTGCGCCGCCATCGGCAAGATGCAAAAGCGCACCGCCGCGTCCGTTATGCGCGAGATCCGCGGCGACCGCGATGCGCTCGGTGTCGCCTACGCCCGCAAGCCCATCCAGGGCACGGTGCTCGGCATCGACATCGAGACCACCGGCCGCGCACCCGAGCGCGGCTACATCATCAACGTGGGCTGGGAGATCATGGAGCTCACCAGCGACGCCGTCCCGCACGACGCCGAGGCGCACTACTGCGGTCTGCCCGACATCTACCGCGGCGAGGATGTGCCGCTGTCGAATATCCACCACATCACCTGGGACGACATCGACGGCAAAACGCCCTTCCGCGAGAACAAAGAGCTGCAAAAGCAGCTGCTCAAGCTTATGAAGAAGTACCCGTACATGGCGCACAACGCCGCCTTTGAGGACAGCTGGTTCAAGATCCACCTGGACGGCTACGCCGAGGCACGCCGCGCGGGTAAGATTATCGTCATCGACTCGCGCCAGATCTGCCGCAGCCTGGACGCCGACGTGCGCTCGCTGCCCCGCGAGTCCGCGCCCGCTGCGCTCGAGAACTGGGCGCGCCGTCGCGGCACCCTCGCCGCCGACGCCAACGAGCAGCACCTGGGCCTCGACGACACCGACCTCATGCTCCGCACGGTGCAGGCCGAGTTCAACCTCAAGAACCTGTTTGCCAAGTAGATTGCCAAGCAGAGGCGCCATTCGCGAGTAATACCTGCCGGGCCATAGCGCCTGTGTAAAAGCGATACGCCGAGGCACCCCTCTCAAGCGATGCAATGCGGGCCGATATCCAAGTGGACATCGGCCCGTTTTTGCACGTCGCTAAGGTACCCACGTTGGCATCGGCGGCCTTATCCGCGATCATCGATGCCTTTAGCCGCCACCAGGGCCATTCGATAGCAAAATATTTCGCTAATTATATTGACATATGAACATGCGCTCATATACTCGAAAGTAAGTTATATGAGCGCATGTTCATATGAAAGGATATTGCAATGGGCGATCACGCTGATGAAATAATGTCCGGCATCGACACCACCATCGTGCCCGACGTCCCCACCACCTGCTCGCCCGAGGACCTTCCCGACGAGGAGCTGCTGTACGACCTTGCCGACCTGTTCAAGGTCTTCAGCGACACCACGCGTATCAAGATCCTCTACGCCCTCATGGGCCGCGAGCTCTGCGTGGCAGACATCGCCGAAGCAACTGCGACCTCGCAGTCCGCGGTGTCGCACCAGCTGCGCACGCTCAAGCAGTCGCACCTGGTTAAATTCCGGCGCGACGGGCGCAATATCCTCTACTCGCTCGCCGACGACCATGTCTACACCATGCTCAACCAAGGCATGAGCCACATCTGCGAATAGCGATCAGCCACGGTACCAGCGCGGCCTGCACCCAAGCCGCAAAAACAGGGAAAGGAACCCACCATGAAAAAGCAGTTCAAGCTCGACGAGATCGACTGCGCCAACTGCGCGCGCGAGCTTCAGGACGAACTTGCCAAGCTTGAGGGCGTCAAGTCCGTTTCGGTCAATTTTATGACCCAGAAGTTGACGCTCGAGGCCGACGACGCCGAGTTCGACGAGGTCCTCGACCGCGTCGTGGAGTTCACCGCCGATGCCGAGCCCGACTGCGAGATCGTTCTCTAGTCCAGGTTTACGCTAACCTGCAAGGCCGCGCTTGCCGCGGCTTTTGCTCGCGAAATTATATGAGCGAGTGTTCATACATTCAAATGGGAGGATTGAATCATGGCAACCGCCGATCCCAAGAAGAAAAAGAAGAAGCGCAAGAAGAAAGAGTCCCTTGAGCATAAGCGCAATCGAATCCTAGTAGCACTGGGTATATTTACCGTTGTTTATGCCCTCGACGAGCTCGGCGCCCTCACTATCGCATTTGGGGAGCCCGGCAACGTCTACGCCAGCTTTGTGCTGTTCCTCGTGCCGTTTTTGATTGCCGGCTACGACGTACTGCAAAAGGCATTCAGTAACATCCGCCGCGGCAAGGCCTTCGACGAGAGCTTCCTCATGGCCGTCGCGACCATCGGCGCGTTTGCCATGGTGCTCTTCCCCGATACCGACCCGCACATGGCCGAAGGCGCCGCCGTCATGCTGTTCTACCAGGTCGGCGAGCTGTTCCAGGCATACGCCGTGGGCAAGAGCCGCAAGTCGATCAGTGCCATGATGGACATCGCACCCGACTACGCTAACGTCGAGCAAGCCGACGGCACGCTCGAACAGGTCTTTCCCGATGACATCGCCGTCGGCACCGTGATCGTGGTCAAGCCCGGCGAGCGCGTGCCTATCGACGGCGTCATCGTCGAAGGCGAAACCCAGCTCGATACCGCCGCGCTCACGGGCGAGTCAGTCCCCCGCCCCGCCAAGTCAGGCGACGATATCATCAGCGGCTGCATCAACATGACGGGCCTCATCCACGTGCGCACCACCAAGCCCTTTGGCGAGTCCACTGTCGCACGCGTCCTGGAGCTCGTGGAGAATGCCAGCGAAAAGAAGGCGCGCACCGAGAACTTCATCACGCGCTTTGCCCGCGTCTACACCCCCGCCGTCACCGGCGCCGCTGCGGTGCTCGCGCTCGGCGGCGGCCTGGTCACCGGTGCCTGGTCCGACTGGATTCTGCGCGGTCTGACCTTCCTGGTCGTCAGCTGCCCGTGCGCGCTCGTGATCAGCGTACCGTTGAGCTTCTTTGGCGGCATCGGCGGCGCATCCAAGCTGGGCGTTCTCATCAAGGGCTCCAACTACCTCGAGACGCTCGCGGACGTGGACACCGTCGTCTTTGACAAGACAGGCACCCTCACCAACGGCACGTTCTCGGTTGTCGCGGCGCACCCCGAGGCTGGCTATACCGAGCAGTCGTTGCTTGAGGTCGCAGCCCTTGCGGAGTCGTTCTCCAATCACCCTATCGCGCAGTCCGTGCGCGTCGCCTACCAGGGCGAGGTCGACCCCAAGCGCGTGAGCAGCTCCGCCAACGACGCGGGCCACGGCGTGACGGCAACCATCGACGGCAAGCACGTCGTCGTCGGCAACGCCAAGATGCTCGCCGCGACCGGAGTCGAAGCGCCCGATTGCGAGGTCGTCGGAACGATTCTGCATGTGCTCGTTGACGGCGTGTACGCCGGCCACATCGTGATTGCAGACACCGTTAAGGCCGATGCCGAGCAGACGATCCGCGACCTGCACGCCGCCGGCGTCAAGCGCACCGTTATGCTCACGGGCGACCGCGAGGAAGTGGCTGCTGCGGTGGCCAAGCAGCTCGGCCTCGACGAGTTCCACGCGCAGCTGCTGCCGGGCGACAAGGTCGACCGTGTTGAGGCGTTGCTTGCGAGCGAGAACGGCAAGAGCAAGCTCGCCTTTGTCGGCGACGGTATCAACGACGCGCCCGTGCTCACCCGCGCCGATGTGGGCATTGCCATGGGCGCCATGGGCTCCGATGCTGCAATTGAGGCCGCCGACGTGGTGCTCATGGATGACAAGCCGTCCAACATCTCCCGCGCGATCCGCGTGGCGCGCAAGACCATGACGATTGTCTGGCAGAATATCATCTTCGCGCTGGGGATTAAGCTGCTGATTTTGGTGCTGGCGGCGCTCGGCATCGCCAATATGTGGCTTGCCGTCTTTGGCGACGTGGGCGTGGCGATCATCGCCATCCTGAACGCCATGCGCGCGATGGGTGTCAAGAACCTGTAGCGCCTGCGGTAACATCGCAGGCGGTTCTTGGGCATCGCTTGCTGGCGGGGTTCCTTGTCTGAATTGGACATTGCCGAAAGGGCCGCTGGTCCCGGTCGCTGGTTCGCGCTTTGCGTGAACTCCGCGCTACTGTGGGTCAGTTAGGCTTCTGTTGTTGGACCCGCTACATCTTCCCGTCCCAGCATCGACCTTAGCTTCTCGAAGCTCTCCTCGCTCAGGCAATGCTCCATGTGGCAGCCCTCTTGCGAGGCAACCTCGGACGATACGCCAGCGTCCTCTAGCAGCCCCACAAAAAAGCAATGGCGCTCCCACATTTGACGGGCAACCTCAAGACCGCGTTCCGTCAGATGCACATCGCGTTTGCCCATCTCCACGTAGCCGTTGCTCTCCAGGGTCGCCATGGCCTTGGAGACGCTTGCCTTGGTCACACCCAAGTATTCGGCGACGTCGATTGAGCGTACCGTGCCTTGGTGCTGCGACAGCACGTAGATCGATTCGAGATAGTCTTCTCCGGATTCACGCAGGGCCATGGGCCGCCTTTCGCGATGGCTTCTAGTTAGCCTTTGGATACTTTTGCTTGATTTACTTTACCGCAAAAGTTGCCCATGTCTTACTACTTTGCCTAAAAGTTAGCCGTGTTTCACAAAACGTGCGGGACGAAAACTAAATGGGAACGCTGCTCAAGGAGTGTCCCCAGGTGCCGGGTGCCGGCCCGCGGCTAAATCAGGTCAAAGTGCTTTGCGGCGTTGTAGATCCCATCGTCGTCCACGGCGGTCGTCACGTAGGTCGCCGCGGCCTTCACGGTCTCCTGCGCGTTGCCCATGGCCACGCTTGTGCCCACGGCCGAGAACATCGACAGGTCGTTCTCGCCGTCGCCAAAGGCAATCGCTTCGCTCGCGTCGACACCCAGCCGCTCCAGCGTCGCCGCTACGCCCAAGTCCTTGCCGCCGTTGGCCGGAATAATGTCGCAGAACAGATCGCACCAGCGCGTGGTGAGCGAATGCGACACGGCGTCGGTCACGATATGCTCGTCGGCCGGATCCACAAAGGCGCAGAACTGGTAGACCGGCGCATCGAAGGCATGCTCAAACGGCTCCTCGTGGTAGACGATTCCCGCGTTGCTGCCGGCCGTCACCACGCGCTCGGACAGGCGGTTCACAAACGAGTTCTCGCCCTGCATGCACAGTGAGTCGTAGCGTCCCTGCGCCACCTGGTCCACAATCACCGCAACGTCGTCCGGATCGATCGGGCAGCTGCGATAAACGCCCTTGGCATCAAAACAGTGCTGACCCGAAAGCGTAATGTACGCATCCCAACCCAAGTCGAACAGCCAATCCGGCATCTGGTAGGTCGGGCGACCCGTGGCGATTACGCACGCAATCCCCTGTTCGCGAAAGTTATCGAGCACCTGCTGCGCCGACGCCGGAATCCGGTGGGTCTTAAAGCTCAGCAGCGTGCCGTCGATATCGAAAAACGCAGCCTTGATCATCCTTGCCTACTCCTCGCCCTCGAGTTTCTCGCTCGCCTCGAGCCACGCCATCTCCAGCTCGTCCATGGCGGCGTGGGCCTCGTCGATCTTTGCCTGCTGCTCGCCCAGCGCCGTGTAGTTGGTGGGGTCGACCTGGGCCATCGCGGCCTCGGCCTCCTCCACGCGGGCGCGCTGCGTCTCCATTTTGCGCTCGAGCGAGCTCACCTCGCGGCGGAGCTTCTGGCGCTCGGCGTTGGAAAGGCCATTGGGCTGGCCACTCGACTTGGGCTTTTCGGCCGCAGCCGCCGCGGCACCGGTGTCAAACGTGCCGGTCTTGGCGCTCGGCGCACCCACGGGCTCGCCCTCGGCGGTGGCGTTGCACAGGCGCAGGTACTGGTCGACGCCGCCGGGCATATGCGTCAGATGGCCGTCAAGCAGCGCCCACTGCTGGTCGGTCACGCGCTCCATCAAGAAGCGGTCGTGCGTCACCAGGATCAGCGTGCCGGGCCAACCGTCGAGCAGATCCTCGACAATCGCGAGCATGTCGGTATCCAGGTCGTTGCCGGGCTCGTCCAGGATAAGCACGTTGGGCTCGTCCAGGATCGTCAGCAACAGCGACAGGCGGCGGCGCTGGCCGCCCGAAAGATCGCCGATGTGGCTCCAGAGCTGCTGCGTCGTAAAGCCCAGGCGCTCGCAGAGCTTCTCGGGCGAAGTCTCCTTGCCGTCGATGACGTAGTACTTCTTATAGTTGCCGAGCACCTCGCGGATCGTGTCGCCCATGTAGGGTTCGAGCTCCTCGAGCTGCTGCGACAGCACGCCAAAGCGCACCGTCTGGCCAATCTTCACACGGCCGCGTGTGGGCTCAATCTTGCCCTGAATCACATCGAGCAGCGTCGACTTGCCGGCGCCGTTCTCGCCCAAAAGACCATAGCGGTCGCCCGCGCCGATGAGCCAGGTCACGTCGGAGAGCACCTGCTTGGGCGCGCCATCGGTATCCGCATAGCCGGCGTCCACGTCGACCACGTCGATAACCTGCTTGCCCAGGCGGCTCACCGCCAGGCGCTTGAGCTCCAGTTCGTCGCGTACAGGCGGTACGTCGGCGATGAGCTCGCGAGCGGCGTCCACGCGAAACTTGGGCTTGGTGGAGCGCGCCTGGGCACCGCGGCTCAGCCACGCGAGCTCCTTGCGTGCCATGTTGCGACGACGTTCCTCGGTAACCGCGGCCATGCGGTCGCGCTCCACGCGTTGCAGAATGTATGCCGAGTAGCCGCCCTCGAAGGGATCGACCTGGCCATCGTGGACCTCCCACATACTGGTGCAGACCTCGTCCAAGAACCAGCGATCGTGCGTGACCACGAGCATGGCGCCCTGACCGCGCTGCCAGCGGGCCTTTAAGTGACGCGCGAGCCAGTTGATGGTGCGCATGTCCAGGTGGTTGGTGGGCTCGTCGAGCATAAGCACGTCGTAGTCGCCGATCAGCAGGCGCGCGAGGTCCACGCGACGGCGCTGGCCGCCCGAAAGCTCGCCCACCGTGCCCTCCCAGGGCACATCGCTGATGAGGCCGGCCAGGATCTGGCGCGTACGCGGACTCGACGCCCACTCGTACTCGGGCGTGTCGCCGACGACGGCATGATGCACGGTGTCGGTATCGACCAGGTTGTCCTTTTGGCCGAGCAATCCGATCGTGGTGTCGCGGCGGTGCGTCACGCGGCCGTCGTCGGGCTCCAGCGTGCCAGCGAGCACGCTCAGCAGCGTCGACTTGCCGTCGCCGTTTTTACCGACAATACCAATGCGGTCGCCCTCGCCCACGCCGAGCGTCACGCTATCGAAAATATGCTTGGTGGGAAACTCTAGGCTGATGGAATCGCATCCCAAAAGAATCGCCATATGCCCTGCTCCTTCGTAGAAATACAACGTTGTCCATGATAGCAGCGAGCCCCACCCCAAACCACCACGAAGGTGCCTGTCCCCTTTGTGGTGGTCGTTTCGGTCGCAGAGCAAAAAGGCGGGCCATCTCGCAAAAGAGATGACCCGCCTCTCCAATCAGTCCCGCGGCAACCGTGGCCGCCGCGGGCCTCAAGCATGTCCCGGACTAGGAGAACATGCCGGTGAGGTAATCATTCAGCCGCTTATCCTTGGGCCGTTGGAAAATCTCGTCAGTCTCGTCGTACTCGACCATATCGCCCATGTAGAAGAACGCCGTGCGGTTGGACACACGCGACGCCTGCTCCATGTTGTGCGTCACGATGACGATGGCGCGGTCGGCAACGATCGATGACATGAGGTCCTCGATCGCCAGCGTCGAGATGGGGTCGAGCGCCGAGCAGGGCTCGTCGAACAGAATCACGTCGGGGTTGAGCGCCAGCGTGCGTGCAATGCACAAACGCTGCTGCTGGCCGCCCGAAAGCGCGTAGGCACTCTTGTCGAGCTTGTCCTTGACCTCGTCCCACAGCGCCGCACCACGCAGACTTTCCTCGACCATACGATCAAGCTCGTCGCGGTCGGTAATGCCGTGACGCCTGGGCGCAAACGTAATGTTGTCGCGAATGGACTTGCGGAAAGGATTGGGCTGCTGGAACACCATGCCAATGGAGCGGCGCAGCTCGTAGGTGTTCTCGGTCTTGGTGTTCACGTTGCGCCCGCGGTAGTTGATCTCGCCCTGCACGCGGCAACCGCGAATCTCGCGATTCATCAGGTTGAGGCTGCGTAAGAAGGTCGACTTACCGCAGCCCGAAGGCCCGATGAGCGCCGTGATCTCGCCCTTGTGAAAGTCGAGCGACGTATCGTGCAGGGCATGGTGGTCGCCATAGTACACGTTGACGTCCTTGGTGGAGAGCACGACCTCGTCGCTCACGGCCTTGCCGCTTACGCGCACGCGCTTCTCGCTCTCCCCCACGCTCGACAGGAAGTCCTGGGTGTCGGACGATGTCGCTTCGGTTGCGGGCGTTGCTTTCATCTCGCTCATTCGGCCGTCATCTTCCTTGCCAGTTGCTTGCCCACGATACGGGCGACTACGTTAAACAGCAGCACGCAAATCATCAGCAGCGCCGCGGTGCCCCAAACGATCTGCTGGGCCTCGGGGCTGCCCTCGCCATAGATCTTGTAGATGTGCACGGCGAGCGACTCACCGGGGCGGAACACGTTCCAGGCGCAGGTGGGGCTCGACAGGTTAAAGCTCAAGAAGTTCAGACGCACCGGCGAGCTCATGCCCGAGGTAAAGAGCAGTGCCGCGGCCTCGCCAAACACACGGCCGGCCGAAAGCACAATGCCGGTCACGATGGCGGGCATGGCCTCGGGAATCAGGATGTGCAGCGTGGCCTCCCAGCGAGTAAGACCCATGGCCAGGCACGCATCGCGCTGGGCCTGTGGCACGTCCTCGAGCGCCTGCTGGATCACGCGCACCAGGATGGGGATATTGAACATGGTGAGCGCGACAGCGCCGGAGATGATGGAGTACTTCCAGCCCAGCTGCACCGAGAACACCAGAAAGCCGAACATGCCGACGACGATGGAAGGCAGCGAGGACAGCGTCTCGATGGCGGTAGAGGCGATGTCGCGGATAGGGCCGTTCGGCGCGTACTCAACCAGGAAGACCGCCCCGCCCAGACTGATGGGCACCGAGATGACCAGAGTGATCAGCAGCAGGTAGAACGAGTCGAACAGCTGGTAGAGCACGCCACCCTGGGTACCGTTGGCGCGCGACGGCTGCGTGAGAAAGCCCGGCTGGAACAGCGTCGAGACGCCCTCGAACAGGATATAGGCCACCATGGAGACGACGATGAGCATGACGATGGCGGCGATCGCCGTCAGCACGCCCGTGGCGATGCGGTCCTGCTTTTGGACGCGCCCGAACCTCGCCTCGTCGATATGGATGCGCGTGCTAGCCACGAGCCTTCGCCCCCTTGCGACCGATAAGGTGGATGATCAGGATGAAGATGAGGCTCATGCCCATCAGCAGCAGACCGAGCGCCCACAGAACATCGTCCTGGGCCGAGCCCTCGGCATAGACCGCCATAGACGTGGTGAGCGTGGTGGTAATGGTGGACGCCGGCGACAGCAGTGACGTCGGCATGGCCTCGATGCCGCCGATAACCATGCGCACGGCGAGCGTCTCGCCAAAGGCGCGGGTCATGCCAAGGATGACTGCGGTCATGAGCGACGGCATGGCGGATTTGAGCACCACGTGCCAGATGGTCTGCCAGCGGGTGTAGCCCAGCGCGAGCGAGCCCTGACGGTAGCTGTCGGGCACGGCGCGCAGGCCATCGACCGAAAGCGTGGTCATGGTCGGCAGGATCATGACGGCCAGCACGATGGCGCCGGGCAAGATGCCCAGACCCGTGCTCACATGGAAAACACTCTTCATAAGGCCGACAACCACGTGAAAGCCGATCAAGCCAAAGACGACCGAGGGAATGCCGGTCAAAAGCTCAATAAGCGGCTGAAAGATCTTGGAACCAAACTTAGGCTGGATCTCGACCGCAAAGATGGCAGAGCCGATGGCGATGGGCAGCGCGATGAGCGTGGAGAGCACCATGACTGCAAACGAGGTGACGATCAGGGGCAGGGCGCCGGTATAAGGCAGGCCGTTTTCGGCCGTGTTGGCCAGGTCCCACTTGGTGCCGGTAAAGAACTCGACGACCGAGACGCCGTCCTTGATAAAAGCCGAGAGGCCCTTTTGGGCGACCATAAAGATGAGTGCGGCAACGACAAGCGTCACGAGCGCAACGCACGCGCCCGTGACGCCCAGGCCCACGTTCTCAAGGTCGCGCTTTGGCAGCTGTTTTGCCATTGCAAACCTTTCCGGGGCGATTACTTATTTAGCGGAGACCTTGCCGCTGGCGTCCTTGACGACCTTCATGGCAGAGACGGGGATAAAGCCCTGCTCCTCGACGAGCTTGCCCTGGACGTCATCGGAAAGCATGAACTCCAGGAATGTCTTGGTGGCCTCGTCGGCATCCTTAGCGCAGTACATGTGCTCGGTAGCCCAGATCTTGAAGGAGTCGTCGGTGACGTTTGCGCTCTTGGGCTCCACGCCCTCGACCTTGATGGCGTTGAACTTGGAGTCATCGAAGTGCGAGAAGTCGAGGTAGGAGATGGCGTTGTCGGTGCTGCCCATCTGAGTCTGAACGTCGCCGGACTTGTCGAGCTCGGCGTCGCCCTTAAAGTCGACGGCCTCGTCGCCAAAGACGGCAGCCTCGAAGGTGGCGCGGGTACCGGAGCCGGCCTTGCGGTTGAGAACGACGATAGTAGCGTCGTCGCCGCCGATCTCCTTCCAGTTGGTGATCTGGCCGGAGAAGATGCCCTTGAGCTGCTCGAGGGACAGGTCGTCGACCGTCACGTTCTTGGAGACGACGGGGCCCATGCCCACGACGGCGACCTCGTGGTCGACGAGGTTCTTGACCTGGTCGGCCTCGAGCTTGGTCTCGGCGAAGACGTCGGAGTTACCGATGGTAACGGTACCGGCGGCGACAGCGGTCAGGCCCTTGCCCGAACCGTTGCCCGAACCGGAGACGGAGACGTCCGGGTTGGCGTCCATGAACTTCTCGGCAGCGGCCTCGACGAGAGCCTGGAACGAGGAGGCACCGTCATAGGTCACCTCGCCGGAGACGGACTCGGCAGCAGCGGCGCTACCCTTGTCGGCGGCGTCGGATGCGCCTGCGCCACCGCAACCAACGAGACCGAGACCGACGATACTGGCAAGACCACCAGCGAGGCCGAGGAACTGACGACGAGAATAAGCCTGATCGAGCATGATCTTCCTTTCATACATGCGAATCGCGGGCACCCTGCCCGCTTTGCTGTTTGGAAAGATACGGCCCCGACCGGGCAGCGCTCGCGCCAACTGCGGTTTCTTACGGGCATCTGATAGACCCTTACCGCAAGCGCGGCTCGGCTTTACAAACGAATAACATTCCCCGCCCAAGCATGGCACGCTTTTTACACCAATAAATACAAAGTTGCGGTGAAATAGTTCCTGTTTGGCCGTCAAATGGCCCATTCTAGGAACTATTCCACCGCAACTTGCTAGAAGCCTGGGCGAAAGTGCCGCCGGCTCGGTATTCGAACTTGTATCCAAGCAAATTGTTGGGGTTTCCCAGGTGCCCGAGATTGCCCCGAAAGAGGAGCGCCGCGTACTTTGGTACGCAAGCGACGGTTTGAGGGGCAAGGTCGGGTGCCTGGGGAAGCCCTACAGCTCTAGCTCATTCAAGCGCAGGATCGCCACGATATAAATCTTGAGTGCTTGCTTGAGCTGTTCCTCGTTGGCGCACTCGTTGGGGCCGTGCATCTGGCCGCCCCATGCGGGCAGCTCCAGGCCGGTCTCCTCGGGGCCAAACGAGACGGCGCGGGCAAAGTTGCGCGCATACGTGCCGCCGCCCATGGCAAAGGGCTCGGCATGCTTGCCCGTAAACTCGTTATAGGTATCAATAAGCGCTTTCACGGCCGGATCGTCGGCAGACACCGAGAACGGCACCTTTGCACGACCCACACGATACGTCACACCAAAGCGGCCCACGAGCGGCTCAAGCTGCTCGCGGATGGTATCGGCGCTGGTGCTATCGGGGAAGCGCACGTCGATGACCTGCTCGATATGGCCATCCGCCACACAGATGACGCCGGGGTTGCACGTGAGCGGGCCAAACGCCGCGCTCGTCGCATCGATACCCAGGCCGCGACCATAGGCGTCCGCATGCACAAAGGCCAGAAACTTGACAAACTCATGCTCGGCAGGCGTCAGCAGGCGCTCGTCGCGCGCACCAAACGCGTCCTCGGCCTCACGCAGATACGCCACGATGAGGCCGACGGCATTGATCGTTCCCTCGGGCATCGAGGCATGACCGCCAATGCCGTGGGCGAAAATCTGCGCATGCCCGTTATCGAGTGCGGTGATCTCCAGGCGGTCGGCATTCTCAGCGGGTGCCGGCAGCTCATCGGCGGCAATCGCGAGCTCGCAGACAGACTGCGACGGAATGGCGTTGCTCGCCTCGGCACCGCTCCAGGACACAATGCGCCCGCCGTCGATCTTGGGGCTCACAAATGTCGCCCCAAACTGGCCCTTCTCGGCATTGCAGACCGGAAACTCGGCATCGGGCGTAAACAGAAAGTCGGGGTCTGCGTGGTTCTCCAGATAATGGTGAACGTCGGACATGCCCACTTCCTCATCGCAGCCCAGCAGCGCGCGGAAGGTATAGCGCGGCACAATGCCGTGCCTGAGCAGATAAGCACCAGCGTAGAGCGACAGCACCGCCGGGCCCTTGTCGTCGATCACGCCGCGACCGAGCAGCCAGCCCTCGCGACGCTCCATCGCAAACGGGTCGGTGTTCCAACCGGGGCCGGCAGGCACCACGTCCACGTGGCAGATGGTCGCAAGCTGCTTATCGCCGCGCCCCGGGATATCGGCGATGCCCACATAACCCTCGTCATCGCTCGTCTGGTAGCCGAGCTTTTGCGCAATGCCGAGCGCGCAATCGAGCGCATCACGGACCGGGCGGCCAAACGGCACACCGGGCTCCGCATCGGCAGCAACGGCCACGGACGGATAGCTCACCAGCTGCTCGATATCGGCGACGACATCCTCCCAGACCTCGTCGACATACTCGGCGACGCTCTGCTCCACCTGATTCATGGACGACCTCCTTAGCAATGAGCGGCGAGCGTGCCCGCCCCTCACATTACGTCATTAGATAGCGAAAAGTTTAGCAAGCTCGGCCACCGAGTGCACCACCGCATCGGCACCCGCTGCCTCATGCTCGCCCGGCGCCGCCGCGCCCGAATAGATGCCAATGCACGGCACGCCCATCGCGTGCGCGCCCTCCACATCGTTAAAGCGATCGCCGATCATCACGGCATCGTCGGCCGTCGCGCCGAGCGCCGCCAGGGCATCGCGGACCGAATCGGCCTTGGTCTCGCGTCCCTGCGGCGGATTCATGCCAACCACCGCCTCAAACTGAGAAAGTCCGAGCTCACGTACCATGTCGATACACTTTGCCTCCATGCGCGACGTCGCCACGGCCATACGCTTGCCTTGGGCGACCAACCCATCCAGCAGCTCGGGGATCCCATCGAACACGGGGTACTCCTCCGGCCCCAGCTCATCAAAAAAGGCGCGGTACTCGTCGGCCACCACAAGCGACTCCTCTCGCGAAAAGCCGTAAAAGTCGTGAAAGCTCTTCCACAGGGGCGGCCCGATCATGCGACGCAGGTCACCCATCTGCGCCTCCGAAAACCCGCGCGCAGCCAGCGTCTTGCGCGTCGAGGTCATCACCGCCCGGCCCGTATCTGCCACCGTGCCGTCAAAATCGAACAGCACAACCGGCCGTTTGCCTATCTCCAACGCCCCCATCGGCATTCCTCTTCCCCAGTTGACGATTTCCACACCGACACTTCAAACTGTTGACTATTCAACAATTGAACCTAGTAATGTGGAACGACTCTACTATACTTGTCGCACTTTGCTCTCAGAAGGCGGCGCGCAAGCGCTCCAACGAAAGGTGCAATTATGTCTTTTGCCATCATAACCGACTCCACGTCGGACATCTCCCCCGCCCGCGCCCAAGAGCTCGGCATTTACGTGATTCCGCTGCATGTGATTATCGAGGGCGAGGATCTGCTCGACCAGGTGCAGATTACCGCCGGGGAGTACGTCGCGCGCATGGCCGGCTCCGAGCAGCTGCCGCACACCTCGCAGCCGAGCGCCGGCGAGTTCAAGGCGCTCTTTGACCGCGTGCTCGCCGACGGCCATGATAGTGCCATCTTTATCTCGCTGTGCAGCGAGTGGTCTGCCTGCTACGCCAACGCCAGCCTGACGGCCGAAACGCACGAGCTCGACGTGCGCTGCATCGATTCGCGCACCGGTTCGGGCGCCGAGGGTTTGCTGGTGGAGTACGCGCTGGCCATGCGCGAGGACGGCCGCAGCCTGGACGAGACCGAGGCGCAGATCCGTGCGACGCTGCCCGACGCCCATCTGCTGCTGATTCCGCGCACACTCGAGAACCTGGTCAAGAACGGCCGCGCGCCCAAGCTCGCTGGCCAGCTGACGCAGATGCTCAACATTCGTCTGGCCGTTTCGCCGGAGTGGAAATCGGGCGAGATCAAGGCCATCAAAAAGGGCCGCGGCGCCAAGCGCATCGTCGCCAACACCATGGCCGATTGCCTCGCATTTTTGGCCGAGCACCCGGGCTCTAGCGTGCGCGTGCTCACAACCGGCGCCACCGAGGAGCACGAGCTCGTCAGCCAAGCGCTCGCGGGCCAAGACTACGTAGACGCCGGCACCGGCCCCATCGGCTGCACCATCGCCACCCACGTAGGCGTCGACGCCATCGCCATCAGCTACTGCCCCCGCTACCAGCCCATCCACTAGGGGCACCTTTACCACTTGCGGTGGAATAGGGACTGTTTTTTGGCGTATGGCCACAAATCAATCCCTATTTCACCGCAACTTCTTTTGCTGAGCCATCCATATACAAGATATGCTGACGATCGGCGCATTCCCAGCTGTTTAGGGGAGCTTCGACTAGCCCCTAGCGGTACCCGGTGGGCAAAAAATGGCAAATATGAGTACTGTCATAAATTTAGTAACAGCAAAATTTCGCTGAAATTGCCCGCTCCCACCGATTTCAAGCTCCATAAAGCCCCGAATCGTCGTGTTTAGGGGGGGGTGAATATACTAAAACTCAGTCAATTGGTCTTAGATACTTCTCAAATGATATGAGACTAACCGGGCAACAGTACTCATATTTGCCATTTTTTGCCCACCGGGTCTGAATGAGGTCCGCTCTTTACGCCTCCGGCTACCCATATGACCGCAAACCCTGATTATCAAGGGCCGTCGCGCGCCTTGGCATCGACCGAAAGCCGCTCGCAGAATAATCCCTTGCCATTAGCAAACTTGAATCGAAATTACATATCCCAAAAAGCCGTAATGCCGTACCCTCGTCTCAACAACTCCAATACAAGGACGGCATTCAAATGGGCAACGCCATGCATCAATACGCCCTCTTTGGGACCGCACAATTTAAATACGATCAGACGATCACACATATATCGGACCAACACCGACAAATCGTCATTTGCAACAACGGTTCAGACGTACGCTACGCAACGCTAGAAGAGTGGGAAGAAGCTGGCGCTTTGTTCGATGAACGAGCACAAATCGAGGGCATCGTCACCAGCGCGAGCCCAGCACGCGATAAACTCGAGCTCTTTCGCAGTCTCTTTACCGGGCGCAAAGATGTTTACGCTCATGGATATCGCAGAAAGGACGGGGGCATTGGCTATACGCCTGCTTGTGCTAATGAGTGGGAGCCAGGAATTTGCCCCAAAGCAGCCCATCAAAGAGTTAAATGTGTAGAATGCAGCAATCGCGTCTTCCCGGAATTAAGCGATGCCGCAATCATTGCTCACTTTAAAGGCAACGATGACCGGTTCCGCGATGTCCTCGGGCAATATGTTCTCGATAGGAACTGCAACACGAAAGTTCTCGTCATCGATTTTGACAAAGCGGACTGGAAAGAGGCAACAAATGCCGTACGGCTTGTTGCAATACGACGGGGCATTAACGCCGCCGTTGAGCGCTCAAGGTCCGGCAACGGCGCCCACATCTGGTTTTTCTTCCTCGAGCCAATCAGCGCAAAGGCTGCCCGAGAGTTTGGAAGTTGCCTCATAACCGAAGCTGCGGCGCATAATAAGACAATCACGTTCGAGGCCTTTGATCGAATGCTACCCGCTCAGGCCACTATTCCCGATGGAGGCTTCGGAAACCTCATCGCACTCCCCTTTCAAGGCAAGGCGCAACGTGAAGGAAACAGTGTATTTGTAGACGAACAATTCAAGCCCTTTCCCGACCAATGGCTCTATCTATCACAAGTCCAGCTGATTCCGCGCTCGACGGTGCAAGATCTGATTGAGGCCCCTGGAAACAACCCACACGGACCAGCAACAACTACGGTGGCAAACAAGGGCAAACGGTATGCCCAAAGACCACGAAAGCGACTACCACTCACATCGCGGGACTTTCCCTCATCGCTGCCCGTTATTCAAGCCGATATGCTGTACATCCCCGAGAAGTCTCTGAGTCCAGCAGCTCAAATGGAAATCCGCGGACTTGCGACATTTGCCAATCCGGCATTCTATCGCGCGCAGTCCATGCATCAATCAGTATTCGGCAAACCGCGACTCATAGACCTTAGCGAACTGAGAGATGGTCATGTTGCAATTCCCCGGGGCTGCAAAACTCAACTTAAGCGGCTAGTTCAAGAGACCGGCGTTACCGCCCACTATTCAGACGAGCGCAAATCGGGCAATCCGATTGTTATGGCATTTAAAGGAGTCCTTCGCCCTGAGCAGCAAATCGCCGCTGATCAGATGCTCATATACGAAGACGGAATCATGTCCGCGCCGACAGGCTTCGGTAAAACAGTCATCGGAGCTTATCTTATTGCATCCATTGGTCTTCCAACGCTCGTCATCGTTCCCAAAACCGCACTCATAACCCAATGGAAATCCCAGCTCGAGCGATTTATCGACATTACGGACAACAGGGAGCCCGTCCGAACCCCAAAAGGACGAATCAGCAAAAGGCAGCCTCCGGTCATCGGACAAATAGGAGGAGGCAAAATGGCCGTAAGCGGCCTCGTCGACATCGCTTCGTTCCAGTCGTTATCTGGCAAAGACCGTCAAACCGGAGAGCCGATAGTTAAGGGCCTTGTTCGTAATTACGGCCTCATTATCTGCGACGAATGCCACCATGCCGCCGCACCACAGCTCGAGCTTATTCTCAAGTCCGCCCCGGCCAAATACGTATACGGCCTTTCTGCGACGCCCGAACGATCCGACGGCCTTACGCGGGCGCTCTCCATGCTCTGCGGCCCGCTCCGTTATGTTATCGATCCAAAAGCGCAAGCGATTCAGCAGGGCATCCAGCGCATCGTACGGCCTCGTTTTACTGGAATTCGACTACCCGCCTACGAGCCAGGTGCAAGCTTCAATCAGATTCTCGACCTGCTGTGCACGCATGCAGCTAGAAACGAATTGATTGTCAACGACGCTATTGAAGCTGCGTCAAACGGCCGGCATCCGCTCGTGCTGACTAAAAGGAAAAAGCATGCCGAGGAGCTGTTCGGGATGCTCAAAAACCAAGGACACGAACCCGTTCTCCTGACCGGGGAAATCGACGCCAAAGAAAGAAAAACGATACTGAGCAGTCTTCCCCGCTTCGAGCATGAACATCGAATCATCGTCGCCACCGAAAGCCTTTTGGGCGAGGGCTTCGATCTGTCCTACCTTGACACTCTACTCATTGCCACGCCGATATCGTGGGACGGCAGCATCACGCAGCAGGCAGGCTCCATAGAAGCCACGAGGGCAAGCGACGGGTTGAGATATTCGACTACGTTGATTTATCTATACCCATGCTCGCCCGCATGTACCAGAAGAGACTCAAGACCTACGCCAAGCTCGGGTACGAAGTCTACGTGGCCGGAGGCAGCGAGCAGTCCGATCAAAACATTCTCATAGAACCGGCTAATGCCGTAGAGACTCTGGTTGAAGACATCGTTGGCACCGCTAAGAGCATCTTCATTGCCGCGCCCTACGCATCCGCCGCCTGCCTCGCAAAGCTCGGCGATGCAATCAAAGGTGCCACTGCCCGAGGGATTGCTCTTGAGTTTTTCATTGCCTCGACTCCGCGCGAAGATGCAAGCGAGACTTTGGCAAAAATGAACGTCGAGCATGCCATTAGAGCAGAAGGACGTTTGTGTGCAGCGATAATTGACGAAGAAACTATCTGGTACGGAACGATCCCGCTACTAGCTTTCCCCAAGAAAGAAGACTGCAGCATCAGGTTCAAAAACAGCGAGATCGCAGCGGAGCTCTTAGACGAAATCAACCACAAGGGAAAGCCAGATGCCACGTCAACAGGCAGGACATCCCCACCACTTGCGGTGGAATAGGGACTGTTTTTGGCTTATCAGCCGCAAATCAATCCCTATTCCACCGCAAATTATGAGCGGGCAATCAGCCCTGCGGGCCCTGGAACAGCTCCTCATGCGAGCCCATTCTGACCAGCCGGATCACAGGATTAGTCTTATGCGGCAAGTACAGAACGACCACATCGACCAAGCCATCGGATAGATGGAAATCGATGTGGCCGTTGTAATTGCCGCCCGGGTTTGAAAGCTCATGGGCGCCATATTCCGCGGGAAGCGAGCCGCGAGCTGCAAGTTCTGCGACTGCTGCCTTAAACTCGGTTTTTAGCTGCGGATGGATGCGCATCGTCCGTTTGTAATCCGCCTTAAACTGAGTCTCGACTTTAATCTCAAACATCGCTAGCCCTCATCGAGGAACGATATAAGCTCATCAGCGTTATTGAATGACGGGCTATCGTCCGGCAAAATCCCCAACTCATGAGCCTCGGCAATCACCATGGCGCGCCTCGTCGCCTCGTTGGGAACTTCGGGCCGACCCACGATCTCAAAAGGAATCTTTCGCTGATTTACCAGCTGCCGAACAGCAAGGTTGAGATACGAATTGAGACTCAGGCCAACTGTATCCAAGAACTCAGTCGCCTGTTCCTTGAGCCCCTCTTCGATGCGAACCGTCGTAGGCTTAACCGTTGCAGTAGACATACGCGACCTCCTCGCTCTCGTCTTTTGCATCAGTATACCCAGTTTAGAAGGCAGACTGATGTTAAATAGCATCAGTCTGCCTTCTCATCACTACAACGACAGATGCGCTCGCCCTACATCAGCCCGCTCAGGGCGATATCGACGGCCTCGTTGAGGTCGTCGGTAATGTGCACCAGCTCCGGATCGAGCGGGCTAATCATACCGGCGTCCATCACCGGGCCGTTGAGCCAGTCGAACAGGCCCTGCCAGTACTCGGTGCCCACCAAAACGAGCGGCATGCGCTTGACCTTGTGCGTCTGCACCAGCGTGAGCACCTCGAACATCTCGTCGAGCGTGCCAAAGCCGCCGGGAAACACGATGGCGCCCGAGCTGTATTTGACGAACATGGTCTTGCGCACAAAGAAGTAACGAAAATCCATGCCGAGGTTCACGTATTTGTTGAGCCCGTGTTCGTGCGGAAGCTCGATACCCAAGCCGACCGACTTGCCGTTCACGCTCGCCGCTCCCCTGTTGGCCGCCTCCATGACGCCGGGGCCACCGCCGGTGATAACCGCCACGCCGCGTTGGGCGATTTTGCGACCGACCGTGCGAGCCGCCTTGTAGAGCGGATCTGTCTTGGGCGTGCGGGCACTGCCGAAGATGGTCACCGCAGGACCAAGCTCGGCAAGCGCGCCAAAGCCATCGACGAACTCTGCCTGAATGCGCAGCACGCGCCAGGGGGCGGTGTGCAACCAGTCGGTCGAGTCCTCGGGTGCCAGCAGGTTGGCGTAGGTGTTGTCCTTGGGAATCATGGGGCCGCGCATGACCACGGGACCGCGCCGGTACGTCTCGTCGTAAGCCGGCTCGCCCTCGACGTTCTCATTCTTAATCATGGGCACTCCTATCGAAAATAGAAACGGGCGGGGTCGACGCCATGCGTCAAACACCCGCCCGAACATCAACTATTCGGTATGGTACCCACGATGCATCAAGTGCTTGCAAGGCATCGGTCAGCGGTCGCGCAACCGATGCCAGCGCATGCGATGCCCGGCGCCGGCTGCGTGCGGTCGATTGGCACGCGGCCTCGACACCGCGTGAGCGCCCCCGCAAGCGCGCCCGCGGCTCTTAGTAATCCACCGCCGCAGGACTGTTCATCCAGTCGCTCACAAACGCGCCGTAGCGGCCCTCGATAATGGCCTGACGGGCACGCTGCATAAGGTTGAGCAGGTAGTAAATGTTGTGCATCGACAGCAGAATACCGCCGAGCATCTCCTTCTGCGTGACCATGTGACGGATGAGCGCACGGCTGTAGCCGCCCGTGCACACCGGGCAGGTGCAGGTGGGGTCGATGGGGCCGTCGTCGTGCGCAAAGCGCGCGTTGCGGAAGTTAAGGCGACCTTCACTGGAGAACGCCGTACCCATGCGGCCGGTGCGCGTCGGCAGCACGCAGTCGAACATGTCGATGCCCACGCCAACGCCGCGCACGAGCGTGGTAGGGTTGCCGACGCCCATGAGGTAGCGCGGCTTGTGCTTAGGCATGTACTCGGAAACCAGCGGTGCCAGCGTCTCGAACATGGTCTCGTGGTCTTCGCCCACCGAATAGCCGCCGATGCCGTAACCCGGGAAGTCGCCGCACTCCTCCAGATGGCGCAGCGAGCGCAGGCGCAGGTCCAGGTGCATGCCGCCTTGGACGATGCCAAAGAGCGCCTGGTCATCGCGGGTATGCGCCTTATAGCAGCGCTCGGCCCACATACTCGACAGCTCAACGGCGCGCTCGACGTAGGCGCGCGTGGCGGGATAGCCCGGGCACTGGTCGAGCTGCATGCAGATATCGGAGCCGAGCTTCATGGCGATTTCCATGTTGTCCTCGGGCGTCCAGAACACGTGGCGGCCGTCGTAGTCGTTGACGATAAAGCGCACGCCCTCGTCGGTGAGCTTGACGGCGTCGTTGTGGCTGAACACCTGGAAGCCGCCCGAATCGGTAAGAATGGGGCCGTGCCAGTTCATAAACTTGTGCAGGCCGCCCAGCTCGGCAATGGTGTCCTCGCCGGGACGCATGGACAGGTGATAGGTGTTGGCAAGCACGATCTGGGCGCCGAGCTGTTTGACGGTCTCGGTAGGAATACCCTTGACGTTTGCCTTGGTGCCCACGGGCATAAAGATTGGCGTCTCGATATCGCCGTGCGGGGTGTGCAGTACGCCGGCACGCGCGTGCGTCGTCGGGTCCTCGGCGATCAGGTCGAATTTAAAAAGGCTCTGGTCCATAAACTGGAACTCCTTGGTTGCGGTTCATACGCAAACCATTATACGGGCAACCCGCAAGGAGCACCGACTCGACAGAAACTGGCGCAAAGGGGGCAGCAAACGAGCGTGGATTTTCGGACGCCCATCTCATGAGAGTGGATAATCTCCCACTTTTGCCCAACACAGACCAAAAACGGGAGATTATCCACTCTCGTTCGGCGGGTACTCATTTAAGTACGTCCCCAATGAGTGGAGCTATTTACCAGCCACGCCAACGCCGATGTTTTGGGAATGTCAGCGAGCGGTTGCCAGAGCGAACAAATTGGCATGAAAAGAGGACGGCATAGACCTTCTGGTCATGCCGCCCTCTTTGAATGACAAGTTGTCGCTCTGGCGACCGCGCAGCGTCGGCCGGTCCGCCGTTCGGTAGAACGGCGGAACCCTTAAGGCCGCTGGCCCATGCCACCCTCGAGGGTGACAGTCTCGCCGTTCATGTACTTAAAGTCGGGGCCGCAGAGCTGAACGACCACGCGGCCAATCTCCTTCTCGACGTCGCCGTAGTGGCCTGCCGGCGGCATGTGGACGTTGGCCTTGAACGCCTCGGGATAGGCATCCTGGAAGTTCTCGAGCGCAGCGGTCCAAGCAAGCGGGCACACGATGTTGACGTTGATGCCGTCCTTGCCCCACTCGTTGGCGGCAACGCGGGTCAAGCCACGGATGCCTTCCTTGGCGGCGGCGTAGCTGCACTGGCCGTAGTTGCCAAACAGGCCGGCGCCCGAGGCAAAGTTGACCACGGAGCCCTTGGTCTCCTTCAGGTGCGGATAGGCCTTCTGCATGTACAGATAGGTAGCATACAGACCGGAATAAATGGCCAGGTTAAACTGATCCATGGTGTGATCGGCGATGGTCACGCCCGAGGCACTGGCCTGAGCGTTGTTGACGACGGCGTCGATGCGACCGAACTCCTCAATCGCCTTGTCGATAACGTTCTGCACGACGGCCTCGTTGTCCTGGCCGGCGGAGACATCGGCCTGAACAGGCAGAACCTTGACGCCGTACTCAGCCTCAAGAGACTCCTTGGCAGCCTCGAGCTTAGCAACGTTACGACCGGTGATAACGAGGTTCGCACCTTCCTTGGCAAAAGCGATATCGATGCCGTAGCCGATGGAGCCAGCAGAGCCGTCCTTAAGCGTGGCCTTGCCGCCGCCGGTGACGATCACGGTCTTACCAGTGAAAAGTCCCATACGAAGTCCTTTCAAAATCGCGACGGGCACGCCCGCCGACTGCGCGCATCCAACTTCACGCGCCAAAAGCTGAAATGCAACTTTAGCGGGTTCAAGTGAAAAATAAAGACCGCAGCAGGCGAACGGCACAACGTCATTCGGCGAAGGGGGTGTCAAGCACAAACTGAATAAAGAGACCGATTTTTTGTTATCCATGCGAGTCATCGAACACGTTTTGAAACTTTGCTGCAGCGCGCGGGATGTCGGCGCGAGACTTTATCATAGGGTGACAAACAACGATGAGGAGCACATGCCTATGACAGACGAGCTGGACCCCCAGACTCAACAGCATATTGATGATTCAGCAGACGTCGCCGCAGATACCGACGCTGCGACCTGCAATGATACCGACGTCGACGACGCCACTCTGGATAACGGCGCTGCGACGGAAATCCCTGCGGCCGAAGATGCCGGCGAGCAAAACGACGATTCGGACGCTCAGGACGCCGCCCCCGAAAAGGACGCCGCCCCGCAAGCAGAAGGCCCCATCGAGGTGTCTTCGGAAGAAGAGCTCGATGCCGTCATGGACTCCATGATGGATGCCGTCAAAGCGATGAAAGACGCCGTGTCCGACGCTGATATCGACGCCGAAGAAGAGGAGGCCGCCGAGGCCGCCTCGACCTTCGTGCCCGGCGAGACCCCCGTTGCCGACCAAGGCAGCACCATGCCCTCGTTCCTGCAGCTCGAGCATCCCACCATTGGTGCCGATGCAGTCGACCCGCACGCTGCCGGCTTTTCCGTAGTCGAGGGCGGCACCGGCAGCATCGCCACGTCACAGGCGCCCGATGTGGGCACGGAAAACGACGCTCACTCGACCGCCCCGCACACCCCCGCAGCCAGCCGCGACCTGGGAGGCGCCGTCTCAAACACCGCCAGCGCCGTGGGCACCTTTATCGCCCAGGGTGCCTCGGCCATGCGCGAGATGAACGCCGCAAAGAAGGCACTCGCGGACGCCCGTGCCCACCTGGCCGAACTTGAGCAGCGCATCGCCGATCAAGGCGAGGAACTCGAGACGCGTCAGGATATCGCAGGCCGCTACGACCAAATCGTCGCCGAGCAGCGCCAGACTATCGACACGGCACAAAAGGCCGCCGCGGCGGCAGAAATCGGCCGCGATACCCATGCTGCCAAGGCAACAGAGCTCAAGGCGCAGCTCGAGCAAATAAAAGAAGAGGACGATGCCACCGAGCGGCGTCTCAAAGCCGCACTCGATGCCGTGGAGGCGCGCGAAGCAAGCTCGCGCGAAACCGGTAACCGCCTCGTTCGACGCCTCGAGGATTCCAAGCGCATCCGCGACAAGGTGCAAGCCGAGCGCGACGCCGGCGTTGCCGCAGCGCAGCAAACCGTCGATGCCACGCGCGCTCAACTCGAAACGCTGCGCCGCGAGTATGCCGAGCTGCAGCGCAATCCTTCGGCGAATCCCGCCAATTACACGGTGCGCACCAGCGAGCTTTCGATGCAGATCTCCGACACGGCCGATGCCCTGCGCAAAGCCGAGGAAGATGTCCCGAACATCACCGCCGATCTTGAGCACTCGCTCGCGGCCGCCGAGCACGCCGTCGAGCAGGCGCAAGCCCCCATCGCCGACGCCAAGCGTGCCCATCAGGCCGTGACGGCCGAGGCCGATGCCGCGCGCGACGAGCTGCAGACCGCAAAAGCCGCCGCCGCAACGCGCCAGCGCGAACTGCGCGAGAAGATCGCCGCCGAGGACAAAGCGCGTCGAGAGCAAGAGCAGGCTATTGCCAATGCCCAGGCGGACGTCGCGCACGCACAGTCGATCATCGAGCAGGCGACCGAGGTGCATGACCATCCCGAGATTACCGAATCGCTCGCGGGCTCCCTGGCCCGCGATAAGGCCGAGCACGCCGAAACTGAGCGTGAAGTGGCTCAACTCGAAGCCGCCGAGGACGACGTGCGCGAGCGCACCCGCGACTCACGCATCAAATTCACCGGAGCCATCGTCTGCATCATCGCCGTAATCCTCGTGATCGTCCTGATCGGGCTCTTCGCGAGCAAGTAAACTAGCTGCCAAAAAACACTCAAGGCAGTTGCGGTGAGATAGTTCCTGTTTAGCCATCAAAAAGGCCAATTCAAGAACTATCTCACCGCAACTTTTTGATTGGTGCAAAGGGGTCAGGCTACTTTGCACCAACTTGGTGTATATAGACCAGTCCCCATTGCACCAACAACGTTTGCCCAGATAAAACCCGCCAAAATAAACCTGTCCCTTTTTGGCAGGTTGAATCACGGCAACGCCAATGTTTAGGCGAAGTCAGCGAAAACGCCCCTAAGCGAGCAAGGTGACGTGAAAGAGGAGGGCATTGACCTTCTGGTCATGCCCGACGATTGAACGTCAGATTGCCGCTTAGGGGCGTTTGCAGCGTCGAGCAGTTACGCGGTTCGTAGAACCGCGTAACTAACAAATGAGCATGGCGTCGCCAAAGCTGAAGAAGCGGTAACGCTCTTCGATAGCAGCGGCGTAGGCATCCATAATCTGGTCGCGGGTGGCAAGTGCGCTCACGAGCATCATGAGCGTGGAGCGCGGCACGTGGAAGTTGGTGATCAGCGCGTCGACCACGTGATAGGTCGAGCCAGGCATGAGGTAGAGCTGCGTCGTCGCGTTCTCGCGTACCACGATGTC
The DNA here is from genome assembly GCA_036550355.1 of Collinsella sp. Lineage (GTDB taxonomy): Bacteria > Actinomycetota > Coriobacteriia > Coriobacteriales > Coriobacteriaceae > Collinsella. The sequence goes on from JAXKGN010000009.1 coordinate 28,075, forward strand.
ACCGCGGCCGAGCGTGTCGGCGCCGTCCTCGCGGCCTTCAAAATAGCGCGCCGTCACGGCCGGATCGGACACCGGCGCGTCCGCGTCAAAAGCGCTTTCGAGCGAACGCACCGCCGTGGTACCGACAGCGATCACGCGATGCCCCTCGGCCTTCGCCTTATGCACGGCGTCGACAACCTCCTGCGACACGTGGTAGCGCTCGGTGTGCATGACGTGCTGCGTGGGGTCGTCCTCCTCCACCAAGCGGAAGGTATCGATGCCCACCTCGAGCTCAACGGCGGCAAACTTCGCGCCCTTGGCCTCGATAGCGGCCATGAGCTCGGGAGTAAAGTGCAGACCCGCCGTGGGAGCGGCAGCCGAGTGCTCCTCCTTCATGGCGTAGACGGTCTGGTACTTCTCGGGATCGCCCTCGTAATCGGTAATGTAGGGCGGCAGCGGCACGTGGCCGGCAGCATGGATGGCCTCGTCGAGCGTGCGCGGGTCGCCGGCGGCATTGCAACCGGCCGGTTCAAAACGCACCAGGCGGCCACCGCGGCTATCAGTGACAAAGTCGACGACCTCGGCTGTCAGCACCACGGGAGCCCCCTCGGGCGCATGAGCGCCACCGGCGCGATACTCAATCTGGGCACCGGGTTTCAGGCGCTTGCCCGGCTTGACCAGGCACTCCCAAACGTGACCCAGCGGGTCAACATCCTCACGGCGCTTGAGCAGCAGCGTCTCGACCACGCCACCCGAACCCGACTTGCGACCGATCAGGCGGGCCGGCATCACGCGCGTCTTGTTGATGACAAGCACATCACCCGGCTCGATATAGTCGATGATATCGCGGAAGATACGGTGCTCAACGGTACCGCCGTGCTCCAGCGGCGTTCCCGCCTGGGAGCCCTTGCGATCCACCACCAGCAGACGGCAGGAGTCACGCGGCTCGGCAGGCGCCTGGGCGATCAGTTCCTCAGGAAGGTTGTAGTCAAAATCATCGGTACGCATAGACACGTCGGATTCTCCTTATATAGCTAAAGTCCGCTCTACATCCTAGCAGGCTGACGTCCCAAATGAACTACTTTTTGGCGGCTTTGCGCTCGTCGCGGATGCGGGCTCGATCCATGGCCGCCTCGACGGCCGAGAACCGGCAGCCGCAGTAATTCTGTCGATACATGCCAAGCTCGCGCGAACGACGCGTGGCCTCGGGGTAATACGGGCGAAAATCGCGAATCACCGGTGTAAGCCCGCGGGCGGCAGCCAAGCGCTCAAGCACCTCATTACAGGTATCGAACAGCTGATACGGCGAGACGGCGAGCGTCGTACCCACATATTCGAACCCGCGCTCCTGGGCCACGCGGCACGCCTCGGCCAAGCGCAAGGCATAGCACGCGCGACAGCGACGGGGTCGATCGGCACTCAGCGGTGCCACGCCGGTCTCCCAGCGATCGCGGTCCTCCCCCGCCTCGATGAGCTCGATGTCGCCATCGGCACACCACCGGCGCAGCTCGTCCAAGCGCCGCTGCCATTCATCGCGCGGTTGAATATTGGGGTTGGTCCAGCAAATCGTGGGCTCAAATCCCTCCTCGCGCAGCAGGCGAACCGGTTCAAGCGAGCACGGCGCACAGCAAGCGTGCAGCAACAACGGCTTCATCAACATCTCCTCCCCCGCAATGATTTTTTAATCCCCGTCCCAGAAAAATCATCCCAAAAGACTACCTTGCGAAAAAGCGCACGCCAAAGGACGTGTCCTCGCAGGCGACAATGCGGCGGTCGCGAAAAATGGTCCGCACGTAATACCAGTCGCCCACACAACCCGACAAATGCAAGCCGGCCGCCAGGTAGCACAGCAGCGGATAGCCCGAGAACGCAAACCCCAGGGCAAACGCTGTCGTCACAACAACCGTCGGCGCCAGGCAAACTGCCACGTACCGCCGGCGCGAATACACCACGCCTTCGGCGCAGGCATAGATCATCGCCGTCTCGCGATTCGCCCCAAAGGTCACCTGCGCGCCCGCAGGCGCCAGCAGCTTAAAAAACACACCGTGCACCAGCTCGTGCACGGCAAACGACGCCGCCGAAACCGCAGCCAAGCCGACAATCCAGCCCAAGACCGCCGTCCAGCCACCCGCGTCAGCCGCATCCAGATCCGCGGGCCCACCCAGCAGCATAAACACCGGCACCAGGCACACGGCAAATGCGCCAAGCACGACCATCCCCCACACAAAGCAGGCGTGCAGAAAATCATCGTCTTCAAACGCATGTATGTTGGAAATCTCATTCATAGCATCTTAGGATAGCGCCCCTGCCACGTACCCGTCCGCATGTGCGATAATGTCGAACGATATGCACGAATTGACCACCGCGTCGCCAGGCCTTGCGCCCGGCCGCGCTCTCACCATATGCGAAGGAGTCCCATGGCATCCAAATACTCCATGAACGACCGTCCCAGCTGGCCTCGCCGCGCCATCGTTACCGCCGGCGAGCCCTACGGCAACAAGGGCCTTCACTTTGGCCACGTCGGCGGCGTCTTTGTCCCGGCCGACTTCTTCGCCCGCTTCCTGCGCGACCGTCTGGGCCGCGAGAACGTCATCTTCACCTCGGGCACCGACTGCTACGGCTCGCCCATCATGGAGAGCTACCGCAAGCTCAAGGAGAACGAAGGCTACGACAAGTCCATCGGCGAGTACGTCGAGTCCAATCACTCCCGCCAGGCCGCAACCCTCAACAACTACAACATCAGCTGCGATATCTACGGCGGCTCGGGCCTTGAACCGGCTGCGCAGATTCACAACGAGGTTACCGCCGAGATTATCGAGCGCCTGCACGAGCAGGGCACCATCTCCAAGCGCTCCACGCTGCAGTTCTACGACGCCAAGGCCGGCACGTTCCTCAACGGCCGTCAGGTGATCGGCCGCTGCCCCATCCAGGGCTGCAAGTCCGAGAAGGCGTACGCCGACGAGTGCGACCTGGGTCACCAGTTTGAGCCCGAGGAGCTCATCGCTCCCAAGAGCCAGCTCACCGGCGAGGTGCCCGAGCTGCGCCCGGTCGACAACCTCTACTTCGACCTGCCGGCCTACCTCGACTTTATGAAGACCTACACCGCCAAGCTCGCCCAGAACCCGCAGGTTCGCTCCGTGGTCTCCAAGACCATGGAGGAGTGGCTGCTGCCGGCACAGCTCTATATTCAGAACAAGTTCCGCGAGGCCTTCGACGCCGTCGAGGACCAGCTGCCCGAGCACACCGTGCTGGAGCCCGAGGGCAACAAGAGCAGCTTTACCGTCACCTTCCCCAGCTGGAAGGAGCGCGACGACGCCCACGCGGTGCTCGCCAACGGCGGCGTGCGCTTCCGCAGCGGCAAGGCGCTCGTGCCCTTCCGCATCACCGGCAACATCGACTGGGGCGTTCCGGCGCCCGAGGTCGACGGCGTTTCCGACGTCACCTGCTGGTGCTGGCCCGAGAGCCTGTGGGCGCCCATCAGCTACACCCGCACCGTACTCGCACGCGATGCCAAGGCCGCCGGCGTAACAGAGGGTGTCGCCGCCCAGGACGCCGCCCTCATGGGCGAGCCCGCCGCCGATTCCACGCAGGTACCCGCACCCACCTACCAGCACAGCTCGCTCGACTGGCGTGACTGGTGGTGCTCGGACGACGCGCAGATCTACCAGTTCATCGGCCAGGACAACATCTACTTCTACTGCATCGCGCAGACCGCCATGTGGGAGGCCCTGGGCTGGAACCTCACGCAGAGCACCGTCAGCGCCTGCTACCACCTGCTCTACATGGGCAAAAAGGCCAGCTCGTCCTCGCAGACGCCTCCCCCGCCGGCAGACGACCTGCTCAACCACTACACCTGCGAGCAGATGCGCGCGCATTGGCTGTCGCTCGGCCTTTCCGAGAAGCCGGTGAGCTTTAGCCCCAAGGCATATGACACGCGCGTGACCGGCAAGGACAAGGACGGCAACGAGGTGCGCACCTGCGACGACAAGCGCGTTATTGACCCGGCTCTTAAGGAGAGCGCCCTTTTGACCGGCGTGTTCAACCGCCTGGCCCGCAGCTGCTTCTACGGCGTCGCCGTCAAGGAGGGCGACGAGAGCCCCTATCGCAACGGTTGTATTCCGGCCGGCGCCGCCTCTGCTGCCGTGGTCGAGGCTGCCGAGCAGGCCGCCCTTGCCTTTGAGCAGGCCATGTACAAGTTCGAGACGCACCGCGCGCTCGCCGTGTGCGACGACTACCTGCGCGCCGCCAACAAGCGCTGGAGCGACGCCTCCAAGGCCGCCAACAAGCTCGAGGGCGAGCCGGCCAACGCCGCCATGAAGCAGGCCCTGGTCGACGCCTTTACCGAGCTGCGTGTGGCGACCGTCCTGATGCACGGCATCGTCCCGGCCGGCTGCGAGCTCATCTGCGAGTACTTCGACGTCGACTCGGTCGCCTTCTTTAGCTGGGACAACATCTTTGCCTCCACGGACGAGTTTGTGGAGAGCCTGGGCGAGAAGCCCGGCGAGCACCGCGTAAAGCCGCTGCCCCCGCGCTTCGACTTCTTTAGCAAGCACGAGAGCCAGTACTAAAGCACGCCAGCAGCGGCGTGCCCGGAAAGTAGTCAATTTGGGACGGGAAGGAAAGACGGATGTCCAAGCCGCGTCGTCGTAAGCAAAAAAAGCAGGTTAAGCCCGAGCTCAAGCTCAGGCAGTTTGCCGCCACCGAGCTTTCCGACCAGCTTGCCGCCCAACACTCCGCCGCCGACCTGCCGCGCTTTATGGTCGACACGGTCGCCGGCGCCTATACGCCTGCCGATGCCGAGCTCGTGATCGAAGGCTTTGGCGCCGCAGCCACACGCCCGGTCACGCTGCGCGCCAACACGCTCAAGGCGACCGCCGAGGACATCGCCGCCGTGCTCGACGCAGCCGGAATCGCACACCGCTCCGTCGCATGGTACCCGGATGCCTTCATCCTTCCCGAAGCCCAGGTTTCCGACCTGTGGGATCTCGACATCTACCGTGACGGCAAGATCTACCTGCAAAGCTTATCGTCGATGATGCCTCCTTTGGTGCTGGGCGCGCAGGCCGGCGAGGATATCTTGGACATGTGCGCGGCCCCCGGCGGCAAGACGACGCAGATCGCCGCCCTCACCCAGGGCCAGGCGCACCTCACCGCCTGCGAGATGAGCATTCCCCGCGCCGAAAAGCTCGAGGCCAACTTGGGCCGCCAGGGCGCCAAAAACGTGCCCGTCATGCGTATTGACGCGCGCGAGCTTGACGAGTTCTTCCGCTTTGACCGTATCCTGCTCGACGCCCCCTGTACCGGTACGGGCACCGTCATCAGCGGCAACGAGAAAAGTCTGCGCGGCCTCACCGAGCAGCTGCTCGTCAAGTGCGCCCGCTCGCAGCGAGCACTTCTGGACCGCGCCATGGGGGCCCTCAAACCGGGCGGCACGCTCGTCTATTCGACCTGTTCGATCTTGCCGCAGGAAAACGAGGACGCCCTGCAAGAGGCCCTCGACAAGCATATGGACTGCGAGCTCATCCCCCTCGACGGCACGCCAAGCGAAAGCGAAGCGCGTCGCACACAGGATACCGGCGACAAGCCGCATATCGAGTGCAACGCCCTTACCGAAGCCATTGCCGCGGGTCACGTCTCGGCCATTGCCAACGGCATGCCAGGCACGCTGACTATTCCGCCCAGTCGCGACTTTGAGGGCTTCTATATCGCCCTGGTCCGAAAACGCAGCTAGCGCACGGATTCAAAACTCAACAAGCTATCGCCGTGCGCGCCTGTCCTGCTGGTCCTTATGCCGCGCAAGCGCTTCACGCTCCTTGCGCTCGGCCTTTTTGCCCTTAATGGCCGTGACCGCAAAGTAGATGACCGCGGCGGCAGCGATTGCGCCCACGCATAGGCCAATCGAGCCTAACATTGCCGAAAATTCCATACCGCGTCACCTCTCTTTTGCATACGGGACATTCAAGATAGCACCTCGATTCCCGCCACCACAGCTCCTTCACGTTCGCCGGTCCTTCAGTCTAACGGATGGCGCGGCGGGGAAAAATCAACTCGTCAAACGATTTAGCACTCGCAACGCCGGTCGTACACTGCCGACCGCAGAACATAGAAACGGACCGCCATGGATTCTCTCAACGATTTAAACGAGCGCGTCGACGCCTTTGTCGGCACCAGCTCCTTCGATACGCCTGCCGCGACGAACGACCAAGCCCCCATCGATGTTCCCGCCGAGGTTCACGAGGACATCGTCGCCTCGGTCGACTTCTCCGAGGTAGAGCTTGCAGACGAATTTACCGAGCCCCAGGTGGCCGTAACTCCCAACGGCCTCTTGCCCATGGAGCCGCTGCCCATCGACGGGCGCCTGCGCAAGGCGGCCCTCCGCATGCCCGATGAGATCGAGGAGGCCAGCGGTTTTACGCTCTTTGGCCGCCGCATCAAATCGCTCATCTACACCACCGACGTGGCGGTCATCCGCAACTCCAATGCCGACGCCGTGTTTGCCGTCTACCCCTTCACGCCGCAGCCCGCCATTACGCAGGCGTTGCTGACCGTTGCCGAGTGCCCGGTCTTTGTGGGCGTTGGCGGCGGCACCACCACCGGTAAGCGCTCCGTGCAGATGGCGGCCGTCTCCGAGATGCAGGGCGCGGCGGGCTGCGTGGTCAATTCCCCCGCTACCGCCGAGATGGTCGAGCACATCACCAACATCGCCGACATCCCCGTCATCGCCACGGTCGTACGTTGCGACGACGATGCTCACGCCAAGGTGCGCGCCGGAGCCAAGATCCTCAACATCGCGGCCGGCAAGAACACGCCGCAGGTCCTACGTGAACTGCGCGAGCACTATCCCAACCTACCGCTCATCGCACCGGGCGGCAAAACGCCCGAGAGCATCCGTGAGACCATCGCCGCCGGCGCCAACGCCATCATCTGGACGCCGCCATCGGCCCAGCAGCTGCAGACCGACATGATGCAGCGCTATCGCAAGATGAAGGAAGACGCCACGCCCGTCATCTCGCGCGACGATGTGCCCATTATCGACCAGGTCGCCGCCGCCGAGGTCAGCCAGGTCGAGAACATGAATCCCGATGTGCCGATCCCCGACGAAGTCATCGAACGCGTCGCTTCGATCCACGATCATATCGAGGAGCGTCGCGCCAGCCGCGGACTCAAACCCTCGCTGCACGGCTTCTTCTTCCGCGGAAAGAAACGCTAGCCGCAACAGCAAGGCCCGTCCCGCAAACAACGGGACGGGCCTTTTTCTGTTATCGAATGTCGGGAGGGACAGGCGCAGCCGTTAAAACCGTCAGCCAGCCCACGAACGTTAGTCCACGCGCTTGTCGCCCATAAAGAAGACGGCCACCGTGCCAGGGCCGGTATGCGAGCCAATCAGAGCACCGATGCTATTGATCTCAATCTTACCTTTGAGCTGCGGAACCTGTTCCTCTATCAGTGCCGCAACGGCCTCGGCGTCCTCGCGGCACGCCGAGTGCGACATGATGCACTTGCCCGAATAGTTCGCACCGTCCTGCACATGCGCCATCACGGTCTTGGCCATCTCGGAGATCGCGCGCTTCTTGGTGCGAATCTTCTCACGCGGCGCCAGCTCACCTTCGCAATCGACCGTCATAAGCGGGCAAATCTTGAGCGCCGTGCCGATGATCGCGCTCGCGGCCGAAATGCGACCGCCGCGCAGGTAGCTCGACAGATCGGTCGAGAAGAACCAGTGGTGAAGGTTGAGTTTATGCTCCTCAATCCAAGCGGCCGTCTCGTCAAGCGAAGCGCCGCTATCGCGAACGTCGGCGGCACACTCCACCAGCAGGCCAAAGCCAGAAGACGCCGCCAGCGAATCGATGACGCGCACCTTGCCGCCCTGGGGATAGCGATCCGCGAGCATCTGCGCCGCAACGCAGGCCGATCCATACGTGCCCGAAATACCCGACGACAGCGCCAGGTGCAGCACGTCTTTACCGTCGGCAACAAACGGCTCCCAAAACTCCTCGTACTCACCCACGCTCACCTGAGACGTCTTGGGCATGGCGCCCGCGGCAATCTGGGCAAAAAACTCGTCCGGCGTAATCGACTGATACAGATCGTCCGCATAGACAACATCGTCGATCTCGTAATGAAAACATACGACAGAAATATTGCGCGACGCAAAGAACTCACGGGTTCGATCGGCGGCGGATTCACAGGTCAGGACAAAATCACTCATATGAGGCTCCTTAAGTACTACTGCGCAAATTATCGCACAGCAAGCCTAAATACGATACAAACGTCCACTATTTACCAATTCGAACCATTTGCATTGAATATCTTTACCACCATCGTCTCCACCGACCCCACGCATGAATATCTGAGAAATCACCCTCTTCGTCTCCACCCAACCGACACATCAACCTCAACTAAATCGATTTACCAAACCATTCAGCCGACAATTCAGCCGCTGGCGCAAAATCGAAACAAAAGCGGCGCATACTGATAAACGTTTGACGCTGTTTATCAGTTTTACCAGCCCCATCGGAAGGTGTTTCATGGTCGCATTCGATCGCAACCCGCAAGACTTTAAGTATCTGCGTCTGCTGTCGAGACAATTTCCTACCGAGCAATCCGCGTTCACCGAGATCATCAATCTCTCGGCCATTCTCAACCTGCCCAAGGGCACCGAGCATTTTATGAGCGATGTGCACGGCGAGTACGAAGCCTTTATGCACATCCTCAACAACTGCTCGGGCGTTGTGCGCGAGCATGTCGACGAGATCTTTGGCGACACGCTCTCCTTTGACGAAAAGGGCGAGCTGTGCACGCTCATCTACTACCCGCGCGAGAAGATCGAGCTGGTCCGCAGCCGGCGCGAGGACTCCCCCACCTGGTACAAGACCATGCTCGACCAGCTCATTGTGGTTGCCCGCTCGCTTTCGAGCCGCTATACGCGCTCCAAGGTGCGTAAGGCCATCCCGCGCGATTACGCCTACATCATCGACGAGTTGCTGCACACGCATCCGGATGAGAACAACTACCGCGTGCGGTATCACGAGCGCATTATCGAATCCATTCTGGAGACCGCCAGCGCCGATGACTTTATCGAGTCGCTTGCCTCGCTCATCAAGCGCCTCGCCGTCGACCACCTGCACTTGGTGGGCGACATCTTCGACCGTGGCGGCGGCGCTGCCAAGATTATGGACCGCCTGCTCACCTATCATTCGCTCGATATTCAGTGGGGTAACCACGATCTGCTGTGGATGGGCGCTGCGGCCGGTGAGCCCGCCTGCATCGCCACGGTGCTGCGCAACAACCTGCGCTACGACAATTACGAGATCCTCGAGAACGACTACGGCATCTCGCTGCGCGAGCTTGTCGCCTTCGCCGACGCCACCTATACCGCCGGCGAGTCCATCACCCCGCTGATCAAGGCCATCAACGTGCTGCTCTTTAAACTCGAGGGCCAGATTATCCAGCGCCACCCCGAGTTCGACATGACCGACCGCCTGCTGCTCGACAAGATCGACCACGGCACCGGCACGGTCACGCTTGCCGACGGCAGCGTGTGGCCGCTCACGACCAACGACTTCCCCACCGTCGACCCAACGGACCCTTACACGCTCACGCCCCAGGAACAGCACATCATCGACAAGCTCGTGTCCGAATTTGTCACCGCCGATCACCTGCATCGCCATATCGATTTCCTCTACACCCACGGCTCGATGTATAAGGTCACCAACGGCAACCTGCTGTTCCATGGCTGTGTGCCGCTCAACGAAGACGGCACCTTTAGCAGCATGAATTGCCTGGGCACCTGGCACGCCGGGCGCGATTATTTTGATTTTTGCGACTATATCGCCCGCCGCGCCTGGCGCGTCGGCGACCGCGATGCCCTCGACTGGATGTGGTACCTGTGGATCGGCTTTAACTCACCCGCCAGCGGACGCGTGGTGCGCACGTTCGAGCGCGCCTACATCGCCGACAAGAACACGTGGGTCGAGCCGATGGACCCGTACTATACGCTCACCACGTCCTCGTCCGTTTGCGACGATATCATGCGCGAGTTTGGCGTCGCACCCATGGCCTGCTCGCCGACGGGCCACATCATCAACGGCCACACCCCGGTCAAGACCACCAAAGGCGAGCAGCCCATCCGCGCCAACGGCAAGCTGTTGGTCATCGACGGCGGCTTCTGTCGCGCCTACCATCCCAAGACGGGCATCGCCGGCTACACGCTTATCTCCAGCTCGCGCGGATGTCGCCTTAAGTCGCATCAAGCTTTTACCACGGTTGCCGAGGCACTTACCCGCAATGTAGACATCGAGAGCGAGACCAACCGCTTTGACGAGGCCGACCGCCGCCGCATGGTAAGCGACACCGATACGGGTGCCAAGATCCGCAGCCAGATTCAGGACCTACGCCAACTGCTCGATGCATATAGAAACGGTGCTATCGAGGAGCGCGCCTAGCTCCACCCGTGGGGATTGGCTAAACTTGCTGAGTTCGTCATCCCCACGGCGCTATGGCGCCACCCTAAGGCAGGTACCATGCAAAAGCTCCTTGCGCAGATCATGAAGTTTGGCGTCGTCGGCGTCGTCGCCACGGTCATCGACTTTGGCATCATGAATCTGCTCCACTACGGTCTGGGCCTTAACATCCTGATCGCCAATACCAGCGGCTTTATCGTCTCGCTCATCTTTAACTACGTCGCGAGCATGAAGTACGTGTTTGCGCACAAGGAGGGCATGAGCCGCCACCGCGAGTTCATCATCTTTGTCGTGCTGTCCGTCATCGGTCTGGCACTTAACGACGGTATCGTGCTGGCACTCAACGCCGGCCTGGGGCTCGAGGCCAATATCGCCAAGATTTGCGCCACCGCGCTCGTCATGGTCTACAACTTTGTAACCCGCAAGATCTTCCTAGAGGGCGACGAGACCAAGTAGCTCGGCGTTCTCGCAGTGTACGGGGCCCGCGGACGGCATGCGCTCAGCGCAGCATCGTCCACGGGCCCTACTCGTTTACGGGTAAATTTGGCACGTTTGCGGATTGTCTCTTGAAAATTTGGCGAGTTCGTATAGTTCTTGGCAAAGACCTTACGTTTCCCTTGCAAAAGCTCTAAAGTATCCTCTGCTCGATTCATCAACGCATTGGATGTGATTACGTGCGCAAGGCACTGGCACAACCTCATACGAAGCAGTTCCTCAAGTTCGCTGTCGTGGGACTTATCTCCTTTGGCATCGACTGGGGCATGCTCATTGCGCTTGTCGAGCTGTTCCACCTGGACTTTTTGATGAGCACCACGATTTCGTTTGTCACGTCCGTCGTGGTCAACTACTGGCTCAGCATGAAGTACGTGTTCGACCACCGCGAGGGCATGAGCCGCAAGCGCGAGTTCACGATCTTCACCATCCTGTCGGTGATTGGCCTGGGCCTCAACGACCTGTATATGTTTGTGGGCGTCACGTTTTTGAGCATCGGCTACCAGGCCATGAAGGCCATCGCCACATTCTTGGTCACCTGGTACAACTACTTTAGCCGCCGCTTCTTCCTCGAGGGCGCAAGGTCGTAGATTGCCGAACATATGCTTGAACGCAAAGCCGGCTGGAACATCACGTTCCAGCCGGCTTTTTGTTTGCCGAGCTTTCTATAATTGCCGATAAGAGCGCACGAGACGGATCACGATGCCGAAATGGGACACGCTTTCCCATGGGCCTCCCCGGGGAAACCGCATCCCAGAATAGGACCTCAAAACGGGACACAGTTTCCCAATAGAACTCCAACCGGAAAGTGCATCCCAGAATTCAGCTCAAAAGTGGGATGCGCTTTCCGGTTGAGCCTTGATTGGGAAACTCCGTCCCATTCGCATCAAAAAACGGGCGGCCTGGATGTTTGTCCGAGCTGCCCGTTCCGTGCGTTATGTTGAGATCCCTAGCCTGTTACGTAATACCAGACGACGTTGTCGCCGTTGGAGAGAACGTAGTTGCTGCAGGCCGTCATGGGCGTCGAGCCGTTGACAGAGTACATCCAACCGCTCGTGCCGCCATACTGCTTCTCGGCCAAACCGCCGATCGCGGCGACATACGTGCCGTACGATGAGCCGTGTGCGTTGACGGAAAGCCCGAGCGCGCATAGGGCGTCGTAGACGGTGGCACCTTCGTTAAAGGTATAGGTGCCGCCGGCGGACACAGGATTGCCCACGGCACTCGACGTAACCGAGACCGACACAGTAACGTATCCAGACTCCTGCGAGCCACCCTGGCCGCCCGTGGAAGCGCCTCCGCCGTTAGAGGCCGTGGCCCCGCCAGACGACTGGCCACCGCCCGAAGAGGCACCGCCAGACGTGTTGGTCGTATCGGCAGCTCCGGTATTCTGAGAAACCGATGCTTCGCCAGACTTCTTGCCATCCTGCTCTTCGGACTTTTTACCTTCCGAGTTTTTATCCGAGCTCTTGTTCGAAGACTCGGAATCGCCCTTGGCGTCACCCGAGTCCTTGGACTTATCTTTCGCATCGCCCGAAACCTTGGAATTCTTGGAGTCGGCCTTGCTAGAAGCAGCAGCCGAACCAGGCACCTTGGCATCATTGGCGACGACGCTCTCCCCCGTCACGGTCTGGACGATCCAATCAATGGACCAGGCGCCGCTCTCGGAGGGGTGGACAAAGCCCAGCGATACGACGATCAACGCGATACAAACCGCGGTCAGAGCGCCAAGCATCGCCTTGCGCCGCGGGGCGGACGCCGCCGAAGCGGCGCCCTTTTGCTTTGCATCGTCGAGCTGGATAAACGAGGAGTCGAGCTGCTGCCCGTTGGTCCCCTTGGGCTTATCGGGCATTACCGTCACCCTTCCCGCGCTTGGTCAGCATGAAGACGGCGATGAGCGCGAGGCCGATCACGCCGGCCGCGATGCCGACAATAGCGAGCGGGTTGAGGCCAGACTCCTGCGCGGAAGCCTCAGTGGACTTCTTGGCAGTGGTCGTGGAAGCGGATGCCTTGTCGGACTTGCCGTCCTTCTTGTCAGACTTCTTCTCGTCCTTCTTGTCGGACTTGTCGGAGTCCTTCTTGTCGGACTTGTTGTCCTTGGTCCCGCTCTTGGTCGACACCGTCGTCTTGGTCACCGGCTTCTGACCCGGGGCGACAGCGCCACCCTTCGAGCCGGAGCCAGTGCCCGCGCCGGTACCAGCACCAGTGCCGGAGCCGCTGCCACCGTTAGAGCCAGAACCGCCATTGCCGTCAGGGTTAACGGCGTTCTTGGTCCACTTGGCATACAGCGTCATATCGGCCGTCACCGGCGTGCTGAAGTCATACGCCTCCGTGCAAGCCTCATCGGTGTACCAGCCACCGAAGGTGTAGCCCTCACGCGTCGGATCGGCAGGCTTAACCAGCTTGCCGTCGGCCGTAGTCTGGAAATCGACCTTGGAACCCTCGCCAGTCTCGAACGAGACCTTAACGCCACCATTCAGCTTGAACAACGTGCCGGAATCGTTGATGTAGTAGAGGTTGCCCTTGGCGTCGCAGGCAATCGGCGAGTCGCAGTAGTTGTTGTGTCCCGTTGCGCTAAACGCACCGGTCGCCTGCGCGTCACCCAGCTTGTAGCGATAGACACCGCCGCCCGAGGTGTAGTTCACATAGTCGGAAGTCGCACCGTAGTTAACCGTGAAGTAGACATACGTGCCATCTGCCTGGGCGCTCACGAGCGGTGCACCCTTGATGCCGCCGATGGGAAGCGCGGAGCCATCAGCAGACGAAACCAACGTCGTAGCAAAGTCATTATCAAGGTCGACAATCGCCAGCGCAGAGCCACCGGAAACCTCGCCGCCGACAATCAGCTTGTTGCCATACAGCGTAGGCATGCAGGCGCATCCCGTAAGACCCAGGTCGACGACGCGCTCTTCGGAAATGCGCGAAGCGGCATCCGCATCACGCGAACTACCGTCAGAAATCGCCAAAACGTGCAGCTTGCCATCGCGCGAAATCAGATAAGCATGGCTACCGTCGGCGGAGAGCACACAGGAGGAGTTAACGATAGCCCCAACGGAAACGCTTCCAAGCACAGCGCCCGAAGACTTGCTGAGCATCTCAACGGTACCGGCGCTGGTGGGAACCAGAATAAAGCCGTCACCCACGGTAGCGCCCGTCCAGTAATAACCCTCATCGGCGTTGACGTGCTGCCAGGAAACGGCACCGGTCAGGATATTGATGCGCGTCAGATGGCCGTTGTTATACACGCCCTTACCATAGTCGACATCAACGGTGCCGACATAGAGATAGTTGCCATCGACCGTCAGCTGAGAATTCGACTGAGCAGTTTTGCTCACAGGGTCGGTAACCCAAACCGTCGTGAGCGTATCGGCCGTCAGAGCCTGGACCGCACCGCCATCGAGCGGGACGATGACCAAGCCGTTCGTATAAATCGGACGCGTCGTGTAGCCAATCGCAGTCTTAAGATTCGACTCGGCCAGCACCTTGCCCGACTCGGCATCGATCTTAAGCAGGCGCTTGTTGACGGCGAGATACACATTGCCGTTTACGACAATCGGCTCGCTCGCGTTGGGGTACGTGGCGCCCGAATAGGCCTTCCAATCAAACGTCCAAGAGCTTGCCAGCGCGCCCGTAGGCGTGGACACGTTCTCGACCACCGCATTGGAATTGCCGCTCCAGTCGGCTTTCCAATCGGTCGGGCGCGAAGCGCTCGGATCAACTACGACTTCATCGGGATTAGGAACGGTATCGCCAGCAGCATAAGCCCAGACGATCTTGTCACCCGACTTGAGCACATAGTCGCTATCGAGCTGAGACCCAGGAACGCCGTTGACAAAGAACGACCAAGCACCCGACAGCTCGGTGCCATCAAGCGGAGAGACAAGAGTGTGAACGCCCCAATAACCAAATTGGTCGTACATCTTGGACTTGACGCCAACGGCATCGAAGTAGGCAGCAGAGGCATCCTTGATCGTCGTGCCCTCGACAAACACCTGCATCGAAGGATCAGTCCAGCGCTGAGCCTTATCGTCCTTCTTGCCGATGATCTCCATCGAAACGGAGACCTGACCAGGCATGGTGCCGTCGGAGCCATAGACCCAAGCAATCTCGTCGCTTGCCTTAAGCGTATAGGCGCCCGCACCAACATCAACAGGCTTGCCATTGACAAAGAACTGCCAATATTTCCAGGTGTTTTCGTCAACCTTCTCGCTCGAGAGGGTCACGTTCTTTTCGAACGGCGAGGTCAGCGACTCGAGATACCAGCCAAACGAGCTCTCCCCCGTTTTGGCGCCAATGCCAGACTTTTTAAAGATCTGCTCGGAAAGGTCAGCAGCGGTTGTTCCCTCGTCCACGAGAGCTGTCGTAGGCTGTGCCCACGTCTGCTGGGCGCCCGAAGCATCCTGGCCGATAACGGTGCAGCTTACCGAAAGCTGATCGGCAGGAGCGGGGTCGTTGTACTTCGAGTAGCACCAGACGACGGAGTCGCCGGCCTTGAGCGTGTAGCCGCCGGCGCCGACCATGGAGGACTTGCCGTTGATGAACAGCTGCCAGTACGCGCCGGTCGCCGAGTCGTAGGCGAGCGTGCGGTCGGAGTCGAAGGGCGACGTGATCGAGTTGAGCGCCCAACCCCAGCTGCCATCGGGGTCGTAGTCGGCCTTAAGGCCAGTCTGCTTGAAAAGCTGTTCGGAGAGGTCGGCCGCAGTCGAGCCTTTCTTCAGCGTAATGTTCTGAGCGGCAGCCCAAGTCTGCTGAGCACCCTTGGCGTCGGTGCCGACGACCGAACACGTCGCGGAAACCTGCGTGGAAACCGCACCCGTGGGATCCTCGTACACCAGCTCGAGCGTGTCGCCATCGCTCGGGTAGTAGCCCGTGGCATAAGAGCTGGCAGCCTTGCCATTAATATCAAAACGCCAGTACTTATAGCCGGACGCCGTGTTTTCCGTCGCGAGCGTCTGGGACTTATCGGGGTTCGTAACCGAATAGGGAACGCCACCGTCCGTGCTATAGCTATAGCCGGCGTCGTCAAGCACCTTGGCAAAGATGTCCCAGGCAGACATTTTTTGGGTACTCGACCACTCAAACGAGGCCGTCGGCACCCAGTCCACAAGGTCATAGGACTGACCGACATCGTGTTTGCTTACGCCTACAACCCTGACGTTAACGGAAAGAGACTTTTCGTCGGAAGAATTAACGAGCCAAGCGGTGCTCTTGACATCGTTGTTGCCGGCGTTTGCCACGACATAGGCGTATTTGCCCTCAGCCGAGGCGGGAAGCGTGATCGCGCCGGTCGTTTCGTCGGCGCCAAACAGCTCGTGGGCATTTGTGCCCTCAGCGTCATCGGCGAGATACCAGCGGTAATCGACGAGGGAGCCCTCGGGGAGTGCCGTCTCGTAATCGCCCCAATCGCCCGTTGCCATGTAATTGGCAGTAGGGGTAAGCGTTCCGCCGACCTGTGCAAGGTTGCCGCTCGAAGCGACATTAACCGATGTCAGGGTATACGCCTTGGCATCTTCACCCTTAGCGATGGCATAACGTGTGGAGGCATAGTCGGTGTTGTAGCCACCGTCGACGATGCACTTGAGGTACTTGCCGACGTACTTTTGCGAAATTACGAACGACGGCCTATGGGCGTTCTCATCCGTCAGCGTCGTGAACGGACCCTGGGAACTATCGGCAATCTGCCACGTATAGGTCAGTTGATCAGATGTAAGCTCGGCACCCTTTGTTCCTGCAGGCGTCTTCTCGAATGCAGTAACACCGATCTTTTCGCCACTCTTGTAGACAAACTTGGCGTCATCGCTCTGATCGCCGACGATCTTTTTGAGATACGTCAGGAACAGCTCGTGCGAGCCTGCGGCCTTAACGGCCACAGCAGTAGTCGCCTCTACGGTGTTATCGCCCGCAGTGGCCGACACGCTCACCCAGCGCTTGGCGTAGTCATCGGGAATCGTAAAGCTGCTGTCGGTTTTGCCCTCGACCACATGCCAGTCGGTCTTCGCATCAAACGCAGAGGAAGACGGGTCGACAGAGGACCAACGCCACGTGTAGGTAACGCCCTCGGTAACCGGCTCAGACGAGTAATCGACCGCCTTGTAGGCGCACGCCTCAATCGTAGAGCCAGTGTCCTTGGCGCCCTTGCTCGCATTGGTAAATGCAACTGAATCGAGCGTCGTCGCGCCCTTGGGCAGAATGCGGCCCGCCTTGGTCTCACAGCTATCAGAGCCGGGGATACCCTTCTTGGCCTTAGCGACAACCTTGAGGTAGCGGTTCGCGCACTCCTTGGTAACCGTGTAGGTGTCACCAGTTGCAACCTGCTCGAACGAGCCGTCGGCGGAATCGGCCACCCACCAAGAAAAATCGACCTTGTCGGAACCGTAGAGGACAGTCGGCGTGTCGTAGTTGAGGTAGTAGGCAGCAGCCTTAATCGTGTCGCCGACGTTGGCACTCGGAACGCTCTCGTAATCGTTGCCAAATTCGGCACCGTTATAAGCAAGAACGATATGGTCTAATGCGATCTGGCCGCTCGCGGCAACAGGACCCGGAGTATTGTAGTCAACAGACGAGGGCGTCTTTAAAGAGCTGCTCGGGCCGAACAGCTCTTGACCGTCACCGACAACCTTAACGCGAATGTACTTGCCCGCAAGCTGCGATGCGAGTTCATCCGTGATCGTCAGCGACTGGTCGGTCTGGCCCGGAATTGCCTGATAGGCGGAATCCTCGGCATCGCGCACGTCAGACGCAAGCCACTGATAGGTCCAGCCGGCCTGTGCCGCAATACGCTTGTTGGGAACCGCTTCGCCGTCATAGGCATTCGCCCAAAGCGTAGTGCCAGGGTTCAGTGTCTCTGCCTTAACGGACGAAATCGAACTCGAATCGTCTGCCGAAGACTGGATGAGGACATAAGACTTTGCATCCAGGGCCGTCTTGGTAGGAACGGGTGCCTTGACGGCGGTCGTTGCCGTCAGCTTTTGGTTGTTGGCGCCCCTAGTCGGGCCGTAGATAACGTTACCGCTTGCATCGGTAATGCGAACGCGCAGGCACTTGCCGTTAAGCTGAGTGCGCAGGGCATCGTCCAGAACGATCGATGAGCTCGTCTGGCCCTCGACAGCAACAAACGCAGAGTTGTCCGCATCGCTCTTGTTGGCGATATCGGCAGCAAGCCACTGATAGGTGCAACCCGAAACACTGGCGCGCTTGCTGGACGAAGTCCAGACATTCGCATAGAGCGTAGTATTGCTCTGGATAAAGCCAGTGACGTTAGAGCCAGTCCAGCGAGAAGGCGACTGGCTCTTTCCGACGCTGACACCATTTTTAGAGGAAAGCGTGGCAGCGGCACGGGGTGCGGCCTTAGCTGCATTGGGCTCGCTGACCACCGCGGGCGCATCGCCGGTCTCGGCGGTGGTGTCGGACGCCTCGTTCGCCGGAGAGGCCGAAGCGGGGTCTGACGCAGCGGGGTCGCCTAGCGCGTCATTGCTCGCGTTGTCAGGCGCGACTGGACTCGTATCCCCAGTTTCGGAGGATTTATCGGCAGCCGAATCGTTTGCGCCAGTAGCAGCCGCGGTGTTATCTGCAGCACCGTCCGCAGCTCCCGCGTCCTCGCCCGGCGTCGTAGCCTGAGCCACAGCCTCGGCAATGCCCTCGACGCCGTCGGCCCACAGCTGGGCCGGCGTGGTGCCAAAGACCATCGCGAAGGCCAGGAATGCCACCAGGCCGCGCTTTGCTACACCGCGCGCAATTGCGCCACGACGATGCGAGGCGCGCTGGCGCTCGTCCTCGAACATATCCATTTGTCTCCTACTGTCTGTACTTGGAGCGTTGCCCTGAGGCTGGCCCACGTCATCGCGCATGCTGCGCTCGAGTTCCCCCATCGGGGTCCCCCTTCCCTCCAGAGCCCTATGCACACCGGCGGCATACGCCGCAGCCGCATGCAAGATGGGAGGCGATCCGACTTAACCTTAACGGCTCGGGCGCGTCGTCCGATCTGCGACGCGAGCATCCCGAGCCAAGAGGAATTACGGTTACTGGTACAGCCGGGGATTCGCACCCCGATTCTCCCAAATGCGCAGGAAAACCGCGCATTCGTGCGTCTCCGCACCACCATCTAGGCCATTGATTATTACCGTCAGTATGGTATCACGCAAAAGGGCCTCGCACACAGGCGAAGCCCAAGGTAAAAGCTATTGTTTGCGATAGGAAAGAGTTGGGTATGGAAGGGCGCCGTGGGACAAGACACCGTGCAGCTACGCTAGTGCTTGCCGCCGTGACTGTTGCGCCAGATATTGCGGCCCAGCATGAGCGCCAAAACCAGCGCGCTCACATAGCCAAAAAAGCCGATGACCGGAATACCGAGCACAACAGGCTCGATGCGCGCATAGTACACCACCGACGAGCCGATAAACAGGCCGGCGATCACAATTGCCATCGACATGCGGTCGATAATTCCACCCAGCTGCCGCAGCGCCTTATCGCTGCTCATGATCTGCGTGTTTACCTTAAGCTGGCCGCGCGTGAGCATGCGCGACGCCAAGCCCAGATACTCGGCCGCCTCGAGCGAGCCTTTTGCCGCGCGATAGCTGCTCGCGGCAAGATCGCGCCCCATTTCGCGGACGCGCGCATAGGTACTCTTCTCGTTTTTGATGTGCGCCTGGATGATCTGGATCATATTGACGTTGGGCATGTACTCGGTCAGCAGGCCCTCGAGCGTCACCATGCCGCGCGCGAACATCGTCACCACGCTCGGCAGCTCAACATCGTTTTTGCGCGCCAGGTTTAGCAGCGAGGTCAAAAACTCGCCGATATCCAGGTCCTTAAGATCGAGCCCTGCAAAGTCGGCTACGATAAAGTCCAAATCGGACAAAAAGGCCGAATGATCGAGCTCGGCCGAATCACCGCGCGTCACGGCAAAACGCATGAGCGAATCCTTGAGCTTGGGCACATCGCCCTCGGCCACGGCGAAAATCATATCCTTGACGATACCGCGGTCGTGGCTCGACATGCGCCCGACCATGCCTAGGTCAATAAAGTAGACAATGCCGTCTTTGAGGATGATGTTTCCCGCATGCGGGTCGGCATGGAAAAAGCCGTCGTCGAGCACCTGCGTCGAATAGTCCTCGACGATCGCCGAGCCGATCTTTTCCAGGTCATAGCCCTCGGCCACCAGGCGCTCGGGATCGGCAATGGAGATGCCGTCGATGTAGTCCATGACCACGACGTGTTCGGTGCAAAGGTCCAGGTAGGATTTGGGACACGAAACGCCGTGCACGCTTTTGTGGAAGTCATAGAAATCGTTGAGGTTTTTGGCCTCGGCCAAAAAGTTGGTCTCCTCGCGAAATGAGGTCCACAGCTCATCGACCACACCGTGCAGGTCAACAAACTGATCGGTGTTGACGAACTTGGAAACGATGCGCACCACCGAACGGATGATGTCGATGTCCTGCGCCATGACCTGTTGCGCGCCGGGGCGCTGCACCTTAACGGCCACGTCCTCGCCGGTCACCAGACGGGCGCGGTGCACCTGCGCGAGCGACGCGCTTCCGAGCGGGTTGGGGTCGATCGCGTCGAACATCTGCCCCAGGCGCTGGCCGTATTCCTCTTCCAGACAGCGGAGCACTACCTCATATGGCACCGGCTCTACGTCGGAGCGCAGGCGACGGAGCTCGTCGCAAAACCGCTGCGGCAAAATCTCGGAGCGGTTAGCCAGAATCTGCCCCATCTTGACGAACATGGGACCGAGCTCTTCGAGCAGACGACGCAGACGCACCGGCGTGAGGTTATCCCATACGCGGTACTTTTTGATCAGGCGAACGATCTGCCCAATGCGCTCACGACGACCTGCCGGTGTGAGCTGATACTCCTCGTCCGGCGCCATCGCGTCGGGCTCCTCGGGGACCATATCGACAGCGCGTGGCTTCTTACGAGCGCCCGAGACGGCGGCCTCAACCTCATCGACAACCGCCGTCTCGTCACCCAAGGGATCTAGATTGTTGTAATCGGTGGTGGAATCTGCCATCTGCGCTGCTACTCGGCCTCTTCGGTGTCCTCTGCATCGTCGGGCTCAACGGACTCGACGGGCACCGAAGTCACGTTGTCCTCGACCGAGTCGACGATGTCGCGCACATGGGCCAAAAAGGCCGTGCGCTCGGGGGCGGTCATAACCCGGACGCGAGCCAGGATGAGCTCGTCGAGCACGCGCTGCGCCGCAGTCTCGCCCTGCATGCCCAGGCGCTCGGTCAGGTCGGAAATGGTGCCGCCGGCCTGCTCGAACATGTCGGACACGCTGCGGGCGATATCGGGAGTGCCGGCGTCCTTGCGCACCTGCTCACCCTTGGTATTGAGGTCGTCGAGGACCTTCTTGCCGCCCTCGACGGCAACGGCGGCGGCGCCGAAGCCCACGTTGATGGCACCGTTAACAAGCTGATCGAATTTCATAACCATGGTTGGCTCCAATCGTGAACAACTGCATTGGCCTTCTTGTACCCAAGATTGAGCGAACGACACAAAATCGTTTTACCGCCAAGATAGGAATCGAGCGGGGCAAAGCCTTTGACGGCGTTTGTCCCGCTCGCTCGTTGCAAGGTTATCTTTACCTTACGTTGTCGTTCATCGCGAAGGAGTTCTTCATGGCGCAGCTCGTGGTGTAGAGCACCTTGCCCAACAGGGCGTCGGTCTCCACGCGCACGAGCTCGGCAAAGGCCTCGTTGGCGCGGGCGAGCTCGGCAGGCACCTCGGCCTCGGGCAGCGCGGCTACGACAGCGTCAACATCGTGAATCTGCTTGTGCCCCATGCCGCCGACCTTCTCCTGATAATCCTCGACCGCGCGACCGCACTCATGGAAGCGAGCATCGGCCAAGGCACCAATCAGGCGATTTGCCCAATAGAAATTCTCGGACGTCACGCGAGCCTGCGTGCCGGCATAGTACTCGGGCATGATCTCGACATTGGCGTACAGCGGCACGAGCGCGTTAAACGAGTTGGAGCCAAACGCCATCCACTGCACGGCGCGATACGCCGGCTGCGCATAGGGGCGCAGCTGCAGCACGGCGAGCTGGCTGTTGCGGTTGATGCCGATGGGACGATAGGCGCCGCGCGTGGCGGGCGTGCCCTTGCTGCCGTAGCAGTCGTACTCCGTGCCCTGGTAGTGGCTCGAAAGCACGTACTTGATGTCCTCGATGGTCACCTTGCGCTCGGGCACGCGGCTCCAGGGGATGTCGTCGCTCTCGGGCGTGTAGTCGGCCTCGGGACCGTCCCACACATCGCTGGGGTTGAGGCAGCGCTGCATGTACCAGGCGCGCGGCGTGTTGTAGACGTGGTCGCTATCGCTGTGCGAGCCAAAGGCCTCGCGCGGGTTGAAGACTGTCGCCGGACCGTCGCCCTCAACGCCCAGCGTCAGATCCAGATGCCACTCGGCCATCCAGGAGCGCAGGTCGGCGGAGCACATGTGGTCGACCTGGGCGCCCTCGGCGTCGTCCAGGTCAAAGCTGTCGATACCCAGCTGGTTGGGCATGGTCACATAGGCATCATCGGGCACGCGCTTGGCGATCCAGTGGTGGCCGCCGATGGTCTCGAGCCACCAGATCTCGTCAACGTCGCTAAATGCGATGCCGTTGTTCTCGTAGGTACCGTAGCGCTCGAGCAGATCACCCAGGATACGCACGCCATCGCGGGCAGACTTGGCGTACGGCAGCACCAGGGTCACCATATCCTCCTCGCCCAAACCGCCGGGCTGCGCCGGAACATAGCCGTCCTCGCCCTCGTTGCCCTTGGCGGGCACGTAGTCCACGAGCGGATCGGCGCCGCGGACGCGCTCGTTGGTGGTAAGCGTCTCGGTTGCGGACATGCCAACGTTGAGCTCGTTGAAGCCGGCCTCGGCCCAAACGCCATGACCCGGGACAACGTCGGGGACGCTTGTGTAACGCATGGGATTGTCGGGCAGTTCAACGGTCAGGTGGCTCAAGACGCTTGTGTAGACACGCGGCTGCTCGTCGGGGTGCACAACACGCATGCGCTTGGGCTCAAACACCCCGTTGGACGAGTCCTCATTGCGGGCAACCAGCGTCGACCCGTCGTAGCTCGCGTTCTTACCAACCAAAATCGTTGTGCACGGCATGCGCATCCTCCTTGAGCGAAGAAATCAAACGGCAACAGTGTATCGCTTCGGCGCAAAAAGGGCGAAACAGCCGCCCCGGCAACCCCTGTGGTCAAAAACGACTATTTCGATGCGCGCTCCGCCGCCTCGATCACGTGCTTGGCGAGAATCGCCGTGGTCACAGCCCCCACGCCGCCCGGCACGGGAGTAATTGCGCCAACGACCGGTTCCGCTGCATCAAAATCGACGTCCCCGACCAGCTTGTCAGCGGCCTCGTCCCAGTTAATGCCAACATCGATGATCGTTTGGCCCGCGCGAACCGCATCCGCGCCAATCGTGCGCGCACGTCCAACCGCGGCAACAACAATGTCGGCAGAACGGCACTCGGCAGCCAAGTCACGCGTATGCGTATGACACGTCGTCACCGTGGCATTGCGAGCCGTAAGCATGGCGGCAACGGGACGGCCAATCACCAGCGATCGACCGACGACCGCGACCTTGGCCCCATCCAGCTCAACGCCGTAATGGTCCAGCAACGCCAACACGGCCTCGGCCGTGCAGGGGGCAAAACCCTCACCTCGCCCCGAAAGCGTGGTGAGCAGCGATGCCGGCGTCATGGAGTCAACATCCTTGTCGGGATCGAGTGCCGCGGCAACTGCATCCTCATCAAGCCCAGCGGGCAGCGGGCGAAACATCAGGCAGCCATGAACAGCGGGGTCGGCATTGATGTCCTTAATAGCCGCCAACAGCTCGTCCTGCGAAACATCGGCGGGAAGCAAAACGCGACGAGCCTCAATGCCAACCTTCTCGCAGCGCTTGAGAGCACCGCGCTCGTAGGACAGGTCGTCCTCGCGCTCGCCCACACGAACGATGGCCAGTGTCGGAACAACGCCGCGCTCACGCAAAGCCATGCAACGAGCGGCAAGCTCCTCGGTCAAAGCGCGGGCAACGGGAGCACCCTTCAGCAGCTCTGCCATGGCTATCCCCTCTTCCTTGCGGCGTCGGCAGCGCGGCGCGCCAGCGCATCGGCGCGCGGCAGCCACGTATCCAGCAGCTCATCGCACGCCGCCTCGAGTTCCTCGGCGCGCGCCCGGTCTTTCATAGATGTGGTGTTGGCAAAGAGCGTCAGGCTCGCGCCCTGCATGGCGGCGCGGCAGAACACGGCACCGCACGCCACGTCGGACAGCAGTTGGCGCGAGCCTTTGTCTGCCATGTCCTCGAGCAGCGCCAGCGCGCGCCCACAGGCGTCCATAATCCGATACGGTGGCATGGCGGCCACGTGCAACGCGTCCTGAATCGCCGCGGGTCGAGCCGGATCCTCGCGCGGAATACCGTACGCCGCAGACACCTGGCCGTACGCACGAACGTCCTCGGCAACCAGACCCACTAGTTCCTGCGCCAACTCATCTGCCTGGGCAAATGCGCGCGCCAGATCGTCTGCGCGATCGGCAAGCGCGGGATTGGTCGCCCCGTAGCGCGCGACCATCCCGCAAAGCGAGGCGCCCAGCGCGCCCACAAAGGCGCTCGCGCTACCGCCGCCGGGAACCGGCTCGCGCGCGGCCAGCGCCTCGGCAAACCCACGGCAGGTCTTGTCCATCATCTCTTGGCTCATACGTATGCACCTTCAAGTCATATAGATCGGTCGGGCGGCAACTGCCGACCAACCGCATCAAACACGTAATGATGCTAAGTCTAGCCCATAAGCACATGAGCGTCAGCACACCTGGCCATCACGGATTTCTATGACGAACGATAGGCGTCGGCGCCGCAAACATGGGACACATGGCCCACCTTTCGAGACTCCCGGACGGCACAAACCGGGGCATATCTATAAGTAAGGAACCTGTTGGGACAACGGCCGCGCAACGGCCACAAGCGATGAACGGAGGCATAAGCCGCACGGTACACAGAGACATCCGCCGCCAGCGCAATCAGTACCCCAACAGCATGCGGCGCCGTGATGTCATCGGCAGACAAGGAGGACGCCACCATGAAGAAAAAGACCCTATCGATCCTTTCCCTTTGTATCGCCCTCTTTGCCGCGTTTGTCCTTGTCGGCTGCGACGGGATCGCATCGGGCGGAGGCAGCAGCACCTCAAAGAGCGAAGGCAAGGAAAAGGCCCCCGTCGCCGAAAAGACTGACTTTATCTGGTTTAAGGTCGAGATGCCCGAGGGCGTTGGCGTAAGCGACTCCGCCGGCAAGAACGCCGACAGGGTCCAGCTCACCTTCCCCGAAGACGAGAACGGTTCGGCCGATCGCTTTATCCCCGTTTGGAAAAAAGCGCTGACGGCAGAGGAATCCCACGCCGACCAGGCAGAAAAGAAAGGTGATACGTTCCAGTGGAAGGATGGCGGGTCCGTCGAGTATAACGGCAGGACGTGGCTCGTCGGAACGTACGAGGACAACAGCGGCGTCTCAACCCTCCTCTTTACCGACGTTGAGCCGGGAAGTGTCTACGTCCTCATCTCGAACTTCGATCTGCATAAGAAAGAAGCCGAGGCGCTCCTCAACTCCATCGAGTTTCCCGATGACATGGCGAAGGCAGTTGCCGAGGCACGCGAAGTCGAGATTTCGAGCATCGAGATCAAGCATTAGGGGCTCGCACGCAGCATCGCGTGCGCATTCATTAAATGATCGGACGCCCAGCCAGGGGAGGATTGGATCGGCCGACCCTCCCCTCTTTTACGCCCGAGCATATTGCCACTTGTCGGCGCAAATCAGGCCCCCAGAATGGGACACATGGCCCACCTGAACGAGCCGCCCGCGCGTACAGTAAAGGCAGGTAATCCATGGGCGGTTACAGATCGAGGAGGACACGACCATGAAAAAGAAGGCCTTTGCGATTCTCACCCTCTGCATCAGTCTCTTTGCCGCAGTTGCCCTGGTGGGCTGCGGTGGCAGCGGCGGCGCTACCGGAAGTGGCGGTGGCGGCGGAGCAGAAAAACCAGCCGTGGATATGAGGACCGACTTCATTTGGTTTAAGGTCGAAGTCCCCGAGGGCGTCGAAATCACGGACGTCGCAGGCGATACCGCCGACAGGGCCCAGTTTAAGTTCACCGAGAGCGAGCATGCCAGCGACCGCTTCATCCCCGTCTTCGATCCTGACAAGAACGCCGATGAACTGTTTGACTACGAGGCAAAGTGGAAGGCCAACTCCGGATGGACCGAGAGCGATCCCGTTAAGTACAACGGCAAGACCTGGCGCAGCGCCTACTTTACGCACTCGGGCGGCGTGACGACCGAGTACTTCACTGACGTTGACGGCGGCAGTGTGTACGTACGTATCGACAATGTCGAGGAGCACAAGGACGCCGTCGAGACCATGATGAAGTCTCTGGAGTTTGCCGACGACATCGCCAAGGCCAAGACCGAGGCCATGGACGTCAAGCTCGAGGATATCGAGATCAAGCGCTAAGCGACTGGCGAGCACAACGGGAAACACGGACGCAGTGCAAACAAGCGACGGTATCCCAGCGCTTCGTACCCAGGGAGGGCCGGTAAGCCGACCCTCCCCATTCTTATGCCGGTAGCCGACGAACGCAGGATGCCGGGCTCCAAAACCATCCCAGACGTGATAACAGCACAAATAGACAAGTGCCCCAGCACGTCCGCCCGCCGATTTATAGCGCCGCGCAGGCAATTTAAACCGGCGTCTTTAAACATCTGGGCAGTATAGTGACCAAAACAAGTGCATAACCGCACCCTGCGAACGGAGGAGATATGACCGAACACCATGCCATCAGCCGCCGAGCGTTTACGCTGGGCCTAGGGCTTGCGGCGTTGTCACCACTTGCAAGCCTGCCTGAAACCGCAGCGCCGGGCATTCCCCTGCGAACGGCATTTGCAGACAACACACCCGCACCGTCGGACAGCCTCGACAATTTCGTCATTCGCCTTCGCCCCGCGGGCTATTTTCGCACCGCGAGCGTCAACCAAGACGGCAACGTTCGCGGCAACGTCTGCCACCTGTTTAACGACGGCACGTCCAGCAAGCTCATCCTTGAGAACGTAACGACCAAGAATGACGATACAAACTGGTATGCTATCCGCACCTTGCTCAATTTCGAAGAGCATAAAAAGACGGGCTACAGCATTTGGTCGGTCGACGACGACTCGGACAAAGATGGAAAGGTCATCCACGTATGGGGCGGCGAGTATGACAACAAGCCCAGCCGCGCTTTTGCGTTCGAACGTCAATCAAACGGAACCTATATCATTCGAGACCGCACGGTCGAGAAAGAAACCGAGAAAAAAGACATTAAGTACCTGGCAATAGAATCGGACGGCAAAGACCAGGACAACAATAAGATCTGCCATAAGAGTAAGAGCATTCCGTGGGAGCTAGAACTTGTCGGTTACGACATGGGCAAGATCAATACCACAGTTAGAAGTATCGACTGGACCACGTATAGCAGCTACGTCGACGGACCATGCTGGATGAAATACGTCGACGACAACAAGTACCTCGACGAGCTGAGTATCCCGGGCACGCATGATTCGGGCACCTGCAGCGTGGACAACGACACCGAGCCCCAATCCTCACAAGCAAAGTGCCAGCAGGATTACATCCCGACGCAGTTGCTCGAAGGCATTCGCTATTTTGATATCCGACTCGGAAGGAACGACGAGAACGGCGACCCCGGTATCGACCATGGAAGATGCTACCTGCTCAAAAAAGACGGGGGCTTTATGCATCTCTCCGATGTCATCGGTTACTTCAAAACATTTT
This sequence comes from Collinsella sp., assembly GCA_036550355.1. Taxonomy (GTDB): domain Bacteria; phylum Actinomycetota; class Coriobacteriia; order Coriobacteriales; family Coriobacteriaceae; genus Collinsella. The sequence continues at coordinate 55,824 of JAXKGN010000009.1, forward strand.
TGAACGAAAACCCGTCAGAAGCGCTCATCATGCTTGCGTCACGAGGCAACGACGAGGCTACCGACGAAAGCGTTACGACGGCTTTCGCCAAGGTTGTGCACGATAATCCCGATCTGTTCTACACGTCGAGCCGAATCCCCACACTGAACGAGGTGCGCGGAAAGATCGTCCTGCTGCGTCGATTTGTACTCGCCGGCAACAGCGTAAGCAGCCACACGTGGGGCCTCGATCTCACCCAATGGGACGACAAAATCAAGGCGCATTCCGGGCAGTCGATGTGCCTCGTCCAAGACGCGCGAGGCTTTGAGACTACGGGCAATGCGGGCGACAAAGAGCCCTATTGCACCAAGGTATACGCCCAGGACCATTTTGAATGCACCGGAACCGACAAGATTAGCTGGGTCGATATGGCGCTGCGAGAGACGACCAATCTCACGCGCAACAAGGTGGACGTCGAGGACAATGATGGCGCCAAGGTACAAGTCCTGGAACGCTGCTGGTCTATCAACTACACCAGTTGCACGAATTACAAACAAGGAAGCAATCCTTTTACCGCGGCGCGAGTGGTCAACGAGCATCTGTACAAGAGCCAGTACATCAATCCCAGCGGCAGCGATAAAACAAAGTCAGATTGCCTCAAGCACGTTGGCATTATCGCGTCCGACTTTGTCGATTCGGCACTGGCCCGGAGCATCTACCAACGCAATTACGACGCGAAGCACAAGCCAACAGTTTCATGCTGCCTCCCGGACCGCATGCACATGACGTATGGAGACTCGCTGAGCGATGCCTCGCTCCAAGATGGCAAGACCGTTGGCGAGGGCCATTTCCGCCTTGTCGACAGCAGCAACGTACTCAACGTGGCCGCTTCTGGCAGCGCGTTTGCCATCGAATACGTGGATGTCGACGCCCTGGGCAACGAGACCGTTACGGAGCTGCGGGGCTCCGTGCCCATCGATATCAATCCACGCGCGCTGACGCCCCATTTTGAGGGACTCGAAGGCCTTAAGGCCGGCGAAGACGTGCGCGCCAAGATTGCGGCATCACTCGAGGGCAAGCTCGAAACCGATGCCTGCACGGCCCAGCTCGAGTTTGTGCACGACGCGAACGGCGCTCCGGGAACGGCGATGGCCGAGGGCGAGGCATTTGCCGCGGGGACGTATTGGGTGCGTGCGAAAGGCCTGTTGGGCGACGCGGCGCAAAACTACACGCTTGCCACCGACGGAGCCGCAAGCTTTACTGTGATGACTTCGGGCAACGCGGGCGACACCGGCAACGGTACCGGCGGCGGCAACGGCAACGATGCCACCACGGACAGCGCCGACAAGAATGGTAAGGGCAACAAGGGCAAGGGCTCGGGCGGAAAACTCGCCGACACGGGCGACGGCTCCGGCATTGCCGCCGGGCTCGCCGCTGCCGCCGTGGCGACAACGGTCGCAGGTGCAGCAATGCTTGCCAGTGACCGCGAAGACAACGAAGGTGCTAGCGAATAGGCAAGCCGGCCTTTTGGGCGCATTAACTCAATCGGGGCGCAGAATACCGTTCTGCGCCCCGATTTTTACCTTAGCCCGAACACCGTTATCGGCTACATCACCATGTTCAGCGCATTCACGAACTCCTGAGCTTGGGAGCGGCTGCTCAGACTAAAGACACAGGCAGTCAACAGCCTGTTACGTAGGAAAACGTCGCGACCCTTGATCCTGCTGACCCCCGTGATGTCCTTAAGGTAGACAATCTCGGTGTGCTTGCCGCCAAAAATGCCCTTCTTGAGTACCTCAATGCGGTTAGGGTAGATCTTGACGTCTTTAAACCTGCCCGAACCTTTGTCCTGGAACAGCAAAGTGTTGTTGTCCATGCGCGTCACCTCCATAGGGCTCGTTAAAACTGTCTCTATGGCCACATTTAAGTCACCGCAAGGCTCCCATGCGAAGGTGCTAGACAGCACAGCAATTCGTGTCCGCGCGAAGCTTTAAACTAAATGCAATAAAGATGCATTCCACAAGAGGAAAGTGGGGCGACAGTGATGGGCGAACTGGCAAACCGTGGAGAATCGGCAATCGTGCCAGAAGTTTTTTACAAGCAGGTTTCCTCGATTCTCAACGCCGCTCGCGACAAGGCCTATACCGCAGTTAACTTTGCGATGGTTGAGGCGTATTGGGAGATCGGCAAGAGCATTGTTGATGAGCAGGGCGGAGAGGAGCGCGCAGCATATGGAGAGGCATTGATTGCAGGCCTCTCCAGAAGGCTTACCGCGGATTTCGGAAGAGGCTTTGGCATCGCAAACCTTCGCAATATGCGTCAGTTCTTTCTTGCGTTTCCAATTCGCGACGCACTGCGTAGCGAATTGAGCTGGACTCATTACCGCAGGCTGATGCGTATTCCCGACCCCGAAGCTCGCGCCTGGTACATGAACGAATGCGCCGATTCTCGTTGGAGCACGCGTCAGCTCGAGCGCCAGATCAACACCATGTTCCGCGAGCGCTTGCTTGCCAGCAAGGACAAGGAGGCCGTCACCCAGGAAATCCAAAAGAGCGCCCCGGCTCGTCGCCCCGAGGATATCATCCGCGATCCATACGTACTGGAGTTTTTAGGTTTCTCGGACGATACTGCGTTTCGCGAGAGCGATCTAGAGCAGGCGCTCATCACGCATCTTCAGAAGTTCCTGCTGGAGCTTGGCCGTGGTTTCGCTTTCGAGGCGCGCCAAAAGCGCATCACCTTTGATGGACGCCATTTCTATATTGACCTTGTGTTTTACAACTATCTGATGCGCTGCTTCGTGCTCATCGACCTTAAGACCGATGACCTTACGCATCAGGACCTAGGCCAGATGCAAATGTATGTGAACTACTACACGCGCGAACTTATGAACGAAGGCGACAATCCGCCCATAGGCATCGTGCTCTGCGCGGACAAAAGCGATTCGATCGTCGAGTACACGCTGCCCGAAGACAACGACCAAGTGTTTGCCGCCAAATACCTGCCGTATCTTCCAAGCAAGGAAGAGCTGGCGCGCGAGCTGAGTGCCGAGTACCGCGCCATCAATGAAGCGTCTAATGGCGAAGCGCAAGGGTAGCAGCACGTTGCGACCGAAGCCACCGCAGCCGTCGCAGGCGCACTCGCGGTTGCGACGCACGCTACGAAACAATACCGGTCATGGACGCCGGCAACGACATTCTAGCCGTGGCTGGCGAGCGTGACCTGACAGGCAAAGACGCGGCCTTCGTCTGATGTGGGTCCATTGGCTGCCACAGAAAAGGGCCGGTTGCAGCCGGCCCTTTAGACGATAATACCTGCGTTGCCCGCGCTTCCGAAGTGTGACTAGCTGAGGAGCGGGTTCCGCGGCACAACCTGATTTTACCCAGTGAGGAGGCTCTTTTGCAGCCGCTCCACTGTTTATTTACATCTGGCACCCTCAAACAATCAGACGGCAGCCCGCACTCCTGAGAGCTGCCCCGCACCCCCGGCCATCACCTTACGGCAACAACCGGTGCTACTCCCCTACTTCCCAAATAGCGCACCCAGCAGACCGCGGCGTTTGGGCTTCTCCTCTCGGTAGGAACCCTCGACGGCGGCTGCAACCTGGCGCGGTTGCTCGCCGCCTCCACGGCGCACGATCTGGTACAGGAAGGGCGATTTAACGTATTTGACCTCGACGGGCGTGGCGTGCACGGTGCTCTCACCGGACAGATGCAGGCTCGGGCTGAGCGGCGCCACGATATGCGTTTCGCGCTTGTCGCTAAACGCCACCGCGGCCGCGCGGCCCGTCTGGCCGTTTACGGCAATGCGCACCTGCTCGCCATCGCGGCCGTCTGTCGCCGGACGATCGACAAAGTAGACCGGCACCATCACCAGGCCGTCCTTATGTTTGCGGGCCTTGCGCGCCCACATGCGAATGCTCTTTTTATTGAGCCCCAGTACAGCCTCGGCGTCGTTGCCCGCAACGTCGAGCGCCAACTTATCAATGACCACCTGGTCCTTGGTAGACGCATCGACTGAGACAACGCGAAAGTCACCTTCCTGCATGGCGGGATCGAACGGACCGACCTTGGCAAAGTCCCACGGCTCCAAAATGCCCATGAGGCGAACGTCCAGGTAGTTTGCCCTGGGGTATGCCCAGTCGAGCACCTCGTAGTACACCAAGGCCTCCTTGCTCAGGCCCTTGCCCGGGAAGCTCGCCATCATGCGCAAGTCCGCCAGCGCCATGGGGAAATAGAAGAGCATCATGTCGTTTTGGATCGCGTCTTCCACGTCGTGCCCGGCAAAGGCATCCGGATACTGGCGCACCAGCTGCAGCGCGTTGGCACGTGCCTGCTGCGGCGAGATTTCGCAGGGAATACCCTGCTCCGGCACATACTCTGCACCCACGCCCATGGTCAGACGCTTGCTGAAGGTACCGGGCTTGAGCAGGTCGGCAATGCCGATCTTGTTGCCGCAGGACGGGCACTCAAACACACGCTGCGTTGACTCGCCCTCAAAGGACGCTCCGCAGAAGGGGCAGGGAATGCTCACATGCGTGGCCTCTTGGAACTCTTGCGCCGTGCCGCGATCCTCCCACAGCAGATGTTCCAGGACCGACTGATTGCGCCAGTGCGAATTGAAGAAATACCAGTCCGGGTCCTCCGGGCGCTCGAGTTGCGACACATGCGTGAGCTTGAGCAGTCCATCCACCACCGTCAACGGCGTATGGCGAATGCCCAAAGCGCTCTTGGGCTCTCCGGCGTCCGCCTGCCACGGAATGACCGCACCGCAATAAGCGCACTCAAAGCTGCGCTTATTGCGGTGTGTGTACATAGGGCCGCCGCAGTTTTGACATTTAATGGCAAACATCTCGTCCATGGAAACGTCCTCCTTTGCACAGGGGCTGTCGGCATTAAGTATGTCGATCAAACAGGCACATGCCCATACCCATGTGGCCCAAAATGGACCACCCAGGCAGACGAGAAGGCTCGCTCGTTAGCACCGGCAGACTATTGCTGCATTTTCTGAGCATCGGTGCACGGCGCCCCCGCGCGAGCTACACTATCCCCTTAAACATGATTGTGAGGACGACCGCTATGCTATTTGTAAATCGGCTGGTACATACGCTTGTTCCCGGCAGCGAGGACGAGCCGGTCGATGCATCTTGCCGCACCAACGCGGGTTTTACCGCAAGCCTCATCTGCATTGGACTCAACATCACCCTGTGCCTGGCCAAGGGCATCGCGGGCCTGCTCGCCGGCTCCGTCTCGCTTGTCGCCGATGCCTTCAACAACCTCTCCGATGCGTCGAGCAACATTGTGAGCCTGCTCGGATTCCGCCTTGCCAGCCGCCCGGCAGACGAAGGCCACCCCTATGGCCACGGCCGCTACGAATACCTCGCCGGCCTGTTTGTCGCCGTCCTCGTTTGTGCCGTCGGCATCAACCTGGTGCTCGAGTCCGTTACCAAGATCATCAAGCCCTCGCCCACCGCTTACACGCTCGTTTCCCTTGCGGCACTGGCTACGTCCATGCTCGTTAAGCTCTGGATGGCCGCGTTCACCCGCACGCTGGGGAATCGCATCGACTCCGAGACGCTCATCGCCACAGCGCAGGACTCCAAGAATGACGTCATCACCTCGGGCTCGGTCTTGGTGGCGGCGCTTATTTCGCAGACGACTGGCTTTGACCTCGATGGCTGGGCAGGCCTGGGTGTGGGCATCTTCATCTGCATCAGCGGCATGGCCCTGGTGCGCGACGCCATCAGCCCGTTGCTGGGGCAAGCGCCCGACCCCAAGCTCGTCCAGGAAATCCGCGACAGGATCATGTCGTACCCCCAGGTCCTGGGCACGCACGACCTCATGGTGCACGACTACGGCCCGGGCCGCCAGTTTGCCAGCGCACACGTCGAAATGCCCGGCGAGGGCGATGCCTTTGAGCACCACGAGATCCTGGACACCATCGAACACGATATCAAACGCCAGATGGGCATTGGCATTACGCTGCACTGCGACCCCATCGCAACAACCGGTGACGACCTGCGCGGCTGGGTCAAGCGCGGCGTAGCGCAGATCGACCCTGCGCTCTCCATCCACGACTTGCATGAGCACGACGACTTTGTTTCGTTTGACCTGGTGCGTCCCGACGGCTTTGACATATCCGACGAAGAGCTGCTGGAGCTCGTCACGCGCATCGTGCACGAGCGCCGGCCCGATGCATCATGCGTCGTTACGTTTGACTCGGGCTTTAGCTCGCCCGAGCGTCCGGCAGAGCAGCTGTAGCCCGCTTAACAGCTAGTTACCCTGTGCGCCCGAAATGCCGTTTTGCAGAGCGTCCCAGGCATTGGTAGCCATATCGCCCAGATTCTGAGCAGTATCACCCAGGTTTTGTGCCGTATCGCCCAGCTCTTGCGCCTTATCTCCCAACTCCTGCGCCTTGTTGCTCAAGTCCTCCAGCGTATTGGAGCTCGAGCTGTCGGTACCGCTTTGGCTGCCGGACGAGTTGCCATAGCTGTTCTTGTGCGTGAGCTGAATCTCCAGGTTGCCGTTGTCGTTATAGTAGGCATTCGTAACAACCCAGTTGGAATCGATGACGGGCGTTGAGCCATCGTCGGTCAGAATCACGGCGTTCGAAAGGTCGGCTCCGCGCGACTTGAGGAGCTTCTTGGCGTTGGACCAGTACTGTCCCGGGATATCGGTCAGCTCTACTGCACCTGTCTGGTCGACCTCTGTCTGCTCGGCCGTCGTGCTGGTTGTAGCACCTCGTTTGTTGAGCATGCCCGTCACAATGGCGAACACAATCGAGAGGGCAAAGAAAATTGCCAGCACAATCAGGATCTTCTTGATCACACTCGACGAACGCGACGGCGTCTCTTCCTCGTCCTCACCATACTGCGGAATCGATTTGGGATACTCGCGATGGGGCTGGCGCGCATACGGATCGCGCGACTCATAGCGAGGCTGGGCCTGCGCCGTGCGCGGCATATACGTCGTCTGCTGAGGCTGCGGAATGGGATTTTGCGGCAGGTTGTTATAAGCGCCTGCCGCCGCATTGCCATACGGGTCCGGCGCCGCATTGTCATACGGGTCCTGCGGTGCATAATCAAACGGATCCCGTGGTGTATCGCCGTAGCCTATAACCCGTGTGGGTTCGGCAGACGTCTGCGTCGCGGCGGGGTCGGTATAACCGGGGTTGGAAACAACGCGAGTCGCATCGGCGCTATCGCCAGCCTGTGCGGAGCCATATCCGCCCATCACGGTCGTCTTGTCCTGGTCCATGCAACGTTTCCTTTCCGTCGCCTGCAAGCATCAAGTTATCCATGCATTCTACCCGCGCAAAAGCCTATGATGGGCAAAGCCCGCCGGTATCTACAAGACATGCGCGTGCCTAAGGATCAAAAAGCCCCGCCGAGCCTTGGTAGGCGCGACGGGGCGGGCTAGCAGCTATAGTCAGCAGGCTTAGAACAGGCCGGTGATGTTGCCGTCGTTGTCGACGTCGATGTTCTCTGCCGCGGGAACCTTGGGCAGGCCCGGCATAGTCAGGACGCTGCCAGTCAGCGCGACCACAAAGTGGGCGCCGGCAGAAACCTTGAGCTCGCGCACGGTGATGCGGAAGCCCTCGGGAGCGCCCAGGGCCTTGGCGTTGTCGCTAAAGCTGTACTGCGTCTTGGCGACGCACACCGGCAGGTTACCAAAGCCGTTCTCGCGCAGCTCGGCGAGCTGGCGCTTGGCAGCTGGCGTAAAGTCGACGCCGTCGGCGCGGTAGACCTTGGTGGCAACGGCCTCGAGGGCATCGGCAACATCGGCACCGTCCTCGTAGGCAAACTTGAGCTCACTCGGCTGCTCAATCAGGCGCATGACCTCATCGGCCAGGTCGAGCGCGCCCTCGCCGCCCTTGGCCCAGACCTCGGAAAGCTTAACGTTGACGCCGAGCTTCTGGCACTCGGATTCGATGAGCGCAAGCTCGGCCTCAGTGTCCGTCGGGAAGCGGTTGATGGCGACCACGCAGGGCAGACCGTAGACATTCTGAATGTTGTCGACGTGGCGCAGCAGGTTGGGCATACCGGCCTTGAGGGCCTCGAGGTTCTCCTCGTTGAGGTCGGCCTTGGCAACACCGCCGTTGTACTTAAGCGCACGGGCGGTGGCGACAATCACGACGGCGCTGGGGCGGACGCCCGTCATGCGGCACTTGATGTCGAGGAACTTCTCGGCACCCAGGTCGGCGCCAAAGCCTGCCTCGGTAATGGCGACATCGCCAAAACGCATAGCCATACGCGTGGCCATGATGGAATTGCAGCCATGGGCGATGTTGGCGAAGGGGCCGCCGTGGACAAACGCAGGCGTACCCTCGAGCGTCTGCACCAGGTTGGGCTTGAGCGCGTCCTTAAGCAGCGCGGCCATGGCGCCCTGAGCCTTGAGGTCGCGGGCGCGGACGGGCTCGCCGGCATAGCTGTAGCCGACGACGATCTCGCCCAAGCGCTCCTTGAGGTCGTTGATGCTCGTGGACAGGCACAGGATTGCCATAACCTCGGAGGCAACGGTGATATCGAAGCCGTCCTCGCGCGGCACGCCCTGAGCCTTGCCGCCAATGCCGTCGATAACATGGCGCAGCTGACGGTCGTTCATGTCGACGACGCGCTTCCAAGTAATGCGCTTAACGTCGATACCGAGCTGGTTGCCCTGCTGAATATGGTTGTCGAGCATGGCGGCCAGCAGGTTATTGGCGGCACCGATAGCGTGGAAGTCGCCGGTAAAGTGCAGGTTGATGTCCTCCATGGGGATGACCTGGGCCCAACCGCCGCCGGCGGCACCGCCCTTTACGCCAAAGACGGGGCCGAGCGAAGGCTCACGCAGGGCCACAGCGCTCTTGACGCCGCGACGGCGCAGGCCATCGGCCAGACCGATGGTCGTGGTGGTCTTGCCCTCGCCGGCGGGCGTGGGGTTGATGGCGGTCACGAGGACGAGCTTGGCCTGGTGATCGGTCGGCTCGTTGAGCAGTGAATAGTCAACCTTAGCCTTGTCGAAGCCATACGGAATCAGGTGCTTTACGTCGACGCCGGCGTTCTTAGCCACCTCGGTAATGGGCAGCGGCGTGACGGAACGTGCGATTTCGATGTCAGTAGGCATGGGCGGTCCTTTCGTTACCGGATGAGAAAAAGACCAATTCAGCATAGCACGGGCGCGCAATAGTAAAACACCCGTAACCGATGAATGGCGATATGTTTATCCAATGCTCAGCGATAGCCTACAGACCAGCCAAAACAAACCCGCCTCTAAACGGCTGGCTCGATGCCCAAATGTTCAAAGGTGCGAAGCGTTGCCTGACGGCCCTGGGGCGTGCGAATCATCAAGCCGCACTGCAGCAGATAGGGTTCGTAGACATCTTCGAGCGTACCCGGGTCCTCGCCCACCGCGCTGGCAAGGGTCGTCAGGCCTACGGCACGGCCGGAGAACGTCTTGGCAAGCGTCTCCAAGATACGAATGTCCATCCAGTCCAGACCAAGCTCATCGATCTCGAAGAACTCGAGCGCCTGACGGCAAATATCAAGCTCAATAGGCCCGTTGCCGCGTACCTGCGCATAGTCGCGCACACGCTTGAGCAGACGGTTGGCCAAGCGCGGCGTACCACGCGAGCGCGAGCCGATCTCGAGCGCGCTGGGATGGTCGATCGTAACGCCCAGGATAGTCGCCGAGCGCGTCACAATCTGAGCGAGTTCCTCGACCGTGTAGTAGTCCAGGCGATACGAAATGCCAAAGCGATCGCGCAGCGGGCCGGTCAGCATACCCGAGCGGGTCGTTGCCGCTACCAGCGTAAACTTGGGGATATCCAGGCGAATCGAGCGAGCGGCCGGGCCTTTACCGATAACGATATCGAGCGCAAAGTCCTCCATAGCGGGATACAGGACCTCCTCGACCGAGCGGTTAAGGCGGTGGATCTCGTCGATAAACAGCACGTCACCCGGCTGCAAGTTGGTAAGAATAGCCGCCAGGTCGCCGGTACGCGCAATGGCCGGGCCGCTCGTCGTCTTGATCTGAGCGCCCAGCTCGTTGGCGATAACCGTGGCCAGCGTGGTCTTGCCCAGACCCGGAGGGCCCGAGAAAATCACGTGGTCGAGCGTCTCGCCACGGCTCTGCGCCGCCTCGATCAGCACGCGAAGGCTCTGCTTGATATGCTCCTGACCGCAGTAGTCGTCCAGGCGCTGGGGACGCAGGGTACGGTCGACATCGAGATCCTCGGGCGTCAGTTCCGAACCCACCATACGCTCACCGTGCGCCATGGATGCCGCCGGCGAGTTGCCGGGCGTCGCCCACAGGTCCTGAGAGTCATCGGCTTCCCACATCACGCATCCATTCCGAGTCGCTTAAGCGCCGCGCCGAGCAGATCCTCGACACGCATATCCTGCCCATCATACCCGCTCAGGGCGACCTCGGTCTCCTGCGGGCTAAAGCCCATGGAAAGGAGCGCCGCGCGGGCGTCATCGATTGCCGAGGGAGCGGCTGCGGGGACCGGCATCGCAACCTGACCGGGGATTACGTCGACCGGAACAAAGCCCTTGTCCTTGGCAAAGGTACTCTTAAGCTCCAGGATCAGACGCTGCGCGGTCTTTTTGCCCACACCGGGAACCTTGGCCATGCCCTTGTCGTCCTCGGCCATCACCAGGGAATACAGCTGCCCCACGGTATAGGTGGAAAGCACGGCAAGCGCCAGGCGTGGACCGACGCCCGAGACAGAAACGAGCCGATCGAACATCGTGCGTTCGTCCTTGGAGGCAAAGCCAAAGAGCGTCATAGCGTCCTCGCGCACCTGCATACGGGTATAAAGGCGAACCTCGCCGCCGGGCGTAGGCAGCGTGGCGGCAGTGCTGCCCGAAATACCGAGCTCAAAGCCCACGCCCGATACATCGACGACGGCCGAGCTCATCGTGGCCTCGACAAGCGTTCCATGGAGCTGGGAGATCATCAGTATCCGGTTCCTCTCTGTTGATAGAACTCGCCGCCGGTAAGTGCCCGGGTGCGGCTTAGGTTAACGTGACAGATGGCGCAGGCCAGCGCATCGGCGGCATGGTCTGGGTGAGGGTCATGATCGAGCTGCGTGAGCGTGCGCACCATGTAGGCAACCTGCCGTTTATCTGCGGCACCGGTGCCCACCACGGCCTGCTTGATCTGCATGGGCGTGTATTCGCCAATCTCGAGCGCGCATTCCGAAAGCGCCACGAGCGCAGCACCGCGGGCATGCGCCGTGGGGATGGCCGAGCGGACGTTAGCGCCAAAGTAGATGCTCTCGATAGCCGCGGTATCGGGACGGTAGCGTTCGACGACGCCCTTGAGGTCGCGGGCGATATGCGACAGGCGCACCGCGAGCGGGCTGCCCGCGCTGGTCTCGATACAACCGTAGGCACGGCAGCGAACCTCGCCACGTCGCTCCTCGATAATCCCCCAGCCCGTATGGGCCAAACCGGGGTCGATACCCAAAATGACCAAGCCGACCTCCCCTCGTCACAAGCACAGCGCAAGGCAAGGCCCCGCGCATCATTCACGAACGTCTGTTCTAGAATAACACAACGGGGCCAAGACGCTTAGTTGAAGTATCGGGGTTGGAAGCGAATCCCATCCCATAGTTAGTTTTGGCTGAAGAATGGGAACTGCCTCGGGTCAACCGGCGGATGCGGCATCGGCGTGCCCTGGGGCCCACCCTGTGGTCCGCCCTGGCCGCCCATCATCTTGTCGATGGCGTCCTGGACCTCGCCCTCGAACTTTTTCATTCCCTCGTGCAAACGACGCTGACCGTCCTCGGAGCGCAGCTCCTCCATCTGCTCGGGCGAAATACCCAACAGCTCGCCCAGTATGCCCATCATCTCGCCGCGCATACGGTCACTCGTGTCGTCGTCGGCAAAGCGGCGCACCTCGGCGCGTGCCAGCGAATCAACCGTCATGCGCTCCTTACCGTTGAGCCCCAGATCGGACCACGCAAGCATGTACGGCCAGGAGCGCTCGACAAATGAACGGGCCGAGACGATCGGCGCCGTCGGTAGCATGCGGCGGGCGGCCTCGCCCTGGCGCACGAGCATCAGCAGCAGCGAGCAGACCTCGGGCTTGGCGGCGGCCATCGGGATGTCGTCGAAAGGTCGATTGCGGTCTACGTGCGACTCAAGCGCACCATCGACCTCGCCCGGCTCAAGCCCGCCAAGCAGCTGTGCCGCACGATCGAGCATGTCAACCGGACCGGCGAGCGTCGAGAGCGCCTGCGCCAGCACGCGATCCATGCAATCCTCTACCGCGTTGAGCGTCACGAGCTCTTGGGGCACCACGGCCGAGGCGCGGTTGCGCACGCGTGCCACAAACTCGAGCGTCGACAGATACACATCGCCAAAGGGCGCATAATCGCCCTGGTAGCCACCGCAAAGCGCGGGCGCCGCCAGCGCGTACTCGGTCTTGGAAAGCGGGCTCAGCGCCATAGCGCCCAGCTCGAGCGCCGTATCCTCGAGCATCAGGCCCAGCGCACGCGAACGCAGGCGTTCGGCATCGCCCGCCGACACGTCGCGATCGAGCACGCGCGCCGCATCCGGCGCATCGCGCTCGACAGTGCGAATGTGCAAGCGCTCGGCGATTGAGCGAACAGCGGAACAACGGGCGGCCTCGGCCTCCTCCTGCGCCGGCGTAAAGATGCGATTGCGCCCCAGCACCAGGCCAATCACATTACGCGGACCCAAGGCATCGACGGCAAGTGCCGCCAACAGGGACGACGGCAAATCGCCCTCGAGCGCCACCACGGCACGCGACGCACCGCGGGCGCGGGCATTGTCGCGCACGGCAAGCACCAGCGCCTGCCACAGCCACTCCTCGGAGCGAAACTGGGGCAGCTCATGGTCCTCCAGGGCATCGAGCATCACGCCGCGCTGAATCTCCTGAACCAGCAGGCTCTCCTCAAAACACGGCGCCTGGGCCACCACGCGACCGCAGTCGTCGAGCACAAACGAACCGCCGGTATACACCGACTCGTCATAGGCACCGATCGGCGCCATGCAGGCAAACCATACGCTGCGCTTGGACGCGATCTTGCGGTAGGCACCGCTGCGCACGGCGGCGACGGCAGCTGTCTCGCGGTCGGTCATGTCAAACGCGTTGAACTGGAAATAGGCAATGAGGTCGACACCGGTCGGCAGCATTTCGAGCTCGCGGTCCAGGTCAAACACCACGGCGATGCGCACGCCGTCCACGTCAAACACCGGAGGCGCCCAACGCGCGTCGTTGCTCTCGCCACGTTGCAGGGCGATGCTTGTGCGCGCGGGCACCACGCGACCGTCTTTGAGCATCATATAGTCAAGCAGGGGCTGGCCCTCAAACGAAACCGCCGCGGGCACGATGCAGATCATGTCGAGCTCTTGGATGCGCTCGGCAACGCCCGTCAGGCCCATCAACATATCGTGCTCAAAGTCGGCAGTGCCCACCAGGCCGCCGGGCAGAGCACCCATAAAGAGCGGAGCCGGAACGCACAGTACGCGCGCCCCGCGCTCGTGGGCCAAACGGGCTTGATCCTCGATGCGACCGCAGATACCCTCAATATCACCCAGGCGCATATCGATCTGTGCAAGTGCGAGCTTCATGGCCCAGCCCTTCCCATCGTAACTGTCGTTGTCGTAGTAAAAGCGCCGGCCGCATAATGCAGCCGGCGCTCGCATGTGCATATGCTAGCTATGATACCCCGAGCGGGGGCGCGCTCCTAGAACGTCGCGGACCACAGCCCATGCAGGTTGCAGTAGGCATAGACGGTACCAGTCTTGGAGCCGCCAGCGAAAAACGTCGTGGGCTTCATGCCGGGCTCGAGGTAATGGACCTCCAGGCGCCCCTCGGCCTCAAGCGCAATCCACTCGATGTAGTGCTCGGGCAGCATAGGATGCTCCGTCGAGCCCACGCGCGCGCGAATGACGTGGCCGTCGCGCTCGATCTCGACAACAGGCACGTGCTTCTCGTGCGCCGCGTCCTCGGTGTTTGCGGTCAGCTCCGTGCAGCCGGCAGGAGTCGCAACGTCGTCGCCAAGGGCAGCGATGAGCTTACCGTCGGAGTCCTTAAAGAATTTCGCCATGATGTTCTCCTTTGCTGATGTGCCAATGTTCTTGATGGTTCTTATGCCCAAAGGCAGGCGAACCATCCACGGCATGGCAAATGAACACATAACGAGCGAGGCTAGCGACCGTCGCCACCGAGCAGCGCCAGAACATCCTCGCGCGTAAACAGTGCCGACGAGATACCATCGCCGCCGAGCACGCTGTTGACCAGATCGCGCTTGGACTCCTGCATCTGCATAATGCGTTCCTCGATCGTGTCCTTGGCGATGAGTTTGTACACGGTCACGGTGTGCTGCTGGCCAATGCGATGCGCGCGGTCAGTCGCCTGATCCTGCGCCGCCACGTTCCACCATGGGTCGTAGTGGATAACCACGTCGGCAGCCGTCAAATTAAGGCCCACGCCGCCCGCCTTGAGCGAAATCAAGAACACCGGCACCTCGCCCGCCTGGAACTGCGCAACCATCTTGGCGCGACTCTCTTTAGACGATGCGCCCGTAAGCTTAAGAAAGGCGATATCCTCCTTGGCCAGGCTCTTGCCGATGATATCGAGCATGCCCGTAAACTGGCTGAACAGCAAGATGCGGTGACTGCCGTCGAGTGCTCCGTGGACGAGCTCCATGCACGTATCGAGTTTGGCGCTTCCCGCCTTGTAGTCCGCATAGTGCAGATGCGGGTCGCAGCAGATCTGACGCAGCTTGGTGAGCTCGGCAAGCACCTTGAGTTTATCTTTCTTAAACTCCCCGGCCTCGCGGTGCTGCACCTGCTGGGCGATGCGGTCCTGGTTTGCCAGGTAGAGCTTGCGCTGCTCGCCGGTAAGCTGCGCCATCACCGTATCCTCGATCTTCTCGGGCAGGTCGGCCACCACGTCTTCCTTGACGCGACGCAGCACAAACGGCGATACGAGCGCCTGCAGACGAGCGGCACTATCGCCCTCGGCATGCTCGACGGGACTTTCAAAGCGCTTGGCAAATGAGTCGCGCGTGCCCAGAAGGCCCGGCATCAAAAAGTCGAAGATGCTCCAGAGCTCGGACAGGCGGTTTTCGATGGGCGTGCCCGTCAGGGCAAAGCGCACGCCGGCAGGCAGGCGCTTTGCGGCGCGAGCCACCTGGGTAAGCGGGTTTTTAATGTACTGGGCCTCATCGAGCACCACGCGGGCAAAATCCTGCTCGGCATACTCATCGATATCGCGCCGCATAAGGTCATACGACGTTACAACCACGTTGTGCTCGACCACGCCAGCAATTTGCACGCGACGCTGGGCCTTGGCGCCCACAATGGCGCACGCATCAAGCGAGGGGGCAAAGCGCTCCAGCTCGGCGGTCCAGTTGTACACAAGCGACGCGGGGCATACCACGAGCGTGGGCTTGGTATCCCCCGCTTCCACGCGCGCCAGAATGTGCGCGATCATCTGCAGCGTTTTGCCCAAGCCCATATCGTCGGCCAAGATGCCGCCAAGGCCCAGGTGCTCGAGCGAGCCGAGCCACTGGTAGCCGTCGACCTGATAGCCGCGCAGCGTGGCCTTGAGCGAGACCGGCACCGTAAAGTCCATCTTGCCGAGCGTATCCAAGCGCTCGACGGTACGACGGAATGCGGCGTCGCGATCGGCTTCGAGCGCGGGCGTGCGCGCGAGCATAGTATCGACAAACAGGGTGCTCGACGCGGGAAGCGACACGCCATCGAGCAGGTCGACGGCATCGACGCCAAGGTCCTCGGCAAGACCAAACGCGGCACGAGCGCCCTCGTCCAGGCGCACGATATCGCCGGACGTAAGGCGCGCGAACGTCTGGTGGCGCTTATGCGAATCGAGATAGATGGCAAGGTCGGCCGCCGAAAGCCCGCTCGCGCCCAGTTCGACGTCGAGCAGGTTACTCTTGACGGTCGCACGCACCGAAAGCTTGGGCGCAGGACGGACCGAGATCTGGCGCAGGCGGTCGCTGAGCATGACCTCGCCCAGCTCGGACAGGGCAGACAGGCCCTCGGTCAGCAAGTGGAACAGGCGGGCGTCGTCGCGCTCCTCAAACGCCAGGCCGCCCTCGTAGAAATCGAAGTACAGGGCCGCCGTGTCCATAACGCGAAACTCCGCCACCGTATCGCGGGGCGGAACGCCGGGACGTTGCTCTTCGAAAGGACTGCCCGGAGCACCAAGACTAAAGAGATCTGCCGACCAATCACCGTAGGTCACCGTAATCTTGCAGGTCACAAGACCATCGTCGACGCCAATCGCCATGGCAAAGCTCGGCTCGGGCGCCACGGCGTCGAGCGCGGCGGGAGCGGTCAGGTCGGTATAGTCGCGCAAGATAGGCAGCGCCATGCGGCAGAACTCGCCCACCTGGTCGGCGGCGATATGGACCGGCGTGCGGCAGGGCAACAAGTGCGAAAGGAACGGCGCCGCATGTTGGGCAAACGCCGTGTCGGTACGGCGCGCGCGGCGCGTATCGACCAGATAGGCTACGTCGCTCGCGACAAAGCAATGCGTATCGGCCGGAAGGCGCAAGTCGTAGCTGCCTCCCGCCGCCGGTGCAACCTTGGCGGCAAGAAGCGGCGGGCGCTTAGCCGGGACTTCGCCCTCCCCCTGCGGCGACGACTCGACGGCCACCTCGTAGGAGCGATGCGTCGTCGTCCCCCGCGACCAAGCGGGCTCAAAGGACATGGTCCTGCCGCGCAGCAGGTCCAGCACGGACACGACGGAATACTCGGATACCGGCAACTGACGCTCGGCGACAAAGCCGCTGCGGGCAAAGTCATACGATGCCGAGCGCGAGCTCGTAATATCACCTAGGTAGGCGACCGTCATTGCAACAAAGTCAAGCAGCTTTGTCGACACGTCATCGAATGCCTCGGGCACATGGACAAACGTAAGCTTCTTGCCATAGGAGAACGTACCGCCGCGCACATAGGCATCGGCCATGCCGTCGATATCCTTAACCACGTAGGACACCGAACCGCAGCGAATGCGAAACTCGAGCGCCCAGTTAAAACGATCGGCAAACAGCGGATTGTAGTACGGCACCAGCGAGGGCTCCAGCACTGCCTTGGGCGCATCGGGGTCAATGGTGCCGGCGAGCTTGCGACGCATGGCCACGAGCTCGTCCATGCGCGCGTCCGAAAGATCGGAAAGCGCCGCCACAAGGCTCGGGCTCGTGGGGACGGGCGCCGGGAAGGGAAAGTTGGGGTTGACCGCAGATGCGGTGGGCACGGGGCGCGTGGGCTGCTTGGACTGTGCGGGCGGTACCGTAAACGTGCGGACCGGCGTACGCAAGCCCTCGACGGGCTCGGCGCCACTGGCATCCAGATACGCCAGCGCCGTGGCGATAACGTGCTTGCACATGCCGGAATAGCGGAAGGCGGCGGGACAATCGCAGTCGTAGTCGATAACCTCGTGCTCGTCCATATCGAGCGCCACGTGCGTCTTGTACAGGTCGCCGCGCGAGCCACGCACCGTGCCCTCGATGTTCACGTTTTTGGAGAAGCGCGAGCCGGAGTCCTCAAACGACAGCACGGCACCGTTAAGCATGAGCGAGCGCCCCTTCATAAAGGTGCTGCTAAGCGCCGCCTCCTTACGAAGCGCCTGCACAAACGTCCCCTGCGCCATCACTTCCTCCAATCTCGCATGCCAAATGATTTTTCTGGGACGGGGATGAAAAAATCATTCCCGTCCCAGAAAGACTGGTCTTCCGCCACACGTCACCCAAAATGATTTTTTAATCCCCGTCCCAGAAAAATCATTTTAGATCACCGTCACGCGGCCTTGGTTACCCACGATGGCCTTGGCCTCTGCCAGCAGCGGAATCGAGCGTGCGTTGACCTTGGCCGGCACCTCGGCACGCAGTACGCGCCCGTCCACCTGCTCGATAAAGATCTCCACGCGGTCGCCGCCCGGGTTGGCGGTAAGCACCGTGGCAAGACGCGCCATATTGCCCTGGCTAAAGCGGCTGTTGGGCACCATGACCTCAAACACCTTGGGCTTGTTGTTCTCCTCGCTAAGCTCAAGCGGCACGATCTCCTGCGCGATGATCTGGTCACCGCGGTCCGAACGCTCGAGCTTGCCCTTAATGCGCACAAACGCATCGGACAGCTGCGCGCCGGTCTCGGGATCGACCTCGCCGTACAGGTACCCCTCAGCCTCTTTATAAGTCTTGGGGAACACCACGACCGTGGCCTCGCCTTCCATGTCCTCGAGCTGCACGATGCCCATGGGGTCGCCGTTTTTGGTCACGCGCTTGGACACGCTCGAGACCATGCCGGCCCACCACAGCGCCTTGCCCTCGGGAATCTCCTGGTTGATGGTACCGCCCGTGGGGTTTTGCACCTCGTAGCCGGTATCGATCTGCGAGAACGAGAAGTCGCGTGCCTTGGCTAGTGCATACTCAAACGGGCGCAGCGGGTGGTCCGAGACATAGATGCCCAGAACCTCCTTCTCCTGGCTCAGCTTAAGGTGGCGGTCCCATTCCTGGCCATCCGGATCGGGCACACTCACCTCAAAGCCCGAGCCCTCAACGTCGCCAAACATATCGAAGAACGACGTCTGGCCGCTCGCACGATCCTTCTGGCGCTTCACGGCGGCATCGATGATGTTCTCGGGGTTGTTCTTGTCCACGAAGTGCATCATCTGGCGACGCGGATACCCCGTGGAGTCGAAAGCACCTGCCTTGATGAGCGATTCGATCACGCGACGGTTGGCCTGGCTCGAGTCCACGCGCTCGACAAAGTCGTGCAGTGTCTTAAACGGGCCGCCCGCCTCGCGCTCGGCGATAATCGCCTGCGCCACGCCGGTGCCCACGCCGCGAATGCCGGCCAAACCAAAGCGCACGCCTTCCTTGGTAGCCGTGAACTCGGTACCGGACTCGTTAACATCTGGCGACAGCACGGGGATGCCGTCGTGACGGCACGCCGAGACGTAGTGAACGATCTTGTCGGTCTTGCCCGTGTAGGACGTCAGAACGGCCGCCATGTACTCGTGCGGATAGTGCGCCTTAAGCCATGCCGTCTGCATAACCAGGATGGCGTAGCCGGCGGAGTGCGACTTGTTAAAGGCGTAAGATGCGAACTCGAGAACATCGTCCCAAATCTTCTGGGCGACCTCGCGCGTGTAGTTATTCTTGATGGCGCCGTTCATCCAGTGGTCGTAGGTGGTCTCGTCCGAGCCATCCTCCCAGTGGAGCACCGTCGACGTGAGCAGCTTGATCTTTTTCTTAGCCACGGGCTTACGGATACGCGAGTCCGATTCGCCCTTGGAGAAGCCGCACATCTCAACGGAGATGAGCATAACCTGCTCCTGGTAGACCATGGTGCCGTAGGTTTCGCCCAGGATGTCGTCCAGGCGGTCGTCGTAGGAGACGGCCGGCTCCTTGCCGTTCATACGGTTGATGTAGGACGAAACCATGCCGGCGCCCAGCGGGCCCGGGCGGTATAGAGCGATCAATGCCACGACGTGCTTGTACTCGGTGGGCTTCATGTTCTTGATCGTGGCCGTCATGCCGGCGGACTCGACCTGGAAGACGCCGGCGGTGTGACCGGAGCCCATGAGCTTAAAGATCTCGGGGTCGTCAAAGGGAATCTCTTCCTCTTTGATGTCGATGCCGAAATTCTTTTTGATGTTTGCCTTAGCCTTGGAGATAACCGTCAGCGTGCGCAGGCCCAAGAAGTCCATCTTGAGCAGGCCCATGTCGGCAACGGTATGGCCCTCGTACTGGGTAATCTCAACGCCGCCCTTGGTATCGAGCTTGGTGGGCACATGCTCGTTGACGGGGTCGCGGCAGATCAGAACGGCGCACGCGTGCACGCCCTCGCCACGGGTGAGGCCCTCAATCGAGAGCGCCGTGTCGATGATGCGGCGGGCGTCGTCGTCCTTTTTATAGGCCTCGGCAAAGTCGGGGTTAAACAGATCCTCTTTGCCGGGTTGTTTTTCGAGTACCTGCTTGAGCTTGACCTTGGGGTCGCTCGAGACCATCTTGGACAGGCGCTGGCCCATGTAGACCGGGTA
The DNA here is from genome assembly GCA_036550355.1 of Collinsella sp. Lineage (GTDB taxonomy): Bacteria > Actinomycetota > Coriobacteriia > Coriobacteriales > Coriobacteriaceae > Collinsella. Next base: position 75,827 of record JAXKGN010000009.1, read on the forward strand.
GTCCAGAACGCGCGCGGCATCGTTGATGGCCTGCTTGGCCTTGATGGTCGAGTAGGTGATAACGTGGGTGACCTTCTCGGGGCCGTAGAGCTGGCGAACGTGCTCCACGACCTCGAGGCGCCGCTCATCGTCGAAGTCCATATCGATATCGGGCATCTCGGTACGTTGCGGGGACAGGAACCTCTCGAACATCAGGCCGTTCTCGAGCGGGTCGAACGCGGTGATGTTCATGGCGTAGGCGACGATAGCGCCGGCGGCCGAGCCACGGCCGGGGCCGACGCCGATGCCGTTGTCCTTGGCCCATTGCACGTACTCGGCAACTATCAAGAAGTAGGCAGCAAAGCCCTTGTCGCAGATGACCTTGTATTCGTACTCAAAGCGCTCTTTGATGTTGACGCCACCGATTTCGCGTGTGGCCCAGTCATCGCCATAGTGTTGGCGCAGGCCCTTCTCGCACTCGCGGCGGAACTGGCTCTCGTGCGTCTCGCCGGGGTCGAGCAACGGGAAGCGCGGCAGGATGATGGAGTCCCAGTCCAGCTCCACGTAGCACTTGTCGGCGATCTCGAGCGTGTTGTCGCAGGCCTCGGGGCAATACGGGAACATCGCCCGCATCTCCTCCTCGGTCTTCATGTAAAACTCCGAGCCGGTCATGCGCATGCGGTTGGGGTCGTCGACCTTGGCGTTCATGCCGATGCACATGATGACGTCCTGTACGGGCGCGTCCTCGCGGCGCAGGTAGTGGAAGTCGTTGGTGGCGATGACCTTGACACCCACCTGTTTGGCAATGTCGATGAGCGTGCGGTCCATCTGCTCGTCGGTCAGGCCGTTGTCGGTGGTAATGCCGTGTTCCTGGATCTCGATGTAAAAGTCGCCAGGGTCGAAGGTGTCGCGGAAGGTCTCGGCCCACTTGATGGCGCCCTCCATGTCACCGCGGTCGATGTATTTGGGAATGATGCCCGCGATGCAGGCGCTCGTGCAGATCATGCCCTTGGCATGGCGACGCAGGTTGTCGAGCGTCACGCGCGGCTTGTAGTAAAAGCCCTGCACAGCGGCCTCGGAGACCGTCTGCATCAGGTTGACGTAGCCCTCCTGGTCCTTGGCCAGAAGAATCATGTGGTAGAGCTCGGGCTTATGGTCGCGGGCGAGCGTCTCGTCCGGCGTAAAGTAGACCTCGCAGCCAAAGATGGGTTTGATGACCAGGGGCGGCTTGAGCTCGTCGATGTTGCCCTTCTCGTCCCACATGGCCATGTCCTTCACATACTGGGCATGCTCGCGCGGGCTTTCCTCGGGATCGGGCTCCACCAGCTCGTCGCGGCGGTCCTTTTCCAAGAAGGCCTTGTCGTGACTCCAGGTTTTGTACTCGGGCGTGTTGTGGTTAACGGCGTCGCAGGCCAGCGCCAGGTCGGGCACGCCATACATGTAGCCGTGGTCGGTAATGGCGACGGCGGGCATGCCCAGCTCAACGGCACGGTTGACCATATCCTGGATACGGGTTGCGCCGTCGAGCATGGAGAAAACAGTGTGATTGTGCAGATGGACGAATGCCATGTAATGAGCTCCGATGCGGGTTCGTGATCTTAGGGTTACGATTCTACCGCACAGAGCGGACGGCACCCGAACCTAGCCCAAACCCACACGGCTCCTCTTGCAGTTGCGGTGAAATGCGGACTGTTTGGCGGCTTTTTTGACCAAAACAGTCCGTATTCCACCGCAAGTTATCTGAGGACTAGAGGTTGTAGGTGACCACTTGAGGTTCGGCGGGATTGACGAAGATGGTTGGATTCGCCCGCTCCACGCGAACGAACTTGACGGTCACGACCTCAAAGCCCGCCTTGTGCAGAACGTCGGCGTAAACGCGCGCCTGCAAGGCGTGTTTCTCGAGCAGCTGCTCCGGCGTCTCATCCGGCGTGCCGCCCGTCTTGTAGTCGATGACCAGTGCGCGCGACGGATCCGCCGGGTCGGTTGCCAAGGCATCGATGGCGCCCTCGGCATAGGCGCCGTAGCGGGCGATATCCTCGTCCTCGCAGCCCAGCGAGAAGAACGGCACCTCGGCACGGATGCACGGCCACGCGAGCAGCTCGGCACGAACCGACGACTTGAGCCAGCGATCCAGAGCGACATCGAAGCGCTCGCGCTGTTCCGGCGTCAGGCGCCACAAGCGAGCCAGGGCGTCGGCACGCTCAACGGGCAGCGCATCGGCACCCATCTCGATGAGCCACTGGCAAGCGGCGTGGAAGGCCGAGCCCAGCGCCATGGGGTTGCCGGCGGGCTCGACAGCAGCCACGTCCGCATCGGCCATCTCCGAGCCATCCGACTCCGCATCATCGCCGGACTCGTCCATGGGAACAAGCGCCTCGGCGGCACGGTCCTCGGACTCGGCATGCAGCGCCACGGCAATTGACGAGTAGCTATACGAGTCACGCACCGGGAACGGACAGATGCCCATGCGCACGCCCACTGCCTGGGGATACACGAGCTCAAACGCATCGGGCTTGGGGTCGGCAGGACCGGGCACAGTTGAGCGCGCAGCATTATCAGCGACATCGACATCGCCGCGAACGAGCCTGCCCTCGGCATCCAGCGAAGCGTTAGCCTCAAACGCCTGCTCACCAAACGTAAAGTCCGCCAGCGAGATGAGCTCGTAGTCGCCCGGCTGGGAGTTGTCGAACACCAGACGGTCGCTATCGAGCTGCGGCATGTCCAGACTATCGGTCGGCAGGATGCGGCGCAGCACGTCGTAGGTCAGATCCGTCTCGACATCGAAGGTCGGCGCCATCACCTTGCCGCGGCTCACACCGGCATCCATCGCCAAGATCACCAGCTCGCCCGCTCGCGTCATGGCAACATAGAGCAAGCGGGCCCGCTCCTCGAGCGAAAGCTGCAGGTCGTCGTTGCGCAGGCGAGCAAATGCCTCGGCGGGAGAACCCGTCGCACAGACGTCCTCCATGAGCTCCGGCGGCAGCCACAGCGACGTACCCTTGCCCTTAAACGCGTGTTCAAACTGCTTTTTGACGTCATCGCCCTTCACGAAGGTTCCGTCGGCAAGCTTAACGCCATCGAAGCGCGCCGGCAGCGCCACGACTTGCGCTCCGCCCTCGACGCGACCCATCTGTGCCGCACCGGACGATTTGCGCACGCCAAAACACTCGGCAACCGCCACGACCGGATACTCCAGGCCCTTGGACGCATGCACGGTCATGATGCGCACCGCGCCGTCGCCCTCCTCGTTGAGGGCGCCCGGGGCCTCCTTGCCCGCCAAGAAGCGGTCGAAGGCGAGCGCGATGGAGCGCGGAGAATTGCCGAGCTCGGCCTCTGCCTCGGCCACGGCGTCGAGCGCCTTGAGCACGTTGGCGGCAATGGCCTTGCCCTCGGGGCCGCGCTGCGCCAGACGCACGAACCAGCCGGAGGCGTTGACCACGTCGCGCGCGATGGCAGCGAACGAATCACGCCCCACGCGACGCAGTGCGTAGCGCAGCACCTCGCGGGCGCGCGTTACGAGCGGCAGGTTCTGCAAACCCGGCACATCGGAATCGCTCATGATGCCCACATCGATATTGCGGCGCGACGTCTCGCCCGTCTGCTCGTCGAGCTTGGTCGCCAGCGCCAGGAACTCCTGGGCGCCGAGTGCAAGCATCGGCGAGGCCAGCAACGGCATAAGGCCTTGGGCCGTATCGGCCGGATTGGCGAGCGCGCAGACCAGGGCACGCACCGTCTGCACCTCGGCCGCCTGGGCAAAGACCGAGCCGCCTGCGATGACGCAGTCGAGTCCTTGGTCGCGGAAGGCCTGCGCGTAGACGTCGGCATTGGTCATGCGACCCAGCAGCAGCACCATGCCGCCCTGGGGCTGGCCGGCATCGGCAAGCGCATGGAATCGCTCGGCGATCGCACGGGCCTTGGCCTGCGTGCGCTCCTGCATACTGCCGCCGGCAACGAACAGCGCCTGGCGGCGCGAAGCCTTTGCCTTGAGCATGTCCTTGCGTTTGTCGCTCGGTTCAAGATCCAAGAACCCCTGCATCAAACCACCGGTGTCGCCGTCAAAGACGCGCGCCACATAGCGCAGCACCTCGTCGTGGCTGCGGAAGTTGCGCACGAGTTTGACGAGCTCGCCGGCGGGAGCATCGGACGTGGTGACCGTCTCGGACGCCGTCGTCGAACCCACCTTGCGCTCCTGGCGGCGAAACACCTCGACCTCGGCACCACGGAAGCGATAGATCGACTGCTGCGCATCGCCCACCGTGCACAGCGCGCGCTCGCCCGCACCCGTCAAATAGCGAATCAGATCGACCTGCATCTGGTCGGTATCTTGGAACTCGTCGATCATGACCATCTTAAAGCGGCCCTCATAGGCAGCTCGAATAGCCGGGTAGTCGCGCAGCGCCTCGTACGCCATGCGCAGCAGGTCATTGTTATCGAGCGCGGACTGGTCGGCCTTGAGCGCACGGTACTCCGCCTCTACGGCACGGGCAAGCCCCACCAGCGCATCGAGCGCCGGGCCGCCGCAGGCAAGCACGATATTGATAAACGCATCAGCCGCCTCGGCCTTGAGTAGCTCCACCTGCTCCTTAGGAAACGCCTTGCTCGCGCGCGGCATGCTGCACGACATCATGAGTCGCGCCGCATCCTCCATGGTTTTGCCGCTCGCCTCAAACGCGTCGATGGCGTCGAGTGCCGCCTGCGCTTTCTCGGTCGTGGCCTTGCTTGCGCCCAGCGCCGCACGATAGGCATCGGCAAGCGCCGAGGTGTCGGCCTGGCCGCGCGCCACGCACACATCGTCCATGCCGCCCGGCAGCTGGCTCGATAGCTCCAACAGGTCGCGCACCAGGCCTTTGATGGTGGTACCGGCGCCAAACGGCCCGCCCTCGCCCGCCATGGGATACCAAGCGTAGAGGGCCTTAAGCGAGGCGGCAAGCTCGGGCGCGGCATCGGGCGCCGTCGCGCGCCCCAGCACATGCTCGACAGCCTGATCCATAAGCTCATCGGTATCGGTGAGCACCGTGAACTCAGGATCGATGCCCAGCTCCAGCGCGTGCGCGCGCAGGATACGCGAGCACATGCCGTGGATGGTCGAGATCCAAGCGTCGTCGACCGTCAGGGCCTCCTCGTCCATGCCCTCTTCGATAAGCGCACAGCGCACGCGGTCGCGAATCTCGGCCGCGGCGTCTTTGGTAAAGGTAATGGCGAGCACCTGGTCCAGATGCTCGACAAACGGACCGGATTCGGGCGAGAGCGCATAGACGATGCGGCGCGTGAGGGTAAAGGTCTTGCCCGAGCCGGCACCCGCCGAGACAAACAGCGGGCGGTCGAGCGTTTTGACGACTTGCAGCTGTTGCGGCATCAAGGTCGAAAGATCCATGGTCTACACGTCCCTCCTTACAAACGTTCCTTCGTGGTTATACGAGCAGCGCGCATGCGCGGCCTGAGCCGACGTTGGGTCGACAGCGGCAACGTTGCCCGCCTCGAGCTCGCGCAGGCGCTCGGCAATGCCGGTCTCCACGCGGTCGAGCAGCGCATCGAAGTCCATGTTGCCGCCCTCGCCCGGAAAGCCCTTCTTGAGGCCCGGAATGCGGCCGTCGCCGCGCTCTTCCTCGAGCAACTCGGCACTTGCGGCACCACGCAGTGCGGGCTTGCCGCCCTTGGTCGAAAAATAGAGCGCCGCACGGGCATCTAGACCCAGCGCCCGGCGCATGGCCTGCGCGTAGATGAGTGTCTGGGTATGGGGCGGCAGCCAGCGCGGATCGTCGATGGGGGCCTCGCCCGACTCCTCGTCGCGCACCGTGGGGTCGGCGAGCTTAAACTCCTCGACACCCGAACGATGCTTGTAGTCAATCACCACAGCGCGGTTCTCGGCGTCCACATCCACGCGGTCGATGCGCCCGCCGAGCGGCCAGCCGGCATACTCGACCTGGAGCTCGTTGAACGCAAACTCCAGGTAGCGCGGCGCGAAGGGCGCGAGCGCCTCGGACTCGTAGGCGAGCACGCCCTCCAGTTGCGGCAAGATCTCGGCCGCCTGGCGCTCCTCCACTGGAGAGAGCGGCACCAGCGGGCCCTCGGTACCGCGCTTGCCGGCGTGCTCGGCCAGGGTCTCGGCAAAGACCTCGTGCAGCAGCTCCTTCGCGCGCGGCAGATTCATGGGCGTCACGCGCTCCATGCCCTCCTGCGGAAGACGTGCATGCAAGTGCTCCAGCACGTCATGGACAAAGTTGCCCTTCTCCATGTTGTCAAAGCCCGCATCGATGGACTGAGGTTTGACGCGATACGAGACGAACCAGCACAGCGGGCAGGTGGAATAGGCCTCGATCTGCGAGGCGGACGTCAGGCGCGGCACGAGCGGCGCGTCCTCGCCCTCGCCATCGCGACGACGCAGGACCAAATACGGCACGGCCTCGGCACTCAGATGCTGAGGGGCTTCACAGGTCACGCGCTCGCGCTTGAGACCTTCGCCTGCCGCGGGATCGAAGTCCCTTACGATATCACCCTCACCCACGCACTTCGCCTTGTCGGCGCCAGCGGCTTTAGCGTCACCAGCGGTCTTAGCGTCGTCAGCGATCTTAGCGCCGTCAGCCTCGGCATGCGCCCGCAACTCGGTCCACACGGCAGCCGGATAGCACTCGCGCGCCTGGCGATCGTGGGTCACACGGGCGAGCGTAACCGGGCCGCGTGACGCCTGCATCGCGTGGCCAAAGCGCGCGCGCAGCAAGGCCGCGGGCTCAAGCGTCACGCCCTCGCGACCAAGGCTCGCCGTCAGCGTGGCCAGCGGCCCCTCCTCGTGCGAGAGCGGATAGCTGTCCAGATCGACATCGGCAAACAGTACGGCATCGTAGCTGCCGGGGCGCAGAGCTGCCGCATCGGCAAGCGAAGCAAAACGAACCTGAGCACGTGGCGCACGGTCAACCTCGTAGGTCTCGTAATCGTAGGCGGTGCTACGCTTGTCCACCTTGGTGCGAATGCCATCGAGCACGGGCACGGTCGCGGCCTGCGACACGTCGAGCACGCGGGCGCCATTCATAAGGATGTCGATGGCGTGGCGCAGCAAGGCCACCTCCGCCTGGCGACGAGCCTGACCGTCAAGGCCTCCAAGGGCGCGATCGGGCAACGCCTCGGCAACGGCAAGCATGGCCTTGAGCGCCGTCACGGGCTTGTCACGCCACAGAGCCTGGAACACGTCCGAGACCACACACGGTACGTTCTTAAACCAGTTATCGTCGCTCGCCGCCTTGCGCGCGCCCCTCACCTGGCCTTGGACACTCTGCAGCAGGCTCTTAACGCCCGCGGTAGTCTTGCTGCGCGAGAGACGCATATTCTTATCGAAGGTACGGGCATTGACGGCATCAGCGCCCGAAAGCGGACTGTAGATCCAGTCGGTAAGCTCCGGCGCGGGCCACCACTCGGTCTTTGACGCCATGCCCTCATCGGCGGCCTTCATACGCTCGATCAGACCGGAAAGCGCCGCAAACTGCCTGCCCGCAATGGATTGGGAAAACGCCGTGAACTCAGCTGTCTCGGCGGCGATATGACGAGCCGCCAGACGAGAGGCGAGCTCACCGAACAGCTGGGGTGCCCGGGCAGAAACAACGAGCACGCGCACGGGGTCGGCGGGCGTTGCAGTAGCTTTATCGGCCTTGGACTCCTTGTGCACTTTCACCAACTTATCGATGGCGTCCGCATAGACATGAGCACGGGCATGGGGCCCGGCGACCTCAATAAAGGCAGGCTGAGCGGCGGTCCCGCAAGCGGCATCAGACGCGCCGACACCCTCCCCCAGCGGCCCGACCTCAAACAGCACACCGCGGGCATCAAATGCCGTGGCAAGCTCATCGCGCATAGCCGCCTGCTCGTGGGCAAGCAGCACGACGACCTCTCCCCCATTGTTCGCCACGGCAGACAGCAGCTCGAGCAGTCCGTAGGTAAACGACGTGACACCACGTACGCATACGGCGCGGGTGCACGCCGGCAGGTTATCGGCCAGGACACCGGCCATAATGTCAGCTGCCTCGCAGGGCTCGACCATATCTCGACGGTCCAAACCGCCCGCGTAGGCACGCAAAAGCTCGAACACGCGAGCCTCGGCATCGCTTTTTGGCTCAGGCTGGCAATTGTTGCCACGGCATCGCTCGGCCGTCGTCCCCGCCACACCCGGCAGTACATCGCGGGCCATACGCGCGAGCATGCGCACCGTGCCCTGGCTGCGCGAAAGCGGCTGCAGGTCGGCATCATCGAGGCGCGTGACCATGTCCGAAAACAGCATCTGGCGCTGCAGGTTGTCGACGAAACCGCGCCCGTCGCCCAAAAGCTCCCAAAGCGAGCGAAGCCACGATGTAGGCGTCTTGTAGTCGATACCCAGCGAAATCCCGGCTTCCGCCGCATCATGACGGCACAGGTCGAGCTCGGCAAACGTTGGCGCCAGCAGCACGGCACGCCCGTGGCGGGCAATAAGGTCGGCAAGCAACGCCGACTCGGCATCGCTCAAATCCGTGCCGGCATTGGTGGTATAGATTCGAACAGGCATGGTCCTCCGCTCAAACTGTTCGCAATAATCAATGTATCCATCCTACCCGCCCAAGCGGACAGATTTGCCCCACGCCAACAGATTTGATCCCCTGGGGACGGAGGAAAACGGATCATCGAGGGGGTCAGTCTAACCCGGTGATCCGTTTTCCTCCGTCCCCAGGGGATCAAAAAACCGCCCCCGGAGGGACGGCTCTTCGTAATTCAATGTTGTCGCTGGCCTACTCGCCATCCTCCAGTTTAATGAGGATCTTGCGGTAGCCACCGTACTCGCCGTTGAGCGCCTTGGATACACGGCTCACCGTGGTGGACGAAGCGCCGGTACGCGCCTGAACCTCGACATAGGGCTCGCCCTCGTCCAGGTAACGCGCGACCTGCAGACGCTGCGATAGATCGCAAATCTCACGCGGCGTGCAGATATCGGTCAAAAACGCTTGGATATCTTTCTCGTCGTCCAAAAGGCTAAATGCGTGGACCAGCTGCTTGACATCAGGCTTGTCAAACATGTTCTCGATATTCATCGATCACCGCCAAACCCGCCAAAAGGCATCGAAGTTGATACTGACATCGGGCATCGTTCACCCGTAATATGCAATAGGGCAACGCCTGTGGCTTTTGCCCGTAGCAGTTTAGCACACCACCAAACTAAAGCGACAAGACTCTCTGCCAGCGGCACGTTTTTTAGGACGAACGCCGTTTTGAAACCGACTGCGCACGCAAGCTCCACGAATATCTGGAACAATGGGTGCCCAAACAAGGCCGTGTCCGTGCATCTATCCGAGTTGCAAAGGTGTGCGCCCCTCACGCCTCTTTGCCACGTCTTGCGCAAGAAAGGATCTCCACCATGCGCTTTTTGCTCAACTGGCTTTTGACCTCGATCGCCATCGCGATCGCAACGTTTCTCGTCCCCGGCATTCAGCCCTTCGGCATGGCCGACGCCTGGGTGTGTTTTGCCTTCGTGGGACTGTTCCTCAACATAGTCGACTCGCTCGTCAAGCCGTTCCTGACGGTCATCTCGCTGCCGCTCACTATTATCACGCTTGGTATTTTTCAGCTTGTGGTCAACAGCTTTATGCTCGAGCTGGCCAGCTACCTGTCGGTCAATCTGCTGGGCGCGGGTATCTCCATTGCCGGCTTTGGATCGGCCTTTATGGGCAGTATCCTGGTATCCATCATGCGCAGCATTCTCGACAGCGTCGCCAGGAACTAAAGCGACCGGATTCGGACCGCCACAACACACCTAAAGAAGGCCGCCCATCACAACGATGGACGGCCTTGTCATTTGCCAAACCTCAGAGGGCAAGAAAATCTACCATTTCAACCCCGTCCCCTAATGGCAGGTGGGGCTAGATGACGTAGTCGTAGCCCTCGTTGGGGGCGACGAGCGCATCGAGCGTCACGCCGTCGAGATAGTCGTTGATGAGCTTGTCCAGGTTCTTCCACACGTCGAGCGTGGGGCACTCATCCGAACGCGAACAGCCCTTGCAGTCGCCGTCCAGGCATGCGACCGGTGCCAGGCTGCCTTCGGTCAGGCGCAAGATCTCGCCCACCGTGTACTGCTCGGGCGGGCGCGTGAGCACGTAGCCGCCGCCCTTGCCGCGCATGCCCGAGAGCATATTGGCGCGGACGAGCGTAGCCAAAATGTTCTCCAGATATTTCTCAGAAATCCCCTGACGCGCGGCGATCTCTTTGAGGGGAATGCGGCCTGCCGCCTGGTGCTCGGCCAGGTCGACCATAACGCGCAGGGCATATCTGCCCTTTGTGGAAACCAACATATATATTGCTGCCTTTCGGTCTTTTAATTCGTAGAAATTCTAGCCGAAAAATTGGTTTTGAAAATACCTATTCCCGTCAAGCTGGTTAATCGACTCGCAATAATCTTCTATTTCCTATTGCGTTACTAGGCTTTACTGTCTACTATGCTTGCCAACAGCAAAAAGAACAACCCATAAAGTTTGTGGGTTTGCTGCTACACACACCGTGAACCCACACGGTATCCAGCCATTTGAACACTTTGGAGGTTCACCATGAGCAATGTTTATACGTCCATCGATCAGCTTATCGGCCACACCCCGCTTCTGAAGCTCACTCACTTTGAGGCCGATGAGGACCTCAAGGCCCGCGTGCTCGTCAAGCTGGAATACTTCAACCCCGCCGGGTCCGTCAAAGACCGCGTCGCCAAGAACATGATCGACGAGGCCGAGAAGGCCGGCAAGCTCGTGCGCGGCGGCGACTACACCATCATCGAGCCCACGAGCGGCAATACCGGCGTCGGCATCGCCTCGGTGGCGGCGGCTCGCGGCTACAAGGTGATCATCACCATGCCCGAGACCATGTCCGTCGAGCGCCGCAAGCTTATGCAGGCATACGGCGCACAGCTCGTGCTCACCGACGGATCCAAGGGCATGAAGGGCGCCATCGCCAAGGCCGAGGAGCTGCAAAAGGAGACGCCCAACAGCATTATCGCCGGCCAGTTTGTAAACCCCGCCAACCCCGCCATCCACAAGGCCACGACCGGCCCCGAGATCTGGGATGACACCGACGGCAAGGTCGACATCTTCGTCGCCGGCGTCGGCACCGGCGGTACCGTGACCGGCGTGGGCGAGTTCCTCAAGGAGCAGAACCCCGACATTAAGGTTGTCGCCGTCGAGCCCGCCACCTCCCCGGTGCTCTCCAAGGGCCAGGCCGGCGCGCACAAAATTCAGGGTATCGGTGCCGGCTTTGTGCCCGACGTCCTCGACACCCAGATCTACGACGAGATCATCCCCGTCGAGAACGACGACGCCTTTGCCACCGGCCGCGCCGTGGGCCACAAGGAGGGCGTGCTCGTGGGCATTTCGTCCGGCGCCGCCGTGTGGGCCGCGCTACAGCTGGCCAAGCGCCCCGAGAACGAAGGCAAGACCATCGTGGCGCTGCTCGCCGATACCGGTGAGCGCTACCTGTCCACGGCACTCTTCCAGGACTAGGGCCTCGCCCATAGGTTGAGCCCAGGACGAATCGGTCTCCTCTCTCCCGGCAGTCTAAGCCCATCCCATCAGGGCGCTCCACGAGTCGTCCGAACTTGCTACAATGTCTGCGGCGCGGAACCAGCCTCCCGCGCCGCTTTTCTTTTTTGGCCACATGCCACCAAGGAGAACCTCCCCATGCACAACAAGCGCGTGCTCGTCGCCATGAGTGGCGGCGTCGATTCCAGCGTGACTGCATATCTGCTCAAGCGCCAGGGTTACGAATGTGTCGGCGCCACTATGCGACTCACTTGCCCCGCGCCCGATCCCGTCACGAGCATGAGTAAGGTCGACCGCGACATCGCCGATGCAAAGGCCGTCGCCGAGCGGCTGGGGATACCCCACCACGTGCTCGACCTGCAGCAGACCTTCGACCGCAGCGTTATCGAGCGCTTCGTGACTGCCTATCAGGAGGGGTTGACGCCCAATCCGTGCATTATCTGCAACCGCCATATTAAGTTTGGCGCGCTGCTCGATGCGGCGCTCGATATGGGCTGCGACTACATCGCCACGGGCCACTACGCAAAGACGAGCCAGGCGCCCGACGGCACCTGGCAGCTACATCGCGGCGAAGATCCCAAGAAGGACCAGAGCTACTTTTTGTATTCGCTCACGCAGGAGCGCCTGGCGCGCACGATCTTTCCGCTGGCTGGGCTGGACAAAGAGCGCGACGTGCGCCGCATTGCCGCCGAGCGGGGCTTCATCAACGCCAAGAAGGCCGAGAGCGAGGATATCTGCTTTATCGCGGACGGCGACTACGCGGGCTATATCGAGCGCCGCTGCGGACATGCCGCCGAGCCGGGCGATATTGTATGGCGCGACGGCAGCGTGGTCGGACGCCATAACGGCGCGCTGCGCTATACCATCGGCCAGCGCAAAGGCTTGGGCGTCGCGATGGCGCACCCCGTGTACGTAACGGGCGTCGATGCCGCCAACAACATTGTGCATCTGGGCGAGGCCGAGGACCTGACGGCCACAGCGCTCACGGCCAATGACTGGATCTGGAGTGCCCCTGCCGACCACATGGAGGCAGAGCTCACGTCCGGCGGCATTCGCGTGGGCGCCAAGTACCGCTACCGTCAAAAGGACCAGGCAGCAACCCTTACGCGTGACGCCAACGGACAAATGCTGCTGACCTTTGACGAGCCACAACGAGCCATCGCCCCCGGCCAAGCCGTTGTAATCTACCGCGGCGACATCGTCCTCGGCGGCGGTACCGTGACCGGCGCACTTAAGTAGCCACGGGTTTATCGCCGCACGTGTCGAAGTACCTCAACAGCGGCACTAACCTCGATTACGCGACGCTCGAGGCCGCGGCGAATGGACTCGAGCCGACCCTCCGCCGTGGCCCACTTGCTCTGCGAAAGAATCTCAATCGCCTCATCAACAAATCCGTTGAGCCGCGATGAGTCGAACCAATCGAGCGAGTCCGCAAGCGCCAGCTGGACGGAAGGGTCGGGCCCAAACGGCTTAGCAGCAAACCCGAACTCCCCAGCTGCGAGCACGGCAGTCGGTACGCTGTACCACAGGCAGTTGCCGCTATCGAACAGCGGAGCAGGTTTTATCTCCAGGGTGTCGACATTGCGGATGATGCCGAAGTTTCGCCAATGGCGATCGCTGTTGGCCAAAAGGGCATCGCAAACGACCATCTGCGACATAGACCTTCTCACAGCAGTCTCGTCTGCTCCATGCTTACCAAGGAATCGGCAGTACCGGTCGTACGTCGAGCTTCCTCGCTGGCCTCCAAGGGCGTTCTTAACGTAAACAGCCGGAACATATTCCTCGCGGCCGTCAAGAAAATCCTCGCACAGGCACACGGGGCCATTGAACATGCGCTCAACCGCGTAAGGAACAAACTCCCCCTTGGAAAGCAAGCGGCGATGCAGAGCCGTTGCAACCGCCTCGTTAAAGGGCCGTTGGTCGTCCACGCCGCATCCCTTGACCAGAACGCGAGCGCCGTTGCGAATCATCCACGATTTAGGAAGCTCGCCCTCGGATGTGTTGTCGGGATTTTTAAGACCGATGCCCTCCAGCCAACCCGAACGCCCCTCGGGCGTCGACCGCTCAAATTCATTCTCGAAGTAATTGAGGTTTCGCCATTCGAGCTCATCGCATTCTGCCGGTCGCAGCCAATAGCAATCCGAAAGCGAGAGACCCAGGCACTGAACCGGCACCTCAGCGCCGTTGACAATCCCCAGCTCGCGGTAGCGCGAGATAAGCCCAGGGCGAACATCGGGCACCAATCGATGCCCCCACCACGCGTTGAGCTCCCGCTTATTCACCGTTGGAGAAGAGCTCGAGCACGTGCCAAACGGCATTCGTTGCGCATCGAGGACCTCCGCGATTTCGAAGGGAAACTCGCGCATCGTATCAAATGAGACATGCGCGACCTCATGGTCGGCCGACATCAGCGTAAACTTGCGCCCCACATCGGCTGCAGGACGGCGTCCTCGTTTGCGGACCTTTTGATAGGCGATCGCAGAATTGTACTCGACCATCTTCCGGCCGCCCACAATATCGCACACAAGCGTCCCCGATGCGGAAAGTTGCGATATGCGGGCTTTCGTAACGCCCAACAGGCGGGCGGCATCACCCATAGTTAAGTACTCAGATGTATCCATATGCCGTATTACCTCGTTAAGTAATTTACGCTTTAGTTAATAGATTACATACATCATAATACTAAACGTCCTAAAGCGAAAAAGGCCCGAGAAATCGGGCCTTAGCGATTGGTCAACTGAGTCGCAAGTTGCTCCCCTAGCGCTGCACGTAGGCGCGGACGAGCTCGTAGGTGTTGCGCACGCCGTCGATGTGGCTGCGCTCGTAGTTGTGGCTCGCGTACACGCCGGGGCCGATCAGGCCATGGCGAATGTCGTAACCGGCCGAAAGCGCGGCCTCGACGTCGGAACCGTAATGCGGGTACACGTCGATGGCGTAATCAAGCTCGAGCTCGCGCGCGATATTGGACAGCGTGGTCACCAGATCGTAGTTGTAGGGGCCACCCGAATCCTTGGCGCAGATCGACACCATGCGCTCGGTGCAGCCCAGGTCGTCGCCCACGCAGCCCATGTCAACGCTGATCATCTCGCGCGTGTCGGCCGGCACGAAGGCACCGCCGTGGCCGACCTCCTCGTACACGGTAAAGAGCAGCGACACCTTGCGCGAAAGCGTCACCTCGCCGTCAGCAACGGCGCGGGCCAAGCCCAGCAAAATGGACGCCGACAGCTTGTCGTCAAGGAAACGGCTCTTGATGTAGCCACTCTCCGTCACCGTGGTACGCGGATCCATAGCGATGATGTCGCCAGTCTGAATACCCAGCTCGAGCACATCGTCCTTGCTGTCGACATTCTCGTCGAGCAGGATTTCCATGTTCTTCTCGATGGTCTTGACCGGCTCATCGGCCACATGCGCCGAAGGCTCGGTATTGAGGACCACGCCCGTGTACACATTGCCGTCACGCGTGTAGACGGTGCAGTTCTCGCCATCGGCCGTAGACCACTGATGCCCACCAAGCGTCGTGGGACGCAGGCGACCATTGTCCTTAATGGAGCGCACCATGGCGCCCAGGGTATCGACATGGCTCGCCAACACAAGCGGCTCACCCTCGCCGCCAAGCTCAACCAGCACGTTGCCCTTATTGGAACGCTCGGGGCCAAAGCCCATATCGCGCAACGTTTCCATTAGATAATCAGTCGCCGCACGGGTATAGCCCGTAGGCGAGGCAATCGAGGTAAGCGTCTTCAACTGGTCAGTAATATAGGAGAGCGTAGAATCCATCTTGGACACCAAAGTCACCCTTTCATATCGAATTAAACCCACAGCAACAATACCACCGCGAGCCATCTTTTTTACCTAGCGAGATGATCCATCGAGCTCCCCAGAACTGCGCCCGCC
>JAXKGN010000010.1:0-2403 GCA_036550355.1 Collinsella sp.
GGGTGCGCTTCCACTGCATCTCCTCGAGGATGCACATCGAGAACAGGATGGTCTCGCCCCACAGGGCGCCGGAGCCGATGAACATGGTGTAGGGGGCCAGGGCGTACTTCTTGGCGAGCTCCTCGGCGCGCGGCTCGAAGCTCTTGCGGATGTCGACCAGGTGGGTCCAAACGTCCTTGGTCTGCTCGATGAACTTATCGAACTGCGGGAAGCAGCCACGGCGGTTGAGCAGGCGCAGGCCGAAGCAGTCGGCGAGGTAGTAGCCCATCTCGCAGCCGCCGTTACCGTGATCGGAAGCCATCTTGACGCAGTTCTCGGCGCCGACAGCCTGGCCGATGGGGCCCTCGGGCTTGGTCATGGCATAGACGCGAATGCCCTTTTCCTTCATCTTCTTGACGGCCTCGAGGACCTCGGGGGTGGTTCCGGACTCGGAGGCGGTGAGCACGACGGACTTCTCGGTCATGCGCTTGTGGCCCATGACGTTCCACTCGGCGGCGTGGATCAGGTAGACCTCGAGGTCGCGGTCGCCGAACTTGTTCATGAGGTACTCGAGCTGCATGAGCTCGTCCCAGGTGCCGCCGACGCCCATCAGGAACACGGCGTCGTAGCCCTCGTCGGAGACCTTGTCGGCGAGCGCGGTCATCTTCTTGCCGGTCTCGTAGACGTTCTTGCCGTCCTCGACGTAGCCTTCCTGGCTAAAGTGCATAATCTCGATCTTCTCGGTTTCCTTCATGGCTTTTCCTTTCTGTCCTGCACGCAACTCTATACATCGCGTTTCTTTTCGATACCAATTATAGACATACACCTAACGTGTTTTTAATACCACTTATCAATCTGTTCCAATCCTCGGTGAACGGTCGAAATTCTCTGGTGAGTGGTATTAAATTAGAATTGAATGTATAGCTAACACCTCTGGCGCTTCCCTTGTGTGACAAAGAACAGCGTTCCTACCAGCGCAATAATGGTCGATGCCCCAAACAGCACCGCCTGAACGCCCAAAGCCTCCGCCAAAAATGGAGCCGCCAGCAACGGCAGCACGCCGGCGCTCATCAGGCCAAAACGCACAAAGCCGGTAATGCGCCCCAGGTATTTGATGTCGGCGCGCTCCTGAATCAAGATCATCTGCAGCGGTTCCAGGAATCCCCAGGCCAGACCGTTAATCGCCTGACCGATAATCGCGACCCCCAGCATATCGGTGCCCACGTACACCATGGACCCAATGCCCACGGCCATGAGCGCGCCGAGCAGCAATCGCAGGTTGACATGGCGGGCAGAAAGCTTGGTCAGGATGAACGCGCCCACCGAGGAAGTGAGGCCCACGACCGAGGACAGCCAGCCCAGCCAGACGATATCCACGTTGAGCACATCGCGATAGAACAACGACTCCAGCGAATCGAACGCGCCAAACGCAAAGAAGCCCAGAAAGCCCGAGATAAAGATAAGGCGCAGGTCGTGGTCGCGAAACGTAAGTCGCGCGCCCTCGGCCATGCCGCCCAGAATGCCGCCCTTCGGCTTCTCCCCTTTTGCGGGAGCAACACACTCGTGACAGCCCAAGGAGAGCACGGCCGCCACACCCATCATGCCCGCCATGAGCAGATAGACCGATTGCGTGGCAAAACAGCTCACGATGGCACCACCGAGCAGCGGGCCAGCGGTATAGGCGATATTGCTGTAGAACACCATGAGACCGTTCACGCGGGTACGGCCCTCGGTGGTCGACTCCAGGTATCCCGGAAACGCATGCGTACAGGTGTTGATAAAGCCGCCCGCAAGCCCCAAGACGCACGCGGCAAACACAAGCCCGGGGACAGACAACGGCGCCAACCCCACGCCAAGCGATAGCACCGCCGTAATCACGCACGTCACAAACGACGTCCGGCGCGGTCCAAAGCGGTCGATGACCGAGCCCGACACCATATTGCCCGCCGACGTCATAAGATTGCGTACGAGCGTAATGGCAGCAACCAAAAAGGCCGTGCCAGACAAATCATACGTCGCCGCGCCGATAAGCCCTAAAAAGTACACCGCGTTGTTGGCGCACCATTGCAGGGACTCAATAAGAATCAGCCTGACCTCTGCCGGCGTCAGGCGCATTGCTTCGCGATCCTTCGCGAACATACGAACTCCCTCTATACAAGTAAGGGGATGGAGGGCATAGGCCCGCTCCATCCCCTTACCAGGTTGCAATGACAGTCTATGCAGCCGGGCCCTTACGCCAGCACGCCGAAGAACGCGCCGATGATGCCCACGACCATGGTTGCCACGATCAGCACCATGGGGTTGATCTTCTTGGACAGCAGCCAGTAGTACAGCCAGAAGGCGATCATGCCGAGCATGCCGGGCATGATGCCGTCCAGGATGTCCTGGAGGGTCTGGGCGTCGTCGCCCGAGCCGATGGCCACC